>NZ_JBIBUW010000002.1:672645-924647 GCF_043079785.1 Streptomyces sp. NPDC015139 | reverse complement strand
GTGATGACCGGAGACGGGGTATCAACTAATCTGGCGTTGATTTTTGGCACGCTGTTGAGTTCTCAAGGAACGGTCGCTTCCTTTGTACTCACCCTCTCGGGCTTTCCTCCGGGCTTCCCTTCGGTGTTTCCGACTCTATCAGATCTTTCCGATCCGATTTCCTCGGTGCTTTCCAGGTTCTCGCTTTCGCGTTTCCCTTTCCGGCGGTTCCGACTCTATCAGATCCTTTCGGCGTCTGATCCCCAGTCAGCGGGGGTTGTCTTCCCGGCCCTTGGGCCGTTCCGACGTCTCAAACCTTAGCGGATCCGGCCGGCGATTCCCAATCGGGCGACCGGCCCTCCATTCGAATTGAATTCGGGCGCGCCGAAATCAATCTCGTCAGAGGATCTTGCTGTGGTGTGAGTGCCGCTCGAGGCGGCGGAGTGTTGCCGGTGAACCGTTACGGCTCGCTGACAACCCGAAGAACTTTACGGATCGGCTGGGGGCGTGTCAACCCCCTCCTGTCAAGATCTTTTCTGCCCGGCCGCCCGGCGGGCATCAGTCCAGGTCGCTGAGCCGGCCGCCGGCGTCCGGCTGGGCGTGCTCGACCCTGCGCAGGAGCGTCGTCAGCACCTCGCCGAGGACCGCACGCTCCGAAGGAGTGAGGTCCTGGAGCAGGTCCTCCTCGAAGACGGTCGCCAGACGCATGGCCTCCAGCCACTTCTCCCGGCCCTCGGGCGTCAGCTCGACGATGACCCGGACCCGGTTGGACTCGTCCCTCTCCCGGGTGACCAGCCCCTCGGTGACCATGCGGTCGATCCGGTGGGTCATCGCGGCCGGGGTGAGACCGAGCCGCTTGGCGATGTCGCTGGGGCCCAGTCGGTACGGGGCGCCGGAGAGGACGAGTGCCTTGAGGACCTCCCACTCGGCGTTGCTGATGCCGAGGGCGGAGGTCTGGCGGCCGTAGGCGACGTTCATCCGGCGGTTGAGCCTGGACAGCGCCGACACGATCTTCTCGACCTGGGGGTCGAGGTCCTGGAACTCGCGCTGGTAGGCGGCGATCTGTTCTTCGAGTGTCGGCTCAGGGATGCCGGGGGTCTCGGCCATGGCCGCAGTATGACACGCAGCTCCTTTGCCTTGAAGTCCTTCACTGTGTACTCTTTAGCTTCGAACTTTAGCTTTGAAGTCTTCAGGCTTAACTAGTGAGAGAGGTGAACGTGACCAGGGCGATGGGCGCAGCGATGCGCCGGATCCACGTGGGCAACGCACTCAGCGCATTCGGGCTCGGCTTCACGGTCCCCTACCTGTACGTCTATGTGGCGCAGGTGCGGGGCCTGGGGTCGATGACGGCGGGACTCGTGCTCGCCGTCTTCGCCGTGGCCGCGCTGATCGTGCTGCCGTTCGCCGGCCGGGCGATCGTGCGGCGCGGCCCGCTCCCGGTCCTGCTCGCCGCCCTGGTCTCCGCCGCTCTGGGATCGCTGAGCCTCGGCCTCGCGGGCAACGCCACCGCCGTACTGCTGGCCGCCGCGGCGCTGGGTGCCGGTCAGGCCGTGATGCAGCCGGCGCTGGCGACGATGATCGTGGACTGCTCCACGGCGGACACCCGCTCGCGCGCGTTCGCCACGCAGTTCTTCCTGCAGAACCTGGGGCTCGGCGTCGGTGGACTCATCGGCGGTCACCTGGTCGACACCACGCGCGTGTCCTCGTTCACGCTGCTGTTCGCGATCGAGGCGGCGATGTTCCTCGTCCTGGTCGCGGTGATGGCGACCGTGCGGATGCCGCACTCCCCGCGGATGGAGGACGCGCCCGTGCCGTCGGCGAGGGGCGGGTGGAAGCAGCTGCTCGGGAACCGCGCGATGGTGCAGCTGTCCGTCCTGGGCTTCGTGCTGTTCTTCGCCTGCTACGGCCAGTTCGAGTCGGGGCTGAGTGCCTTCGGGGTGGAGGCGGCCGGGATCTCGACGTCCGCGCTGGGTACGGCGCTGGCGGCGAACACGCTGATGATCGTGGTCGCCCAGTTCGCCGTGCTGAAGTTCGTGGAGCGGCGCCGGCGGTCCCGGGTGATCGCCGCGGTCGGGCTGATCTGGGCCGTGGCGTGGGTCGCGGCCGGGTACGCGGGGCTGGGCCACGGCAGCCAGGAGATGGCCACGGCCGCGTTCGTGTCGACGTACGCGCTGTTCGGTCTGGGTGAGGCGATGCTGTCGCCGACGGTCGCCCCGCTGGTCGCCGATCTGGCGCCGGAGGGCATGGCCGGTCAGTACAACTCGGCGTTCGCCCTGGTCAAGCAGCTGGCGCTGGCGGTCGGGCCGGCGGTGGGCGGGCCCATGGGCGCCTCGCTGCACGCGCCGTACATCGTGACCTTCCTGCTGTTCTCGCTGGGGATCACCGCGCTGGCGCTCCGGCTGGGACGGCGGCTCACGGATGCGCAGGACCAGCCCTGGCTGCGCACCAGCCGCGTCGTAGCCCGGGGCGAGGCGCCGGCGGAGTCGCTGGCCGCCTAGGCGGTGCACAGGCCATACGCGGGCCGTACAGAGAGGGGCGCGGACCGAGATCGGTTCGCGCCCCTTCGGCGTCTAGCCCTTGGGCAGGACGAACTCGCACCAGACCGCCTTGCCCCCGCCCGGGGTCCGTCTGGATCCCCAGCCGGACGCGATCGTGGCCACGATGGCGATGCCCCTGCCGGACTCGTCGGCCGGTTCCGCCCGGCGGCGCCTCGGCAGGTGGTCGTCGCCGTCGGTGACCTCGATGATCAGACGGCGGTCGGTGCGGCGGAGGCGGAGCCGCATGGGCGGGGTGCCGTGCTGGAGGCTGTTGGCCACCAGCTCGCTGGTGGCGAGGACCCCGAGGTCGTGGAGCTCGACCGGGAAGCGCCAGCTCGTCAGCACGCCGGAGGCGAAGGCACGCGCGCGGGGGGCCGCCTCGACGCCGCCGAGGAGTTCCAGGGCCGCGTTGCGGAAGAGGTCGCTCTCGTGGCCCGTACGAGCCGGGTGCTGGAGGACAAGGACGGCCACGTCGTCGTCGTGGTCGGCGGTGACGCCCGCCGAGCGGACCAGCCGGTCGCAGACGACCTGCGGGGTGCCGGTCGCGCCGGCGAGAGCTCTTTCCAGGGCGGCGATGCCCTCGTCCAGGTCCTCGTCGCGGCGCTCGACGAGGCCGTCCGTGTAGAGGACGGCCGTGGCACCGGGGCCGAGGGCGATGGAGCCGGAGGCGTGCATCCAGCCGCCCGTGCCGAGCGGCGGGCCGGTGGGCTCGTCGGCGCGGGAGACCGAGCCGCTCTCGTCGCGGACGAGGATCGGCAGGTGGCCGGCGGAGGCGTACACCAGGCGGCCCTCGTTGGGGTCGTGGACGGCGTAGACGCAGGTGGCGATCTGGTTGGCGTCGATCTCGGTGGCGAGGCCGTCGAGGAGCTGGAGGATCTCGTGCGGTGGGAGGTCGAGGCGGGCGTAGGCGCGCACGGCCGTGCGGAGCTGGCCCATGACCGCCGCCGCGCGCACCCCGCGGCCCATGACGTCGCCGATGACCAGGGCGGTGCGGCCGCCGCCGAGGGTGATCACGTCGTACCAGTCGCCGCCGACCGCGGCTTCGGTGCCGCCCGGCTGGTACGTGGCGGCGATGCGCAGGTCGTCGGGCTGCTCCAGTTCCTGCGGGAGCAGGGAGCGCTGGAGGGTGACGGCGGTCTCCCGCTGGCGGCGCTCGCTGGCGCGCAGCCGTTCGGCCGCCTCGGCGTGGTCGGTGACGTCGGTGGCGAAGACCAGGACCCCGCCGTCGCGGTCGCCGCCCTCGGTGACGGGGGTGCAGGTGAACGTGTACGAGCGGCCGTCCACCGCCTTGCGGGACTTCAGGGTGCGGGGCTTCCCGCTGCGCAGCACCTGGTCGAGGAGCGGGAGCAGCCCCAGTTCGGCCAGTTCGGGCAGCGCCTCGCGGGCGGGCGCGCCGGTGGGCCGGGTGCCGAAGGCGGTCGCGTAGGCGTCGTTGACGTAGGCGAGGCGGTGGTCGGGGCCGTGGAGCAGGGCGACGAGGGCCGGGACGCGGTCGAGGACGTCGCGTGCGGGCAGTTCGTCGACGGCGGGCACCACGGGGGTGTCCTCGGTCGGCTGTTCGGCGCGGGCCGCGGGCACCGCGCCTTCGCCCCGCCGGTCCGCGGAGACCGCGGTCTCGGTCCGCGCCGCGGCGCGGCGCTGCGTTCCGGGGAGCCGGGCGCTCCAGCGCGTGAAGTTCACTGTGGGGAAGGCCTCGTGGGTGCTAGGGCGGGCGGGTGGCCCGTCCGACGTCGAAGGGCAGTCTGGCAGGGAGCGGGCCGCGGCGAAGGACATCCGTCAGACGCCGGGGCGGGCGGTGGAGTTCCTGGGTCCGGTCAGGACGACCCCTTCGGGTCGCCGGAGGGACTGTGAGGAGGCTTTCCACCGGCCGCGAGTTCGAACTCCGCTCGCGGATGTTCGAGGGATCCGAGCGAGACGATCTCCCGTTTGAAGAGCCCGGCGAGCGTCCATTCGGCCAAGACGCGGGCCTTGCGGTTGAAGGTGGGCACCCTGCTGAGGTGGTAGACGCGGTGCATGAACCAGGCAGGGTAGCCCTTGAGCCTGCGCCCGTAGACCTGGGCCACACCCTTGTGCAGGCCGAGGGACGCGACGGAGCCGACGTACGCGTGCGCGTACGTCTCCAAAGGTTCGCCGCGCAGGGCGTGGGCGATGTTGTCGCCGAGGACCTTGGCCTGCCGGACGGCGTGCTGGGCGTTGGGGGCGGTCTCGGTGCCGGGTTCGGCCGCGGTGACGTCGGGGACGGCGGCCGCGTCGCCCGCCGCCCAGGCGTGCTCCGTGCCGTCGACGGTCAGCTGGGCGGTGCACCTGAGGCGGCCGCGCGCGGTGAGGGGCAGGTCGGTGGCGGCGAGCAGCGGGTGCGGCCTGACGCCGGCGGTCCACACGACCGTGCGGGTCGGGAAGCGCTGGCCGTCGCTGAGCACGGCGACGCGGTCGGCGCAGGACTCCAGGCGGGTCTCCAGCAGCACCTGGATGTTGCGGCGGCGCAGCTGGGTGACGGTGTAGCGGCCCAGCTCGGCACCGACCTCGGGGAGGATGCGGTCGGTGGCCTCCACGAGGATCCACTTCATGTCCTCGGGGCGGACGTTGTGGTAGTAGCGCGCGGTGTAGCGGGCCATGTCCTCCAGCTCGCCGAGCGCCTCCACGCCCGCGTAGCCCCCGCCGACGAAGACGAACGTCAGAGCGGCGTCGCGGATCGAGGGGTCACGGGTGGAGGAGGCGATGTCCATCTGCTCGATGACGTGGTTGCGCAGCCCGATGGCCTCTTCGACGGTCTTGAAACCGATGCCGTACTCGGCGAGGCCGGGGACGGGCAGGGTGCGGGCGACCGATCCGGGGGCGAGCACGAGCTCGTCGTAGCCGAGGAGTTCGGCCGCCCTGCCCTCCTCGGCGGTGGCCAGCGTGGTGACGGCGGCGGTGCGCATCCGGTGGTCGATGGAGGTCACTTCGCCGACGACCACATGGCACTGGTCCAGAACGCGGCGCAGCGGTACGACGACATGACGAGGGGAAATCGAACCGGCGGCCGCTTCGGGGAGGAACGGCTGGTACGTCATGTAGGGATCGGGAGTGACGACGGTGATGTCGACCTCGCCCCGCCTGAGCTCGGACTTCAGCTTCCGCTGGAGCCGCAGGGCCGTGTACATCCCGACGTAGCCGCCGCCGACAACCAGAATGCGCGCACGTTCCTTCACCGTCCCATGACGCACCCGGCGCTGTTGTTTGTCCACAGCCCCGGCAGATTGTGTGACCGGCGGCCGGGCGGGCGCGGAGCCGGCCGCGCCGTCGGGGCAGGACGAAAGGGACCAGGTCAGCGGGGACGGACGACAGGGAGCGAAGGTGCGGAATCGGGACGTACATGACCCGTACTCCGATCGGGGGGCGCACTGTGCGGAACCTGCCCCTTCTGAATTGACTCCCTCTCAACTATGTTCGTGTGTCGACGGAGTGTAGGGAATGTGGTCGAACGGGTCCGCGACGGGCGGGTCCGGTCGGGACCGACGCCGGTTCCGCGCGCTCCGGCATTCAGGCGGGGAGTCTCCGGGGGGAGACGTCATTACCGGGGGAACACATGCATGTTCAGGACACGCATTGGTCATCTGCAACCGCTGTCGCGCCGCATGGCGGCGCGATGAGCGCGGCGGGCAACGGACGCGCGGACGGGTCGCGTACGGCGCCGCTGCGCGTGGACGCACAGCGCAATCTGGAACACGTGCTGCGTGCGGCGCGTGAGGTGTTCGGCGAGCTGGGCTACGGCGCGCCGATGGAGGACGTGGCGCGGCGCGCGCGGGTCGGTGTCGGCACGGTGTACCGGCGCTTCCCGAGCAAGGACGTGCTGGTCCGGCGGATAGCCGAGGAGGAGACGGCACGCCTGACCGAACAGGCACGGACCGCGCTCGGGCAGGAGGACGAGCCGTGGTCGGCGCTGTCCCGGTTCCTGCGGACGTCGGTGGCGTCGGGGGCGGGGCGGCTGCTGCCGCCGCAGGTGCTGCGCGTCGGCTCCACCGGTCCGGCCGACTCCGGTCTGCCGGAGGTGCCGGGTGGCCCGGCGGGCTCCGTCGACGCGGCGCGGGTGCCGCAGCAGCGGATCCAGCCCGGGGGCGGTGAACTGCGGCTGGTGACCGACGAGGCCGCGGTGGCCGCCGACGACACCGGGATCGGAGCGCTGCTCGAGGTCGTCGGGCAGTTGGTGGAGCGGGCGCGGGCGGCGGGTGAACTGCGGACCGACGTGTCCGTGTCCGACGTGCTGCTCGTGATCGCCACGGCGGCACCCTCCCTGCCGGACGCGGCGCAGCAGGCGGCGGCGTCCGCGCGACTGCTGGACATCCTGCTGGAGGGACTGCGGTCCCGGCCGGCGTGACAGCCGCGGGGCGCGCGCTCGGGGCGCGCGCCCTGTCCGCACGCCCCAAGTCGCACGCGCCGTTCGCAGCGGCGCCGGGAATCCCGTCCGCCGTCCTCGCCGTCCGCGGCCTTCGCGGTCGGCGCGGGTGGCGGAACGGGTTTCGCGGGGATCGGCAGCTCGTTCGAGTGGGTTTCTGCAGGAGCTGCTGACAAGTCCGCTCGGACGAGTGGATGGGGTGTGACGACGGCCCTCGGGTGGGGGGCCGTGTGTCACTCTGAGCCGGTGACGGGATGGGCTGGGCCGGTGTCGGGGGCTTTCCGCGATGAGCGTTGACGGGTGGGACGAGTCCCGCGGTGACGGTGACGCGGAGACGGCCGGGCTGACCTCGCCCCAGGTGCCGAGTCAGGGTGGCCGTGCCGCGAACTCCGGTGTGCCGGACGGCAGGAGCGTGCCGGCCGACGAGAGCGTTCCGGCCCAGCGTGGGGGGAGCGTCCTGCCGCCGCCCCGGGACGCACCGCCCGCCGACGGTGAGCTGATCGCGCGGATGCGCGGCGGTGACGACTCGGCGTACGAGGAGCTGTACCGCCGGCACGCGGACGCCGTGCGCCGGTACGCGCGGACCTGCTGCCGGGACGGGCACACCGCCGACGACCTCACGGCCGAGGTGTTCGCCCGGATGCTGCAGGCCGTGCGGGGCGGGTCGGGACCCGAACACGCCGTCCGCGCCTATCTGCTGACCTCCGTACGACGGGTCGCCGCGCACTGGACCAGGTCCGCACGGCGCGAGCAACTCGTCGACGACTTCGCCCTCTTCGCCCAGCAGGCCGCCCAGGCCCCCGAGGTGCCGGACGGCACGGCGTCCCTCGGTTCCCTCGGCGCCGACGTCCGCGCGATGCACGACGCCGAGCAGTCCCTGGCGATGCGGGCCTTCCGCTCGCTGCCCGAGCGCTGGCAGGCCGTGCTGTGGCACACGGAGGTCGAGGACGAGTCGCCGAGCGAGGTGGCCGTCCTGTTCGGGCTGGACGCCAACGGCACCAGGGTGCTGGCCAGCCGTGCCCGGGAGGGCCTGAGGCAGGCCTATCTCCAGGCCCACGTCAGCACCACCCTCACCGACGACGAGGAGTGCGCCCGCTACGCCGACCAGCTCGGCACGTACGCCCGCCGGAAGCTGCGCATCCGCGCCGAGCGGGGCCTGCGCAAGCACCTGGAGGAGTGTGCCCGGTGCCGGCTGGCGGCCGCGCAGATCGAGGAGGTCGCGAGCGGTATCCCCGGTGTCGTCCCGGTCGCGGTCATCGGCTGGTTCGGTGCCGCCGGGTACGCCAAGGCCCTGGGGATCGTGGCCGGCGGCGCGGGCGTCGGAGCCGCGGGTGCCGCGGCGGCGGCCGGGTCGTCCGGCGGAGCGGGCGGCGCGGGGGCCGGGGCGGTGGCTTCCGAGGGCCTCGGTGCGCCGGTGAAGGCGGGCATCGCGGCGGGTGTGGTCGCGGTGACCGCCGCGGCGGTGGCGCTGGCCCTGGTGAACGACGGCCGTCCGGCGAAGGAGGTGGCCGAGCCGTCGCCGCCCCCGCCCGTGATCGGGTCCGGGGCGCCGGCGCCCACGCCCACCCGGACGCCGAAGCCCCCGAGGAGGAATCCGGCACCGGTGCCGGCGGTGCTCGTCCCCGCGCCGACACCGACACCGACCCCGACGCCCACCCACGCGACGGCGCACAAACCGGCGCCGCGGCCTGCTCCCCCGCGCACGCCGACACCGGCACCGCCCGCGACACCCACGCCGAGCCCGACACCCACACCGCCCCCGACACCCGCTCCCCCGCCGGAGCCCGTCGTCTACGAGTTGAGCGATCTGCGCTACGACGTCCTCGGGGACGCCAGCCGGCCGGAGATCGTGCTGCGCGGCAGCAGCTGGGTGTGGCAGCGCCACGGCATGTGGATCGGCGGCGAGCGGTACGCGCGCGGAGCGACCGTCCACGGCCGGTCCTCCGTCACCGTCGCCCTCAACCGCCGGTGCACCGCCTACGACGCGCTGGCCGGTGTGGACGACATGACGCTCGGTCTCGGCAAGGTGTCCTTCTCGGTGTACGCCGACGGGGTCCGGCTGTGGCGGTCGGGCACGGTCGGGGGCCGCGACCGGGCCGTCCCGGTCCATGTGGACCTGACCGGGCGCAGGACCGTCCGGCTCGTCGTGGAGCCGCACCGCGACGTCTTCGACAAGGCCGCGCTGGCGGACTGGGCGGAGTCCCGGTTCACCTGCGGGTAGCCATCACCCCTGGCCCGGGGCGACCGCGGCCGCCTTCCCGTCCAGCTCGCGCAGCACGTCCGTGACGTCCATGGTCGCGCCGCGGGCGCACTCGGCGGCGAAACGCCCGGCGGTCAGGGCCGTGCGGGCACCGGCGTGCACCCGGGCGGCCTCCCCGCGCTCGGGCTCGGGACGCGGACGGCCGTCGCGCCAGTGGTCGGCGGCCGCGAACAGCCGGAGCGCGCCCGGCAGATCACCGAGCCGGGCCAGCAGACCGGCACCGATGTCCACCAGACCCGCGGTGATCGACTCGGCGCAGCGCAGGTCCACGGCCTCGCGCAGCGCGTCGGCGACGACCGGCAGTCCGTGTTCCGGGCCCGACTCGGCGGCCGTGACGAGCGCGTCGACGGTCCGCAGGGCGGCCACGAACTGCGGTGGCGGGGTGCCTCCGCGGGTCACCGCGAGGGTCGCCTCGTACAGTTCGCGGGCCCGGCCCGGCAGGCCGTCGTGCAACGCGATGTGGGCGCGCATCAGCAGCGCGAAGGCGCGGGACTCCGGCACCGCGTACCGGTCGGCCGCCGCACCGGCCTCCTCCAGGGTGGCCAGCGCGGTGTCCCGGTCGCCGGAGCGGTAGGCGATCTCGGCGAGCCGCGCCATCAGGAACGGCGACTCGGCGTACGCGCCCACCTCGTAGGCGAGCCGCAGCGCCTCCTCGTACTCGGTGCCGGCCTCGTCGAACCGGCCGCGCGCCATGGCCGCCTCGCCCGCCGCGCTGCACACCTGGGCCCGCATCCAGCGGTCGCCGACGCGCCGGCTGAGGACCCGCAGCTCGGCCAGGTCCTCGTCGACGCCGCGCAGGTTGCCCGGCGAGTCGACGGCCACGTGGGCGCGGTACATGAGAGCGACCCCGATCTCCCAGTCGCCGCCGTGCCTTCGGCAGTTGGCCACGGAGGCGGTCATGTCGGGACCCACGTCCGCCGGACCGCCCAGGTAGTAGGAGGTCAGCGGCCAGACGATGCCCGGAAGCCGGGCGGCCTGCGGACCGCCGTGCTCGTAGGCGGCCCGTACGCGCGCGATGTACTCCGCGGCCCGCTCGTCGGTCGCGAGGTTCTCCGCGCTCGACTCCGACGTCAGGAACAGGTCGAGCATGCGCAGGTCCATGCGCAGCTCCCGCAGGGGATGCCCGGACTCGCCCTCGGGGGCGGCGAGGAAGGCGCCGACCGGGTCGGCGGACTCCGCCCGTGCCGTCAGCTCGCTCCCGGACGCCGCCGCGGGCGCGCCGTCCAGGGCCACCCCGAGGCGGAGCACCCCCCGGACCCGGGCGACGGCCTCCTGGCGGTAGTTGCGCAGCCACCAGAACCAGCCCATGGACAGGGCGATCGCGCCGGCCTCCGCCTCGTCGCCGGCCCGCGCGGCACGGTCCAGGGCCGCCCGGATGTTGTCGAGTTCGGTCTCCAGGCGGGAGATCCACGGCAACTGCTCGGCGGACCGCAGCAGGGGCTCGGCCTCCCGCACCAGCGCCCGCACCCACGCGCGATGCCGGCGCTCGGCCGCGGTCCGCAGACCGGGGACCTCGGCCGCGCGCTCGGTGGCGTACTCGTGGATGGTCTCCAGCATGCGGTAGCGCATACCGGTCGCCGGGCCGTCGTCCGCCGGGCCGTGCGGGGCGGCCACGACCAGGGACTTGTCCACGAGCGCGCCGATCAGGTCCGGCGCCGGGCCGGTGCACACCGCCTCGGCGGCGGCGAGGTCCCAGCCGCCGGCGAACACCGACACCTCGCGCAGCACCGTGCGCTCCCGCTCGTCCAGCAGCTCCCAGGACCAGTCGACGACCGCGCGCAGGGTCTGCTGGCGGGGCAGGACCGTGCGGCTTCCGGTGGTGAGCAGGCGGAAGCGGTCGTCGAGCCGGTCGGCGATCTGCCGCGGGGTCAGCAGCCTGAGCCGGGCGGCGGCCAGCTCGATGGCGAGCGGCAGCCCGTCGAGACGGCGGCAGATCTCTCCCACGGCGTCGGTGTCGGCGAGCACCGCGCCGGCGTCGGGACGGACGGCCTGCGCGCGCTCGGTGAACAGGCGGTGGGCCTGCTCCGGGACGAGGGGTTCGACCGGGCGCACCGACTCGCCGGGGACCCCCAGGGGTTCGCGGCTGGTGGCGAGGATCGTGAGCCCCGGGCAGTGGGTGAGGAGGGTCTCGGCGAGGGCGGCGGCCGCGCCGATGACGTGCTCGCAGTTGTCGAGGATCAGGAGTCGGCTGCGCGGGGCGCAGTACTCGATCAGCTGGGCCGTGGGGTCGGCCGGTCCGGTCGCCAGGTCGTTGGCGAGCAGCACGGTCTCGCGCAGACCGAGGGCGCTGACCACCGCGCCGGGCACCGCCTCGGGGTGGTCGAGCGGGGCCAGCTCGACCAGCCATGCATGGGAGAGCCCCGCGGCGGCCTCCTCGGCGAGGCGGGTCTTTCCCGAGCCGCCCGGTCCGGTGAGCGTGACCAGGCGGGCCCTGTGCAAGTCGGAACGAATGGCCGTCAGTTCCGGTTCCCGGCCGACGAAGGAGGTCAGACGGGGGCGGAGGTTGCCGGTGCGCTCCGGGGGCTGGGCGGGCGCGGTCGCCGCGGCCGGCTTCGGCGGGCGGTGGTCCGGTCGCGGGTCCGGCCGGTCCAGCAGCGAGGCGTGCAGCGCTCTGAGTTCCGGGCCGGGATCGGTGCCGAGGGCGTCGGCGAGGGTGCGGCGGGCGGCCTCGTAGGCCGTGAGGGCGTCGGCCGGGCGGCCCGTGTCGCGCAGGGCCCGGATGAGGAGGGCGTGCAGCGGTTCGTCGTACGGGTGCGCCGTGGTCAGTTCCCGCAGTTCCGGTACGGCGTCCTGGGCTCGGCCGAGGTCGAGGGCCGCGGCGGCGCGGGCGCGGGTCGCCTCCAGGCGCAGGGCCTCCGGGCGGGTGGCGGCGGTGCGGTCGGGGAGGTCGGCGAGGGCGGGGCCGTGCCAGAGCGCGAGGGCACGGGTGAGGGTGCGGTGCGCGGTGGCGGGGTCGCCGTCGGCGAGGGCCTTGGTGCCGGTGTGGGCGAGCCGTTCGAAGACGTGCAGGTCCACGTCCTCCGCGGTCGCCTCCAGGCGGTAGCCGCCCGGGGCGGAGGCGATCGCCCGCCGGCCGAGGGTGCGTCGGAGGCGGCCGACCAGGGCCTGGAGGGCGGCGGGGGCGTCCTGGGGCGGGTCGTCCGCCCAGATCTCGTCGATGAGGGTTTCGGGGGTGGTGGTGCGGCCGGCGCGGAGGGCGAGGGCCGCGAGGAGCGTGCGGAGGCGTCGGCCGCCGACGGGCAGGGGGGTGCCCTGGTCGTCGGTCGCCTGGGTCGGGCCGAGGATTCTGTACCGCACCCGGTCATTGTGGCGGTGCGGTCCGGGGTGGGGCACGGGGGATTCGCCGGCGGGGCCCGTGCGGGGTGCGGTGACCGCGTTCCCGGGGGTGAGCGATCCGGACGGGCGGCCGCGGCGGATCCGCGGGCCCCACGGGGTGGAGGCCGGGCGGGCCGGACGGCTCACGCCCCCGACGCCAGCGCTCCTCTGCGCGGCTGGATCCCGGAGGGCACCGCGCGGGCGCGGGCCGGGGTGCCGGTCCAGCAGGTGCCGCGGCGGGACAGGAGGCGGCGCAGCCAGAGTTCGAGGGAGACCAGGTCGGCGAGGCCGTCCAGGGGCAGGGGTTCGCCCGCCGCCGCCGCGCGCAGCGCCTTGCGGACGACGCGGGCCTCCACCAGCCCGGCGTCGGCCAGCAGCGGGGTGGAGAAGAGGTCCAGCAGCGGGTCGGTCTCGACGCGCAGGCCCACGCGCGCGGCGGCGGACGAGGCGTGGGAGGGGGCGCCCCAGCCGGGCGGGAGGTCGGTGACCCCGGCGCCCTCCAGGACCGTGCGGAGGATGGCGGACCGGGCGCCCGGCTGGACGCGCAGGGCCTCCGGCAGGGCACGGCAGGCGCGGACGACCTGGTTGTCGAGGAAGGGCGCGTGCAGGCGCTGGGAGCGGATCTCGGCGGCCTGTTCGAGGACGCGTAGATCGGCGGCGTACCGGGCGAGGGCGGCACGCGCGCGGTGTTCGCCGGGGCGGCGGTCGGGTCCGGAGGCCGAGCGTTCCGCCGCGCTCTGCAGCAGAACCGATACTTCAGCCAGTGCCTCACCCGTCAGCCACCGGGCGGCCGGCCCGGGTCCGGCCCAGGTCAGCGCGGCGAGGGACGCGCCGACCGCCCCCTCGGACTCGTCGAAGCGGCGCCGCATCAACCGCTCCGCCAGCTCCTCCAGGCCGGCCCGGTAGGGGGTGCGGGCGAGGCGCCGGGCCGCGCCGTACACGCGCGCGGGGACCAGCACCGAGCCGTCGGCCCGGGCGAGGGCGGCGACCGGCCGGACCAGATGGCGCCGTCTTCGGTCCATGAGGAGGTCGGCGAGGCGGGCGGGGTGCGCGTCCAGGACCTGCCGGGCGCCGTGGCCGGTGAAGTGGTCGGCGCTGCCGGCGGCGAGCCGGGCGCGGTGCCGGAACGCCGAGACCAGCGAGGGCCCGGGCTCGTCGGTGAGGGGGCCGTCGAGTTCGGCGTACGGCAGGGTCTCCTCGCCGCCGGTGACCACGACGTGGTGCAGCCGGGGATTGGCGGCGAGCGTGCCGGCGCGTTCGACCTCGGCCTCACGGCCGGCCACGGCCAGGTCGTTGAAGGTGACGGCGACGAGCCGTTCGCCCGCGCCGGTGCCGTGGCCGAGGAGCGTGCCCGGTCTGCCGGGCAGTCCGGCGGCCAGCAGCGCGAGGGTGCCGGAGGCCGGTCCGCCGGACAGGTCGGCGCCGATGCCGGGCACCGGCATGCCGCGCGCGGCCCGCCGCTCGGCGGGCCCCATGCCGGGCACCGGGCCGGGATCGAGGTCGGGCACGTGCCGCGGCGCCGAGAGCCGGGTGCGGACCGCCTCCACTAGGGCGTCCCGTACGGCGTCGACCGCGCGGTCGGGGTCGGCCGGGGGTGCGGCCACGGCGAGGGAGGCGACCGGCTCGTACCCGGTGACCTCGCGCACTCCGGCGCGCAGCACCAGCGCGTGCCCCGGCGGGATACGCCGCACGCCGTCGTACGGGGTGGTGTCGCGCAGCGCGGCCGGTACGTCCGGGGCGGCGAGCAGGGCGGCCAGGTGGCCGAAGTCGAGGTTGGCCTCGATGAGGTCGGCGAGGGGCAGTGCGGCGGTGGCGTAGGCCGTGCCGCCTGCCCAGGGGGTGTGGAACACCGGCCGGGCGCCCGCGAGATCGCCGCAGACGGTGATGCGGCGGCCCACCTGGACGACGGCCGTGTAGCTGCCGGACCAGGTCGTCAGATGGCGCAGTGCGCCCCCGCGCGCGGTGACCAGGGCGCGGCGCAGTTCTTCGTCGGTGGCGCCGCAGATGCCGAGGACGGCGATCCGGTTCTGTCCGTCGGCGTGCACCAGGCGCACCTCGTCCGGACGCCAGTCGCCGACGGCCCACAGCGGGTCGGGGTCGCCCCACAGCAGTTGGGAGCCGACCGGGTGCAGGGTCTCGCCGTCGTGGCCGAGGGCGCCGGCGGTACCGAGCCCGGAGGTGCCCGCGGCGGTGCTGCTCCACCCCACCAACCACCGCATCGACGCCTCCACAGGCTGTGGACCACCAGTGCACCGTACGAACCGGGTCCCCATGCTGCCATGAAGAACGCGCTGTGGAGGGGCGGTGGCGCCGCCTTCGATCGAGGGAAAATCCGCGGGGCACGACGCGGGGCACCGGGCGGGAGACATGGTCACCGGGCGGGGAGTTGGCGGGTGCGGGTCCGGCCGGGTCGCGTGACGCCCTGATCATCGCGACTTGAATGCGCCCCCGGTACGCTCCCCCAAAACGCCCTTCGCGCCCTCAAGTTGCATGGTGGGAGCAGGAATCAACCACGACGCGCAGGGTCGATTTTCGGCCAAATCCCGGGATCGCCAACGGATATGAGCACGCTCCGTACAGGCCTGCGGAGCGCGCGGCGGAGCGTTCACGCGCACAGTCCGGGAGGCGGGCATCGCCTCCCGGACCGGTCCGCCACCCGCGGGGATGTAGGTGGCGGTGTCCCCCAGCCCACTGGATCCAGTACAGCGGGCCGACCCACGCAGGACCCATGGAACCGCTCCCCGGATGGCCGGAGAAGAGCGCACGGGCGGGCGCACGGCCACACGCACGGGGGCACGCGGCGACAGGCCGTGCACGGTGCGTACATGCCCGCACCTCCGTACCGACCACAATCCCGCCATCCGGAACAAAGCCCCTTAACGCTTGGGATCCGGCGAACTACGCTGGGTTTACGAATGCCGCGTGGTTATGCCAGCGCGGCAGCCGTCTGTGTCGAGGGGTGGCGCATGTCCAGGGAGCAACGCGGGCCGAACGAAAAGCTCGGCGCCGTTCTCGCCCTCGCGGGAATCAGCAACGCAGGACTCGCGCGACGCGTCAACGACCTTGGCGCTCAACGCGGGTTGACTCTTCGCTACGACAAGACCTCCGTGGCGCGCTGGGTGTCGAAGGGCATGGTGCCGCAGGGTGCCGCGCCCCACCTCATCGCGGCCGCCATCGGACAGAAGCTGGGCCGCCCGGTGCCGCTCCACGAGATCGGCCTGGCGGACGCGGACCCCGCACCCGAGGTGGGCCTGGCCTTCCCCCGGGACGTGGCACAGGCGGTGAGGTCGGCGACGGAGCTGTACCGGCTCGACTTCGCCGGGCGCCGCGCCGGCGCGGGCGGCATCTGGCAGTCGCTCGCCGGATCGTTCGCGGTGAGTGCGTACGCGACGCCCGCCTCACGATGGCTGATAACCCCCGCCGACAGCTCGGTCGCGCGGGACACGGACTCCACCGAGGGCTCCGGCGCACCGATCAAAGTCGGCCACAGCGACGTGCAGAAGCTGCGGGAGGCCGCCGAGGACGCCAGGCGGTGGGACTCCAAGTACGGGGGCGGGGACTGGCGTTCGTCGATGGTGCCGGAGTGCCTGCGGGTGGAGGCGGCCCCGCTGCTGCTCGGCTCCTACTCCGACGAGGTCGGCCGCGCCCTGTTCGGCGCCTCCGCGGAACTCACCCGGCTCGCCGGGTGGATGGCCTTCGACACCGGGCAGCAGGAGGCCGCGCAGCGGTACTACATCCAGGCACTGCGGCTCGCGCGCGCGGCGGCCGACGTCCCACTGGGGGGCTATGTGCTGGCCTCCATGTCGCTCCAGGCGACGTACCGGGGCTTCGGCGACGAGGGCGTCGACCTGGCGCAGGCCGCGCTGGAGCGGAACCGGGGACTGGCGACCGCGCGCACGATGAGCTTCTTCCGGCTGGTGGAGGCCCGGGCGCACGCGCGCGCGGGGGACGCGCAGGCCGCGGGCACCGCGCTCAAGGCCGCCGAGGGCTGGCTGGAGCGGTCGCGGGAGGGCGACAACGACCCCTCCTGGCTCGGCTTCTACGGCTACGACCGGTTCGCCGCGGATGCCGCCGAGTGCTACCGGGACCTGAAGGCACCCCGGCAGGTGCGCCGCTTCACCGAGCAGGCGCTGTCGAAGCCGACGGAGGAGTTCGTGCGGTCGCACGGGCTGCGCCTGGTGGTCTCGGCCGTCGCCGAGCTGGAGTCCGGGAACCTGGACGCCGCCTGCGAGCAGGGGGTGCGGGCCGTGGAGGTGGCCGGGCGGATCTCCTCGGCGCGGACCACGGAGTACGTGAAGGACCTCCTGCACCGGCTGGAGCCGTACGGGGACGAGCCGCGAGTGGTGGAGCTGCGGGAGCGGGCCCGGCCGCTTCTGATGGCACCGGCATAGCCGACACCGGGGCGTTTGAACGCGTTGTCAGTGGCGCAGTGCACTATCGAGGTGGGAGGTGGTGCAGGTGCGGCAGGGCGCGTACGACTGCGACGTGCTGGTGATCGGCGGGGGCATCGTCGGGCTGTCCACGGCGTATGCGATCACCCGGGCGGCGCCGGGTACACGCGTGACCGTGCTGGAGAAGGAACCGGGACCGGCCCGCCACCAGACGGGGCGCAACAGCGGGGTCATCCACAGCGGGATCTACTACCGCCCGGGCTCGCTCAAAGCGCGGTACGCGGTGCGGGGCGCCGCCGAGATGGTGAAGTTCTGCGCCGAGTACGGCATCGCGCACGCCGTCACCGGCAAGCTGATCGTCGCCACCGAGCGCGAGGAGCTGCCCCGGCTGCACGCGCTCGTGCAGCGCGGCCGGGAGAACGGCATCCCGGTGCGGGAGCTGGGTCCCACCCAGATCGCGGAGTACGAGCCGGAGGTGCGCGGCCTCGCGGCGATACACGTCGGCACGACCGGCGTGTGCGACTTCGTCGGGGTCGCGCGGCAGCTGGCCCACGCGTCCGGCGCGGAGATCCGGTACGGCGCGCGGGTCGTACGGGTGGACCGGCGGCCGGAGCGGGGCGTGGCCGTGCTCACCGCGAGCGGGGAGATCGTCCGCGCACGCGTGCTGGTGAACTGCGCGGGGCTGTACTGCGACGAGGTGGCGCGGCTGACCGGGGACGAGCCCGGGGTGCGGATCGTGCCGTTCCGCGGGGAGTACTACGAGCTGGCGCGGCCGGAGCTGGTGCGCGGGCTGGTGTATCCGGTGCCGGACCCGGCGTTCCCGTTCCTCGGGGTCCACCTGACCCGGGGCATCGACGGAGGCGTGCACATCGGTCCGAACGCGGTCCCGGCCCTGGCCCGGGAGGGGTACGACTGGGGAGTCGTCCGGCCCCGGGAGCTGGCCGGCACCGTGGCCTGGCCGGGGTCCTGGTCGATCGCCCGGCAGCACTGGCGGTACGGCGCGGGGGAGCTGCACCGCTCGCTGTCGAAGGAGGCGTTCCTGAAGGCGGTGCGCAGACTGCTGCCCGCCGCCGAGGCCGGTGACCTGGTGCGGGCGCCCGCCGGGGTGCGCGCGCAGGCGGTGCTGCGGGACGGGACGCTGGTGGACGACTTCCTGATCCGCGAGGGGACGCGGGCCGTGCACGTGCTCAACGCACCGTCCCCCGCGGCGACCGCCTCGCTCCCGATCGGCCGGGAGGTGGGACGGCGGGTGCTGGATCTGCTCGGTTCGCTGTGAGCGGGCGTGCCCGCGGGGCCCCGTAAAATCTGTCTCACTGTGTCTGACTTCCTCAACGCTCCCGAAGCCCCCTCGCCGGCCGCGCACACGCCCGGTGTGTCCGTGCGGCACACCCGGGCCAAGGGGGAACCGCGGTTCCCCGACGGGCCCAAGGCCGATCCGGCCGGGTCGCACTTCGAGCGGCGGATCCGCAGCTTCCAGCCGCGGCGCAGCCGGGTGACGGCCGGGCAGGCCGACGCGCTGCAGCGGCTGTGGCCCAAGTGGGGACTGGACATCGACGGGCAGGGGGTCGTCGACCCGGCCGAGCTGTTCGGGAACGCCAACCCCGTCGTGCTGGAGATCGGTTTCGGGATGGGCGAGGCCACCGCGCAGATGGCCGCCGCCGACCCGGACACCAACATCCTCGCCGTCGACGTGCACACCCCGGGGCAGGGCAACCTGCTCAACCTCGCCGACCACAACGGGCTGACCAACGTCCGGGTGGGCAACGGCGACGCCATCATCCTGCTGCGGGAGATGCTCCGGCCCGACTCGCTGGACGGGCTGCGCGTCTACTTCCCGGACCCCTGGCCCAAGAAGCGGCACCACAAGCGGCGGCTCATCCAGCCCGAGTTCCTGGCGCTCGCGGCGACCCGGCTCAGGCCCGGCGCGATCGTGCACTGCGCGACCGACTGGGAGCCGTACGCGGAACAGATGCTCGAGGTGCTCAGTGCGCACCCCGACTTCGAGAACACGCAGGCGGAGGGCGGTTACTCGCCACGTCCCGAGTTCCGGCCGCTGACCCGTTTCGAGGGACAGGGACTGGACAAGGGACATGTCGTGAACGATCTGCTCTTCCGGCGCGTACCGCACCAGGATCGATAGTCGCCGTCGACGACAGCTCGGGGCGGGGCCGACGGCCGGGGCGGCCGGTGCGGCCTCCGGTCCGGTAATCCGCTCCAGTCCGTCGTTCCGTGACCGTTAGGGTCGATGCCGTGGCCACCAGTCCTCCGTACCCCACTCCCCCCGCGGGCCCCGTTAACGGGGAGCTCCGCCACCCGCACTGGTGGCAGCGCGGATGGGTGCGGTACGGGGCGCTGATCACGCTGCTGGCGCTGTCCGGGCTGGTGATCCTCGCGCTCGTGCGGCGGCAGACCGGCACGGAGGGGTTCCTGGTGGGCCTCGGGCTGGCCGTGCTGCCGGTGCCCTGGCTGACGGCCGCCTTCCGGTGGCTGGACCGGGTGGAGCCGGGTCCCTGGCGGAACCTGGTCTTCGCCTTCGCCTGGGGGGCGTGCGCGGCGGCGCTGATAGCCATCGTCGCCAACAGCTTCGCGACCAAGTGGATAGCGACGTCCACCGCGGATCCGGCCGGCGCCGACACGCTCGGGGCCACGGTGATAGCGCCGATCGTGGAGGAGTCCGCCAAGGCCGCCGCCGTGCTGCTGGTCTTCCTCTTCCGCAGACGGGACTTCACCGGGCTGGTGGACGGCGTGGTGATAGCCGGGATCACCGCCACCGGGTTCGCGTTCACCGAGAACATCCTCTACCTGGGCACGGCCTTCGGGACGGACCAGCTGACCGGCGGCCGCGGTGTCGCGTCCGTCACCGCCGCCACCTTCTTCGTGCGCATCGTGATGTCCCCGTTCGCGCACCCCCTGTTCACCGTGTTCACCGGCATCGGCTTCGGCATCGCCGCGCTGTCCGGGGAGCGGCAGCACCTCAGGCGGGTGCTGCTGCCGGTGTGCGGGCTGCTGCTCGCGATGAGCATGCACGCGTTCTGGAACGGGTCCTCCACCTTCGGCCCGCTCGGGTTCTTCGCCGTCTACGGCGGCTTCATGGTGCCCGCCTTCGCCCTGCTGACCTGGCTCGTGATCTGGACGCGGCAGCGGGAGCTGCGGACCGTGCGGGAGGAGCTCCCGGCGTACGTGCTGGCCGGGTGGCTGGGACCGGCCGAGCCGTACGCGCTGGGGTCGATGCGGGCGCGGCGGATGGCCCGCGACTACGCCCGGCACCACTTCGGGGGTCGGCCCGCGGCACGGACGGTGGCCCGGTACGAGGCGTACGCGACCTCGCTCGCGTTCCTGCGGCACCGCGGACGGCAGGGGCGGGCCCGGGCCGACTTCGTCGTACGCGAGCGGGAGTTGCTGACCGAGCTGTGGCGGCGCCGGGAGATGGCACGGCCGGCCCTGGAATACGCGGCGCGGACGCTGGCGCCGGCGGCCCGCCCGCCGTACGGCGCCCCGGCACCCCACTGGTACGCCGGCCACCCGGCGGGCCCCTACTCGGCGTACAACCCGTACCGCACCTGAGCCCCCCCCCGGCCGGCAGCCCGGTCCAGCGGGGCCGGCCGGTCGGGGCGGTGTCAGGCCGACGCGTCCGTCAGTTTCTTCAGGTCGTCGTCCGTCAGGGTCAGGTCGGCGACGCCCAGGAGGGCCGGGAGCTGGTCGACCGTGCGGGCCGAGGCGATGGGGGCCGTGATCGTCGGCTGGGCGGCGAGCCAGGCCAGGGCGACCGTGGCGACCGGGGCCCCGTGGGCGGCGGCGATCTCGTCCAGGGCCGCCAGGACCCGCCCGCCGCGCTCGGACCGGGCGTACTTCGCGCCCGTGCCGGCGCGCGGGCTGTCGACGGTCGTACCCGGGCGGTACTTGCCGGTGAGGAAGCCCGCGGCGAGGGAGTAGTAGGGCACCGCGGCCAGGCCCTCGCGGGCGGCCAGGTCCTGCAGCGGGCCCTCGTAGGTGTCGCGGGAGACCAGGTTGTAGTGCGGCTGGAGGGCGACGTAGCGGGCCAGGCCCTCGCGGTCGGAGAAGTCCAGGGAGGCCCGCAGCCGCTCGGGGCTGATGTTGGACGCGGCGATGTGCCGGACCTTGCCCGCCCTCACCAGCTCGTCCAGCGCGCCGATGATCTCCTCGACCGGCACCTCGGGCTTGTCGAAGTGCGTGTAGTAGAGGTCGATGCGGTCGGTGCCGAGGCGGCGCAGGGAGGCGTCGGCGGCGGCCTTGATGGTCGCCGCGGACAGGCCCTGGTACTCGGGGTGCTGGCTGACCTTGGTGGCGATGACGACGTCGTCGCGGTTGCCGCGGGCCTTGACCCACTTGCCGATGATCGTCTCGGACTCGCCGCCGGCGTTGCCCTCCACCCAGGCGCTGTAGCTGTCGGCGGTGTCGACGAAGTTGCCGCCCGCGGCGGCGTAGGCGTCGAGCACGGCGAAGGAGGTCTGCTCGTCGGCGGTCCAGCCGAAGACGTTGCCGCCGAGGGAGAGGGGGAAGACCTCGAGGTCGGAGGAACCGAGTGTGCGCAGAGAAGTCATGCTCCAAGTCAACGCCGACGGCGAATGATCTCTTCCGCCGTCGGCGCCGAGTTCCCGCGAACGGGTGTCAGGGGGTGAGGCCCTTGCCCCGCAGCCAGGCCATGGGGTCGATCCCCGTGGCGTCGCCGCCCGGGTGGACCTCCAGGTGGAGGTGCGGGCCGGTGACGTTGCCGGTCGCGCCGACCCGGCCGATGAGCTCGCCGGTGGAGACCTTCTGGCCGACGGAGACGCTGATCGAGGACTGGTGGCAGAACCACAGCTCGGTGCCGTCGTCCAGGGTGAGGACCGTGCGGTAGCCGTAGGAGCCGGCCCAGCCCGCCTGCGTGATCGTGCCGCTGTGGATGGCCTTGATGAGGGTGCCCGTGGGGGCCGCGAAGTCGAGGCCGGTGTGGTAGCCGGAGGACCACATCGAGCCGGCCTGGCCGAACGTCGAGGTGATCGTGTACGAGGACGTCGGCAGCGTGTACTGCTTGGCCAGCTCGGCCAGCCGCTTCTCCTCCGCCGCCTTCTTGGCCTCGGCCTCCGCCCTGGCGGCCGCGGCCTCGGCCTTCTCCTTCGCGGCGGCGGCCTTCGCGGCGGCTTCCTTCTCCGCCTTCGCCGCCGCGTCGGCGGTCAGCTTCTCGGCGGTGGCGAGCCTGGCGGCGGTGGCCTTGCTCTCGGCCTGGCCCTTCTGCTGCTCGGCCTGGGCCATGATCCGGCTGCGCAGGGCCTCGCCCGCATCGGTGTCCTGCTCGCTGCCGGCGGAGGTCACCCCGACGTCGCTGAGTCCGGTGGCCTCGGAGGTCTTGGCGGAACCGTCGTCGAAGAGGGAACCGACGCTCGGCAGGTCCGGCAGGGAGATGGAGACCGGCGGCTTGCCGGTGTTGGCGCTGGCCATCCCGCCCGCGCCGACCGCCGCGATCACGCCGACGCCGAGGACGGTGGAGCTGCGGGCGAACCCGCCGCGCTGCTTGGCCACGCGGTGCCGCCCGCGGACCGGGGTGAGGGACTCCTCGGTGGGGTTCCACTCCTCCCAGGGGCCCTCCTCGGCACGGTAGGAGGCGTAACCGAAGGTCTCGCTCTCACGCTGAGCCGGTATGAACGGGGCTTCTGGGGCAGGCCGGTTGGACGCCACGCGGGCGCGCTCCTTTCCTTCCTCCGCCTACCGGGTTAGCTGACGGGTTCGGAGCAGGAAGGTCTCCTACGCGCGTATACCTGGCGTGGACTCGAGGAGTTCACATCAGTAGCCGCGTGATTCACCCCAGGGTGGTGGTTCCCCGGTTCCCTTACGGGATTCGGCGCGTGCGCACGGAGCCGTCGCGGGTGACGGCTGGGACGACCGCGCTGCGTTATCGAACGTTAATAGACCCGCGGGGCACTTTCCAAGCCGTACGGCTTGATCATTAACGTTTTCCGCCGCGGACTTAACCGCTGCCATCCCTGCAAACCGGGCGAGTTGGCCGCGATTCAGGAGTCACAGAAGTTTTGATGGTGACTCAGATGTCATGCGCTCGGCGCTCGACCGGTCACTGTCGGTGAAGTGCCGCGAGGTCCGCCCGTCACCGGGGCCCGAGGTGGTCGGCCGGGGCCGGGAAACACTCAGGGCCGGGATCCATGAACTGGATCCCGGCCCTGAGCCTTCAGTAGCGGGGACAGGATTTGAACCTGCGACCTCTGGGTTATGAGCCCAGCGAGCTACCGAGCTGCTCCACCCCGCGTCGTTGTGTCTTCAGCATACGTCATGCACGGGACCAGGAGCCAATCGGTTTCCCGGGGCCCCTTTCCGGCGCGCCGCGGGGCAGGGCCGGTCAGGCCGTCAGGTGGGAGTTCGGGGCCTTGGCGAGGGCCTCGAACTCGGGGAGCACGACGACCTCGGCTCCGCCGTCGCGCAGGACGCCCGTGCCGTCGGCCGCGGCCACGAAGGTGTCCGGCTCCCGCCAGGCGGTGACCACCCGGCGCGCCCCGGACCGCAGGATCAGTTCGGCACAGGGGGCGGGCCGGGAGGCGCGGCGGGCGCAGGGTTCCAGGCTGCTGTAGACGGTGGCGCCGGGCAGTCCCGGGTCGGCCGGGTCGACCTTGGCCAGGGCGGCCTCCTCCGCGTGGACCACGGGGTCGCCGCCCTCCCGGGAGTGGCCGCGGGCGAGCTCGGTGCCGTCGGCGCCGACCACGACCGCGCCGACGCTGAACGCGGTCTCCGAGGGCGGGCACTGGGCGGCGAGCTCACAGGCGGTGCGCAGCCAGCGGCGGTCGGCGGCGGTGGGGACCGGGCCGGTGCCGGGGGCGGTGGGCTCGTACCGCATGAGGACGACGTCCTCGATCCGGCGGGTCTCGACCAGGCGCAGCCGCCCGCCCTGGTACTCCCCGGGGCCGAACAGCCGCGGGGCCGCCGGGTCGCCGACCAGGAGCGGGGCGAGGACCAGCTGGAGTTCGTCGGCGAGACCCTGCGTCAGCAGCTGGGTGTGCACCCGGCCGCCGCCCTCGACCATGAGGCGTTCGACCCCGCGCACGTCGTGCAGGTGCTCCAGCAGGGCCCGCCAGTCGAGGTCGGCGCCGAGCGCGACGACGTCCGCGGTGTCCCCGAGGAGGCGGGAGGCCACCTCCGCGCCCTTGTCGGTCGTGCAGACCAGCTTCTCGCCGCCGGTGTGCCAGAAGTGGGCGTCGGGGTCGAGTTCGCCGGTGGCGGTGACGGTCACCTTCAGGGGGTACGCGGGCCGGCCGGACGCCACCCGGGCGGCGCGCCGATCGGCGGAGTTGACCAGCAGCCGCGGGTTGTCGGCGCGGATGGTGCCGGCGCCGATCAGGATGGCGTCGACGGAGGCCCGTACCGCGTCGACCCGGTCGAAGTCGGCCGGGCTGGAGAGCAGCAGCCGCTCGGGGCCGGTGTCGTCCAGGTAGCCGTCGAGGGAGACGGCGGCGGACAGCAGCACGTACGGCAGGGGCATCGGCGCACTCCCTCACGGTGACCCGGCGCACCTCACCGGATCTTGGTTCAACTTTGAAACAAACTTACACTGGCAGCATGACGACCCGCTGGCTCACCCCCGAGGAGCAGCGCGCCTGGCGCGCCTACATGGCCGCCTCCCGCCTCCTGGAGGACGCGATCGACCGTCAGCTCCAGCAGGAGGGCGGCATGCCCCACCTGTTCTACTCGGTGCTGGCCAACCTCTCCGAGGCGCCCGAGCGGCGGCTGCGCATGACCGACCTCGCCGAGACGCTGAAGATCACCCGCAGCAGGCTGACGTACGTGGTGACCCGGCTGGAGCGGGACGGACTGGTGCGCCGGGAGGACTGCCGCTGGGACAAGCGCAGCAGTCTCGCGGTGCTGACCGACGCGGGGACGGCCGTGCTGGAGCGTACGGCACCCGGGCACGTCGACACGGTGCGCGCCACCCTCTTCGACCGGCTCACGCCGGAGCAGGTGGGGCAGCTGGAGGAGATCTGCACGGGGATCGCGCGCGGGCTCCAGGGGGCGGACGACGAGCGGCCGACCACCGAGGACGTGCCGTGGCGGCGACGGTCCTCGTCCTGCTCGGGGCCCCAGCCGGAACCGCCGGCGGGACGCTCCCGCGAACATCGTTGATTTAACTTTGAAACATGCGATAGGGTCCCGGCCGAGCGTCTGCTTCAAATCTGAAGCAGACGGGACGAATCGGAGGCTCGCATGCCCGACACCCCCGCCGCCACCCCGCGCGCCCGCGTCCGGGTGCCGCTGCGCTTCCCCGACGGCTACAGCACCGACGCGGAGCTCGTCACCTTCCACGGGCTCGCCGACGGCCAGGAGCACGTCGCCGTCGTCCTCGGCGACCCCGGCCCGGTCCCGCTGGTGCGCCTGCACTCCGAGTGCCTGACCGGCGACGTCTTCGGTTCGTCCCGCTGCGACTGCGGCCCCCAGCTGCGCGAGGCCGTCGAGCGCATCGCGGAGCGCGGCGGTGTACTGCTCTACCTCCGTCAGGAGGGGCGCGGCATCGGCCTGTACAACAAGCTCGACGCCTACGCCCTCCAGGACCAGGGCCTCGACACCTACGAGGCGAACGCCGCCCTCGGCCTCCCGGAGGACGCCCGCGACTACACGGCCGCCGCGCAGATGCTCGCCGCTCTCGGCATCGGGGAACTGGACCTGTTGTCCAACAACCCCGACAAGGCCGGGCAGTTGCGCGCCCTCGGCGCCGTCGTCCGGGACCGGGTGCCGACCGGTGTCTTCACCACCGCCCACAACGTCCGTTACCTCCGCGCCAAGGTCCTGCAGACCCAGCACACGCTGCCCCTGGCCGAGCTGCAGGAGCGGAACGAGCTGAGCCCGGCGGGATGAGCCGAGCCGGACGGGCGCCAGGAGCCATGGACAACTTCAGGTGCAGTACTCTGCCCGCAGTGGTGTAGGCGTGTACCGCACAGGGAGTCGTGAGCCATGGTGAGACGGAACGACCAGCGGCGCGCCGCGCTCGTCGACGCCGCGATCGAGGTGCTGGCCCGGGACGGCGCCCGGGGGCTGACCTTCCGGGCGGTGGACGCCGCGGCCGCCGTGCCCGTCGGTACGGCGTCCAACTACTTCTCCAGCCGCGACGACCTGCTCACCCAGGCCGGGGCCCGCGTCTACGAGCGGCTCCAGCCCGACGAGGCCACCGTCGCCCGCCAGCGCGACGCCGGCCGTGACCGGGAGACGTACACGCGGCTGATGCGCGAACTCGTCGGCCGTGTCGCCTCCTTCCGCACCGGCTACCTCGCGCTGCTGGAGCTCCGGCTGGAGGCCACCCGCCGCCCGGAACTGCGCGCGGTCCTCACCGAGCGCGTCCGCGCGGACCTCGACGCCAACGTCGCCTACCACGAGGCCTCCGGCCTGCCCGGCGACGCGATGGCCGTCAAACTGCTCTACCTCGCCCTGAACTGGCTGATCGTCGAGCAGCTCACCCTGCCCGACGTCCTCACCGAGGCGGAGCGGGAGGAACTGGTGGCGGCGGCGGTCGAGCGGATCGTCCGGAGTACGGCGCCCTGACCCGGCCGCGCCCGCGCCCGGTACCGGGAGGCACCCTTCGGGAAAAGACGCGGCGCCCGGGCCGGCCGAAGCCGAACCGGGCGCCGCGTCGCAGGCCAGAGGGCATGAAGCCCGCCTGCGGACCGTAGGCCCTGTGGGACTCGAACCCACAACCAATGGATTAAAAGTCCACTGCTCTGCCAATTGAGCTAAGGGCCCCGGCGATGTTGCTCGTCCGAGCATAGCCGGACGCGGCCGGGTCTCCGATCGGGTATCGGCGACCCGGCCGCGTCGGACGGGGACGGAGCGGCAGGTTGGTCACTTTTCGACCGGCTCCAGGGTGGGGGCCGGGGTCCGGTTGAGGAACCAGTGGCGTGCCGAGGCCAGCCACCAGGTGGCGGCGAAGCCCAGGACGACGAGGACGGCGACCGGGGCGTAGTTGAAGGTCTTCCCGGTGACCGGGGCGACCTGGGGGAGCATGAACAGGATCGTGATCGCGGCGACCCAGACGACCGAGACGACACCGATCGGCTTCGACCAGCGGCCCAGGTGCCAGGGCCCGCGTTCGAAGGCGTCGCCCTTGCGCACCCGCAGGAAGGTCGGGATGACGTACGCGATGTAGAGGCCGATGACCGCGATCGAGGTCACCGCCGCGTAGGCCGTCGAGTTGATGAGGTAGGGCAGGCCCAGCGCGAGCGCGCCCAGCGCGGCCAGCCAGACCGCTGCCACGGGGGTACGGGTGCGCGGGCTGACGGTGTGCCAGACGTGCGAGAAGGGCAGCGCGCCGTCGCGGGAGAAGGCGTAGATCATACGGCTGTTGGCGGTGACGGAGGCCATGCCGCAGAAGAGCTGGGCCCCGATCACCACCAGCAGCAGGAGCTTGCCGGTGGTGGCGCCGAGGGCGTCGAGCAGGATCTGGGCGGGCGGTGCGCCGGTGGGCGAGGCGAGCTCGCGGTCGTAGGACTGGATCGCGAAGGTGAAGCCCAGCAGCAGGACGAAGCCCGCGATCCAGGACGTCCAGATGGAACGGACGATGCCCTTGGGCCCCGCCGTGGAAGCGTCGTGGGTCTCCTCCGTCATGTGGGCCGAGGCGTCGTAACCGGTGAAGGTGTACTGGGCCATCAGCAGGCCGAGCAGGACGACGTAGAGGCCGCTGCCCCAGCCGGTCTCGTTGACGAAGTGCGTGAAGACGAACGACGCCGACTGGTGGTGGTCGGGCACGAACGCCAGTGCGCCGACGATGACGGCGACCCCGAGGACGTGCCACCACACGCTCACGCTGTTCAGGAAGGCGACGATGCGGACGCCGAAGGTGTTCAGCAGGCCGTGCAGCACCAGGATCGCCGCGAACAGCAGGACCGTGCGGCCGGGCGTCACCTCGAAGTCGAACTGGAGGTTCAGGTAGGCGCCCAGGAAGGAGGCCGCGCCGAAGTCGATGCCCGCGGTCACCGCGACCTGGCCCAGGACGTTGAACCAGCCGGTGAACCACGCCCAGGCCGCCGCCGAGCGCGGGGGCGCGAGGCGGTGCGCCCAGAAGTACAGGCCGGCCGAGGTCGGGTAGGCGGAGCAGATCTCGGCCATCGACAGACCCACGAAGAGGGTCATCAGACCGACCGCGACCCAGCCCCAGGTGATCACCGCGGGGCCGCCGGTGATCATGCCGAAGAGGTACAGGGTGAGGCAGCCGGACAGCACCGAGATGATCGTGAAGGAGACGGCGTAGTTCGAGAACGCCGACATCCGGCGGGCGAGGACCTGGGTGTAGCCGAGTTGGGCCAGTCGTTCCTCGTCCGACGGCCCGCTCGCGCTCGCGTCATCTGTCATGCCCCCAGCAATTCCCTCGCCGGGGGCGTGACATGCGCCACTCCTGGTACCGGTGTGGCCCGAAGGGGCCCGTGCGGCCCCACCGGCCGCCGGAGACCGGTGCCCGGACACGCGGAAGGGCCCGCACGACCGGAGTCGTACGGGCCCTTCCCTCAGCTCACTCGGCGTCAGCCGTTGCGCTTCCAGCGCGGCTTGTCCTCGCGGCGGCCGAAGGAGCCGGTGCCGCGGTGGTCGTCACGACGGCCGAAGGGGCGGTCGTGACCACCGGAGCGGAAGCCCGGGCGGTCGTCGCGGCGGTCGCGGTTGAACGGACGGTCGCTGCCCCGGTGCCCACCGCGCTCGTCCCGGCGGAAGCCGCCGCGGTCGTCACGGCGCTCGAAGGAACGACCACCACGGTCGCCACGGTCGTCACGACGCTCGAAACCACGGTCGCGGTCCCGGTCGAACGGACGACGGTCGTCACGGCGCTCGAAGGAACGACCACCACGGTCGCCACGGTCGTCACGACGCTCGAAACCACGGTCGCGGTCCCGGTCGAACGGGCGACGGTCGTCACGGCGCTCGAAGGAACGACCACCACGGTCACCGCGGTCGTCACGACGCTCGAAGCCACGGCCACCACGGTCACCGCGGTCGTCACGACGCTCGAAGCCACGGCCACCACGGTCGCCGCGGTCGTCGCGGCGCTCGAAGCCACGCCGCTCCTTGCGCTCGTACGGCGCCGAAGCCGCCGGACGCTCCTCGCGCTCGGCCGCCTGCTCGACGGCCGCGGCCGCCTCGACCACGGCCTCCGCCGCGGCCGCCTGGGCCTCGGCCACCGCGGCCTCGGGGTCCTCGCCGCGCTCGCGGGCGACGCGGGCGACCAGACGGTCGGCCTCCTCGCGCAGTTCGGTCGCACGGCGCTGGGCGCGCTCCAGCTGCTTGGTGAGCTGGGCGACGTCCCGCTCGGCCTGATGGGCGGCGTTGCCGGCGGACTCGGCCTGGACCTCGGTCATGGAGCGGGCGCCGGTGATGTCGGCGACCTCCGGCTCGAAGGCGGCACCGCCCTGGATGATGTGGCGGCCCGCGTCGACGCCGGCGTCCTCCATGAGGCGGAAGATCTGGCGCCGCTGGTGCGGCAGCGAGAGGGAGACCACGGTGCCGGTGCGGCCGGCGCGCGCGGTACGGCCCGCACGGTGCAGGTAGTCCTTGTGGTCACCGGCCGGGTCCACGTTCAGGACCAGGTCGATGCCGTCGACGTGGATACCGCGGGCGGCGACGTCGGTGGCGACCAGGACGTTGACGTAACCGTCCTTGAAGTCGGCCAGGGTGCGGGTACGGGCGCCCTGGGTCATGCCGCCGTGCAGCGCGTCGGCCTTCACGCCGGACTCGCGCAGCTGCTCGGCGACGCGGTCGGCGCCCAGCTGGGTGCGGACGAAGATGATCGTGCGGCCCTTGCGGGAGGCGATCGCGGCCGTGACCGGCGCCTTGTCCTTGGGCTTCACGATGAGGATGTGGTGCGACATGGTCGTCACCGCGCCCTGGGCCGCGTCCACCTCGTGGGAGACGGGGTTGTTCAGGTAGCGGTCGACGAGGGTCTGGATCTCGTTCTCCATGGTCGCGGAGAACAGCATCCGCTGGCCGCCGGCCGGGACCTGGTCGAGCAGCTCGGTGACCTCGGGCAGGAAGCCCAGGTCGGACATCTGGTCGGCCTCGTCGAGGACGGTGATCTGGACGTCCTCCAGGGAGCAGGCGCCGCGGTTGATGATGTCGCGCAGGCGGCCCGGGGTGGCGACGAGGATGTCGACGCCGCGCTCCAGGGCGTAGATCTGGTTGCCCATGGACGTACCGCCGCAGACGACCTTCATCTTCAGGCCGAGAACGTCGCCGTAGGGCTGGAGAGCGTCGGCCACCTGCATGGCCAGCTCGCGGGTGGGGGTGAGGATGACGGCGCGGGGCCGCTTCTTCTCGGTACGGCCGCCGGCCAGCGTGGCCAGGGTCGGCAGACCGAAGGAGAGGGTCTTGCCGGAGCCGGTGCGGCCCCGGCCGAGGATGTCCTTGCCGGTCAGGGCGTCCGGGATGGTCGCGGCCTGGATCGGGAAGGGGGTGGTGACGCCGTTCTGCGCAAGCTTGCGCACTACGCCCTCGGGGAGGCCGAGGTCGGCGAAGGTGGTCTGGGGGGTGGTGTCAGCGGCCTCGGGGGCCTCGGTGACCTCGGACGTCACGTCTACGAGCTCGTTCTCGTTCTCGGACACGACGAACTGATCAGTACTGGACACGGACATGCGAATGCGAAACCTTCCGGAGTCTCTTCGGCACGCGCCCGTCAACTCCGTGATTCGCTCACGACCGCCTCAATGCGGTCCGCCACGGCAAGGGAGAGTACGCGCCACACGGCGCGCTCTGTGGTGGCGCCGGGCAAATGGGATCAAACGATCTACCACCATACGCACCCCCCACCCCCGAAGGCAAACCGATCTCAGGAGACGCCCGCCACATCGCCTCTCGCCCCCGGCGCCCGCGGCCTCCTCGCCCGTCGGCCGCACGGGACCCTCATGCGAAGGCGGCGCCCGCGGCGGGCGCCGGCTCCCGCTGGACCAGCTGCGGCCCCGTCTCCTCGTGCGCCGAGGAGGACGGCTCGGCCGAGGGCGGTTCCGAGGCGGGCGGCGGCGGGGTGGAGGCGGGCGGCGGCTCGGGCGGGGCGGAGGTGGGCGGCGGCGTCGGCTCCGCCCCGGTCGGCGCGGGGTCGCCGGGCTTGACCGTCTTCCCCGGCTTCGCGGGCGCGGTGGTCGTACGGTCCGTCCCGGACGGCGTGGCCGAGGCCGACGCCGACTTCCCGTGCTTCGCCTTGCCGCCGTGCCCGTGCTTACCGTCACCCGCCCCGCCGTCGTACCCGAAACCGCCGGAGCCGCCGCCCGGATCGCCGTTCGGGGCCCCGCCCCCGTGCTGCCCGGCGGAGTGGGAGGGCCGGGCGGGCCCCGCGTCGTCGCCCACGCTGACACAGCCGGCGGCAGCGGCGACGGTCAGCACCGCGGCGGCCAGACGGGCGGGTACGTACAAGGGGCGCACGGCGGCCACCTCCGGGGGCGGGAAAAAGAGTCAACCTCCCCAACTCCCGCCGCCCGCAAGAGGACACGCGCCGCGTTCGAATCGGCGCTCAGCCGTGGCTCACCCGTAGCCCAGGGCGTGCAGCCGCGCGTCGTCGATGCCGAAGTGATGGGCGATCTCGTGCACCACGGTCACCTCGGTCTCCGCGACGACGTCCTCGCGGGACTCGCACATCCTGAGCGTCGGCCCCCGGTAGACGGTGATCCGGTCGGGCAGCACGCCCGCGTACCACTCGCCCCGGTCGGTCAGCGGGGTCCCCTCGTACAGCCCGAGCAGCTCGGGGTCCTCGGCGGGCGGTTCGTCCTCGACGAACACCGCCACGTTGTCCATGAGCCGCGTCAGCTCCGGCGGGATCCGGTCCAGCGCCTCGGCGACCAGTTCCTCGAACTCCTCGCGCGTCATCTCCAGCACAGGGCCATTGTCCGGTACGGAAGGCCGGATCGCGGGGCCCGTGCACGCGCGGAGGAAGTGGCGGACGCGTGCCGGGGCGCCGCATACCGCCGCGGGGACATGGGCATACGGGTCCAATGGCCCGCGTCCCCGTCGCAGCCCTGGACCGCATGCTGAACCGCACCCCGAACCGCACCCGCCGCCGCGGCGGGAAGCAGCCCGCCCTCGAACTCGCCGCCCGCCCACGCCCCTGGCTCAGCGCCCTCGGCCTGACGACGGTGGTGCTGATCGGCGCCTGGCTGGGCCTGCTGATCGTCGGCAACGTCCGGGCCCCGGTCGGCCCGATGAACACGACGATGGCACTGCGCCCCTCGCTCACCGGCGGCACGAAGATCAACATCTCCCCGCTGGGCGCGCTGACCCTCGACAGCCACGTGGCACCCGTCCGCCTGGACGTGAACGTCGACCAGCTGGACCCGCTGCGCTCGCAGGCCCTGGTGGACCACCCCGAGCGGCTCTCCGGCCTCCAGGACGAGGTCACCGACGACGTCGAGCACGGCACGCTCGACCTGGCCGTGCGCTCGTGCGTCGCCGTCGTCACCGGCGCGACCGCCCTCGGCCTCGCCGTCTACCGCCGTCCGCGCCGCGCCCTCGCGGCGGGCGGGCTGGCCCTGGCGCTGCTGGCCGCCTCGGGCGCGTCGGCCTACGCCACCTGGAACCCGAAGTCGGTTCTGGAGCCGAAGTTCTCCGGCCTGCTGAGCTCGGCCCCGTCCGTGGTCGGCAACGCACGCAGCATCGTCACGGAATTCGATGTCTACCAGAAGGAGTTGGCCCGCCTGGTGACGAACGTGACCAAGCTCTACGACGTCACGTCCACGCTCCCGGCCTACCAGCCCGACCCCTCCACGATCCGGGTCCTGCACGTGTCGGACATCCATCTGAACCCGGCGAGCTGGAAGATCATCGCCTCGCTGGTGAAGCAGTACCGGGTGAACGTGATCGTCGACTCCGGCGACACCATGGACCACGGCGCGGCGGCGGAGAACGGCTTCCTCGACCCGATCGGCGACCTGGGGGCGCCGTACGTCTGGGTGCGGGGCAACCACGACTCGCGCACCACCCAGCGCTATCTGGAGCGCATCAAGAACGTGCACGTCCTGGACGACGGCCGGGCGGAGACCGTCGGCGGGCTGCGCTTCGCGGGCATGGGCGATCCGCAGTTCACCCCCGACCGCTCGGCGGTGCCCGGCGGGGACAGGTCGGAGGAGCTGGCGGGCGACCGGCTGGCCAGCGCCCTGCGGGACCAGCGCGCGTCCGGCACCCCGGCGGACGTGGCGATCGCCCACGAGCCGGCCGCGGCCCGCGAGACCGACGGCGAGGTGCCGCTGGTGCTCTGCGGCCACCTGCACCACCAGGGCACCGAGATGCTGAAGTACGGCACCCGGCTGCGCATGGAGGGCTCGACCGGCGGCAGCGGACTGCGTGCGGTCGAACGGCAGTACCCCGCACCCATCGAGGCCTCGATCCTCTACTTCGACCGCGACAGCAAGCGCCTGCAGGCCTGGGACGCGATCAAGCTGGGCGGCCTGGGACTCACGACGGCCGAGGTCAGCCGCCACCTCGCGGACGAGAACGGGATCGGGGCGTCCCCGGACCCCACACCGTCCGGCACCCTGTCCGGCACGCCCTCGGGCACGCCCTCCGGTCCGGCGTCCCGTCGGGCCCCGTAAACCGTTTTGGCGATCCTCCCCGCCATCCCATATGCTTCTCACGTCCCCGACGCGCTGAGAAGCGCCCAGGCGGGCCGATAGCCCTCATCGTCTAGCGGCCTAGGACGCCGCCCTTTCAAGGCGGTAGCACGGGTTCGAATCCCGTTGGGGGCACGCAAGATCGTGTGCGACACTGTTGCACACACGCTTGGTCCTGTGGAGCAGTTTGGAGTGCTCGCCACCCTGTCAAGGTGGAGGCCGCGGGTTCAAATCCCGTCAGGACCGCTGAGGTTTCACGTGAAACCTCGTGGCTGGGTAGCTCAGTTGGTACGAGCGTCCGCCTGAAAAGCGGAAGGTCGCCGGTTCGACCCCGGCCCCAGCCACCGCAGCGAAACCCCCTTCCGGGTTACCGGAAGGGGGTTTCGTCGTCTCCGGGACGGCGCTACGTTCAGGCTGATCGGACCGGATGTGTCCGTGGATGGTTGCCGGGGGGAAGAGATGAGCCGGGACGACGAGGCCAGAGCCATTCGGGAGACCGAACTGGAGAAGGACCGGGCGCGCTACGGGCTGCTGGCGGTCCTCGTCAGCAATCTCGCGATCGCCGGGGTCGCGATCTTCGGCGTGTGGCGGCTCGACGGCGACAAGGCCGTGATCGTCGGTGTGCTGACCGCCGCGTTCACCGCGGTCAGCAGCATGACCACCGCCTACCTGGGGATCAAGGCCATCTCCAACACCGCGAAGACGATCGCCCTCGGTGACGCGGCGGCCCGCCGGCACGCGGAAGCCGTCCCGGCGGCACCGCCCGCCCCGCGCATCCCCTAGGCCGGCGCACCCCCCAGGCCGGCGCGTCCCTAGGCCGCGTGCGCCGGGCCGCTCGGCCGGCCGCCCGGATGCCGGTGCCGCCAGATCAGGAAGACCGCGCAGGAGACGAGCGCCCAGCCGGCCAGCACCAGGAACGGGAAGGCGTGCTGGTGCCCGCGGAAGTACACCGCCGTGTGCTGGGCGTTCACCGACGCGCCGGGCGGCAGCCAGCGTCCGACGAGGCCGAGCGGGGACGGCAGCAGCGGCCAGGAGACGGCACCGCCGGACGACGGGTTGCCCAGCAGCACCATCAGGCCCCAGGTCGGCAGCATGGCCCAGCGCCCGACGAGGGTGTTGAACATCGTGAACACCATGCCGGAGGCGAACATCGTCAGGGAGAGGATCGCCCACGACTGCGCGAACGGCAGGTCGAGCGCCCCCAGCAGCCAGTCCACCACCGCCGCGATCACGAACCCGCCGAGTACGGCGTACGCGGCGGTGAACCCGATGCGTTCCATGGGGTTCAGCGCCCGTGCGTGCACGCTGAGCTGGATGGCGCCGACGAAGCCGATGATGACGGCCGCGAGGGAGATGTAGAAGATCGCCAGTCCTCTGGGGTCGCCCTTCTGCAACGGCTTGAGATCGTGGACCACCACGGGCGTGCCGGTGGCCCTGCCCACCTTCGGCGCCGCCTCGCCGAGCAACTGGGCGACCGACGCCCCGGACGCCGAGGACACGTCCAGGGTGATCGCCCGGCCGACGGGCGCCTCGAACACCGCGAACACCTTCTGCTCGTCCACCGCGCGCACCGCGTCCGCCCTGTCGCCGTACTCGCGCAGCCTGAGGGAGGTGTCCAGGGCCTGCTCCATGGCCCCCACGAACCGCCGGGCCGTGGGATCGCCGTAGGGGCCGATCACCGCCGTGGGAATGCTGTGCGGGGTCGGGTTGGCCATGGCGTACGTGTAGGAACCGGCGAAGAGGCCGGCCGCGGCGGCGATGAGCAGCAGCAGGACCGTCGCCGGGAGGAAGGGGGACGCGCGGAACCGGGCGAAGCGCTCCGCGCCGGTGGGCGGCCGACCGTGCTCTCCATGCGGCGAATCGGGCATACCGGATACTTTCCCATCGCCGCGCGGTGCTCGCCGGGTGCGGGCCGCCCCAGGCCGGACGGCCGGTTCACCCTTCTCCCCCGTCGGTGGCGCCACCCGCGGTCAAATCGTTCGCCTCTCTTTTGGCCGAGGTGAGATCCTGGACCGCGTATGTCTACGCATCCCGCCCCCGCCCTCGGCCCCCTCGCCCCCCGTCTGACCGAGCTCTCGCTGCGCGACGCGCATCGGCTCGGGCGGCGGCTCGAGGGCGCGCGCAAGATCCGTAAGCCGGAGGCCCGCGCCACCGTCATCGCCGAGATCGAAGGCGAGATCGGCAAGGCCGAGGCCCGGATGGCCGAGCGCCGCTCGCGCGTGCCCGCGGTCACGTATCCGGAACAGCTGCCCGTCAGCCAGAAGAAGGACGAGATCGCGGCCGCCATCCGCGATCACCAGGTCGTCATCGTCGCCGGTGAGACCGGGTCCGGCAAGACGACGCAGATCCCGAAGATCTGCGTGGAGCTCGGCCGTGGCGTCCGCGGCATGATCGGCCACACCCAGCCCCGCCGGATCGCCGCCCGTACCGTCGCCGAGCGGGTCGCGGACGAGCTGCGGACCCCCCTCGGCGAGGCCGTCGGCTGGAAGGTCCGCTTCACCGACCAGGTGAACCCGGACGCCACCTTCATCAAGCTGATGACGGACGGCATCCTGCTCGCCGAGATCCAGACGGACCGCGAGCTGCGCGCCTACGACACGATCATCATCGACGAGGCCCACGAGCGGTCCCTCAACATCGACTTCCTGCTCGGCTACCTCGCCCAACTGCTCCCGAAGCGGCCGGACCTCAAGGTCGTCATCACCTCGGCGACCATCGACCCCGAGCGCTTCTCCCGGCACTTCGGCGACGCCCCGATCGTCGAGGTCAGCGGCCGCACCTACCCGGTGGAGGTGCGCTACCGGCCCCTCCTCGAAGAGGACTCGGACGACTCCGACCGGGACCAGATCACCGCCATCACCGACGCCGTCGAGGAACTGATGGGGGAGGGGCAGGGGGACATCCTCGTCTTCCTCTCGGGCGAGCGGGAGATCCGGGACACGGCGGACGCCCTGGAGAAGAAGAAGTACCGGTTCACGGAGGTACTGCCCCTGTACGCCCGGCTGTCCCACGCCGAGCAGCACCGGGTGTTCCAGCCGCACACCGGACGCAGGATCGTTCTGGCGACCAACGTCGCCGAGACCTCCCTCACGGTCCCCGGCATCAAGTACGTCATCGACCCCGGCTCCGCCCGGATCAGCCGCTACAGCCACCGCACCAAGGTCCAGCGGCTGCCCATCGAGCCGGTCTCGCAGGCCAGCGCCAACCAGCGCAAGGGCCGTTGCGGCCGCACGAGCGACGGCATCTGCATCCGTCTGTACTCCGAGGACGACTTCGTCGCCCGCCCGGAGTTCACGGACGCCGAGATCCTCCGTACGAACCTGGCCTCCGTCATCCTCCAGATGACCGCCGCGGGCCTCGGCGACATCGAGAAGTTCCCCTTCATCGACCCGCCGGACCACCGCAACATCCGCGACGGCGTGCAGCTGCTGCAGGAGCTCGGCGCGCTGGACCCGGCCCAGAAGGACGCCCGCAAGCGGCTCACCGACACCGGCCGCAAGCTGGCCCAGCTGCCCGTCGACCCGCGTCTCGCCCGCATGGTGCTGGAGGCGGACAAGAACGGCTGTGTCCGCGAGGTCATGGTCATCGCGGCCGCGCTGTCCATCCAGGACCCGCGCGAACGCCCGGCCGACAAGCAGGCACAGGCCGACCAGCAGCACGCCCGCTTCAAGGACGAGACGAGCGACTTCCTCGCCTACCTGAACCTGTGGCGGTACGTCCGCGAGCAGCAGAAGGAGCGGGGCTCCAGCTCCTTCCGCCGGATGTGCAAGCAGGAGTACCTGAACTTCCTGCGCATCCGCGAATGGCAGGACATCTACACCCAGCTGCGCACGGTCGCCAAGCAGATGGGCATGCACCTGGAGGAGCACCCGGCGGGTGCCGAGGCCCCCGCCGACCGCGTCCACGTCTCCCTCCTCGCCGGCCTCCTGTCCCACGTCGGGATGAAGGACGTGAAGGACGGCAACAAGAACGAGTACCTCGGCGCCCGCAGCGCCAAGTTCGCCGTCTTCCCGGGCTCGGCGCTCTTCAGGAAGCAGCCGAAGTTCGTGATGTCGGCCGAGCTGGTCGAGACGAGCCGGCTGTGGGCACGGGTCAACGCGAAGATCGAGCCCGAGTGGGTCGAACCGCTCGCCGGCCACCTCCTGAAGCGGACGTACAGCGAACCGCACTGGGAGAAGGACCAGGCGGCCGTGATGGCCTACGAGAAGGTGACGCTGTACGGCGTCCCGATCGTCGCCCAGCGCAAGGTGAACTACGGCCGGATCGACGCCGAGGTCAGCCGCGAACTGTTCATCCGCAACGCCCTGGTCGAGGGCGACTGGCGCACGCACCACAAGTTCTTCGCCGACAACCGCAGGCTCCTCAGCGAGGTCGAGGAACTGGAGCACCGGGCGAGGCGCCGGGACATCGTGGTCGACGACGACACGCTCTTCGACTTCTACGACCAGCGGGTGCCCGAGCACGTGGTGTCCGGCGCCCACTTCGACTCGTGGTGGAAGCACAAGCGGCACGAGCAGCCCGACTTCCTCGACTTCGAACGGGAGATGCTCATCCGGGAGTCGGCGGAGGCGGTCACCAAGGCCGACTATCCGGACTCCTGGCGGCAGGGGCAGCTCACGTTCCGGGTGACGTACCAGTTCGAGCCGGGCGCGGACGCCGACGGTGTCACCGTGCACATCCCGCTCCAGGTCCTCAACCAGGTCACGGACGAGGGCTTCGACTGGCAGATCCCGGGCCTGCGCGAGGAGGTCGTCACGGAGCTGATCCGCTCCCTGCCCAAGCCCGTGCGCCGCAACTACGTGCCCGCCCCGAACTACGCGAAGGCGTTCCTGGAGCGGGCGGTGCCCCTGCAGGAGCCGCTGACCGTGACGATGGCCCGCGAGCTCAAGCGGATGGTCGGCGTGCCCTTCGAGGCGGAGGACTTCGACTGGGCCCGGGTCCCCGACCACCTGAGGATCACCTTCAGGATCGTCGACGAGCGGCGCCGCAAGCTGGCCGAGGACAAGGACCTGGAGGCACTGAAGCTCTCGCTGAAGCCGAAGGCCCGCAAGGCCCTCTCCCAGGCCGCGGCCGCGACCGCGTCCCGGGAGGGCGGCGAGTCGCTGGAGCGCACGGGCCTGACCGACTGGACGATCGGCACGCTCACCCGCGTCTTCGAGACCCGCAGGGCCGGCCAGCCCGTCAAGGCGTACCCGGCGCTGGTGGACGACGGCGACACGGTCTCCGTCCGGCTCTTCGACACCGAGGCCGAGCAGGCGGAGGCCATGTGGAAGGGCACCCGCCGGCTGATCCTGCGCAACATCCCGGTGAACCCGGCGAAGTTCGCCTCGGACAAGCTGACCAACCAGCAGAAGCTCGGCCTGTCGGCCAACCCGCACGGATCCGTCCAGGCACTGTTCGACGACTGCGCGATGGCCGCGGCGGACAAGCTGATCGGCGACTTCGGCGGGCCGGCGTGGGACGAGGAGTCGTACCGCAAGCTGTTCGACAAGGTGCGCGCCGAGATCGTGGACACGACGGTCCGCGCGGTCGGCCAGGTGCAGCAGGTCCTCGCCGCCTGGCAGGCCTGTGAGCGGCGCCTGAAGGCCGTCGGCAGCCCGGCGCTGCTCGCGAACCTCACGGACGTGCGCAAGCAGCTGGACGCCCTCGTGAAGCCCGGCTTCGTGACCTGGGCGGGCATACGGCGGCTGCCGGACCTCATGCGCTACCTGGTGGCCGCCGACCGGCGCCTCCAGCAGATGCCGACCGGCGTCCAGCGGGACACGACCCGTATGGAGAAGGTCCACGAGATGCAGGACGAGTACGCCTGGCTGCTGGAGCAGCTGCCCAAGGGCCGCCCGGTGCCGCGGCAGGTCCTGGACATCCGCTGGATGATCGAGGAGCTGAGGGTCAGCTACTTCGCCCATGCCCTGGGCACGGCGTACCCCGTCTCCGACAAGCGGATCGTGAAGGCGATCGACGCCGCCGTACCGTAGCCGAGCGCTCACAGGGGGTGAGTTCGACCAGGCGGGCCCACCTCCTGTACAGTCTGTCTCGCAGCGCAGGACGGCAAGTCAGGCGCAGCGAAACCTGGTCCTGTGGAGCAGTTTGGAGTGCTCGCCACCCTGTCAAGGTGGAGGCCGCGGGTTCAAATCCCGTCAGGACCGCAAGAAGAGGGCCCTCATCCGCCAGTCGGATGGGGGCCCTCTCGCATGCCGCTCACCAACCGGCGGAGCCGCTCGCGGCCTTGACGGCGTCACATTCGCTCGGTACCCAGGGAGCAGGGCCCGTTCTTCCCGTGCGGCCCCTGGAGGTGGCGTATGGCGGCATCGGCCAGGCACGAGACACGGGCGCTCCTGAGGGCGCATCTGTCGGCCGCCTCGTCCTACCGGCACTTCACCCGCCACTGCGCCGTCTGTCATCGCCTGCTGCGCCTGGCGATGGACGCCGGCCCCTGCCCCCAGGACCTGGACGACGAGCCGGCCGAGGACGAGAGCCCGCGTAGCGCCTGAGATCCGTCTCCTCTAACCCACCCGTGCCACGGGCGACAAGCGGACGCGCGTGTGACGGGAGTCACCGCATGAGTTTTTGAAAGGGCGGTACTTACCCCCTTCATACAACTGGTCAATTTAATATGTGCAATTGCACCGCCCCCAGGGGTCGCGCACAGCGCTTCCGACACCCCTCCCCAGACTCCGACAAGGCCGCTCACAGAGTGCCCGCACAGCCCGCGACCAGCGCACAAAAAAGATCGCGCTGGACCCGGCGGAGTCCAGCGCGATCTACGACGCACCCTGTGTGGCTGCCTACAACGTTCTCTTCGGCTTGGGCGTGGGCCCTGTTGGGGCAGGTCCCGCGTCGCTTGTAGCTAGGGTTCGGGCGCCGCGACCAGTTGGGGGACCAGCCGTTTTGCCCGGTTATTCAGTTGTTCAGGCCTCGCTGCGCTGCTGCGGGATGCCCGCGAGCAGTGCGCGGACCTCGGCCTCGCGGTAGCGGCGGTGCCCGCCGAGCGTACGGATCGAAGTGAGCTTGCCGGCCTTCGCCCACCGCGTGACCGTCTTGGGGTCGACACGGAACATGGTGGCGACCTCAGCCGGGGTCAGCAGCGGCTCGGCATCAGGGGTGCGAGCGGTCATGAGCGGCCTCCTCGGGAGAACCGAACCTTCTCGGTTCTTTCCTCTAAATTCTGCACCTTGACCCGCGTTGCCCGAAATGGCGGACGCGAGTCGAGTCGGTTATAGGACGAACGGCTTGTCCTCGGCACTACAACTACACCATCTGTCCAGCCGCGTCGGCCAAACCGATGGAATTGCCCTCCCAGGTGTTCATCAGCGACGGAAGCCGATGGACCATGCCATAGCGGACAGTCACGCCACTGTGACGATCAGTCACAGGGCGATCAGGAGTCATCAGACCCCCCAAAGCGTGCAATGCTGAGAATCCGCCCATGATGGAGCATAGTTGGACGGACAGAGCCCTCCCCGGACTCCTTGTCCTATTTTGGCATGAGGGGCGGCAAGTGGCGCAAGGGCCGCGTAAGTGCCGTCCATCACCCTTGGGACAAAAGTCCAGATCGGGACCAACATCCCGTCAGATGGTCATGTGTCGTAGACCGTACGTCGTTCGACGGCGTTCGAGCCGTGACGTACGTCACTCAGTTCGCGGAACGCCGGTCCCGTGCCGTCCGCCACCGCTCCACGAGCCGCCCGTAGGCCGCTCCGGCCGCCACCCCGTCGCCCCGCCGCAGCGCCTCGATGCCGTCGGCCACGTCCGCCGCCGAGTGGTCGTCCTCCAGCTCGCCGGCCGGCAGCACATGCACCAGACCGCCGTAGTCCAGCTCCACCAGCGAGCGCGGGTGGAACTCCTCCAGCCAGCGGCCGACGTCCAGCAGCCCGTCGATCAGCGGGCCTTCCTCGACGGTCTCCTTCAGCGTGCGCAGGGCCCGCGCCACCCGGCGGCGGGCCTGCACCATGGGCGTGCGGTAGCGCAGCATCGGGGGCGCCTCGGCGGTCCCCTTGTCGTACCGCCGCTCCTCGTCCCCGACCAGGACGAACCAGTTCAGCGGGATCTGCCAGGTCGCCGTGCGGATCCACGGGCGGGCGTCGGGGTTGCGGGCGAGCCAGCGCTCGTAGTCCTGGGCGGCCTGCCGGCGCACCACGGGCGGCAGCACCGCGTCCAGCACCGGCGGCGGCAGCTCCTCGCCGAGCTCGTCCAGGGCCAGCCAGCCGCGCAGCCGGGTCCGCCAGGGACACACGCAGGTCACCCCGTCGACCTCCGCCACGAAGGCGTCGCCACTCTCGTGCACCGGTACCGCGATCGGCGGGGTGGGCAGCAAGTCCGCGAGGGAGCGCCGCAGTTCGTCCTGGTAGGACGGGCGGTCGGCGCGGCGGGCGTAGCGCTCCCAGTGGCCGCGTTCCGGCTCCGGGAAGGCGCCCAGCGGCTCGTACACGCGCAGGTACGCGGCGTAGGGGACGACCACGGAGGACACCTTGGGCACGCCTGCTCCCTCCCCATCGGACCCGGCTCGAAACCCAGGCGAATCGTGCCACGGTCATGCGTGCGCGAACGGCGCGGGAGAGTGATCCTGAACACTGCGCGGATGGTGGTCGTGCCGAGGCTCTACTCTCATGCCAGCACCCCGCCACCCGCACGGGGGCTACGCCCCACCCGCCGCTACTTACACAGGAGTCACCACAGTGACCGACGTAACCGGCGCACCTGCTGATGTCCTGCACACCCTGTTCCACTCGGACCAGGGAGGCCACGAGCAGGTCGTGCTCTGCCAGGATCGTGCGTCCGGCCTCAAAGCCGTGATCGCCATCCACTCCACCGCTCTGGGCCCGGCCCTCGGCGGCACCCGCTTCTACCCGTACGCGACCGAGGCGGAGGCCGTCGCCGACGCCCTCAACCTGGCGCGCGGGATGTCGTACAAGAACGCCATGGCCGGTCTCGACCACGGCGGCGGCAAGGCCGTGATCATCGGCGATCCGGAGCGCGACAAGACCGAGGAGCTCCTCCTCGCCTACGGCCGCATGGTCGCCTCGCTCGGCGGACGCTACGTCACCGCCTGCGACGTCGGCACCTACGTCGCCGACATGGACGTCGTGGCCCGCGAGTGCCGCTGGACCACCGGCCGCTCCCCCGAGAACGGCGGCGCCGGCGACTCCTCCGTGCTCACCGCCTTCGGCGTCTACCAGGGCATGCGCGCCTCCGCCCAGCACCTGTGGGGCGACCCGTCCCTGCGCGGCCGCAAGGTCGGTGTCGCGGGCGTCGGCAAGGTCGGCCACCACTTGGTGCGGCACCTGCTCGACGAGGGCGCCGAGGTCGTGATCACCGACGTGCGTGCCGAGGCCGTGCGGCGGATCCTCGACCAGCACCCCGAGGGCGTGACGGCCGTCGCGGACACCGAGGAGCTGATCCGGGTCGAGGGGCTGGACATCTACGCCCCCTGCGCCCTGGGCGGCGCCCTGAACGACCTCTCCGTGCCGGTGCTCACCGCGCGGGTGGTGTGCGGCGCGGCCAACAACCAGCTCGCCCACCCGGGAGTGGAGAAGGACCTCGCGGACCGCGGGATCCTCTACGCGCCGGACTACGTGGTCAACGCGGGCGGGGTCATCCAGGTGGCCGACGAGCTGCACGGGTTCGACTTCGACCGGTGCAAGACGAAGGCGGCGAAGATCTTCGACACCACGCTGGCCATCTTCGCACGTGCGAAGGAGGACGGGATCCCGCCGGCCGCCGCGGCCGACCGGATCGCCGAGCAGCGGATGGCCGAGGCCCGCGCGGCTCGCTGAGCCGGACCGTGCGGGGACCCCGGACGGGTGTCCGATCGCACAGGTGAGCGGTACCCGTCGGCGGGAAGTTGGAGAGAACTCTCACTTCCACCGGCGGGTCGCTCCCCGATAAGTGGTTAAAATCGCCACTGACCAGCGAGGACAGGGCACCTCGAAGGTCCAGGGCACACGCGCGTGCTGCGGGCGACGTACCGTATGGGCGCGGGCTCAGGTACCGTGGAAGCCCTACGGACCGGCCTCTCTGCGGAGGGTCCGTTCCGGATCATGAACGCGTGTCAGACTCTGGGGCCGTCGAGCCCCGTCACCGAGGGGGTCGAGCCATGGGGCGCGGCCGGGCCAAGGCCAAGCAGACAAAGGTCGCCCGCCAGCTGAAGTACAACAGCGGTGGGACTGACCTGTCACGTCTGGCCAGTGAACTGGGCGCATCGACTTCGAACCAGCCGCCGAACGGCGAGCCGTTCGAGGACGATGAGGACGACGAGGACGATCTCTATTCTCGGTACGCCGACCTCTATGAGGACGACGACGAGGACGAGGACCAAGGTCCCTCACAGCACCGTCGCGGCGCTTGACCCAGTACTGAGCACCTGCCCGGTCGGTGGCACTGCCACCGACCGGGTTCTGTGCTACCCGCAGATTCAGCCGGCGTAGTCGCCGACCAGCTCGGCGCCCGTCTCCCGGTCGCCCCGGTCGGTGATCTCACCGGCGACCCACGCGTCGACACCCCGGTCGGCCAGGGTCGTCAGGGCCACCTCGGTGGACTCCTGCGGGACGATCGCCATCATGCCGACGCCCATGTTGAGGGTCTTCTCCAGCTCCAGGCGCTCGACGTTTCCGGTCCGGCCGACCAGGTCGAAGATCGCGCCCGGGGTCCAGGTGGAACGGTCGACGGTCGCGTGCAGCCCGTCCGGGATCACCCGGGCCAGGTTGGCCGCGAGGCCGCCACCGGTGATGTGACTGAAGGCGTGCACCTCGGCGGTGCGGGTCAGGGCCAGGCAATCCAGGGAGTAGATCTTCGTGGGCTCCAGCAGCTCCTCACCGAGGGTGCGGCCGAGCTCGGCGACCTCCGCCTCCAGGGCGAGGCCCGCGCGGTCCAGCAGGACGTGGCGGACCAGGGAGTACCCGTTCGAGTGAAGCCCGGAGGACGCCATGGCGATCACCGCGTCACCCGTGCGGATACGATCCGCGCCGAGCAGCCGGTCGGCCTCCACCACGCCCGTGCCGGCGCCGGCGACGTCGAAGTCGTCCGCGCCCAGCAGGCCCGGGTGCTCGGCGGTCTCGCCGCCCACCAGGGCACAGCCGGCCAGCACACACCCCTCCGCGATGCCCTTCACGATGGCCGCGACGCGCTCGGGGTGGACCTTGCCGACGCAGATGTAGTCGGTCATGAAGAGCGGCTCGGCGCCGCACACCACGATGTCGTCCATGACCATGGCGACCAGGTCGTGCCCGATGGTGTCGTAGACGCCCATCCGGCGGGCGACGTCGACCTTCGTGCCGACGCCGTCCGTGGCGGAGGCGAGCAGCGGGCGCTCGAAGCGCTTGAGGGCGGAGGCGTCGAAGAGTCCGGCGAAGCCGCCGAGGCCGCCGAGGACCTCGGGGCGCTGGGTCTTCTTCACCCACTCCTTCATCAGCTCGACGGCGCGGTCGCCCGCCTCGATGTCGACGCCCGCCGCTGCGTAGCTGGCACCAGTTGTCTCAGACATGACTGTGAGAGCTTTCGTGTCGTACTGCAGGGGTGTTACGGGCGACGGATCGCGTCGGCCGCGGCCGTGGCGGCGGGACCGGCCGCCAGCTCGGTCTCCAGCAGCTGCTTGCCGAGCAGCTCCGGGTCCGGCAGCTCCATCGGGTACTCGCCGTCGAAGCAGGCGCGGCACAGGTTCGGCTTGGCGATCGTCGTCGCGTCGATCATGCCGTCGATGGAGATGTAGGCCAGGGAGTCGGCGCCGAGGCTGGTGCCGATCTCCTCGATGGTCATGCCGTTGGCGATCAGCTCCGCGCGCGTGGCGAAGTCGATGCCGAAGAAGCAGGGCCATTTCACGGGCGGGGAGGAGATCCGGATGTGGACCTCGGCGGCGCCGGCCTCGCGGAGCATGCGGACCAGGGCCCGCTGGGTGTTGCCGCGGACGATCGAGTCGTCGACGACGACCAGACGCTTGCCCTTGATGACTTCCTTCAGCGGGTTCAGCTTCAGGCGGATGCCCAGCTGGCGAATGGTCTGCGAGGGCTGGATGAAGGTCCGGCCGACGTAGGCGTTCTTCACCAGGCCCGCGCCGAAGGGGATGCCGGACGCCTCCGCGTAGCCGATGGCGGCGGGGGTGCCGGATTCCGGGGTCGCTATGACCAGGTCGGCCTCGGCCGGGGCTTCCTTGGCGAGCCGGCGGCCCATCTCCACACGGGAGAGGTACACGTTCCGGCCGGCGATGTCGGTGTCCGGACGGGCCAGGTACACGTACTCGAAGACGCAGCCCTTGGGCTTCGCTTCCGCGAATCGGGAGCTGCGCAGGCCGTTCTCGTCGATGGCGACGAACTCGCCCGGCTCGATCTCCCGCACGAAGCTCGCGCCGCAGATGTCGAGGGCGGCGGACTCGGAGGCGACCACCCAGCCGCGCTCCAGGCGGCCCAGGACCAGCGGGCGGATGCCCTGCGGGTCACGCCCGGCGTACAGGGTCTGCTCGTCCATGAAGACGAGGGAGAACGCGCCCTTCACCTTCGGGAGCACCGCGTGCGCGGCCTCCTCGATGGTCAGCGGCTTGCCGTCCTCGTCGACCTGGGCGGCCAGCAGGGCCGTCAGCAGATCGGTGTCGTTGGTGGCCGCGACCCGGGTGGTGCGGCTGTTGTTGTCGTTGGGGAGTTCGGCGACCATCTCGGCGAGCTGCGCCGTGTTGACCAGGTTGCCGTTGTGGCCGAGCGCGATCGAACCGTGCGCGGTGGCACGGAACGTCGGCTGGGCGTTCTCCCACACGGAGGCACCGGTGGTCGAGTAGCGGGCGTGTCCGACCGCGATATGACCCTGGAGCGAACCTAGAGAAGTCTCGTCGAAGACCTGGGAGACGAGGCCCATGTCCTTGAAGACGAGGATCTGGGAGCCGTTGCTGACCGCGATTCCCGCGGATTCCTGACCCCGGTGCTGGAGGGCGTAGAGCCCGAAGTACGTGAGCTTTGCGACCTCTTCACCCGGAGCCCAGACGCCGAAGACGCCGCAAGCGTCCTGGGGGCCCTTTTCGCCGGGAAGCAGATCGTGATTGAGTCGACCGTCACCACGTGGCACGCCACCGAGTGTAGGCGAGATCGACCACTGGTCCGAATTGGGGATGCGCGGCCCTACCGGTCCGGGCTCAGTCGATCACCTTGTCGGATTCTACGTATCCGCAGGTCAGAGCGGTGTCGCGAGAAATCGGCGGGGTCCCGGACACCTCCCGCGAGGCGGCCCGGGTCCCCTTCGACTCGTTTGTGAGTGAGGTGTCGCACATCATTCGGGTGCGCCGCGGCTGAGGTGGACACGGTCGCCGTCGCCGTCGGTGAGCGTCAGCTTCGCGTCCTCGGTCCGCGCCGTGAGCGTGCCGGTGGTGAGGGTCCGGGCGAGGGCGCGCTCGAAGGCCATCCGCTCCGGGCTGCAGGCCATCCGCGTGGTGCGCAGGTCGCCGAAGGTGATCCGGTCGCCGTTTACGGTGGCGCGGGCGCTGAACTGGTTGCAGCCGAGATTGCCGGCCGCCTTCCCGTTCTCCTCCACGCGCAGGCGGGCGGAGGCGGGCGCGTGCCGGGTCGTGTCGCCGACGGTCAGGCTGTCGACCCGCCAGTCGATCCCGGTCACCGGCTGCTGGACGCTCACCGCTCCACTCTCCGCCCTCCCGGTCCCACAGGCCACCACGAGCGGGACGAGCACGGCGGCCGCCGTCAGGGTCATGCGCTGCTTGTACCGGTTCATACGGGTTCGACGGATCGGCGGTACGACCGGTTCCGCTACGCCAGCAACGGCAGCAGGTCCCCGATGTCCGCCCGCTCCCCGCTCGCGCTGACCTTCGCCTCGGCGAGGGCGTCCTTCCAGGCCAGCCGCCCGGTGGCGAGCCGGATCCAGGTCAGCGGGTCGGTCTCCACGACATTGGGCGGGGTGCCGCGGGTGTGCCGGGGCCCCTCGACGCACTGCACGACCGCGTACGGCGGCACGCGCACCTCGGTGGAGCCGCCCGGCGCCTTCACGGCGAGGGCGTCGGCGAGCAGCCGGGTCGCGGCGGCCAGGGCCTGGCGGTCGTGGGGCACGTCGAGTCCCGCGACGGCCGCGGTGAGGTCGTCGGTGTGGACGACGAGTTCCACGGTGCGGGTGACGAGGTAGTCGTCGAGCGGCATCGCGCCGGCGCTGGTCTCCAGCAGCCGGCCGCCGGGGTGCTCGTCGAGGAGGGCCCGCAGGCTGCGGTCGACGTCGGCGAGGTAGGCGTCGAGGTCGGGGTGGTCGGCGGCGAGGCGGCGGGTGAACTCGTCGATGGCCGTGGAGTCGGCGGCGGTGGCGAAGGGCCACTCGACCACCGTGACGTCCTGGCGGGGCGGCGCGGGCAGGTCGAGCGCGCGGTGCACGGCGGTGAGCGCCATGCCGATGTGCGCGACGAGTTCCCGTACGGTCCAGTCGCCGAGCCGGGTCGGCAGCGCGAGCTGGTCGGGGCCGAGGCCGCCGACGGCCTCCCGGACGTTCGCGAACTGCGCGAGGACCGCGGCGCGGGTCCGGGCGGGGTTGTAACTGCGGGCACGCTTCTTGGCCGGTGGCATGCCGGTGAGCCTATGCAGGCCCGCGCCCGCGCCGCGAGCGAATACGACCGCGCGGGCCGGGCCGGGCCGGGTCGGGCCGGGTCAAGCCAGGCCGGGCCGGGTCAGGCCAGGCCGGGCCCGCCCAGGCAGGGCGAGGTCAGGCCGGACCAGGCAGGGCGAGGTCAGCCAGGGCCAGGTCAGGCAGGGCCAGGTCAGGCAGGGCCTGGCCAGACGAGCCAGGCCGCACCGCAGACCGGACCGGACCGCAGACCGGGCCGGACCGCAGACCGGGCCGGACCGCAGACCGGGCCGGGTCGGGTCGGGTCGGGCCAGGCAGGCGCAAGCCGGACAAGGCCGGGCAGGGCCAGGCCGGATCAGGCAGGCCAGGCAGGGGCAGGGCCTGGCCGGACGAGCCAGGCCGCACCGCAGACCGGGCCGGACCGCAGACCGGGTCGGGCAGGGCCAGGCCGGGTCGGGCCGTGGACCGGTGTTGGTGGATCGCGGCGGCCGGCATCGGCGAAGGCCCCGTCCGATGTCGCGGACGGGGCCTTCGTGCAGCGGGCGGGACTTACGCCAGCAGTGCCGGGATCGTTGCCTCGTGGGCCTCGCGCAGCTCGGCGAGGGAGAGGGCGAACTCGCCCTGGATCTCCACCGCGTCACCGTCCACGACACCGACGCGGGTGGCCGGCAGGCCGCGCGCACCGCACATGTCGTTGAAGCGGACCTCCTCCGAGCGCGGCACCGCGACGACGGCGCGGCCCGCCGACTCGGAGAACAGGAACGTGAAGGCGTCCAGACCGTCCGGGACGATCAGCCGCGCGCCCTTGCCGCCGAGCAGCGCGGACTCCACGACCGCCTGGACCAGGCCGCCGTCGGACAGGTCGTGCGCGGAGTCGATCATGCCGTCGCGGGAGGCGGAGATCAGGATCTCGGCCAGCAGGCGCTCACGCTCCAGGTCGACCTGCGGGGGCAGACCGCCGAGGTGGTCGTGGACGACCTGGGACCAGGCCGAGCCGCCGAACTCCTCACGGGTGTCGCCGAGGAGGTAGAGCAGCTGCCCGTCCTCCTGGAAGGCGACCGGCGTACGGCGGGCGACGTCGTCGATCACGCCGAGGACGGCGACCACCGGGGTGGGGTGGATGGCCGCCTCGCCCGTCTGGTTGTAGAGCGAGACGTTGCCGCCGGTCACCGGGGTGCCCAGCTGCTGACAGGCGTCGGCGAGACCGCGGACGGCCTCCGCGAACTGCCACATGACGGCCGGGTCCTCGGGCGAGCCGAAGTTCAGGCAGTCGGAGACGGCGAGCGGCTTGGCACCGGTCGTGGCGACGTTGCGGTACGCCTCGGCGAGGGCCAGCTGGGCGCCGTGGTACGGGTCGAGCTTGGCGTACCGGCCGTTGCCGTCGGTCGCGATGGCGACACCGAGGCCGCTCTCCTCGTCGATCCGGATCATGCCGGAGTCCTCGGGCTGGGCGAGGACGGTGTTGCCCTGCACGAAGTGGTCGTACTGCGAGGTGATCCACTTCTTCGAGGCCTGGTTCGGCGAGGCCACGAGCTTGCGGACCTGCTCCTTCAGCTCGGCCGAAGTCGCGGGCCGGGGCAGCTTGTTCGCGTCGTCGGCCTGCAGGGCGTCCTGCCACTCGGGGCGGGCGTAGGGGCGCTCGTAGACCGGGCCGTCGTGGGCGACCGTGCGCGGGTCGACGTCGACGATCTTGCCGCCGTGCCAGAAGATCTCCAGGCGGTCGCCGTCGGTCACCTCACCGATGACGGTGGCGATGACGTCCCACTTCTCGCAGATCTCCAGGAAGCGGTCGACCTTCTCCGGCTCGACGACCGCGCACATGCGTTCCTGCGACTCGCTCATGAGGATTTCCTCGGGCGAGAGCGTCGAGTCGCGCAGCGGGACGTCGTCCAGGGTGACGCGCATGCCGCCGGAGCCGTTGGAGGCCAGCTCGGAGGTGGCGCAGGACAGACCGGCGGCGCCGAGGTCCTGGATGCCGACGACCAGCTTCTCCCGGAAGGCCTCCAGGGTGCACTCGATGAGGAGCTTCTCCTGGAAGGGGTCGCCGACCTGGACGGCCGGGCGCTTGGAGGGCTTGGCGTCGTCGAAGGTCTCGGAGGCGAGGATCGAGGCGCCGCCGATGCCGTCGCCACCCGTGCGGGCGCCGTACAGGATGACCTTGTTGCCCGCGCCGGAGGCCTTCGCGAGGTGGATGTCCTCGTGCCGCATCACACCGATGGCACCGGCGTTGACCAGCGGGTTGCCCTGGTAGCAGGCGTCGAAGACGACCTCGCCGCCGATGTTGGGCAGGCCCAGGCAGTTGCCGTAGCCGCCGATGCCGGCGACGACGCCCGGCAGGACGCGCTTGGTGTCGGGGTGGTCGGCCGCGCCGAAGCGCAGCGGGTCCACCACGGCGACCGGGCGGGCGCCCATCGCGATGATGTCGCGGACGATGCCGCCGACACCCGTGGCCGCGCCCTGGTAGGGCTCCACGTACGAGGGGTGGTTGTGCGACTCGACCTTGAAGGTGACCGCGTAGCCCTGGCCGACGTCCACCACGCCGGCGTTCTCGCCGATGCCGACGAGCAGCGCGTCCGACTCGGGCGCCTTCTCGCCGAACTGGCGGAGGTGGACCTTGGAGGACTTGTACGAGCAGTGCTCGGACCACATGACCGAGTACATGGCGAGCTCGGCGCCGGTCGGGCGGCGGCCGAGGATCTCCACCACCCGCTCGTACTCGTCCTTCTTCAGGCCGAGTTCGGCCCAGGGCAGCTCGACGTCGGGGGTCGCGGCCGCGTGCTCGACCGTGTCCAGAGGCGTCCGGCTCATGCGTTGACCAGCTTCTTGAGGATCGAGGTGAAGAACGGCAGGCCGTCGGTACGGCCCGTACCGATCAGCGGCTCGACGGCGTGCTCGGGGTGCGGCATGAGGCCGACGACGTTCCCGGCCTCGTTGGTGATGCCGGCGATGTCCCGCAGCGAGCCGTTGGGGTTGACGTCCAGGTAGCGGAAGACGACCCGGCCCTCCGCCTCCAGCTTGTCGAGCGTGTACTCGTCGGCGACGTACCGGCCGTCCATGTTCTTCAGCGGGATGTGGATCTCCTGGCCCTGGCGGTAGTCGCCGGTCCACGAGGTCTCCGCGTTCTCCACCCGCAGCTTCTGGTCGCGGCAGATGAAGTGGAGGTGGTCGTTGCCGAGCATGCCGCCCGGGAGGAGGTGGGCCTCGGTGAGGATCTGGAAGCCGTTGCAGATGCCGAGGACCGGCAGACCGGCCTTCGCCTGCTCGATGACGGACTCCATCACCGGCGAGAACCGGGAGATGGCGCCGGCACGCAGATAATCGCCGTAGGAGAATCCGCCGGGAAGGACGACGGCGTCGACCTGCTTGAGGTCCTTGTCCTTGTGCCAGAGGGCGACCGGCTCGGCGCCCGCGACACGGATCGCGCGCTGGGTGTCCCGGTCGTCGAGACTGCCCGGGAAAGTGACGACGCCAATACGAGCGGTCACTTCGCGGCCTCCGCGACTTCCGCCGTGTCTTCCACCTTGACGATGAAGTCCTCGATCACGGTGTTGGCGAGGAAGGATTCCGCAAGATCGTGGATGCGGGCGAGCACGGCCTCGTCGACCGGCCCGTCAACTTCCAGTTCGAAACGCTTTCCCTGACGTACGTCCGAGATCCCCTCGAAACCCAGGCGCGGCAGCGCACGCTGGACCGCCTGGCCCTGGGGGTCGAGGATCTCCGGCTTGAGCATGACGTCGACTACGACGCGTGCCACTGGCACTCCCGGTGTGTGGTGCTGAGCAGGTTCCTTCAGACTACCCGCACAAAATTTCTACGCGAGTAGAGTTGTAGGAAACTACGTGAGGCGCATCACGATCGGGTGTCGGAGCGCGGCACCCGAGAAAAGTTCTGGGAAAGTTCGGGAGACCCTCCGCGGCGCCTATTGTGCTCGGACACGCGGACGGATTTAGTCGGGCTTCACTTTGCATTGCCGGGCACTGTACAAATGAATTGGCAATAGCCGATACTCGGCACGTCAACGCCGGTGAGCTGTATCGACGTGCCGCACGAAGGGACCGATATTCGTGGCGCAAAAGGTCGTGGTCACTCTCTTTGACGACATCGACGGCTCGGAAGCGGCGGAAACGATCGCCTTCGGACTCGACGGCAAGTCGTACGAGATCGACCTGAACGAAACCAACGCCAAAAAACTGCGCAAGGCGCTCGCGCCCTACGTCGAGGCCGGCCGCAAGCGGTCGCGGTCCGGCAAGGCGTACAAGCAGACGGAGGTCGCCCCCGACCCGGCTGCCGTCCGCGCCTGGGCCCAGGCCAACAAGATGGACGTCCCGGCCCGGGGACGCATCCCCAAGAAGGTCTACGAGGCGTTCAGCGCCGCGCAGTGAAGCCCGCGAAGGGGCAGCCCTCAGGGTCCGTCAGCGGGCCCTGGGGGCTGTGCACTTGGGGGGCGGGCGGGGTCGTCGGGGGAACCGACTTGCGCTACCCCCCTGCTGATCAGCTAATGTCTGGGACACGCCGAGGGGCGAGGCCGAAAGGGCGGATCCCGAGGACACGCGGGTGTAGTTCAGTAGTAGAACATCCCCCTTCCAGGGGGAAGGCGCAGTGTGCGATCCCTGTCACCCGCTCTGGCACCGGCCGTGCCGACCACGCTTGTGGATCAGGTAGGCTGGTGCTCGCACCGATCGGTGGGAGCCGGTCGGGAGCAGTGCGGACGTAGCTCAGTTGGTAGAGCGCAACCTTGCCAAGGTTGAGGTCGCGAGTTCGAGCCTCGTCGTCCGCTCGGGAAAAAGACCCCGGTCCATCGGACCGGGGTCTTTTCGTGTCCGCCGCGCCTCTGACATTTGTCATGCCGGGCGATGACACCGCGCACTGCCGGACCGCTCGCGACGCCGGGACGCTGGTGTCATGGACACAGACGAACGCGAGCACGTGATCGAGGTCACCGACCTCAGGCGCGTCTACGGGGGCGGGTTCGAGGCCGTACGCGGAATCAGCTTCTCCGTGGCACGCGGGGAGATCTTCGCCCTGCTGGGCACCAACGGAGCCGGCAAGACCTCGACGGTCGAGCTGCTGGAGGGACTCGCCGCGCCGGCCGGTGGCCGGATCCGGGTCCTCGGCCGTGATCCGTTCCGCGAACGGGCCGCCGTACGCCCCCGCACCGGCGTGATGCTCCAGGAGGGCGGCTTCCCCTCCGAGCTGACCGTCGCGGAGACCGCCCGCATGTGGGCGGGCTGCACCAGCGGGGCCCGTCCGGAGGCGGAGGCGCTGGACCTGGTCGGGCTCGCGGGCCGGCGGTCGGTGCGCGTCAAGCAGCTGTCCGGCGGTGAGCGCCGCCGGCTGGACCTGGCGCTCGCCCTGCTCGGCGACCCCGAGGTGCTCTTCCTGGACGAGCCGACCACCGGCCTCGACGCGGAGGGCCGCCGGGCCACCTGGGAACTGGTGCGGAGCCTGCGCGACGCGGGCACGACCGTGCTGCTCACCACGCACTACCTGGAGGAGGCCGAGGGCCTCGCCGACCGGCTCGCCATCCTGCACGAGGGCCGTATCGCCGTCTCGGGGACGCCGGCCGAGGTCACCGCGGGGCGCCCCTCCCGGATGTCCTTCGAACTGCCGGACGGCTACTTCCTCGGCGACCTGCCGCCCCTGGCCGACCTCGGCGTCTGCGGGCACGAGTGCGACGGCAGGGTCGTACGGCTGCGCACGACACGGTTGCAGCGGACCGCCACCGGGGTGCTGACGTGGGCCGAGCGGGCCGGGGTCGAGCTGGGCGCGCTGGACGTGCGGTCGGCCTCACTGGAGGAGGCGTTCCTCGGGATCGCCCGGGAGCGGGAGGCGGCGGCGTGAACGGGACCGGAACGGAAACGGGGGGCGGCCGCGTGCACGGTGTCCGCACGGAAGCGGCAGGCGGTCTGGGGGGCGGAGCCGGTGCGGCGGACCGCGGGGCTCTCGCGGCGTTCAAGCCGTCGGCGCGGCGGCTGCGGGCGCTGGGGCGGGCCGAACTCACGCTCCTCGGCCGCAACCGGGGCGCCGTCTTCACCGCGCTGGCCGTGCCGCTCGCCCTGCCGTTCACCGTGCGCCCGGCACTCGACCAGCTGGACCTGGAGAAGGAGGGCCTGAGCATCGGCACGGTCCTGCTGACCGCCGCCATCGGCTTCGCCTTCCTCTTCGCCGTCTACACCTCCCTGGTCGGCGCCTACGTCGCCCGCCGCGAGGAGCTCGTCCTGAAGCGGCTGCGCACCGGCGAACCGTCCGACACCGAGATCCTCATCGGCACCGCCCTGCCCGCGACCGCCCTCGGCCTCGCCCAGGCCCTCGTCCTGAGCGTCGGCTGCGCCGTGCTGCTGCACACCGGGGCACCGAAGGCGCCGTACCTGCTCCTGCCCGGGGTGCTGGCCGGACTCGTGGTCAGCGCCGCGCTCGCCGCGCTCACCGCGTCCTTCACCCGGACCGCCGAGAGCGCCCAGGTGACCGCGCTGCCGCTGGTGTTCGTGTCCATGCTGGGCTCCGGGATCACCGTCCCCACGGAGTTCATGCCCGACCGGCTCGCCTCCCTCTGCGAACTCCTGCCCCTGTCCCCGGCGATCCGCCTGGTCCGCGGCGGCTGGACGGGCCAGTTGACCGCGTACGAGGCGCTGGGTGCCCTCGCGACCGCGCTGGCCTGGACGATCGTGGCGGTGTTTGCTGTACGGCGGTGGTTCCGCTGGGAGCCGAGGCGCTGAGGAACGGGGGGACGCGCGGATGCTGAGGCGGATGCGGCGGTGGCAGCAGCGGCACTGGCGGGAACGGAGCAAGGCCGAGCGGGTCGAGCTGTACACGGTCGTCACCTGGTACGTCACCACCTGGTTCTTCTCGCTCTGCTGGCTGCTCCTGCCGCTGCTCGGCGGGCTCGGCCACCGGCCCGTGGCGGTCGTGCTCGGTGGGCTGCTCGTCGTCGTGGCGGTCCTTCAGTGCGCGGTCTGCAACCGGCTCACCCGGCCCGTGCTCGACCACTACCTCGGGCGCGCCGAGCTGCCGGCCCGTGCCCACCGCACCCCGGGCGTCCTGCTGGGCCTCGCCCTGACGCTGATCGTCACCCTCTCCGCGCTGCACGCGGCCGACCCGATGACCGTCCGGCTGGCGATCGGCGCCTGTCTGCTGCCGTTCGGGCTGCTCTACGGACTCACGGTTCCCGTCCGGGTGTTCCTGCGCCGGTCGGCGGCGCTCGCGGTGGTGCTCATGGGCCTCATCGGGCTCACCGACCGCAGCGCCGCCGGCATCCTCGCGACCGGGCTGATGACCGCCTTCCACACCCTCTTCTCGCTGCTCGCCTGCCGCTGCGGCGCCTGGACGCTGTCCGTGCTCTGGGAGGCGGAACGGGCCCGCGAGGCCGAGGCCCGGCTGGCCGTCGCCGAGGAGCGGCTGCGGTTCGGCCGGGACCTGCACGACGTGCTGGGGCGGAACCTGTCCGTGATCTCCCTCAAGAGCGAGCTGGCCGTGCAACTCGCCCGGCGGGGACGGCCGGAGGCCGTGGAGCAGATGATCGAGGTGCAGCGCATCGCGCAGGAGTCGCAGCGGGAGGTGCGGGACGTCGTACGCGGCTACCGCGAGGCCGACCTCGGCGTGGAACTCGCGGGAGCGCAGGGAGTGTTGTCGGCGGCCGGGATCGACTGCGAGGTGCGCGCGGAGTCCGCGGAGCTGCCGGCCGAGGTGCAGTCGGCGCTCGGCTGGGTGGTGCGTGAGGCGACCACCAACGTGCTGCGACACGGCGACGCGGGCCGCTGCACGGTGGGGCTTCGGGTGCGGGAGGGGCATGTGGTGCTGACGGTGGAGAACGACGGGGTGGCCGCGCGCGCCGCCGTCCCGGGCGGCGGTGGTTCCGGGCTCGCCGGGCTGCGGGAGCGGCTGGCCGCCGTGGCCGGGACCCTGGAGGCGGGGGTGGTCGACACGGACCGGTTCCGGGTGGTGGCCGAGGTGCCACTGAGAACCGACGGGTCCGTGGAGACGAGAGTGAGTGTCACGTCATGAGCGGTGCGGTGCGGCTCTTGCTCGCCGACGACGAGCATCTGATCCGGGGCGCGCTGGCCGCCCTGCTCTCCCTGGAGGACGATCTGCTGGTCGTCGCGGAGGCGGCGAGCGGACCCGAGGCGCTGGCGATGGCCCGGGCGCACGAGCCCGACGTGGCCGTGCTCGATCTGCAGATGCCCGGCGCCGACGGTGTGAAGGTCGCCACATCCCTGCGTGCCGAACTGCCGGGCTGCCAGGTGCTGATCGTCACCGGTCACGGGCGGCCCGGACACCTGAAACGGGCACTGGCGGCCGGTGTGCGCGGATTCGTCCCGAAGACGGTCAGCGCCCAGCGGCTCGCCGAGATCATCCGGACCGTGCACGCCGGAAACCGCTACGTCGACCCGGAGTTGGCCGCCGACGCGATCTCCGCCGGTGACTCCCCCCTGACCGCGCGGGAGGCCGAGGTGCTGGAGCTGGCCGCCGACGGGGCGCCGGTCGCGGAGATCTCCGAGCGGGCCGCGCTGTCGCCGGGGACCGTGCGGAACTACCTCTCCTCCGCCGTCACGAAGCTCGGCGCGGAGAACCGTCATACGGCAGTACGTCTCGCACGGGAGCGAGGTTGGGTATAGTTGCTCTCGCGCCACGGCGCAGTGCGGACGTAGCTCAGTTGGTAGAGCGCAACCTTGCCAAGGTTGAGGTCGCGAGTTCGAGCCTCGTCGTCCGCTCCATGGAGAAGCCCCCGGTTCCGGCCGGGGGCTTCTTGCGTGTCCCCCGGCTCGCGCCGGGGGCTCTTCCGCTACGCCCAGGCGGTGCCCGTCAGCCGCTCGTAGGCCTCCACGTACTTGGCGCGGGTGGCGTCCACGACCCGCTGCGGCAGCGGCGGCGGGGGCTGCTCGCTCCTGCGGTCCCAGCCGGACTCGGCCGAGGTCAGCCAGTCCCGGACGAACTGCTTGTCGTACGACGGCTGCGGGCGGCCCGGCTGCCACTGGTCGGCCGGCCAGAAGCGGGAGGAGTCCGGGGTGAGGACCTCGTCGGCGAGGACGAGGGTGTCGCCGTCGAAGCCGAACTCGAACTTGGTGTCCGCCAGGATGACGCCTCGTTCGCGGGCGATGTCCCGGGCGCGCGCGTACACGGCCAGGGTGGCCTGGCGCAGCTGGGCGGCCGTCTCCGCGCCGACCTGGCGGGCGACCTCCTCGTAGGAGACGTTCTCGTCGTGCTCGCCGACCTCCGCCTTGGTGGCCGGGGTGAAGATCGGGGCGGGCAGCTCGGAGCCGTCGACCAGGCCCTCGGGCAGGGCGAGACCGCAGACCGTACGGGACTCGTCGTACTCCAGCAGTCCGGAGCCGGTGAGGTAGCCGCGGGCCACGCACTCCACCGGGACCATCTTCAGCGACTTGCAGATCAGGGTGCGGCCCGCCCAGTCGGCGGGGGCGCCGGCCGGCAGCTCGGTGCTGATCACATGGTTGGGGGCCAGGTCGCGCAGCTGGTCGAACCACCACAGGGAGAGCCGCGTGAGGACGCGGCCCTTGTCGGGGATCTCGGTGGGCAGCACCCAGTCGTAGGCGGACATGCGGTCGCTGGCGACCATCACGAGGTCGCCCGCCTCGTTCTGGTACAGCTCGCGCACCTTGCCGGTGTGCAGGTGCACCAGGCCCGGAACCTGCGGCGGCTCGGGCTTTTCTACGAATCCGGACACGGTTCCTCCCCGTGGTTCTGTCCAAGTGCCTCGATTCTCCCTTATCGGGGCGATCGGTTTCGGCCAGGGGGTGGGCGGGGGTCCGCCGGTGCTCAGTCGCGCTTGCAGATACGGTCCAGCAGGTTCGCCGTGGCGCGCTGGACACGGGGGTCGACGTGGCCGGGCCGGTCAAGGGCCGGGGACCAGGCGAAGGTGCCGGAGGCGAACACCCAGGCGCCGGAGGGGGCGCGGTAGAGCGAGGTCTCCTGGTGGCGCTGGGCGCCGTCGCCGTCGGTGTAGGGGGAGTGGGCGAGCAGGACGCGCTCCTCGTGCTCGGGCAGCGGGGTGCGCGGGAAGTACCGGTCGGCTTCACCGGCGACCAGGCCCTCGATGCCGTCGCCCTCGTGGGCGCCGGTCGCCTCCCACAGCCAGTGGTCGGCGTTGCGGACGATCAGCGGGTGCGGCTCGGGCACCCGGCCCGCGTACTGGATGCCGACCACCTGCTGCTCGGGGCGGTCGATCTCGCGCCACAGCACCGGCTTCCCGGGGCCCTTGCGCTTGCGGCAGGTCAGCAGCCGGTCCGGGACACCCGACGGCGACGGCCCCAACTCGACCTGCCAGTACATGGTGTTGGCGGAGAGGAAGACCAGTGAGGTGCCCCGGTCGCGGGCGTCCTCGACGGCACGGCGCATCGGCACCGACCAGTACTCGTCGTGCCCGGGGAAGACCAGGCCCCGGTAGCGGGCGGGGTCGACGCGGCCGGCGTGCAGGTCGCGGGCGTCCGCGTAGGCGAGGTCGTAGCCGTAGCGCTCGGCCCAGCGGATGAAGTCGTAGGCGTGCCCGACGTGCAGGGGGAGGCCGGCGCCCGCGTACGGGCGGTCGAAGGAGATCGTGGTCGCCGCGTCGGCCTCGCCGAGCAGCCGGCCCCGCTCGTCCCAGGCGTGGTACAGGCTGGCGCCGGTACGGCCGTCCTCCGGGTAGAGGTTGTACGCCTGCCAGGTGATGTCCGGCAGCAGCAGGAGAAGGTCGGCGGGGTGGTCGTCGCGGACCGTGAACGGCACGTGGGAGCGGTAGCCGTCGGCGGTGGTCAGGACCGCCACGTAGGCGCCGATGCTCCAGTGCGAGGGCACCTGGAGGCGCCAGGACAGCCACCAGTGGTGGCAGGAGACCGTGCGGTCGGCGGCCAGCGGCGGGGACTGGACGATGCCGGACAGCCGGGGGCTCGTGGTGATCTTGGCCGCGCCGTCGCCGCCGTAGTGGCCGATCCGGTAGATGTCGACGCTGAACTCCTGCGGCGGGTCGACCGTGATGTGGAAGTCGATCGCCTGGCCGGGCGTGACCGCGCCGGTGGAGGTGAAGCCCTTGATCTGGCGGTGCACGTCGTCCGCGGAGCGGGGCCCGGGAACGGCCGAACGCGGCGCGGGCACTCGGCCCCTGCCACCGGCGCCGGTGGCCTGCTGCGGGCTCGGGTCGACGTACCAGGGAACGACGTGACCCGTGTCGTCGAAATAGGTCTCACTGCCGCGCAGCCAGGGCACCGGGCCCTGACCGAAGGGGTCCGTGACGGCGTGCGCGAGCGCTCCGGACTCCCAGCGGCGGATGTGCTCCGAGGCCATGGTCGCTCCCCTCCCTCGTGCCCCCGTGTCCTGTCCCGGTGGTGCGCGCTGTGCCAGTCGTACCGGGCTCGGCCGTGCTGTCCCGGGCCGTGCCGTGTGCGGTCGGTCTGTCGTATGTCGCAAGCCTTTGCCAAAGGCGTGGTCTGTCCCAGCACATCACATAACGCACGGGCCCGGTCACTAGTCGTTGCGAATTGACCTGAAGTGGAAGTCGCGTCTCCGGTCCGGTGCGCGGGACGGCGACGGCCGACGGCGGTGCGACGCGGGAGACCGTGCGGGTCAGACGAGCCGTACGGGCTTCTCCGGGCGTATCCCGGACGCGGTCAGCCAGGCCCGCAGCGGGCCCGGGTCACCCTCCTCGATCAGGCTGAGCACCTTCGGTCCGAGGTCGGCCGCCCGCTCCCCGCCGAGCAGCAGGGACGGGCCGTCGAGCCAGTCCAGGGCCGGAAGGGCGCCCGCGGTGTCCACGGCCGCGCAGCACACCATCGCCGTCACGTGGTCGGCGAGCAGTTCACGGCCGGTGCGCGGGGGTTGCAGGGGGAACAACGGCAGCCCGCCGTCGTCCCACAGGGCGCTCTCGGGGCTCTGCCCGGCGGCGGTGGCCCCCTTCGGCACGAGGGCCTCCTCGCGGGCCAGCTCGGCACTGATCCCCGCGGCGAGAGCGGCGCTGCGCTCGGTACCGGGATCGGCATCGTCCTCGTCGCCGAATCCGAGGTACGGCTCGGGCGGGTCGAGGATGTCTGCGGTGTCTGCGGTGTCGGAGGCGTCCTGGACACCGGGGGCCTCGGCCGTGCCGGGCGCGACGGCCTCGTCCGTGGGGTTCGCGGCGTCCGCGCGCGTGCCGCCATGGGTGCCGCTCCGGGGAGCCACCGGACCGGCGGTGTCCGTGCCCTGGTCGTCGGGGGCGGTCGGTTCGGCGAGGTGGTCGAGAACCCGGGCCAGGGTGGGGCCGCCCGGTTCGGGGGTGTGGGGGCCCGGGGCGGGGCGGACGCCCAGGGTGTCCAGGACGCGGTGCAGGCGGGCCGCGTCGGCGCGCCAGGTGCGGTCCACGACCTCTTCCGGATAGGCCTGCCAGTCCACCGGGGCCCAGTCCGGCCCGGCCTCGGCCGGGCCGCCGTGGAAGAGGCGCGCGGCGAGCAGCGAGGCGGCCTCGTCGATCGTGCCGGGCTCCTCCAGCAGATCGCACGCCGGCCGCTCGCCGAGCCGGGAGGCGAAGCCCTCCGCGAGACGGTCGCGCCGGGACAGTTCGGTGAGGGCCGCCACCACGCCCGCGTCCAGCCGGGCCGGCCAGCGGCCCATCCGCCAGGCGGGCAGCGCGACCCGGGTCAGCAGCCGGTCCCAGCCGGCGTAGGCGAGGCCCACCTGCTCCTGGGCGACGATCCGCAGGCCGTAGTCGACGGCCTGGGCCCGCTCGGCCGCGGCGGCGGCCACCCCCCGCTCCATCTGCGTCGCGTGCTCACGGCAGCCGCGCAGCAGCAGCCGCGAGACCCAGCCGAGCATTGCGCAGATCCCGCGGGTGAGCGGGCAGCGGCCCGAGGTCGAGGCGACGGCGACCGCCGCGTCCAGCCCGCGCACGAAGCGGCGGGCGGCCGCTATGTCCGGGTGGGCGGAAGGGCCCGTGCCGGCGATGACCGGGGCGAGGACCGCGCGCAGCTCACCGACCCGCATCCACCACAGGAACGGAGAGCCGATGACGAGGACCGGGGCCACCGGGGCACGGCGCCGGGAGCGCCGGGCGGGGCCCGCTATCTCGTCCGGCGCCGGGCGCGACGGCGGACCGTGCGCCGCATGGGCGCGGTCCTCGAGCCAGCTGTCGCAGTCCGGCGTCAGCGCTATGGAGGAGGGAGCCGGCACGTCCAGGCGGTCGGCGAGGTCGCGCACCATCCGGTACAGATCGGGGGCGGACTCCTCCGCGATCGGCACGGTGGGGCTCGTCGCCGGGCGGGCGCGGGCGACGACCAGGCCGATGCCGACGGCGGCCAGCAGCACCACCACCGCGAGCACGCCCACGACCCAGCGGGCGGCGTCCCAGCCCTCGCCGACGAGATGGTCCGTCGCACCGCCGGCCAGCAGGATCACCGCGGCGGCCGCGGGCAGCAGGGCCACGCCCAGTGCCCGGCCGCGGACCCGCAGCACGGCCAGGGCCCGGGAGCGCGCGGCCTGCGCGCCCATCTCCACACCGATTCCGGTCACGTGCCGACCTCACCCCCTCCCCGTCGATGCCGTGCTGTCCTGGACTTGCTCACTCCCCCACTGTGGCACCCGCCACTGACATCGCAATGTCGGTGGGCCAAGTGCCGGAACGCTTGCGCGGCACCCTAGTTGGGGCCTCGGCCCCCGTCAGCCGGATGGGGGATTGCTCACTCGATGGAATGGCTTTGGTCAGAGCTGCATGACAGAAAGCAAAGATCGGGCCCCGGATTCCGCTTCCGGGGCCCGACGAGGTCGAGAGTGCGCGCGACCGGCGCGTTCGGGGGCTTCGCCCCGGCAGACGCCCTACTCCTGGGCCGCCTTCGCCGCGATGTCGGTGCGGTACTGCGAACCGTCCAGACCGATCCGGCCCACCGCCCGGTACGCCCGCTCGCGCGCCTCGGTCAGGTCCGTGCCGGTGGCCGTCACGGACAGCACGCGTCCGCCGGCGCTGACGACCGCGTCGCCGTCCCGCCTGGTCCCGGCGTGCAGCACGTACGCGTGCGGGGCGTCCTCGGCGGCCACCTCGTCCAGTCCGGTGATGGGGTCGCCGGTGCGGGGGGTGCCGGGGTAGTTGTGCGAGGCCACGACGACGGTGACGGCCGCGTCCTCGCTCCAGCGCAGGGGCGCCAGGTCGGCGAGGTTGCCGGTGGCGGCGGCCATCAGGACGCCGGCCAGCGGGGTCCTCAGGCGGGCCAGCACCACCTGCGTCTCGGGGTCGCCGAAACGGGCGTTGAACTCGATGACCCGGACACCGCGCGAGGTGATCGCGAGGCCCGCGTAGAGCAGTCCGGAGAACGGCGTACCGCGGCGGCGCATCTCGTCCACGGTCGGCTGCAGCACGGTCTGCAGCACCTCGTCGACCAGCTTGGGGTCGGCCCAGGGCAGCGGCGAGTACGCGCCCATGCCGCCGGTGTTCGGGCCCTCGTCGCCGTCCAGGGCGCGCTTGAAGTCCTGGGCCGGCTGGAGCGGGACGACCGTCTCGCCGTCGGTGACGGCGAACAGGGAGACCTCGGGGCCGTCGAGGAACTCCTCGATGACGACGCGCTCGCAGGCGGCCGCGTGCGCCTTGGCGGCCTCGACGTCCGAGGTCACGACGACACCCTTGCCGGCGGCGAGCCCGTCGTCCTTGACGACGTAGGGCGCCCCGAAGGCGTCGAGGGCCTCGGCGGCCTCCTCGGCGGTGGTGCAGACGTAGGAGCGGGCGGTCGGCACGCCGGCACCGGCCATGACGTCCTTGGCGAAGGCCTTGGAGCCCTCGAGCTGCGCGGCCTCCCCGGACGGGCCGAAGACGGGGATGCCGGCGGTGCGGACGGCGTCGGCCACACCGGCGACCAGCGGGGCCTCCGGGCCGACGACGACCAGGTCGGCACCGAGGCCGGTGGCCAGGGCGGCCACCGCGGCGCCGTCGAGCGCGTCGACCGGGTGCAGCTCGGCGACCTCGGCGATGCCGGCGTTGCCGGGGGCGCAGTGCAGCGCGGTGACGTCGGGGTCGAGGGACAGGGAGTGGCACAGGGCGTGTTCGCGGGCGCCGCTGCCGATGACGAGGACCTTCACGGGGGTCAGCCTACTGGCAAGGTCGCCGAAGGCCGGGGGCCGGTCGATCTGTGCGTTCCTACCAAGAGGTGCGGTGCGGGTGCGCCGGCCGCTGTGCCCGGACGCCGCGCGGACCCCTCGCCGGTCCCCGACGGCTACTCGTTGGAGAACTCCTCCATCACCGTCGCCCCCAGCTCCCGCACGATCAGTTCGTGACCCGAGAGGGCCGACTCGTCCAGGTCCGGGTCGTCGTCCTCGGGGATGTCGTCCTCGAGGGACACGGGGGGCGGTTCGGGCGCGGCCGCGGGGCGGGGCGCGGGTCTGGACGCCGCCGCGGTGCCGGACGAGCCGGACTGCGGGGCCGCCGACGGCTGCGGGGCCGCCGGCTGGGGAGCCGCGGGACGGGGGGCGGCGGGGGCGCCGTAGCCACCGCCCTGGGTGGGGGCGCCGCCGTAGCCGCCGCCTCCGCCGAAGCCCGACGGACCGCCGGGCGCCGGGGCGGAGCCGCCGCCGGACGGGTCGACGACCGCCTCGATCTTCCACTGCACGCCGAACTGCTCGCTCAGCGCCTGGCGCAGCACGTCCTCGCTGCCGCTGCTCGCGAAGTTGTCGCGGGCGCCGGCGTTGACGAAGCCGACCTGGAGGGTGGTGCCGTCGAAGCCGGTGACCTGGGCGTTCTGGCTGAGCAGGATCCAGGTGAAGCGGCGGCGGTTCTTGACGGCCTCCAGGATGTTCGGCCAGAGGGCCCGGGGGTCGACACCGCCGGACGGGGCTGCCGGGGCGGCGGGCGCCGGGGCCGCCGGCGCCGTCGGTGCGGGGGCCGGCTGGTGCTGCGGCTGGGCGGGCGCCTCGGGCCGGGCGGGGGCCTGGTCCTGCCGGTTGCCGCCCGCCGCGGCCGCCGTGGGCCAGCCGCCGGGGCGCCGCCCGCCGCCGGCGGAGGCGGCGGTGGGCCAGGCACCCGGTGCGGCGGCCGCGGGGGCGGTGGACACGGCCGGCGCCGGGGCCTGGGCGGCGGGCGCGGGAGCATCGGGGGACGCGGACGCGGCAGGCGCCGGGACGGGGGCGGCAGGTGCGGGGGCCGAAGCCGCCGCGGGGGCTGCCGGGGCAGGGGCCGCGGGGGCGTCCCCGGGGCCGGCGCCCCGGACCGCCGCGCGTGCCGCGGCGGGGCCGCCACCGGACGGTACGGGCACTCCGCCGCCGGGCGGTACGGGCGGTACGGGCGCTCCGCCGCCGTGGGTCTCCGGGCCGGGCACGTAGCCCATGGCGGGCGCGCCGGCGCCGCCGGAGAAGGCGACGCCGCGCTCCAGACGGTCGAGGCGGGCCATCATCGACCGCTCGTCGCCGTAGGCGGCGGGGAGCAGGACGCGGGCGCAGATCAGTTCGAGCTGGAGGCGGGGCGAGGTGGCGCCGCGCATCTCGGTCAGGCCCTCGTTGACGAGGTCGGCGGCCCGGCTCAGTTCGGCGGCGCCGAAGGTCGAAGCCTGGGCCTGCATGCGCTCCAGGACGTCGGCGGGGGCGTCGATGAGGCCCTTCTCGACGGCGTCCGGCACGGCGGCGAGGATCACCAGGTCGCGCAGCCGCTCCAGCAGGTCGGCGACGAACCGGCGGGGGTCGTTGCCGCCCTCGATGACACGGTCGACGACCTCGAAGGCCGCCGCGCCGTCTCCGGTGGCGAAGGACTCGACGACGGAGTCGAGGAGGGATCCGTCGGTGTAGCCGAGGAGGGAGGTGGCCATGGCATACGTCACACCCTCTTCCCGGGCGCCGGCGAGGAGCTGGTCCATGACGGACATGGAGTCACGCACGGATCCGGCGCCCGCGCGGACGACGAGCGGGAGCACGCCCTCCTCGACGGGGATGTCCTCCCGCCCGCACACCTCGCCCAGGTAGTCCCGCAGGGTTCCCGGCGGGACCAGCCGGAACGGGTAGTGATGGGTACGCGAGCGGATGGTCCCGATGACCTTCTCCGGCTCGGTGGTCGCGAAGATGAACTTGAGGTGCTCCGGCGGCTCCTCGACGACCTTCAGCAGCGCGTTGAAGCCGGCCGACGTGACCATGTGGGCCTCGTCGATGATGTAGATCTTGTACCGGCTGGCGGCGGGCCCGAAGAAGGCCTTCTCGCGCAGCTCACGGGCGTCGTCCACACCACCGTGGGAGGCGGCGTCGATCTCGATGACGTCGATCGAGCCCGGGCCGTTCCTCGCCAGGTCCTGGCAGGACTGGCACTCTCCGCACGGCGTCGGGGTGGGCCCCTGCTCGCAGTTCAGACAGCGGGCCAGGATGCGCGCGCTGGTGGTCTTCCCGCACCCACGCGGCCCGCTGAACAGGTACGCGTGATTGACCCGGTTGTTCCGCAGCGCCTGCTGCAGCGGGTCGGTGACATGCTCCTGCCCGATGACCTCGGCAAAGGTCTCCGGGCGATAGCGGCGGTACAGCGCGAGAGACGACACGCATACGAGGTTAATGGCGTCCACCGACAACGGGTCCCGCCCGCGGGCCCGGGGGACGACCCCGGAAACACAAGGGCCCCCCACGCACCCGCCAGAGCCGACCTACCCTTGCTGCCTTCCGGCCCTGGGGGAGTTCAGTCAGATAGCGCCGCGTGAGGGGCTGCGCCCACAGTACCCGATTGCGGCCGACGGTCAGTACCCCGATGACGGCCTGCGGGAACGGGTTCGCGAGCACCCTCCTCGGTCATGTAATGTTTCCGGCGGAGGATTCGCCTAGAGGCCTAGGGCGCACGCTTGGAAAGCGTGTTGGGGGCAACCCCTCACGAGTTCGAATCTCGTATCCTCCGCCAGTGCCTCACCGGGCACGATGTCGAAGGGCCCCACTGTTCGCAGTGGGGCCCTTCGACGTTGTGCGTCTGCGACCCGCTGAGCGACTTTCCGGAGCATGACTCCCGTCACATGCATGTAGCGATCTGTGCCGACGGCCACAGCGAACCGCACACACGAAGGCTCATACTGAGCCATGACACCTGCTACGCCGAAGCGTCATCTGCCTACCAGCCCCTTCAAGGCCCCGGTCACACCGGCTCCCAAGCACTTTGCTCTGGGTGATCAGGTCACGCACGACATGTACGGCCTCGGCCGAGTGATCGGCATCGAGGACGGGATCGCGGCGCTCGTGGATTTCGGCTCGGCGCAGATGCGGATCTGCAGCCCGTACGCCAAGATGACGAAGCTGTAGGACCGCTGTGCCCGGTCACGGCACACCAGGCCCTCACGGGGCCTGCAACGAAAGAGAGTTCTCTCATCGATCCAACGTCGCTGTTTTCCGCTCTGGAAGGGCAACCCCCCTGCTCCGCGGCAGCATCGCCGCCCCCGGCGACCAACCCGTTCCAGGCCGCTGACTTCGGGGAGGACGAGACCTGGCCGCTGGAGGACACACCGGAGCCCGCCCCGGGCGTACGTGCGGCGCGACGCACGGCCGCTTAGCTCCGCCAGCCCGGAGGGCCGGACCGCGAAAGCGGCCCGGCCCTCCGGCGTTTCGTACGCCGGGAGCGGTCCGGCGGCGGTTCCTAGTTGGTCACCCGGACCGGGGCCGTCACCGTCACCTGGTCGAGGTCCGAGATCCGTACGGTCACCTTCAGGGTCCAGGTGCCCGGGATGGGCAGGGCGAAGGAGTCGGCGGCCCAGTAGCCGCCGCGGTCGGTGACCTTCGTGTCCAGGGGGCCGACCCGCTGGGCGGGCAGGGTGAGGGAGACGCGGAGTTCGGGCACGGCGGCCAGGCCGCCGTCGGGGCCGTAGACCACCGCCTGGACGGAGTTCCGGCCTACCCGGCCCGGGTCGAGGGTGATCTGCACGTTGCCGGTCCCGCCGGGGGCGCCGGTGTCGAACGGGACCGTGGTGACCGAGGCCGTCGGGATGCCGGTCGTCACGGCGCCGGTCCGCGCCGCCTCGGTGGCCGCGCGGCCGGGCAGGGTGCTGGTCAGGAGCGTCGTCAGGACCAGGACCACCACGCCCACGGCGGCCTCGGCCAGCACCGAGCGGCGCAGCAGGTGGAAGGCGGTGGCGGCGGGGGGCGGGGGAGCGGGCGGTCGCGAGGCCCCGGCCGTGGCCGGTTCGGGAGCGTCGGCCGGCACCCCCGCCTTCGTCGCCGCGGCCTCCGGGCCCCGGGCGGGCACCGTCGTCCTCGCCGTCGCCACCTCCGGCGTGCGGGCCGGCACCGCCGCCCGCTCGGAATCCGCGCGCGCCGCCGGGGTCGCCCCGGTCAGGCGGTTCGTCCAGGTCCGGGAGCAGGCCGCCGCCAGGAGCAGGGCGGTCACGGCGGCCAGCTTGGCCAGCAGGGTGCGGCCGTACGTCGTGTCCGTGAGCGCCTGCCAGGAGCCGAGGCCGCGCCAGGACTGGTAGACGCCGGTCAGGACGAGGACCGTCACGGAGGCGAGGGCCATCCGGGAGAAACGGGTGAGGACCGGGGCGGCGGCGGACTCGATCCGGCGCAGGGTGCGCAGGAGGGCGACCAGACCGCCGAGCCAGGCGGCCATGGCCAGCAGGTGCAGGGTGGCCGAGGTGATCGCCAGCGGGACCTGGAGGCCCGCCGAGGCGTGCTCGGCCGCCGACCAGGTGACGGCCAGGGCGGTGGAGAAGAGCGCGGTCGCCGCCAGGGTGAAGCGGCGGGGCAGCCTTCTGCGGCGGGCCCTGAGGAGCGCCACGACGGCTCCGCCCAGCAGCAGGAGGACCAGCCGGGCGAGGAGGAGGGCGCCGGGGCGGGTCGTCGCCGTGTGGGTGAGCGCGGAGACGGAGAGGGCGTCCGCCGGGGAGGTGCCCTGCTCGTACGGCGACCGCAGCAGGAGCAGGGCCGCGGTGGCTGCGAGGAGGGCCCAGGCGGCGGCGAGGGCCGGGGTGCGCAGCGGTGCCGCCGTGGGCGGCCGGCAGTACGCCACGAAGGCGGCGATGCCCAGCAGGAGGGCCACGGCGAGGTAGGCGAGGTAACGGGCCATGTCGTACAGGGCCGTCGTCGCGGGGTTCTCGGTGCGGTCCGGTACCGGGCTCGCCGTCGTCGCCGTGCGTTTGCCGACCGAGAAGGTGAGGGCGCCGGACACCGGGTGGCTGTCGGCCGAGACGACCCGCCAGGCGACCGTGTAGGTGCCGGTGGCCAACTTGGCGGGGAGGGTGACACGGGCCGTCTCGGAGCGGCCCGGGGCGTGGTCGGCGGTGCCGGTGCGCAGACGGTGGTTCTCGGGGTCGTAGACGCGGAAGGAGTCGGTGAGCAGGCCGACCGACTCGGTGAAGGTGAGGGTCAGGTGCCGGGGTGCCGTTTTGAGGACGGTGCCGTCGCCGGGGTCGCTCTCGCGCAGGGCCGCGTGGGCCGAGGCGGGAGCCGCCGTACCGAGCAGCACCAGCAGCAGGCCCGCCCCCAGCAGCGTCAATCGCCGCAGCCACCGGATTCCGTCGCGCACCTCGCCCCTCCCGACCGCCCGCCTGCCGTCCGCCCGCCGCCCCGCGAGCGACATCGGCCCGCGGGCCTCCCTGTAGGTACGCAAGGATCGGCCGGGGTGCTCACCGGATGCGCCGGGCGGTCACCCGGCGGTCCGCCACCGGTGCGTCGGGGCCTTCGGCCCTCGTCAGACCGGGAAGGCCGTCTCCCGTTCCAGGAAGGCGAGTTGGGCGTGCTTCTCCGGCAGGTACACGTCGGGGATGTCCACCTCGGGGAGGACGACCACCGGTCCGGGGGCGAAGCCCTGGCGTGCGAAGCGGGCGATCGCCTTGGTGTTGCGGACGTCGGGGTCGACCACGATCCGCCGCCGGTCCAGGGTCAGCAGGACGTACGACGCGATCGCGGTCAGCAGGGCCGCGGTCCAGCCGGGGTGCGCGCCGTCGGCGCCGGCGGGGGCGAGCAGGAGGTGCACGCCGAGGTCGCCGGGGCGTACGTCGTAGCACTCTCCCACCCGGTCGGCGGCCGGCTCGTAGGTCTGGAGCAGGGCGGCCGGTGCGCCGTCCTTGGTGACCAGGTGGGCGTGGTGGGTGTCGAGGGCGGCCATGTGGGCGTAGATCTCGGCGACCTGGGTCCTCGTGAGGCCGTTCATGCCCCAGAAGACGGCGCGTTCCTCACTCACCCAGGCGTGGATCACGTCCGCGTCCGCCTGCGGGTCGAGGGGGCGGACGCCGACGGTTCCGTAGCCGTCGATGTGCTGTTCGTGGAGGTCAGTCATCGGTTTCCTCGGTGCGTTCCAGAAGGGTCCAGTCGGTGACGACGGGGGCGAGTTCGCCCCGGAGCCACAGGGGGAGCTGGTCGTGGTGGTGTGCGGCGCCGGGGACGCCGTCGGCGCCGAAGGGGACCACCCAGCGGCTCCTCGCGCGGTCGGACAGGTCCCAGACGTAGCGGGCGGCCGGGCCGCGGGCCGCGCGGTCGGTGAGGCCGGGGACGGCCGAGGTGCACAGCACGCAGTCGTGGTCGCCGCCCAGTCCGGGTTCGGCGTACGGCTCCCCCGGCCCGTACGGCCCCTCCGGCTCGCCCGGCTCGTACGGCAGTGCGCGCCAGGGGGCCAGGCGGTGGGTGTCGGACCAGGCGCCGGCGGGCGGCTCGGCGGCCACTTCCTCCAGCGCCGTGCGTACGACGGCGGGGCGGTCGACGCCGTACAACTCCTCCGCGCGCAGCAGGTGTTCGAGGGCGAAGCCGACGCGTGGGACGAGGGCCAGCCACGGGAGCAGGACCTCCGGGTAGGCCGGGGGCTCGGCGAGCGGGGCGAACACCGGGTCCGCGGCGAGGTGGCGTACGACCGCGCCGCGCACGGCCGCGAAGGCCGCCGCGTCGGTGCTGCCGGCGTCCATCCGGCGGTCCCAGGCGAGCAGGCGGTCGCGCAGGCGGGCCGCTTTCGGGGTGAGGCCGTCGAGGGCGGCGAGGTGGTCCAGGAGGGCGCCGGCGGAGCCGAGAAGGGTGTCGGTGTGGATCTCCGCCATGCCGTCGGCGGTCCAGGTGCGGCGCGCGTCGAGGAGGGTGTGGATGCGGTCGGCGCGGTGCGGCGGGGCGAACTCCACGCCGAGAGGGGTGGCGGGTCCGCGCTGGTTGGCCATCACCGCGACACCGTCGGTCAGTCCGGCGTACGGCGTCTCGTGCGTGCCGTGCCATTCGTGGCCGGGCCGCCAGGCGGGGACGGGGTGGACGCGGTTGGCCGCCGCGCGGTCGGGGACGCGGCCGGCGACGCGGTGCAGGGTGCCCCCGGCGGTGTCGGCGGCCTGGACGACGTTGACGGGCTCGGTCCAGGCGTCCAGGGCGCGGTCGACGTCGGTGACCGTGCGGGCGCGCAGCAGGGGGAGCAGGGCGCCGAAGCCGAGGTCCCCGGTGACGCGGGGCGGGTAGCGGAGGGCGAGCGCCTGGGCCTCGGCCCCGTCGGGGACCGTCGTGCCGGCCGCGATACCGGTGCCGGTGCCGCCGTACGCGGCGACACCGGCGTCCAGACCCTCCGGGCCGCCCGCGATCACCGGGCCCCGGTCCGTCTCGATCACCTCGATCTCGACCGGGGACTCGCCCGCGATCTCCACGGTCTCCGTGTGCCGCGCGGCCCGGTGCCAGGTCCCGTCCGGTCCGAGCGCCTCGACTCCGGCCCCGGTACGGCGCAGACGCTCGCGGTACAGGTCCTGGTAGTCGGCCATGGCGTTGGTGATGGCCCAGGCGACGGAGCCGGTGTGGCCGAAGTGGGCGATGCCGGGGACGCCCGGCACGGCGAGGCCGACGACGTCGAACTCGGGGCAGGCGAGGCGGATCTGCTGGTAGACGCCCGGGTCCTCGATGAAGCGGTGGGGGTCGCCGGCGATGAGGGCGTGGCCCGTGGCGGTGCGCTCGCCGGAGACCAGCCAGCCGTTGCTGCCCGCGGTGCCGGGACCGTCGGTGGCGAACAGGCCGACGGACCCGGGGCCGAGGTGGCGGATCGCCTGCTCGCGCCAGAGCTTGGTGGGGAAACCGGCGAACAGGATGTGCGTGGCCAGCCAGACACCGAGCGGGGTCCAGGGCCGCCAGTGGCCGGGGGTCAGGCCGGTGCGGGCGAACGCGGGGTCGCGGCGGGCGCCGGTGGCCAGGCCCGCGTTGACGCCGTCGGCGTACGCGCGGACCCAGTCGGCCGTCTCGGGGTCCTGGTGTTCCAGCGCGGCGAAGCAGCGGCGTGCGGTGTCGTCGAGGCGGGCCCGGCGGGCGAGGACGTCCCAGGAGAGGGCGCCGGCGCCGAGGAAGGAGGCCGACGTGCCCTGGGCCCGGTGGCGTTCGACCTCCAGCTGCCAGGCCCGGTCACGGGCGGTCACCCGGCCCTGGGCGCGGGCGAGTTCACGGGCGCTGGACGCACGCAGATGGGGAATGCCCCAGGCGTCGCGGTAGGTCTCGGTGGTCACCCGGGAGCCCTCCTTCGCTTTAGGTTAGCCTTGCCTAACTATTGGTGGGGAATCGTACGCGAACCGTGGAGGGGTCATGGGGCAGGGGCGGGGCTGGGAGGGCGCGGTACTCAAACTGCTGCGTGCCAAGGACTTCGTGCTCACGGTCACGCAGGCGGAGGACGTCACCGCGGACTACCGGCGGCTGCGGCTGAGCGACGGCGGGCTGCTCGCCGCGACCGGGGTCCACCCGACGATGTGGGTACGGCTGTGGTTCTCCGCCGACGGCCGACCGCACCAGCGGGCCTACACCCTGGTCGACCCGGACCCGGCGGCCGGCACCTTCGCCCTGGAGTTCGCGCTGCACGAAGGCGTCGCCTCCGACTGGGCACGGGCGGCACGGCCCGGCGACACCATCGAGGCCACCGTGCAGGGCACCGGCTTCCAGCGGCCCGACCCCGCGCCCTCGCACCTCGTCGCGATCGGCGACCCGGCCTCCCTGCCCGCCGTCAACTCCCTGCTCGGGGCGCTGGGTTCCGCACCGGCGACGCTCTGGTTCGAGGGCGGCCTGGACGGTCTCCCCTCCCACGCCGACCCGGACCGCCACGAGATACGCCAGGTCCCGCGCCGGGACGCGGGCGCCCACCTGGTGGAACGGGTCCGCGCCGAACTGCCCGCCGTACTCGCCGCGACCCCCGACCCGTACGTCTGGATCGCCTGCGACACCACGACGACCCGCGCGCTGGTGTCGTACGTCCGCAGAGAACTGGGCGTCCCGAAGCAGCGGCTGCACGCCCTGGGCTACTGGCGCGCGGACTGACCGCAGCACCAGGCGACGGATGACCGCAGAGAGGGGCAGCCCAGGCCCAGGAGTGACCGACGGCCCTGGGCCACACCCGCCACGCGGGGGAAGCGTGCACCGAGCGCACGAGCCGAACACGCCGATCGAGCGAGTCCGAACCCGGGCCCCGGGGCCATCGGACGCGGCGCTCCGGGCGTACCGGGCGCACGGCGTGCGCCCCGGGCAGGGGCGGGCGCGCGGGCCGGGCGGGGGCGGGGGATCATCGACCCATGGACGTCACCGTGCATCTCGCCCAGGATCCCGAGGCCGACGCGCTGCTCGGGCGGTCGCCGCTCGCCGCGCTGGTGGGGATGCTGCTCGACCAGCAGGTGCCCATGGAGTGGGCGTTCAAGGGGCCCCGGACCATCGCCGACCGGCTCGGCACCGCGGACCTGGACGCGCACGAGATCGCGGCGATGGACCCCGAGGCCTTCGCCGCGCTGCTCTCCGAGAAGCCCGCCGTCCACCGCTACCCCGGCTCGATGGCCAAGCGCGTCCAGCAGCTGTGCCAGTACCTGACCGAGCACTACGACGGCGACCCCGAGGCCGTGTGGCGGGGCGTCGCGAACGGGGCCGAGCTGCTGAAGCGGCTGGAGGACCTGCCGGGGTTCGGCCGGCAGAAGGCGCAGATCTTCCTCGCGCTGCTCGGCAAGCAGCTCGGGGTCGCTCCCGAGGGCTGGCGGGAGGCCGCGGGCGCGTACGGTGAGGCGAAGTCCTTCCGGTCCGTCGCCGACATCACCGGGCCGGAGTCACTGGCCAAGGTGCGCGCGCACAAGCAGGAGATGAAGGCGGCGGCGAAGGCCGCCAAGGCGGCGGGCGGCTGAGGGGCCCGGTAAGCCGGGTGGCCCACCCGAGTGGCGGAACGCCGTCACGCGTTCGCAGCATGGACCATGACCGAGGCACCGAACAGCGGCCCCGGATGGGGTCGCGAGTACGACGACCGGCACGTCCACGCGGGACACCCGCCCGGCGCCCGCCATGAGCCCGAGCCGGCGTTCGAAGGCCCCCTCCACGCCCTGTCGCAGGCCGCCTGGCAGGTCGTCCTGCTGACCGGCGTCGTCTCCCTGATCCTCGGGATCCTGGTGCTGATCTGGCCCGGCCCCTCCCTGCTCGCGGCCGGTGTCCTCTTCGGCCTCTACCTGCTGATCAGCGGAGTCTTCCAGCTGGCGGCCGCCTTCGGCACACACAGGACGACCTCCCTGCGCGTGCTGGCCTTCATCAGCGGCGCCCTGTCGATCCTGCTCGGCCTGTTCTGCTTCCGCGGCCCCATGGAGTCGGTCCTGCTGCTCGCCCTGTGGATCGGCATCGGCTGGCTCATCCGCGGCATCACCCAGACCCTGGCCGCCGCCCACGACTCCCGGATGCCGGCCCGCGGCTGGCAGATCTTCCTCGGGATCGTCACCTTCCTCGCGGGCGTCGTGCTCATCGTCTCGCCCTTCGAGTCCGTCGCCGTGCTCACCCTCGTCGGCGGCATCTGGCTGATCGCGGTGGGCGTCGTCGAGATCGTCACGGCGTTCCGCATCCGCTCGGTCGCCCGGCAGGTGCCGCAGAACGTGTGACCGGCCGCCGCCCGGACCGGTCCGGTGAACGCCCCGCCCGCGTCAACCGGGCGCCCCGCCGGTACGCCGAGCCAGCGAATCCGGCGCACGAGGTGCTGCGCTCCCCCTCCGTCCCGGGGAGACACCCGATGTGAGCAGGACCGCGAACACCCCGGAAGGCCGTGCCTGGCTGCGGGTGCTCGTGCTGCTCCTCGCCCTGTGGGTGCCCGGCGCCCATGTGCAGGCCCTCGCGGCCCCGTCGCTCACCGCGGCCGCCGAGACCGCCGAGCACGAGGTCCTCGACACGGCGCTGCGGCCGCCCGCCCGCGCCGTCCACCGGGCCGACGTGCCCGAACGTCCCGCGCCCCTGCCCGACCCGGCGCCCGCCCGGCCCGCCGCACCCGTGCGCCACTCGGTGCCGGGGACGCCGTACGCCCCGTCCCTGCTGCGCACGGTGGTCCTGCGCTGCTGACAGACCCGCGCCCCCGCACAGGTCAGTCGGCTCGACGCAAGGAGCAGCACCGTCATGCCCATGGATCCCTACGCCGTCCTGCGCGCCCTGCTGCGCGCCGAGGCCAGGCGCACCGCCACGGCCAAGCCGGACCACCGGCGGCCGGAGGCCCAGCGGCCACCCGAGCAGCGGGACCGCTGAGCCGCGTCCGGCGGGGGCGGGCTACCGCCTCCGCCGGGCCGTGCCGAACAGGGAGCGGGTGATCTCGCGGCCGATCTGGGTGCCGACCGAACGGGCCAGGGACTTGAACATCCCGCTGCCCACCACCTGCTCGACCAGCGACGGCTCCTCCTTCGGGGCCTTCGGGGCCTTCGCGGGCGCGGACGCCGGGGCCTCGGGCGGCGCCGGCCGTGCGCGCAGCCGCTCGAACGCCGACTCGCGGTCCACAGCCTGTGCATAACGGCCGTAGAGCGAGGAGTCGCGGACCGCCCGGTCCAGTTCGGCCGGGTCCACCGGGCCCATCAGGGACTCCGGGGCCCGCAGCCGGGTGGCGGCGACCGGGGTGGGGGCGCCGTTCTCGCTGAGGACCGTCACCACGGCCTCACCGGTGCCCAGACCGGTGAGCAGCTCCTCCAGGTCGTACGCCGACCTGGGGAAGGTCTGCACGGTGGCCTTCAGCGCCTTCTGGTCGTCGGGGGTGAAGGCGCGCAGGGCGTGCTGGACGCGGTTGCCGAGCTGGCCGAGGACGTCGGCGGGCACGTCCTTCGGGGTCTGGGTGACGAAGAAGACGCCGACGCCCTTGGACCGGATCAGCCGCACGGTCTGCGTGATCGAGTCCAGGAACGCCCTGGAGGCGTCGTCGAACAGCAGATGCGCCTCGTCGAGGAAGAAGACCAGCCGGGGCCTGTCCGCGTCGCCGATCTCGGGCAGGTCGTGGAAGAGGTCGGCCAGCAGCCACATCAGGAACGTCGAGAACAGCTGCGGCCTGTCCTGCACGGCCGGAAGTTCGAGGACGGAGACGACGCCCCGGCCGTCCTCGGCCGTACGCAGGAAGCCGGCCGTGTCGAACTCCGGCTCACCGAAGAAGTCCGCCATGCCCTGCGCCTCGAACGCGGTCAGCGAACGCAGGATCACCCCGGCCGTCGCGTTCGACAGGCCGCCGATGTCCTTCAGCTCGGCCCGGCCCTCGTCGGAGGTGAGGAAGGCGACGACCGCCCGCAGGTCCTTGAGGTCGACCAGCTCCAGGCCCTTGGTGTCGGCGTAGTGGAAGATCAGGCCGAGGGACTGTTCCTGGGTCTGGTTGAGCCGCAGCACCTTGGACAGCAGCACCGGGCCGAAGCTGGTGACCGTGGCGCGCACCGGGATGCCGTGACCGAGGCCGCCGAGCGCGAAGAACTCCGCCGGGAAGCCGGCCGGGGCCCACTCCTGGCCGACCTCGCCGGACCGCTTCCGCACCCGGTCACCCTCCTGCCCCGGCCGCGCGATGCCGGACAGGTCCCCCTTGATGTCCGCGAGGAACACCGGCACACCCTGCGCCGACAGCTGCTCCGCGATCAGCTGGAGGGTCTTGGTCTTGCCGGTGCCGGTGGCGCCCGCGACCAGACCGTGCCGGTTCACCATGGGCAGGGGGATGCGGACCGGCGCGCCGGCGTGGCACCGCCCGTCCCACAGCAGGGCCCCCAGGTCGAGGGCGGGGCCGGTGAACGCGTAGCCGGAAGCGATCTTCCGCGCCTCCGCGGGGAGTGCGTCGGCCCCCTCAGGGGTGGCGGGCGGAGCGGTCTCGCTGTCACTCATCGCAGGCCCCTGTTCCCGGTAATAGCCCGTTTGGGCGTTTTGCGGCATCTTTTCAAGCGTCGCACTCCGCCGCCATGGCTGCGCCCGGAACGTCTTGACCGGTAGGCTTTCCGTGTGATCTTCAAGCGCATCGGAAACGGCCGGCCGTACCCCGACCACGGCCGGGAAAGCACCCGGCAGTGGGCGGACGTCGCGCCGCGCCCGGTCCGCCTCGATCAGCTCGTGACCACCAAGCAGCAGCTCGACCTGGAGACACTGCTGGCGGAGGACTCGACGTTCTACGGCGATCTCTTCGCGCACGTCGTCAAGTGGCAGGGCGACCTGTACCTGGAGGACGGCCTGCACCGCGCGGTCCGTGCGGCCCTCCAGCAGCGCCAGGTGCTGCACGCGCGCGTGCTCGAACTCGACTGACCCGGCGCGACACGGCCGTTGGCCCTTTCGGGTTCCGCTGAGCGGCATCGACTGATCATCTAATAGGCATCGCCGCTCGGGCGCACTACGCTGCGCCCATGAGCATGCTGACGCCCCCCGGCATGGGCGGCAAGTACCGGATCACGGGGGACAAATACCCTCGGATGCGCCCTCCCCGGCGCCGGGCCAGGCTCGTGGCCGCCGTGGTGGCGTCCGTCGCGGTGCTCGGCCTGGTCGGCTGGGGCACCCTGCAGCTCATCGACGTCTTCACCGGCGGCGGCAAGAAGTCCACGGCGTCCGGTACGAAGACGGAGTGCCGGACCAAGGCCGCCGCGGCGGCCCGGGTGAAGGACGTGCCCGCACCGGGCGGGATCACCGTGAACGTCTACAACGCCACCGCCCGCAGCGGGCTCGCCAAGAAGACCGCGGACGAGCTGAAGAAACGCGGCTTCAAGATCGGCGACGTGGGCAACGCGGCGAAGGAGTTCGACAAGAAGATCAAGGGCACGGGGATGCTCCTCGGTCCCGTCACCGCGCAGGACACCTCTCTGCCGGTGCTCGCCACGCAGCTCGCCGACGCCGAGCGCCGCACGGACGCCGGGCGCAAGGGGGTGGCCCTCGACCTGATCATCGGGGACGCGTTCAAGGAGCTGGCCAAGCCGGCGGCGGCCCAGCAGGCGCTGACGGCGCTGACGGCTCCCGCGGATTCGGCGGATCGCCCGAAGAAGGCCTGCTGAGCCCTGCGGGGCTTGGACGGGGACTGCGCGTCGTTCTTCGAGTGCCGGCCGGACGTGGCTCGTCGCGCAGTTCCCCGCCGCGCCCTGCGGGGCTCTCAGCGGGGAAACCGCGCGCCGTTCTTCGAGTGCCGGCCGGACGTGGCTCGTCGCGCAGTTCCCCGCGCCCCTGGCGGGGCGCTGGTCGGGGTGGTTACTCGGCTGCGCCGTACAGGCGGTCGCCCGCGTCGCCGAGGCCCGGGATGATGTAGCCGTGCTCGTTGAGGTGGTCGTCCACCGCCGCCGTCACGACCGTCACCGGGGTGCCCGCCAGCTCGCGCTCCATGAGCTCGACGCCCTCGGGGGCGGCGAGCAGGACCACGGCCGTCACGTCGTCGGCGCCGCGCTTGATCAGCTCCCGGATCGCCGCGACCAGCGTGCCGCCGGTGGCCAGCATCGGGTCCAGGACGTAGACCTGGCGGCCGGAGAGGTCCTCGGGCATGCGCGTCGCGTACGTGGAGGCCTCCAGGGTCTCCTCGTTGCGGATCATGCCCAGGAAGCCCACCTCGGCCGTCGGCAGCAGCCGCACCATGCCGTCCAGCATGCCGAGCCCGGCCCGCAGGATCGGCACGACCAGCGGGCGCGGCCGGGCGAGCTTGACCCCGGTGGTCCTGGCCACCGGGGTCTCGATGTCGACCGCCTCGGTGCGCACGTCCCGCGTGGCCTCGTAGGCGAGCAGGGTGACGAGTTCGTCGGCCAGCCTGCGGAAGGTGGGAGAGTCCGTGCGCTGGTCGCGCAGCGTGGTGAGCTTGTGGGCGACCAGGGGGTGGTCGACGACGTGGAGACGCATGCCCACAACGGTACCTGCGCCCCGCGCTCCATCGTGCTGGCGTCAAACCGCCCATAAGAGGGAAAGTGGGAGGGACGGACTGGGGTGGTGTGACGTGCCTGATCTGCCTGATCTTCCCGAGGACGCGCCCGGGAACACCAAGGACTCGGCCGCGCCGGCGACACCCGGCGCCCGGGTCCGCGATCGCACGGCACCCGAGACGGACGCCGAGCGCCGGCGCCGGCGCGCCCAGTTCCTCCGTGATCTCGCCGAGGCCCGTGAGCTGCGCGCCCGGGTCCAGCCGCGACGCGCCAAGGCCGCGCGCCTGCGCCACGCGATGCGCATGCGGACGTTCCGCTGGTAGGGAGGAAAGCCGTGAGCTGGACCCGGTAAGGAAGTTGGCGCCGCGGAAGATCCGGGCCCGCGCCGACGTCTCCGAGGCGGGGCGTGCGTGAGCGCTTCGCAAAGCCGCGTACGATCCGCAGGTGGCGGCAACGAGCGCGCTGCTGAGTCGATGACCGATCCACGATCGAAACAGCCAGACACAGGGAGCCGAAGACGTCCCCTGAACGCCTTGTTTCTGCCACGATTCCGAGTGGGTGGGGCTCGGAGCCCAGGCTCTCTCCACCCACGTACCTCCGCCGGGGGGACCCCCAACCGGCACGCCTATGACCAGTGGGAGAGTCACGGTGTACTTCGCCGCACTGCTCGCGCGCACCGAAGACGGGTGGGAAGCGAGCGACACAGAGCTCGACGATGTGGAGACCCTGTCGGATCTGGCCGACCTGGCCCGGGAAGCCTCTCCCGACGAGGACACGGTGCTCGTCCTGATCGAGCAGGAGGACGCCTGGTTCGGCGTCGTCCGCGTGGACGGCGAGGACGACCCTCGCATCTACGTCTCGGACGCCGCCGCCGCCCAGCGCAGCGCCTACGGTGAGCTGCTGCTCACCGACGAACTGCTCGGCCGGGAGCCCGGCGCCGACGACGGCCCGGACCTGGACGCCCTCGACCTCGACGGCACCGAGGACGGCGAGTCCGAGGAGAACGACGAGGAGGGCGGCGGCGACGACGCGGTGCCGCACAGCCCCGTGGGCGACAGCCAGATCCTGGACGATCTCGGGATCGGCGAGAAGGAGCTGCGCATCCTGGACGCCGAGGACGCGCTGAGCACCATCGCCGAGGCGCTGGGCGCCTCGGAGGTGCTGGAGACCGTCCGCTGACCGGCCGGGACGCCCACGTCACGACCGGCCCACCGGACCCCGTGCGCGACCCCTGGCACCCCGCGATGCGACTCGCCCTGGACGAGGCCGAACGGGCCGTCCGGGGCGGGGACGTGCCCGTGGGCGCCGTTCTGCTGTCCCCGGACGGCGGGACGGTGCTCGGTGCCGGGCACAACGAGCGCGAGGCCACCGGCGATCCCACGGCCCACGCGGAGGTGCTCGCGATCCGGCGGGCCGCCGCCCGGCTCGGGGAGTGGCGGCTGACCGGTTGCACGCTGGTGGTCACCCTGGAGCCGTGCACGATGTGCGCGGGCGCGCTCGTCCAGTCCCGGGTGGACCGGGTCGTCTACGGCGCCCGGGACGAGAAGGCGGGCGCGGCCGGCTCCCTGTGGGACGTGATCCGCGACCGTCGGCTCAATCACCGGCCGGAGGTCGTCGAAGGCGTTCTCGCGGCCGACTGCTCCCGTCTCCTCACGGAGTTCTTCCGGGACCGCTGAATACCGATTTCTGACCACGCCCCACCTTGCTGTAGGGTCTCCCTCGGTAGCGTGTCCGAGCGGCCGAAGGAGCTCGCCTCGAAAGCGAGTGTGGCGCAAGTCACCGAGGGTTCAAATCCCTCCGCTACCGCTGGAAAAAGGGCCCCGTCGCAAGACGGGGCCCTTTCCGCGTTCCGGACGGGAACGCGGGGCCGGGGCTCCGCGCCCCTCTCCGCCCCGTCCGGCAAAAAGCCCGGGGCGGCAGGCGGTTGGCCCCCTCAAAAGGCGTGAAGGTTACACTCGCCGCCGGCAGCAGGGCACACGGGACAGAGGGACAGGGGAGGCCGCGGTGGCGGTGAACGCCAAGAAGATCGCCGTGTACGTGCTCGTGGTCTTCGCGCTGTACTTGATCATCACGGACCCGGCCAAGGCGGCCGACTACGTCCAGATAGGCTTCGAGGGCATTTCGGACGCGGCGAAGGCCATCGGCGACTTCATGACCTGGGTCGCCAACGGAGGAAAGAGCTGAGGTAATCCCCATGATCCGCCACCTGGTCCTCTTCAAGCTCAACGAGGGCGTCGAGCGCGACGATCCGCGGGTCGTGGCGGGCGTGGAGGCCTTCCGGGCCCTCGGCGGCCAGATCGAGGAGCTGCGCTTCTGGGAGTGCGGCTGGAACATCAGCGACCGGCCGATCGCCTACGACTTCGCGATCAACTCGGCCGTCGAGGACCCGGACGCCCTCAAGCGCTACCTGGAGCACCCGGCCCACCAGGCGGGCGTCGCGCTGTGGCGCGAGTTCGCCACGTGGGTGATGGCCGACTACGAATTCTGACCTCTTCCGCGCAGCAGCCCCCCGCCGTTCCGGCGGGGGGCTTTCGTGTGTCCAGCGCCTCAACTTGTCGGAGTTTACCCACAACACGGCGTTATGCGGTGCTTGCACACAGTGCACATGTCTTGTGATGCTATGACCGCTTTTGACGGATGATTGACCGATGAAGAGGTGGCGTTGACCGTGTCGGCCAGTACTGCGCCGCCCCAGGAGGAGGCGCCCGCTGAGGCGCCTCCGGCTCCAGAGAAGCGCCGTGGCGCCGACACCCGTGCCCTGACCCAGGTGCTCTTCGGCGAGCTGAAGGAGCTGGAGCCGGGCACGCCGGAGCACGACCGGGTACGGGGGGCGCTGATCGAGGCGAACCTCCCGCTCGTGCGCTACGCGGCCGCCCGCTTCCGCTCCCGCAACGAGCCGATGGAGGACGTCGTCCAGGTCGGCACCATCGGCCTGATCAACGCCATCGACCGCTTCGACCCCGACCGGGGCGTGCAGTTCCCGACCTTCGCCATGCCGACCGTCGTCGGCGAGATCAAGCGGTACTTCCGCGACAACGTCCGCACCGTCCACGTCCCGCGCCGGCTGCACGAGCTGTGGGTGCAGGTCAACAGCGCCACCGAGGACCTCACCACGGCCTTCGGTCGCTCGCCGTCGACCGCCGAGATCGCCGAGCGGCTCCGGATCAGCGAGGAGGAGGTGCTGTCCTGCATCGAGGCGGGACGCTCGTACCACGCCACCTCCCTGGAGGCCGCGCAGGAGGGCGACGGGCTGCCCGGACTGCTGGACCGCATCGGCTACGAGGACCCGGCCCTGGACGGCGTGGAGCACCGCGACCTGGTCCGGCATCTCCTGGTCCAACTCCCCGAACGGGAACAGCGAATCCTTCTGCTGCGCTACTACAGCAATCTCACCCAGTCTCAGATCAGCGCGGAACTCGGCGTCTCCCAGATGCACGTCTCGCGGTTGCTCGCCCGTAGCTTCCAGCGGCTCCGCTCGGCGAATCGCATCGACGCATAGGCCGCGGAGTCCACCACCGTCGGACCGGTGCACGGCGGGTGTTCGGCCGGTGCATGGCGGGGCGCACGGGAGCACGGCCCGAACAGCACTGCATCGCAAACCCGAGCGAGTGGTAACCGGCGCGAGCGAATCGCTCACCAGGGCTGTTGCCGACAGTTGTGTCCCGAAAAGCCGTCAGACCCCTTCTTTCCAGGGCCGATTCGTCACTCAGGTGTCGACATGTCACTACAGCGCGTTGCCGACATGTGACATTCTGCGGGAAGAGCGTTTGCCGGGGCTCCGGCTCCGGTATTCAGGTGAAGGCTGCGTTGCTCGAAAGGCAGCACCGCCGCGACCGTCCCGCGACCCAAAGGGGGTGGCATGTCCGCAGACAAGGGCAGCTCGAAGGTGCTTACGCCGACGACGAGTGAGGCAGCGCCCAAGGAGCTCGACGCTCTCGACGTCCTCGACGGCCTCGACGGCGTACCGGCTCTCGACGCCGCGCCGGCCCCGGCCGTTCCCTCCGCCGCTCCCGAGGAGACCGTCCCGGTCCTGTCGGCCTCGGCCGACATCGACACCCGCACCCTGTCCCGCTCCCTGTTCCTGCGGCTCGCCGCCCTGGACGAGGACAGCCCGGAACGGGCGTACGTCAGGGACACCCTGATCGAGCTGAACCTGCCGCTGGTCCGCTACGCGGCCGCGCGCTTCCGCTCCCGCAACGAACCGATGGAGGACATCGTCCAGGTCGGCACCATCGGCCTGATCAAGGCGATCGACCGCTTCGACTGCGAACGGGGCGTGGAGTTCCCGACGTTCGCGATGCCGACGGTGGTCGGCGAGATCAAGCGGTTCTTCCGCGACACCTCGTGGTCGGTGCGGGTCCCGCGCCGGCTCCAGGAGCTGCGCCTCGCCCTCACCAAGGCGAGCGACGAGCTGTCCCAGAAGCTGGACCGGTCCCCCACGGTGACCGAGCTGGCCGCGGTGCTCGGCGTCTCCGAGGAGGACGTGGTCGACGGCCTCGCGGTCGGCAACGCCTACACCGCCTCCTCCCTGGACTCACCGGCCCCCGAGGACGACGGCGGCGAGGGCTCCCTGGCCGACCGGCTCGGCTACGAGGACACCGCGCTGGAGGGTGTGGAGTACCGCGAGTCCCTCAAGCCGCTGCTGGCCAAGCTGCCGCCCCGGGAGCGCCGGATCATCATGCTGCGCTTCTTCGCCAACATGACCCAGTCGCAGATCGGCGAGGAGGTCGGCATCTCCCAGATGCACGTCTCCCGGCTGCTCACCCGGACCCTGTCCCAGCTGCGTGAGGGACTGATCTCCGACTGAGGGTTCTGTTCTGACGGTCCGTCAGTCACACTGGCCCGATGCTGCGAGCGACAGGGTCGGGCGGGGCCGCGGACAGGGCGCGTTCGAGAGGGACTCGTGGCCGCCGGGGCGCCGTTACGGCAGCTTCGGCGGCCGCCCTCTGTCTGGGCGGGGTCCTGGCCTCGTGCTCGGGCGGCGGTCCGGGCGGCGGCTATGCCGCGGTCGGCGCGGGCAACGGCATCGGGCCGGCCGGTCCGGGCGCCGGCACCCCGACCGGGTCGGTGACGCTGGTCCCCCTCGACGGGGACAACCGCGAGGGCACGGGCCGGCAGGGCGGCGGAAGGAACGAGGGCGGCGGGGACGGCAAGGTCCCGCGCACGGCCGGTTCGGATCCGGCCGACGACCGGGGCGCGGCGGATGGTCCCGGAGGGCCCGCCCGGGACGGCACACCGGAGCCGGGAGACGACGACGGCAGTTCACGCCCGGCCGACCACGAGGGCCCGACCGGTCACCCGGGCGACAAGACCGGCCCGGCGACACCGGCGCCCGGCCCGACCACTCCCGCCCCGGGCCCGGCCCCGAGCCGCACCTCCGCCCCGCGGCCGTCCCCGGCCGACCTCTCCTGGGGCGACCCCGCGACGGCGGACGCGGACAAGCGCTGGTGCCAGAAGGTGACCGTCGGCTTCCACAACTCGGGCGGCACGGCGGTGCGTTCCGGCTCGGTGACGTTCGGGACGCATATCATCGGCGGACTCGGCATCGACTGGGGGACGGTCGAGTCGACCGAGGACCTGCCGGTGCCGATCGGGCCGGGGGCGCGTACGGACCCCACCTGGACGGTGTGCGTCGACGCCTGGCGCGTGCCGCTCGGCATGCACATCGAGACGCGGGACGTCACCGTCCGGTGGCAGTAGGAACCGCGGGTCCTACTTGAACGCCAGCCAGGCGACGCCCGCCACCACGACGAGCGCCACCACGATGCCGATGATCAGGCCGACGCGGGGGCCCGAGGGGGCCGCCTGCTGCTGCCGGCCCTGGGGAGTCTCGTCGACGAACGCGCGGAACATCTGGGTGCTGCCGGCGGGGTCGTAATTGCCCTGGGGGCCCTGGGTGTTAGCCATGGCCCGAGACACTAGCGAATTCGGCTGACCGACCCAAGTGCGGGGCCACCGGGACAGAGGGGGGCACCCCACCCGCCATCACCTGCATATTTACACTCGCAATACGTGCCTTTGCCAAGTTTTTGCGCCGACCCACCCCTAGTTGTTTGCCTGCAGCAACCAAACACGTCTATGGTTGCCCCAAGCAACGAATACGGGAGGTGTGATGGCCGAGCCGGCGCAGTTCGAAGAGCTGGCGCGTCAGCTCAGCGCCGTCGGAGCCGTGAAAAGGGACATGGGGCGGATCCTGCCGCCCGACTGCCCGACCGGCTCGGCCGCCGTGCTGACCCTGCTCGGCCGCCACGGCGACATGCGCATGAGCAAGCTCGCGGAGCTGCTCGCGGTGGACATGTCGGTCACCAGCCGGCATGTGGCGCACGTCGCCGCACGCGGCTGGATCGAGCGGCACCCGGACCCCGCGGACAAGCGCTCGCGCATCCTGCACCTGACGCCCGAGGGCGTCGAGCAGCTGGACGAGCTGTCCCGGCGGACCACGCACCTGCTCGCCGAGCGGCTGGCGGACTGGACCGACGAGGAGGTCGGCCAGCTGATCCGGCTGATGACGCGCCTGCGCGCGTCCTTCGGCGACTGCCGGTCCGCCCCGCTGCGGCACACGTCCGCCACGGCCCCCGCATTCGAAGAGACCACCCGTACACCCGCAAGCACGTAAGAGAAGGAAGCCCATGGCAACGACCACACCAGCCGGTGTGCGGGCCCACGCCAAGCACGGGGGAGGCTCGGGTCACGCCCCGATGACCCACCGGCAGATCATGGAGGCACTGTCCGGGCTGCTGCTCGGCATGTTCGTGGCGATCCTGTCGTCCACGATCGTCTCCAACGCGCTGCCGCACATCATCGGAGACCTCGGCGGCGGCCAGTCCGCCTACACCTGGGTCGTCACCGCCGCCCTGCTGTCGATGACCGCGGCCACTCCCCTGTGGGGCAAGCTCGCCGACCTGTACAGCAAGAAGGCTCTCGTCCAGATAGCCCTCGTCATCTACGTGGTCGCCTCGATGGCGGCCGGCCTGTCCCAGAACCCCGGCATGCTGATCGCCTGCCGTGTGGTGCAGGGCATCGGCGTGGGCGGCCTGTCGGCCCTCGCCCAGATCGTCATGGCGGCGATGATCTCCCCGCGTGAGCGCGGCCGTTACTCCGGTTACCTGGGCGCCACGTTCGCCGTCGCCACCGTCGGCGGCCCGCTGCTCGGCGGTGTCATCACGGACACCTCCTGGCTGGGCTGGCGCTGGTGCTTCTACGTCGGCGTCCCCTTCGCGGTCATCGCGCTGATCGTCCTGCAGAAGACCCTGCACCTGCCCGTGGTCAAGCGCGAGGTCAAGGTCGACTGGGCCGGCGCGACCTTCATCTCCGCCGCCGTCTCCCTGCTCCTCGTCTGGGTCACCTTCGCCGGTGACAAGTACGACTGGGTGTCCTGGCAGACGTACGCGATGGTCGGCGGTTCGGTCGTGCTCGGCGCGATCTTCGTCCTCATCGAGGCGAAGGCCAGCGAGCCGATCATCCCGCTGCGCCTGTTCCGCAACCGCACCATCACGCTGGCCTCGCTGGCCTCGCTGTTCGTCGGTGTCGCGATGTTCACCGGCACGGTGTTCTTCAGCCAGTACTTCCAGCTGGCCCGCGACAAGTCCCCGACGATGTCCGGCGTCCTGACCATCCCGATGATCGGCGGTCTGTTCGTCTCCTCCACCGTCTCGGGTCAGTTCATCACCCGCACCGGCCGCTGGAAGGCGTGGCTGGTCAGCGGTGGCGTGCTGGTGACGGCCGGTCTGGCGCTGCTCGGCGGCATCCGGTACGACACCGACTACTGGAAGATGGCCATCTTCATGGCCCTGCTGGGTCTCGGCATCGGCATGATGATGCAGAACCTGGTCCTCGCCACGCAGAACCAGGTGGCGCCGTCCGACCTCGGCGCGGCCAGCTCCACGGTCACCTTCTTCCGCTCCCTCGGCGGTGCGGTCGGCGTCTCCGCCCTCGGCGCGGTGATGTCCCGCCGGATCACGCACTACGTCCAGGACGGCGTCTCCGCGCTGAGCCCCAAGTACCAGAAGGCCCTGGCCGGCGGTTCGGGCTCCACGGACAGCATCCCGGACATGGACGCGCTGCCCAAGCCCATCCGCACCCTGCTGGAGAGCGCCTACGGCCACGGCATCGCCGACGTCTTCCTGATCGCCGGCGCCCTCGCCGCCGTCGCCTTCCTGATCACGCTGTTCATCAAGGAGGTCCCGCTGCGGACCATGGGCGGGCTCGCGCAGGCCGCCGACGGCGAGGCCCCCGTGGTGGCCGACCCGGCCGCCGCCCCGGTCGTCGCCGAGGCCCAGGCCACCGAGCAGATCCCGGTCGCCGTGGCCGCCGCCCCGATGTCCGAGGACACCGACGGCACGGCCGTCGCCACGGCCACCCGGCAGCTGACGGCAGTCGCCACGGCCGCCGAGCCCGGCGGCGCCGGCGGCACCCCGGTGCACGGCTTCGTCCGCGGCGCCGAGAGCGCCCCGGTCCCGCAGGCCGCGGTCACGCTGATCTCGCTGTCCGGCCGGCAGCTGGGCCGCTCGGTCGCCCAGGCCGACGGTTCCTACGCGGTGCCCGCCCCGGGCACGGGCAGCTACGTCCTGATCGCCTCCGCCGACGGCTACCAGCCGCAGGCCTCCACCATCGTGGTGGGCGAGGAGCCGCTGGCGTACGACATCCTGCTCAGCGGCACCAGCGGGCTGACCGGTGTGGTCCGGGCCGCGGGCAGCGCGCTGCCGGTCAAGGACGCCATGGTGATCGTCACGGACGTGCGCGGTGACCTGCTGGCCACCGCCGCCACCGGGGAGCAGGGCGAGTTCGCCCTCACCGACCTGGTGCCCGGCACGATGACCGTCGCGGTCAACGCGGGCGGGTTCCGGCCGCGTGCGCTGCCGGTCGAGGTCGGCGCCACCGGCGTCACCCGGATCGAGGTGGACCTGGACGCCGGTGCCCGGCTGCAGGGTGTCGTGCGGGCCCCGCACGGTCCGCTGGCCGACGCCCGGGTGACCCTGGTCGACCAGGCGGGCAACGTGGTCGGCACGGCCACCACCGGTTCCGACGGTGCGTACGCCTTCACCGACCTCAACGGCGGCGAGTACACGGTCATCGCGACGGGCTACCCGCCGGTGGCCACGGCCCTGACCGTCGCCGGCCCCGGAGTCGACGGCCACGACATCGAACTCGCCCACCCCGGCGAGTAGTTCGGCCACGGCCCGTGGCACGCGCCGCTCCTGAAAGCTGCGGCGCGTGCCACGGGCCGGTTTCATACGACCATTTTGTAATGCTTTGCAGGGAGAAAACGGGATGGGACTGACCGCGAAGATCCGTACGCGGGACGGGTGGGCCGTGTCGCACGGGGTCGTCACGGTGACCGACATGACCGGCACGCAGGTGCTGCGCGCCGAGACGGACGCCGAGGGAGCCGTACGGGACACGACCGAGCTGGCGCCGGGGGCGTACACCGTGATCGTGACGGCCGTCGGCTACGCGCCCGCCGCGTCCAGCGCGATCGTCACCGCGAGCGGCCGGGCCGAGGTCGGCACGGTCACGCTGGCCCGGCAGGGCGGCACGGAGCTGCCGCCGCCCGGGCCGTGGACGATCGACCCGGTGCACTCCTCCGTCGCCGCGGTCGCCCAGCACCTGGGGATCTCCAGCGTGCACGGCCGGTTCACCGAGTTCGGTGGCACCATCGAGATCGACCCGGACGACGTCACCCGGTCCCGGGTCGCTGCGGTGATCCGCGCGGCCTCGGTCGACACCGGCAACGGCATGCGCGACACGCACCTGAAGTCCGCGGACTTCCTCGACGTGGAGCGGCACCCGGAGATCACCTACCGCTCGACCGGCGTGACCGCGGCCGGCTCGGACCGCTGGACCGTGCACGGCGAGCTGTCCATGCACGGCGTGGTCCGCCCGGTCGATCTGGACCTGGCCTACCTCGGCACCGGCGCCGACCCGTGGGGCGGCACCCGGGCCGCCTTCCGCGCCACGGCCGAACTGCACCGCGAGGACTTCGCGATGAACTACAACCAGGTGCTCCAGGCCGGCATCGCCGCCATCGGCACCACGCTGAAGATCGAGCTGGACATCCAGGCGGTCCAGGGCGCGTTCCTGCCCACCGCCTAGGGCCTGTCGTTCGGATCAGGCAGGCCTGGCCCACGGTGCCTTGTCGGCCGACCCGAGCGGGGATGATCCAAACGACAGGCCCTAGTTCTCGGTCGACCCCACGATGCGGCGGGCCAGGTCGCGCAGCTTGACGTTCTCCCGCTGGGAGGCACGGACCAGGCTCTCGAAGGCCGCCGCCGCGTCGATGTCGAGGCGCTCCATCAGGATGCCCGTGGCCTGCCCGATCAGGTCCCGGGTGTGCATGGCCTCCGTCAACTGCTCGCGTACCGTCGCCGAGTTCAGGGCGAGGCTCACATGGGTGGTGAACAGCCGGCCGAGGCGGGCGGTCCGCTCGTCGAAGGCGTGCGGCGCGCGGGCGTAGGCGCTCAGCACGGTCATCCGGCGCTTGTCGGCCCGCAGCCGCATGGAGAGCACCGAGCGCAGCCCCGGCCGGTCCCCGTCCGGGCCGCCGCTGTCGGCCATGCGCACCACCGGCGAGGTCCACAGCCGCTCCCAGTACGGCGGGTCCGGGTGACCCGCGTCCCGCACGATGTCGTCGGACCAGGCGACCGTACGCAGGGTGTCTCCGCGCTCGATCTCGAAGACCCCGGCGTGCTCGGCGCCGGGCAGCAGGTGCACCGCGAGCCGGACCGCGGTGGTCAGGGTGGCATCGGGAGTGGTCGTCTCGTGCAGCTCGTGGGCCGCCGCGGTGAGCGCTTCGGCCAACTCAAGGCCGACCGGAAAACCGGTCACATCGGAAAAGTCGGACGCAGCCACCACGAACCTCTCGGATGACACGGCCGTACGGCCGTGCGCAGGAGAGCTCCGCAGCACATTCCCGACTGCGAGCACAGGACATCAGCACTTTAGCTGCTCCATTGCGGTGAAGTGACCTTCGGCCGGCGCCGTGGTGCGCGAGATCCTCCGACGCGGTGAACCTGTGCCCAGCAGGGTCAGGCTGAACCCGCGGTGCTGCCCCTAGGCTGCGCGCATGGCACCGAACATCGCGACCAACACCCGTGTATCGCTGGACGAGCTGCTGGACTTCGTACGCCCCCGCCACCGCGCCCTCCTGATCACCCGTCGGGCCGAAGGCGGCCCGCAGGCCTCCCCGCTGACCTGTGGCGTCGACGACTCGGGCCGGATCGTGGTGTCGACCTATCCCGAGCGCGCCAAGACCCGTAACGCCAAACGGGATTCCCGCGTGACCCTGGTCGTGCTCAGCGACGAGTGGAACGGCCCCTGGGTGCAGGTCGACGGCACCGCCGAGGTCGTCGACGCCCCCGACTCGGTGGAGCCGCTGGTCGAGTACTACCGCAACATCGCCGGCGAGCACCCCGACTGGGACGAGTACCGCCGGGCGATGCTCAAGCAGGGCAAGTCGATCATCCGGGTGACCCCGGACCGCTGGGGCCCGATCGCCACGGGCGGCTTCCCGGCACGCCTGGCGTCCGACGACGCGTAGTCAGCCGCGTTCGCCTTTCCGGCGCGGGGTTGGGGGGGCGAGGGGCTGTGAGTGGCCGCACGGCCTCGGTCGGTGGAGGGCAGGTGGTCAGCCGCGGGTGACCATGGCCTCGATGCCGGCGATCAGGAGGTCCAGGGCGAAGGTGAAGTCGCGCTCCAGCATCTCCGCGACGGTGTCGCCGCCGCGGGCCGCCATGAGGTCCGCGGACTCCTTGACGACCGCGGCGGTCCCCGGGAACTCGGACACGGCGGTCATGGCCTGCCGGAAGTACTCGTCGGGGGTCAGCCCGGTGTCCGCGATCCGGGCGGAGAAGTGGCTCTCGATCGTGCCGTACCCGTAGACGAACTGGAAGACGGCCGAGATCGCCCCCGTCACGCCGTGCGCCGGCAGCCCGGTCCGGCGGACGACACGCTGGATCACGTGGGAGAAGGCGAGCGACCGCGGGCCGATGTTGAGGTAGCGCCCGGCCAGCGGGGACAGCCAGGGGTGGCGGACCAGCAGCCCCCGGTAGGCGGTGGCCAGCTCCCGCAGCTGCCGCCGCCAGTCCTGCTCCGTGTCCTCGGGGTCGGGCAGCCGCAGCTCGCCGTAGGTCGCGTCCAGGGCCAGTTCGAGCAGGTCGTCCTTGGTGTCGACGTACCAGTACAGGGACATCGCGGTGACGTTCAGCTCGGCGGCCAGGCGGCGCATGGAGAACTTGGCGAGCCCCTCGGCGTCGAGCAGCCGTACGGACGCCTCGGTGATCCGCTCCCGGTCCAGCCCCGAGGGCTGCCCGCTGCGCCCGCCCCGGCGGGTCCCGCCCTCCAGCCAGACACTGGCCCGCGCCGACCGACCTGCTGCTTTCGCCACCGGCGCACCTTCCTCGATTCCGACGACCGACCCCACCTTAGGCGCGTGGGGCCGCACCCCTACCTGTCCCCCGGAGTCGTCAGGCGGACACCCGCTCCGCCCGCCGCAACAGTCCCGCCGCCACGAAACCTCCGGCCAGTACGGCGACCGCGCCGACCAGCTGCCCGGACCCGAGACCGTCCGAGAGGGACTCCCCCGAGGCCACGGACGAACTGAGCACGGCACCGAGCACGGCCACACCGAGGCCGTTGCCGAACTCGGCCAGCGTTCCGTTGATGCCCGCCCCCACCCCGGCCCGCTCCGGAGGTATCGCGCTCATGATGGCGTGCGCCATGGCCGGGTTGGCGACCGCGCACCCCGCGCCGATCAGCAGCAGTCCGGTCAGCGTGCCGGCGTAGCCACCGGTGTCGACCTCGGCGATGGCCACCAGACCCGCCGACATCAGCACCATGCCGAGCGCGATCGACACCGGCGTGCCCAGCCGGGCCGACCACTTCGCGGCGATGCCGGTGAAGTTGAGCGCCACCACGGTCAGCGCCAGCGGAGCGGTCCGCAGACCGGCCTCCAACGGCCCGTATCCGAGCACCGACTGGAGGTGCTGGGTCAGCAGGAAGAGCGCGCCGCCCATGCCGAAGGTGATGAGCACGGCGCCGGCCACCGCGCCCGTGAACCGACGGTCGTGGAAGAAGCGCAGGTCGAGCATGGGCTCGTCGGCCCTGTTCTCCCACCAGGCGAAGGCACCCAGCACCAGCACCGCGACGGCCCCGGTGCCGAGCACGCGCGCGGAGGTCCAGCCGTGACCGGGCCCGGAGATGATCGCGTAGACGAGCGCGGCCATGCCGATGGTGGACAGCAGCGCGCCGAGCAGGTCCGGGCGGTCGCCGCGGGGTGACTTCGACTCGGGGACGAGAGCCACCACCGCGGCCAGGCCGAGCACCGCCACCGGGATGTTGATCAGGAAGATCGCGCCCCACCAGAAGTGGTTGAGCACGAAGCCGCCGATCAGCGGACCGCCCGCGAAGCCCAGGGCGTTGACGGCGCTCCAGATGCCGATCGCCTTCGGCTGCTCCTCGGGCGCGAAGATCTGCATGGCCACGGCCAGGGTGGTGGTCAGCAGCAGCGCGCCGCCGACGCCCATGCCGGCCCGGGCGGCGATCAGCTGGGGCGTGGAGTCGGCCAGGCCCGCGATCAGGGAACCGGTCCCGAACAGGGCGAGCCCGGCGATCAGCATCTTCTTGCGGCCGTAGCGGTCGGCCGCGCTGCCCGCGGTGAGCAGCAGCCCGGACTGCACCAGCGAGTAGGCGTTGATCATCCACTGGATGTCGGAGGTCGCCGCGTGCAGTTCGCGGGTCAGCGACGGGATGGCGACGTTCAGGACGGTGTTGTCGAGCAGCACGGTGAGCTGCGCGAGGCAGATGACGCCGAGGATCAGCCAGCGCCGGGGATGACCGGGCGGGCCGGGGTGGCCGGGACGGCCTTGGGGGGCGGACATGCCGTACACCGTATAGCGGTCGCTATACGGTGTACAACAGAGTTTCCGGTCAGCCGGACGTCGTCGCGCGCGTGAGGTCGTAGAAGGTGGCCGAACCCACCGTCACCTTCTTGAAGTTGCTCTGCACCCAGGAGCTGATCTGCGAGGACGTGCCGCTGTTGCCGCCCCCGCCCATGCCGCCGCCGGCGATGAAGTAGTGGATCCGCCCGTCCGCCACGTACTTCTTGAACTGGGCCAGGGTCGGCGACGGGTCGGTGCCGTTGAAGCCGCCGATGGCCATCACCGGGTGCCCCGTGGTGAGCTGGTAGCTCGCCGCGTTCTGCGAGCCGACGGACGCGGCCACCCAGGTGTAGTCGGACGCGTTCGCCTCCAGCAGCTTCTTGGCCTCGGCGGACACACTCGCGCCGTTCAGCAGGCCGCCGGCGCCACCGCCACCGCCCATGCCGCCTTCACCCGTCCGTCCGGCGCCGGGGAATCCGTTGCCGTTCTGCGTGCCGGGCAGACCCTGCTGACCCGGCATGCCACCGCCCGGGAAGCCGTTGCCCGGCCGGCCCTGCTGGTTCTGGCCCTGCTGGTTCCGGCCCTGCGTACCGCCGTTGGCGTTGCCGTTGCCGTTCTGCTGGTTCTGACCCGGCATGCCGCCGGGGAACCCGCCGCGCACACCGCCACCGCCGCCGGGACCGCCGCCCCGGCCGCCCATCGTGCTCGCGCCCGCCGGACCGGCCGTGACGATCGAGCCGGTGTGGCCCTGCTGGAGCGTGCTGAGCGTGTACGCCGTCGGTCCGGCCAGCGCCGCCACGAGGCCCACCGCCGCCGCCCCGAGGGCGAGCCGCCGTGGAACGCGGCCGGCGAAGACCAGACCGAGCGCGGCGGTCAGACCACCGACCAGCACCAGCCACTTCAGCCAGGGCAGGTAGTCGGAGGTGCGGTCGAGCAGCACGTATCCCCAGGCCGCCGCCGCGACCACGGAGGCGGCGAGGGTGATCGACGCCCACGTCTCCCGCCGCTTCTCCCACAGCAGCCCGGCACCCATGCCGGTCACGGCCGCGAGGTAGGGGGCGAGGGCCACGGTGTAGTACTGGTGGAAGATGCCCGCCATGTAGCTGAAGACGGCCATGGTCATCAGCAGGGAGCCGCCCCAGACGAGGAACGAGGCGCGGGTGACCGACGTCCGCTTCAGCTTCCCGGTGGCCACGAGGCCCGCGACCAGCAGGATCAGCGCGGCAGGCAGGAGCCAGGAGATCTGGCCGCCGACCTCGGAGCCGAACATCCGGTCCCAGCCGGTCTCGCCCCACATGCCGGTGCCGCCCGCGCCGCCGCCTCCGCCGCCGACGCTGCCGGTCTCCTCGCCGTTCAGCCGGCCGAGTCCGTTGTAACCGAAGGTCAGCTCCAGGAAGCTGTTGTTCTGGGAACCGCCGATGTACGGGCGGGAGGAGGCCGGCCACAGCTCGACGACCGCGACCCACCAGCCGCCGGACACGACCAGCGCGAGCGTCGCGGCGGCCAGCTGCCCGAAGCGCTTCTTCAGCGGCACCGGCGCGCAGACCGCGTACACGAGCGCGAGCGGCGGCAGGATCAGGAACGCCTGGAGCGTCTTGGCGAGGAACGCGAAACCGATCGCGGCACCCGCCCACACCAGCCACTTCGTCCGGCCGTCCTCCACCGCCCGCACCACCAGGTAACAGGCCACGGCCATCAGCAGCGCCAGCATGGCGTCCGGGTTGTTGAACCGGAACATCAGCGCCGCCACCGGCGTCAGCGCGAGCACCGCACCCGCGATCAGACCGGACTCCGGGCCGAAGCGGCGGCGCACCCCGCCGTACACGACGGCGACGGTCGCCACCCCCATCAGCACCTCGGGCGCGAGGATCGCCCACGAGTGCAGGCCGAAGACGCGCACCGACAGCTCCATCGGCCACAGCGAGGCCGGGGGCTTGTCGACGGTGATGGCGTTGCCCGCGTCCAGCGAGCCGAAGAAGAACGCCTTCCAGGACCTGCTGCCCGCCTGCACGGCCGCCGAGTAGAAGGAGTTGGCGTAACCGGAGGCGCTCAGGTCGTACAGGTACAGCAGGAGGGTGGTGGCCAGCAGTCCGAGGAAGGCGGGGCGCACCCAGCGCGGGTCCTCGGGCCGGCCGCGCCACAGCCGGCGGGCGAAGGGCCGCCCGGGCGCGCCGGCCTCCGGAGCCCGTGGGGGAGCGGCCGAGGGCGGGCCCCCGGCGGGGGCGGCGGACTGCTCGCCGGTCGGCTGGTCGTAGTGGGTGGTCATCGGGGGTCCCCCGGCTCTGTGTCGTGAGGGCGCACCGGCTGCAGCCGCATCGTGGCGTCCCTCCAGTTGCCGTCCGCGGCCTCACCGGCGCGGACCTGGGTGGTCGGGTAGGGGTCGTACGACAGGTGGGGCACCGGTCGGTGCGGGAGCGGCGCGGCCGGCACGGGGCCCGGTGCGGAAGGGACGTGGGCGGCGACCACCGACGAGGCGGCGGTCACCGGCGAGGCGGCCGTCACCGGCGAGGCACCGCCGGTCTCGTTCCGGTCCGGGAACACCCAGGCGCGGAAGAGCAGGAAGCGCAGCACGGTCGCGGCGAGGTTGGCGGCGATGAGCACCGCCAGTTCGGTGGAGTGCGCCGGGCTGTCGGTGGCCGCGCCGAGAGCGGCCAGGGAGCCGCTGGTCAGGGCGAGCCCGATGCCGAAGACGACCAGGCCCTGCGCCTGGTGCCGGACGGCCCCGCCGCGTCCGCGCACCCCGAAGGTGAGCCGCCGGTTCGCGGCGGTGTTGGCCACCGCCGAGACCAGCAGGGCGAGCGCGTTGGCGACCTGGGAGCCGGAGAACTGCCGGAAGACGCTGTAGAGCGCCAGGTAGAACAGCGTCGACAGAGCGCCGACCACGCAGAACCCGACGAGCTGGCGGGCCAGTCCCCTGGGCACGTCGGGCAGTTCGCGGTCCCTGGGGTCGTCGCCGAAGGGCCGGGTGAGCCGGTCCAGCGACAGCGAACCGGTGGCCAGCGCCTTGCCGACCCGCCAGACGCCCTTGAGGTCGTCGGTGGCGGTCCGCACGATGTGCACGGTGGAGTCGGGGTCGTCGACCCAGTCGACCGGCACCTCGTGGATGCGCAGCCCGGCCCGCTCGGCGAGGACGAGCATCTCGGTGTCGAAGAACCAGCCGGTGTCCTCCACCAGCGGCAGCAGCGCCTGCGCCACGTCCCGCCGGATCGCCTTGAAGCCGCACTGCGCGTCGGAGAAACGGGCCTGGAGGGAGCCGCGCAGGATCAGGTTGTAGGCCCTGCTGATGAACTCCCGCTTGGGGCCGCGCACGACCCGGGAGCTACGGGCGAGCCGGGAGCCGATGGCGAGGTCCGAGTGGCCGGAGATGAGGGGAGCCACCAGCGGCAGCAGGGCGTTGAGGTCGGTGGACAGGTCGACGTCCATGTAGGCGAGGATCGGCGCCTCGGACGCGGACCACACGGTCCTCAGGGCGCGGCCGCGGCCCTTCTGCTCCAGCCGGAAGGTGGCGACCTCCGGGATCTCCGCCGCCAGCCGTGCCGCCACCAGCGGGGTGCCGTCCGTGGACGCGTTGTCCGCGACGGTGATGCGGAAGGCGTACGGGAAGGTCCGCGTGAGGTGCTCGTGCAGTCCGCGGACGCACGGCCGGAGGTCCTTCTCCTCGTTGTGGACGGGGATCACTACGTCCAGGACAGGCGTTCCGGCGTCTGTGGCCGGGAGGTGCTCCCGCGCCGGCAGGGTGCCGGGAGAAGAGTCGGTTCGCATGGGACCGACTTTCCTCAAGTGCCCTGTCGCGCCCATGTGGTGGGACTGTGCTGTGCCTGTGAGTGCGCGGCCGGGTTCCCCGTCGGCATCGCCACGGGCGCCGGCCGGGAACCGGTGGGGGCGAGCGCGGGCAGGTGCACGGTGAAGACCGTGCGCCCCGGGACGCTGTCCACGGTCACGGCACCGCCGTGCGCCGCCGCGACGGCCTGCACGATCGCGAGCCCGAGCCCGGTGGACCCGGTGGCCCGGGAGCGCGCGGAGTCGCCCCGCGCGAACCGCTCGAAGACGTGCGGCAGCAGCTCGGCGGGGATACCCGGTCCGTTGTCCTCGACGTCGACGCACATCCACGCCCCGCGCCGCTGGACGCGTGCGATCACGGTGGTGCCGGGCCGGGTGTGCTTGCGGGCGTTGCCCAGCAGATTGACCAGCACCTGCTGGATCCGGGCCGCGTCCGCCGAGACGGGGGCCGGCTCGTCGGGCAGGTCGAGGCGCCAGTTGTGGTCCATGCCGGCCGCGCGGGAGTCGCTGACGGTGTCGACGACCAGCGGGATCAGGTCGGTCTGCTCGAACTGGAGCGGCCGGCCGGCGTCGAGCCGGGCGAGCAGCAGCAGATCCTCGACGAGCAGGGTCATCCGGCCGGCCTCGGACTCGATCCGGCCGAGGGCGTGCCGGGTGTCGGGGCCGACGCGCTCGCGCCCGCGCCGGGTGAGTTCGGCGTAGCCGCGGATGGAGGCGAGCGGGGTCCTGAGTTCGTGGCTGGCGTCGGCCACGAACTGCCGTACCCGCGTCACGCTCTGCTGGCGGGCGTGCAGGGCGCCGTGGACGTGGTCCAGCATGCGGTTGAGCGCGGCACCGACCTGGCCGACCTCGGAGTGCGGGTCGCACTCCGACTCGGGGACGCGCTCGCTGAGGTTCACCTCGCCGGTGTGCAGGCGGAGTTCGGAGACCCGGGTGGCGGTGTGGGCGACCCTGCGCAGGGGGCGGGTGGCGACGCCGACCAGCACGTACCCGGCGATACCGGCGGCGACGAGACCGGCGGCGGTGACACTGACCTCGACGAGGACGAGGGTGTCGATGGTGTTGTCGACGCCGGACGTCGGTATGGCGACGTAGTAGGAGCCGTTGTCGCCGGTGCGGTACTCGACCCGGTACCGGCCCTCCCCGGGAATGGCGACGGTGTGCTGCTGCCCGTCCACCCGCGGGACCGACCGGAGGGCGGCGAGCTGGGCGTCGGTCAGCGTCCTGGCGTTCATCTGGAGGTCGCTGGTGGACTTCACCCCGCGCCTGGCGTCGGTGATGACGCCGTTCTCGACCTTGGCCGCGATGGTGCCCTGGGGCTGCGGGCCCACGGTGACGAACTCGGTGAGCTTGGTGGGGTGCTTATCGAACGACTGCCCGCCCGGTACGGCACCGCCGCGCGGCCGCTGCCCCGGGGGGCCGAAGGAGCCCGAGGCGCGCGAGGCCACCTCGTTCAGCTGCCCGTTGAGCTGCTCGTACAGATGGCTGCGCAGCGCCAGCGTGGTCACCGTGCCGATCACCGCGCACACCACCGCGATCAGCACCACGGAGGCGACGACGAGCCGTGTCCGCAGGGTGCGCGGCTGTCCGGCCCGGCGCTTTTGCGGACGCGTCCGTCGTCGTCCGCTCATGACACGGCGGACTTGATCAGATAGCCGGCCCCACGCCGGGTGTGGATCATCGGCTCCCGGCCGGCGTCGATCTTCCGGCGCAGGTACGAGATGTACAGCTCGACCACGTTGGCCTGTCCGCCGAAGTCGTAGCTCCAGACCCGGTCCAGGATCTGCGCCTTGCTGAGCACGCGCCGCGGGTTGCGCATGAGGAAGCGGAGCAGTTCGAACTCGGTGGCGGTGAGGTGGATGGACTCGCCGGCCCGCGAGACCTCGTGGCTGTCCTCGTCGAGGGTGAGGTCCCCGACGACGAGGACGGACTCCGAGCGCCGGTCGGCGGCGCCGGACCTGCGGATGAGTCCGCGCAGCCGGGCGACGACCTCCTCCAGGCTGAACGGCTTGGTGACGTAGTCGTCGCCGCCGGCGGTGAGTCCCGCGATACGGTCCTCCACCGCGTCCTTGGCGGTCAGGAACAGCACCGGCACGTCCGGCAGTTCGCGGCGCAGCCGGCCGAGGACGGCGAGCCCGTCCATGTCCGGCAGCATCATGTCGAGCACGACGGCGTCGGGCCGGAACTCACGGGCCGTCTGGACGGCCCCCTGCCCGTCTCCCGCGCTCCTGATCTGCCAGCCCTCGTAACGAAGAGCCATGCTCAGCAGTTCGGTGATCGACAGCTCGTCGTCCACCACCAGCACGCGGACGGGGCTCCCGTCCGGCCTCAGCAGTTCGGTGCGCCCCTGGGGCGAGGTCGTGGTCATGGTGCACACCCTGTCGGGACCCTCTGAGAGCAGGCTTTCCCCCGTCTGTGATTTTCCTGAGAAACCCACAGGCGTCGGACAGGGAACCGCCGGGAAGCCCTCAGAAGAGCCCGTCCTGCTCCCGCTTCCTCCTGAACTCCCTTACGGGCAGGGTGAGTCCGTCGACGTCCTCGGCCGTGGGCGTCAGCTCCCAGCCGGCCATCAGACGGGTGTCGAGGACGACGACACCCCGCGCGCCGACGGCGAGATGCAGATCGGGACCGGCGGCGGCGACCAGCTCACCGCTCAACGCCCCGCCCGGCACGAGTTCCGCGACCTCACCGAGCGCCGACGGAACGCCGTCCAGCCCGAAGGCCCGGACGTGATCGACGACTTCGCACGGTGCCGGTCGCAGCGACTCCGGCCACCCGGCGAGTGCGGTGGCCCGCGCGTGCAGCTCCCGCACCTCGGCGGCGCGGTCCTCCTCCGCCGTAGGCAGCACCGACCGCACCGCCCGCTTCTCGGCGTACGGGATCCGGTCGGGCACCCGCAACGCGGCCCGCAGCAGCTCCTCGGTGCGCCGGGCGGCCATCAGCGGGCCGGAGCCGAGCCAGCTGAAACAGACGGCACCCTGCTCCAGCAGCCGGGCCGGGCCGCGCTCGACGGCGGTGATGCCGACCTTGACCATGCCGGGACCGAACCAGGCCAGGTAGACGCGGTACGGCCGGGGGTCGTCGGCCAGGGTGTCGGCGGCCACGGAGTGCGCCCGGTCCAGCCGCGCGCACTCCTCGCAGCGGGCTCCCGTGCTCCGACCCGACACGGCCGCCCGCACCGGACAGGCATGCCCCCGCGCCCCCGTGCACGTCCGCCCGCCCGCCTCCGGCACCGCGAAGGCGACCCGCTTCCCCCGGGGCAGCACACTGCGCCGCCCGCCGTCCCACACGAGCACGGGACCGGCCACGTCCCACCGCAGCCCCGAGCACTTCCACATCCGCGCCATCACCCGTCAGGGTAGAACCGGGGTCCGACATCGGGATGGGGGCGATCGGCGGGGACAGGGTGGCCAAGGGCCCGAAGCCGCGACAGGCGATCACCAACTGCCCTGCGCAGAACGTGGGTTCACTCGACAGGTGACAGAGGGACCGTTTCGGCGCGGATCGGCGCGGGGGCGGCGGGCGTCACGGCCAGTGGGCGGCGACCGCGGCCCGCCAGGCGGCAGCCCACGCAGCCCGGGTGGCCGGCGCGGGCCTGGGTGTCGCGGGTCCGCATGCCCCACTCGCCGCGCGGACGTACGCCCGGCGGCTTGCCCCAGCCGGTGAGGTGGAGGAACCACGTCACCAGGGCGCTCACCGCCACCACCGCCAGCCCCGCACCGATCAGCGGCGGCGAGGCCGCGCAGACCCCCCAGCCCGCCACACCGCTTCCGATCGTGGCGATACCGACACCGGTCCAGCCGGCGATCGTGTGACCCTCGTCGTACAGACTCATGGAGCCGCCTCCAGGGAAGAGATTCCCTCACGCACTAAGAAGTTTGGCGCTCCGAATATCTCACGAAGTAAGGGATTCCGAAAGATGCACGGCACGCCCCGACCGCCCGCCACCCCGGCCCAGGCGCTGTCGGCGATGGACCACCTCATCGCCGCTCACCTGATCGGCCAGCAGGAGCTGGCCCGGCGGCTGGGCCTGAACGTCACGGACCTCACGTGCTTCGCCTTCGTCCTGGAGTCCGGGGAGAACCTGCTCACCGCCGGTGATCTCGCGGCCCGCGCCCACGTCACCACGGGCGCGGTGACGGGCATCCTCAATCGCCTGGAACGCGCCGGTTACGTCACCCGGCGCCCCGACTCCGCGGACCGCCGCCGGGTGCGCGTGGCCGCCGTGCCGGCCGCCGTCGCCCGCGTCGAGGCGGTGTACGCGGGCCACTACGAACGTCTGACGGTGCTGTTCGCCGACTACTCCGCGGACGAGCTGGCGATCATCACGGACTGGTTCACCCGGGCCACGGCCCTGGCCCACGAGTATCTGGAGAAGCTGAACCGGAACGATCCCGCGGAGGAGTGCTGAGCCGCTCCCCCGCCTCCGGCCCTCACCGGGCAGCCGGATCGCACCGGACGACGACACCACACGACTACTGAGTGTAGCCAAATGGCATGTGCCGTGTGACTATGCTGTCACACGGTCACCACTTCACTACACAAAGTGAGCTTGACCGGTCAATTCGGCGAACCCGTGAACTGCGCAAGGAGTCGACTGATCATGTCCGCACCTGTCGTTGACGTCTGGGGCCCGGTCTCCCCGAACGCCCGCTCCTCGTTTCCCCCCGCGCCGGAACCACACGACGAATGGGTCCTCGACGGCGGAACGGCGTGGGTCTACTACAGCCCGCTGAACCGCCGGCAGCTCATCAGGCCCGTCATCCTCTCCGACGGCTTCTCGAACGGGTCGAGCAACCTCGACCAGCTCTGGCACGGCCTGGAGGAGAACGGCGACTACCGCTTCGTCTCCGAGCTCCACGCGACAGGCCGCGACGTGGTCATCCTCGGCTACAACGACCGCACGGCGTCGATCAGGTCCAACGCCGACACCGCGATCGACTGCATCCGCCGGGCCATCGCCGAGCGGGCCGGCCGGGCGAAGCTGACCGTGGGCGGCTTCAGCATGGGCGGGCTGATCACCCGTTACGCCCTGGCCAGGATGGAGTGGGACCCCGCGCTCCCCGACCACGAGACGTCCACCTACGTCTCCTACGACACCCCCCACCAGGGCGCGTGGTTCCCCGTCGCCCTCCAGGCCTTCACGCACTTCGCGACGGACAAGTGGGGGGAGGCTCCCGTGGTGGGGCCCGCCCTGCGCCAGTTCTCCGGAATGCTCAACAGCCCCGCCGCACGGCAGATGGCCCGGTGGCACATCGAGAAGGCGGGCGACACCCCGGCGCAGGCACCGGAGCGGGCCGCCTTCCTCAAGGCGCTCGACGAGGTCGGGGGATGGCCCCGGGGCGTCCGGAAGATCGGTGTCGCCAACGGCGTGGACACCGGCGCCGGCAACGGCGTTCCGGCCGGCGCGACCGCGGTGAAGTGCAACGGTGAGACGCTCATCGACACATGGCTCAAGATCCAGGCACAGGGCGACCAGGTCGTCGCGCGCCTGCAGAAGGCGGACGACGAGCCGACATCGGTGCGCACCAGCGGGCTGCCCGAGATCGACGGTGCTCCCGGAGGCCTGTTCACCGTGCCGTCCCCCGCGGGCGACACCGGAAGCTTCGGCCTGGCCGCCCTGCTGATGGGACTTCTCGGCAACACCGTGGACCCGGACGTCATCGGCACGTCCTGCTTCATCCCCAGCATCAGCGCCGTCGCCGCCGGGGACATCAGCGACCCGAAGGCGCTGTACCGGCCGATCACACCGGATCACAGCGAACTCGACGCCTTCGTGTGCGCCGGCCGCAACGAGGGCCACACCACCATGACCGAGGAACTCGGCGCGTGGATCGTGAACGAGATCGTGAGCGTCGGCTGAAAAAGCCAGAGGCCCTGCGGAGTGATCCGCAGGGCCTCTGGTCTGTTGTGCACTCGGCAGGATTCGAACCTGCAACCTTCTGATCCGTAGTCAGATGCTCTATCCGTTAAGCTACGAGTGCTTGTTTATTCTGTTTTCCGTCTCCGCTCCCGGCCCTTCCGGCCCGCTCGCGGCGACAGGAAGAACATTACATGACTGCCGCCGTCATGTGAAATCCGATCCGCACACCCCTTGTGACCTGCGAAAACGTCCAGTGGGGCGTGTGGGCCGTGAACGCCGAAGCCCCGGTCCAGAGGACCGGGGCTTCGGGATCGGTGCGGAGGCGGAGGGATTTGAACCCTCGATGGGCTTTAAGGCCCAAACCGCATTAGCAGTGCGGCGCCATAGACCGGACTAGGCGACGCCTCCAGCACAACCGCTCACGCGAGCGCGTGATCGGTGCGTGCAGATGATGACACAGTCGGGTGCGGTGTCACCAATCGCCCCCCACGGTACTAGGCAGTCGGGCCGCAGGGCAAAGGGCTTCCCCGTCGGGCGTGCCTGGTGGCGGCGGCGCGGCGGTGCCGCGGGGGCGGAAGCCCCCCGGGAGGCGGCGCAACGTCCGGCGGACCGGGGCGTTGGAGAGGGCATGGTCTCTGTTCTGCCGGTCGCCGGGCGCCGCGTCCTCGTGTCGTCCCTCGCCGCCGTCGCCTCCCTCGTCCCGCTCACCGCCGTACCCGCCCTGGCGGCCGGTGCCGCGCCGCCGCCCGCCCGGCCCGAGGACCAAGCCCCGCGGACCGCCCGCCACGGCGGTGATCACCTCACCGTCGTCGTCCGCCACGCCGGCACCGGACGGGACGGCACCTACGACGTGTCCTGTCACCCCGGCGCCGGCCGTCACCCGGACGTGGCCGGTGCCTGCCAGGTGCTCGACACCCACACCCGGTGGGGCCGGGACCCGTTCGCCCCGGTGGACCCCGGCAGCGCCTGCACCATGGTCTACGGCGGGCCGGCCACCGCCCACGTCACCGGCACCTGGGCCGGACACCCGGTCGACGCCTCGTACGACCGCAGCAACGGCTGCGAGATCGGGCGGTGGGACCGGATGGTGCCGCTGCTGCCACGGCTCGGCGCGACACCCTCGGCGTAGGTCCCCTCGGCCACCCGCCCACGGGTCCGGCGAGGGGACGTCCAGTCGCCCGGGAACGCCTCCACCGGCGCCGTGGCCTGCCACGGTCCGCTCCTCGCGGGATCAACGGGGACGTAAAGGTCCCGCGAAGGTACGGCGAAGTCGGAGGGGGCGGTCACGCGTTCGCCGTCACTTCCTCGTGGGACCTCCCTCTCATCCGGCGTCGCAACCGCAACCCGTGCGCTTAGACTCCCTCGCGTGACACGTCGCGGGCCGGTTGGCAAGATGGCCCGAGCGGTCGGCAAGGTGCGGTAACAGGGAGGAAGCGTCTCGTGAGCAGCAGGCCATCCCGAGGCGCTGCTCGCCTCGCAGCCATACTCGACGCGCTGCCGGACGCGTTGGTCCTGGTCAACGCCAACGGCACCGTCGTCAACGCCAACACCATCGCGCTGGAGGCGTTCGAGGCACCGGGGACCGCGCTCGTGGGGCGCGGCCTGCTCGATCTGCTCCCGCAGTTCGACTCCCGGCTCATCCCCGGATCGATGCGGCGGCCCGATCACATGGACCCGCGCGGACGGACCAAGCCGACGCGGATGATCGCCCGGCGCACCGACGGGAGCGAGTTCCCGGTCGAGGTCACGAGCGCGAACCTGGAGAACGGGCAGCAGGCGTACGACGGTTACGGCTACACCGGCGACGAGCTGCTGATGCTCGTCGTGCGGGACCTCTCCGGGACCGTCGACACCGAGGCGGAGCTGGCCCGCTCCCAGCGGCAGACCGAGATGATCCTGCGCGCCGCGGCGGAAGGCGTCGTCGGCACCGACACCGACGGGCGGATCGTGCTCGTCAACCCGGCCGCCGCCCAGATACTGGGATACCGGGCGGGTGAACTGGGCGGCAAGGAGCTGCACACCCTGGTGCTGCACTCCCGCGCCGACGGCTCCCCCTTCCCGTACGACGAGTCGCCGCTCGCCGACACCCTGCGCTCCGGGCGCAAGCACCGGGTGCGCGGGCAGGTGCTGTGGTCCAAGGGCGACGAGCAGGTCTCGGTCGACCTGACCACCGCGCCGGTGCGCGACGGCGACCAGCTCGTCGGCGCCGTCATGACCTTCACCGACCGGCGGCCGTACGACACCCTCGTCGAGGAGAAGGACGCGCTGGAGAAGGCGCACGCCGACGAGCTGGAGCGACTGTCCGAGGAGCACGCCTCCGACCTGACCGCGCTGCGCCAGCAGCACGTCAGCGAGCTGGAGGAACTCGACGAGAAGCACGCGGAGGCGCTGGCGGCGGGCGAGGAGCGGTACGCCGCGCTCGCCGAGCGGGAGAAGGACCGGTTCGACGCCCTGGCCGGGCGGCACGAGCAGCTGCTGACCCTGCTCGGGCAGTCGCTGCGCGGGCCGCTGGACCAGCTGCGCCGCGAGCTGTCCGCCCTGGCCGCCGACGACGCCGGACAGCTGTGGCCCGAGGCCAACCAGGTCCTGCACCACCTCTCGGCCGGCTACTCGCGGATCACGACCCTGATCGACAACGTCCTCGGGTACCAGCGGCTGGACGCGGGCGCCGACGACGTCACCCGGACGAAGGTGATGCTGGACGCCGTCGTCGCCGCCGGTGTGGACGGGGCGGTGGAGCTGATCGGTCCCGGCCGGGTGCAGTTCGCGGTGCACGCGCCGCCCATCGAGGCCGAGGTCGACCCGCAGCGCCTCGCCACCGCGCTCGCCCACCTGGTGGCGGACGTGGCGGGTGTCGACGCGACCGGCAACACGCCCGTGTCGGCGGGCGGTTACCTGGACAACACCGTCGTGGTCGCCGCCGCCCAGCGCGGCGAGGTGGCGCGGATCGAGGTGCGCGGCCCGTACGCCGGGGGGAACCCGGTGCACGAGCCGATCGTGCGCGGCATCGTGCGCGCCCACGGCGGCGTGCTCCAGACGCACGACGTACCGGGCATGAGCGGCAGCGCGTACGTGCTGGAGGTTCCGCTCGGCGGTGGCGCCGGTGCGGTCGCCGCGCAGCTTCCGGCCGCGCTCGAGCGGGCGCCGCAGGAGTCCACGCCCCTCGAGCCGGGCGGTTCCGGTGGCGGCCGGCGGCGGGCCAGGCGGTCCTCGACGGACGCCTTCCTGGAGAGCGACGTGCCGGGCGCCGGTGAGGCAGCCGGTGACAGCGAGGCGCCCACGCCGACGGGCCGGCGCCGCCGACGGGCCGGTGCGCCCGCCGACGAGGCCGTCGAGGTTCCGGCCGAGAGTACGGAGAACGGGTCCGGTGGTACCGGGCGCCGCCGCGGGCGTCCCGCCGAGATCGCCGGCGGCGCCGGTGACGGCCAGGGTGTGGCCGAGGGTGCCGTGGTGACCGCGGCCGAGCACGCGGCCGGGGCCGCCGCCTCCCACACGGGACTGGGCGGGGCCGTACCGCCGCAGGGCGTCCCCGTGCCCCCGGGCCACCGCGCCCTCCCTGACGCCGACGCACCGCAGGCGGCGCTGCCGCCCGCCCTGCCCGCGGCCGGTGCGCAGCCGGTGCCGGCCGAGGACGCACAGCCGACCGGACGGCGCCGGCGTGCGCTGGCCGCCGCGGCCGAGCGTGCCGCGGCCCAGGAGGCGGAGGCGGCCGGCGTCCGTACGGTCTTCGCGCTGCCCCCGGCCGACGCCGACCGCTCACCCGAGTCCGCCGGCGCGGTCGCGGCACCCGACGGCGGCACGACGCCGAACCCGGCCGCCGCGACTCCGGGTACACCCGTGGGTGCCGGCGTGCCGGTGCCCCCCACGGGTGCCGGTGTACCGGTCGACCCGAGCACCGGGGTACCGGTGGGTCCCGGTGCCGCTGTCACGAACGGTCCCGGCGCCGGTGTGCCCGTGGGGCCCGGTGCCGACGGGCAGCCGCAGGCCGCCGGTGCCGTTCCCGCTCCGGTGGCGGGGGTGCTGCCCGGACAGGTGCGGGTGCCCGCGCAGCCTCCGGTGTCCGTCGAGGGACTGCCCGGGGACGACGGCCGCCACGACGCCGTACCGCTCGGCCAGGCCGAGGACCACACCCCGCCGCAGCCGCATCCCACCAGTGCCCCCACGGGCCGGCGCCGCCGGGCCGTGGCCCAGCCCGCCGAGGGCGCCCAGCCGATGGCGCCCGCGCCCGAGCCGGGCGTGCCGGGACAGGTCGCTCCCGCTGGGACCGCGGTGCAGGGCACGGCGCCCCAGGCCGTCCCGGTCGTGCCGGCTCAGGCCGCCCCCGCCCAGGGCGTTCCGGCGGCTCCCGTCCAGGCCGCGCCGGACGTCCCCGGCCAGGCCCCGGTCGCCGCGCAGGCTGTGCCCGGCACCCGGCCCGCCGCCCAGCCCGGTGCCTCCGTGCCCGGCCGGCAGGTGGCCGAGTCCCCGCCCCCGGTCCCCGCGCAGGGCACCGCCGGCCAGTCCGTGCCGGTCCCCCCGGCCCAGGCGCAGCGGGCCCCCGCGGCACAACCCAACACCCCGCCGGCCGGCACCCCGGTGGCTCCGCCGGCCGCACAGCCGTTGCCCGCCGAGTCGGCCACCGGCCGGACGCCCGCGGCCACCGTGCCCCAGCAGTGGCCCGGTTCCGGTGACACCTCCGGCGCGGGTACGCCCGTACCGCGGGTGAACCCGGCCGGCACCCCCGCCGCGGGCACCGCGCTGCCCGCCGGGCACACCGGCGCCCAGGCGCAGCGGGCGGCGCAGCCACTGCCCGCCGAGGCCGCGGCCGCGGACCCGAACTCGACCCAGGGCAGGGCGATCAGCGTCCGCACGCTGGGACAGGGCGTGCCGTTCGCGCGGCAGGCCGCGCAGGTGCAGCAGCCCACGGCGACCCCGCCCCCGCACACCCCGGGAGGTTCGGGCCGGCGCCGCAAGCTGGGCACGCCCCCGGACCCGGCCACCCGCCCGGAGCCGCAGCCGGAGCAGGCCGCCCGGCCGCACCCGGCCGCCGAACAGCCCTCGCTCGGTGGGCAGGTGCCCGTGCCGCAGCCCTCGCTCGGCGGCCAGGCGCCCGTGTCCCCGTCGTCGCTCGCCGGGCAGTCCCGGCTCGTCCCGGGGACGGAGGGCGCCGGACGGTCGTACGCCATAGGCGCACCCGAGCCGAACTCCGCCGAGGGGCCCGAGCCGCTGGACGGTCCCGGCGGTGCCGTGGAGGTGGCGGACACCCCGCGGCCGCAGCCGCTCGACGACGAGCTGCCCCCGGAGCCGCTGGACAACCCGCGCCGGCTGCTGGTGTGGCCCGCGCCGGACGTGACGACCCAGCAGGCGCTGAGCGACCGCGGCTACCGGCCCGTCATCGTGCACTCCCGCGAAGAGGTCGACGCGCAGATCGCGGCCTTCCCCGCCGCGCTGTTCGTGGACCCGCTGACCGGGCCCATCACGCGCACGGCCCTCCAGTCGCTGCGCCAGGCCGCCGTGGCGGCCGAGGTGCCGGTGCTGGTCACGGCCGGGCTCGGGCAGGCGACCCGGGAGGCGGCGTACGGCGCCGACCCCGCCGTGCTGCTGAAGGCGCTCGCGCCCCGCGACTCCGAGCAGCATCCGCCGAGGGTGCTGCTCATCGAGGAGCACGCGGAGATCGCGCTGGCGCTGACCTCGACGCTGGAGCGGCGCGGGATGCAGGTGGCGCGTGCCGCGAACGACAACGACGCGGTGACGCTGGCGGGGCAGTTCCGGCCGAACCTCGTGGTGATGGACCTGATGCAGGTGCAGCGGATGCAGACCGGCGCCACCGGGATCATCGACTGGCTGCGTGCGAACGGCCGGCTCAACCGCACCCCGCTGGTCGTCTACACCGCCGCCGTCGACCAGGCCGACCTGCCCCGGCTGGCCTCGGGCGAGACGGTGCTGTTCCTCGCGGAGCGGTCCACCAGCACCGAGGTGCAGGACCGGATCGTCGACCTGCTCGCGCGGATCGGGACCAACTAGCCGTCCTCCGGGCGCCGTTGGTGCCCGGCGGCCGGGTCAGCGGGCGACCAGCCGCCGGGCCGCCTCCCTGATCGAGGCGCGCAGGCGGTCCCGGTCGGTGTCCTCGGCGCCCACCACGATGCGGTGCATCTGGGGCACGACGGAGGCCCAGTTGGCCAGGGCGATCAGCAGGAAGAGCAGATCGCGCGGCGGGATCGCGTCGGTGATCACGCCCCGCTCCTGGCCGTCCCGCAGCGCGTCGATCTTCCGGCGGTAGTGCTCCCGGCGCTCGCTCTCGTCCGGCAGTTCGGTGGCCGCGCCGTACTCCAGGCCCTCCCAGAAGAGCAGACGGAGGACCTCGGGGTGGTCGGCGTGGTAGTCGATCACCCGGTCGACCCAGCCCTCGATGTCGTCGGGGTCGACGGGCACGGCGACGGCCAGGTCGAGCATCGACCTCTCCAGGACCCGGGTGAACAGCTGGGCCTTGTTGCCGAAGTAGGCGTAGATCAGCTGCTTGTTGGCCTTCGCCCGGTCGGCGATGCGGTCGATGCGGGCGCCCGCGATGCCGTGCCGGGCGAACTCGGCCACCGCCGCCTCGAAGATGCGGGCCTTGGTGGCCTCGGGGTCCCTGACTGCTCCCATGCGGACAGGGTAGGACCGCGGACATCAGGCAACCAACTATGTGGTTGACGGGAATGACGGCCAGGGGCACGCTGTTGCAACAGTTCCAACCAACCAGTTAGTTGTGAGAGTCGGCTCCAAGGAGTAGTCCCGCTCATGCCGTCAGCCACCAGCACCCAGCAGGCACGGGAGGTCCGGGCCGCGGTCCGCGAGCAGCCCGTCTCCGGCTCCCTCTTCCTCCTGCTCATCGCCGTCTGCACCGCGGTCACGGCCGCCAACATCTATCTGGCGGCCCCGCTGCTGCCCCTCATGGCCCACGACTTCGGCACGGTCCCCTCGGCCGTGACCTGGATCGCCTCGGTCGCCCAGTTCGGCTACGCGGCCGGGCTGCTCTTCTTCGCCCCGCTCGGCGACCGCGTCGACCGGCGCCCGCTCGTCGCCGGCCTGTCCGTGGCCACCGCGCTGGCGCTGGTCGGCGCGGCCGCCGCCCCCGGCACCACCGCCCTCGCGGTCGCCGTCTTCGCCGCCGCCGCCGCGACCGTCGTACCGCAGCTGCTGGTCCCGCTGGTGGCCGCGCGGGCGCCCGCCGACCGGCGCGCCCGGCATGTCGCGGCCGTCATCGCCGGCCTGTTCACCGGCATCGTCGCCGCACGCGTCGTCGGCGGACTCGCCGGGCAGGCCTTCGGCTGGCGCTGGGTCTTCGCCGGCTCCGCGGTACTGACCCTCGCGCTGGGTCTGGCCACCGCCCTGGCCCTGCCGCCGGAGCGGCGCGCACGGCAGGGCGGGTTCTTCTCCCTCTTCTCCGGCGTCGCCGAACTGCCGGGGCTGCTGCGCCACTCGCCCGACCTGTGGCGGGCGTGCCTGCGGCAGGCGGGAATGTTCGGCGCGTGGAGCGCGCTGTGGACCTCCCTCGCGCTCCTGCTGACCGGCCCGGCCTACGGCATGTCGACCGCGGCCGCCGGTCTGTTCGGGCTCTTCGGCCTGACGGCCAGCGCGGTGGCCCCGCTGGCCGGAGGCCTGGTGGACCGGTTCGGGGCGGCACGGGTGGTGGGCACGGCCTATGTGCTTGCGGCCGTCGCCGTACCGCTGTTCTGGCTCGGCGGACACGTCCTGGCGGCCCTGTTCGCCGCTGCCACGGTCGTCCACGCCGCCCTGGTCGCGTCCCACGTCGCCAACCAGACCCTCGCCCTGACGACGACCTCCACCCCGGCCACCGCCAACACCGCCTACGTCGTCTCCGGTTTCGCCGGCGGCGCCCTGGCCTCCGCCGCGGCGGGCCCGGCCTTCGGCCACTGGGGCTGGACCGGAGTCTGCGCGGTGGCAGGAGTATGGCTGACCCTGGGCTGGGCGAGCACGGCGCTGGGCGGCGGGCGGCCGGCCTCACGGTGAACGGGAGCGGGCTGCCGGCCCCGCGGTGAACGGGAGCGGGCGGCCGGCCCCGCGGTGAACGGGAGCGAGGATCCGGCGTCGCGGTGAACGAGGGCGAGGATCCGGCGTCGCGGTGAGGGGTGGCGGGCGCCAGGCCCCGTGGTGAACCAGAGCGGAAGCCGGCCTTCGCTCTGAGCCGTGCCGGCCACCGGCTGGTCCTCGCGTCGTCCTGGGCGTAGGCCACGCATCGGCCACCACGGTGGGCCGGGGGCAGGCGGCCGGCCGCGCGGTGGGCCGTCGGAGCTCGGGCCCGTCGTGAGTCGTCCCGGAGGCCGGCGCGTACCGCCGCGGCAGCGGGGAGACGTCCGGCCGACGGTCGACACGGGCCTCGGTGTCGGCGCGAGGCAACGGGGACCGGCGCGGCCGCCGTCCCAGGAGTGCGCCCCCACCGGCACCACGGTGGGCGTCCGTGCGCAGACGCCCGTGACACCGGGCAGCGTGATGCTGCCTCGGTGTCACGGGAGCGCGCGCTCAGAGGTTGGTGACGTCCAGCTGGCCGTCCGCGTACTGGCGGCGGAGGACCTTCTTGTCGAACTTGCCCACGCTCGTCTTCGGCACCGCCTGGACCAGCGTCCAGCGCTCCGGCAGCTGCCACTTGGCGATGCGGGCCTCCTCGGCGAGGAAGACGCGCAGGCTGCGGAAGTCGGCCGTGGCGCCCTCCCTGAGGACGACAGTGGCCAGCGGACGCTCGCCCCACTTGTCGTCGGGCACGGCGACCACGGCGGCCTCGGCCACGTCCGGGTGGGACATCAGCGCGTTCTCCAGCTCCACCGAGGAGATCCACTCGCCGCCGGACTTGATGACGTCCTTGGCGCGGTCGGTGAGGGTGAGGAAGCCGTCGGCGGAGATGGTGCCGACGTCACCGGTCTTCAGCCAGCCGTCCTCGCTGAACTTGTCGGCCGGACGCAGCGGTTCGGCGTCGGGGCCGTTGTAGTAGGCGCCCGCGATCCACGGGCCGCGGACCTCGAGTTCGCCGGCCGACTCGCCGTCCCAGGGCAGGCGCTCCCCGCCGGGGCCGGTGAGGCGGGCCTCGACGCCGGTCGGGAAGCGGCCCTGGGTGAGGCGGTAGGAGAGCTCCTCGTCCGTGCCGACCGCGTGGGCCGGGGGCCGGGCGACCGTGCCGAGCGGGGAGGTCTCCGTCATGCCCCAGGCGTGGCAGACCCGCATGCCGAGCGCGTCGAAGGCCTCCATGAGGGAGGGCGGGCAGGCCGAGCCGCCGATGGTGACCTGGGTGAGGGAGGAGACGTCGCGCGGCTTCGCGTGCAGCTCGGCGAGCAGGCCCTGCCAGATGGTCGGCACGGCCGCCGCGTGGGTCGGCTTCTCCCGCTCGATCATCTCGGCGAGCGGCGCGGGCTGCAGGAAGCGGTCGGGCATCAGCATGTTGACGCCGGTCATGAACGTGGCGTGCGGCAGGCCCCAGGCGTTGACGTGGAACTGCGGCACCACGACCAGCGAGGTGTCCTGGTCGGTCAGCCCCATCGACTCGGTCATGTTGACCTGCATGGAGTGCAGGTAGATCGAACGGTGGCTGTAGACCACGCCCTTGGGATCGCCGGTGGTACCGGAGGTGTAGCACATGGCGGCGGCCTGGCGTTCGTCCAGCTCCGGCCAGTCGTAGGTGGTGGGCCGGCCGGCGATCAGTTCCTCGTACTCGTGGACCCGGACGTGCGTGCCGTCCAGCGGGGCCCGGTCACCGGGCCCGGAGACGACGACGTGCTCGACGGTCGGGAGCTTCGACAGCAGCGGGGCGAGCAGCGGGATCAGCGAGCCGTTGACGATGACGACCCGGTCCGCGGCGTGGTTGACGATCCACACCAGCTGCTCGGCGGGCAGCCGCAGGTTCAGGGTGTGCAGGACCGCGCCCATGGAGGGGATCGCGAAGTAGGCCTCGACGTGCTCGGCGTTGTTCCACATCAGCGTGGCGACCCGGTCGTCGCCGCGGACGCCGAGTTCGTCCCGCAGGGCGTTGGCCAGCTGCACCGCACGCGCCCCGGCCTCGGCGAAGCTGCGCCGCTGCGGCTCGTCCTCCCCGGTCCAGGTGATGATCCGGGACCGTCCGTGCACCAGCACCCCGTGCGTGAGGATGCGGGTGACGGTCAGCGGTACGTCCTGCATGGTGCTCAGCACGGCGTCCTCCAGGGCGACATTGCCTACGCGGTGGTAGAGGGCTGCGCTGATTCTGCGCACATACCGCGCGGTATGTCACTAGGGGAAGGAAAATTGTGTCCGCGGGGTGTTCCTCAGCGGGCCAGTACCAGCTCCGGGTCCTCGCGCAGTTTGCCCAGGGCCCGGGAGACCGCCGACTTCACCGTGCCGACCGACACACCGAGCACCTCGGCGGTCTGGGCCTCGCTGAGGTCCTCGTAGTACCGCAGGACGACCATCGCCCGCTGCCGGGACGGCAGTCTCAGGATCGCCCGCCACATGGCGTCGTGCAGTGCCTGCCGTTCGGCCGGGTCGTCGCCGCCGGGCAGCGGCTCCGGCTCGGGCAGTTCCTCGCAGGAGAACTCGTCCACCCTGCGCTTGCGCCACTGCGACGTCCGTGTGTTCAGCAGCGCCCGGCGCACGTAGCCGTCCAGCGCCCGGTGGTCCTCGATCCGCTCCCACGCCACGTAGGTCTTGGCGAGCGCGGTCTGCAGCAGGTCCTCGGCGTCGCTGGGGTTGGCGGTCAGCGAACGCGCGGTGCGCAGCAGGACCGGCTGGCGGGCCCTCACGTACGACGCGAAGGACGGGTACGCGGTCTGCCGCCCTGGTGCGGCGGCGGCCGAGGCGCTGGTGCAGACGGGTGTGGTCATGGCTCCAACGCTAGGAGCGTGCCCGGTCCGGCGGATCGGCCGCAGGTCCCGAAGCGGCGTCCCCCTCAGGTTGTAGGGGTGGGGCCGTCCCCACCTCCTGAAGGTGGACACGGGATCCACCCCGTCTGCGGGTCCGACCCTGACTCCGGTCCGGGCGGCGGCCGCCGGCTCAGCCGTCGGCGGCGAGGACCAGCCCCGACGTCGGCACGCCGGTACCCGCCGTCACCAGGGTCCGGGCCGCGCCCGGTATCTGGTTCACCGCCGTGCCGCGCACCTGGCGGACCGCTTCGGCGATGCCGTTCATCCCGTGCAGATACGCCTCCCCGAGCTGCCCCCCGTGCGTGTTGATCGGGAGCCGTTCCCCGGCCACGAAGTCCGCCGCCTCGCCCCGGCCGCAGAACCCGAACTCCTCCAGCTGCATCAGCACGAACGGGGTGAAGTGGTCGTAGAGGATCCCCACGTCGATGTCGGCCGGACCGCACCCGGACGTCCGCCACAACTGCCGGGCCACCACGCCCATCTCCGGCAGGCCGGTCAGGTCGTCCCGGTAGAAGCTGGTCATCTGCTCCTGCGCCCGGCCGGCGCCCTGGGCGGCGGCCACGATCACGGCGGGCGGGCGCGGCAGGTCGCGGGCCCGCTCCAGCGAGGTGACGACGACCGCCTGCCCGCCGTCGGTCTCCTGGCAGCAGTCCAGCAGCCGGAGCGGCTCCACGATCCAGCGGGACGCGGCATGCTCCGCGAGCGTGATCGGGCGGCCGTGGAACCAGGCCGCGGGATTGGTCGCCGCGTACCTGCGGTCCACCACGGCCACGTGCCCGAACGCCTCCGGCGTCAGCCCATGGGCGTGCAGATACCGCTGTGCCGCCATCGCCACCCAGGAGGCCGGGGTGAGCAGCCCGAACGGCAGCGCCCAGCCCAGCGCCGCCCCCTCCGCCGACGGCTCCCGGTGCCGCACGCCCGCGCCGAACCTGCGGCCCGAGCGCTCGTTGAAGGCCCGGTAGCAGACCACCACCTCGGCCAGGCCCGTCGCCACCGCGAGCGCCGCCTGCTGGACGGTCGCGCAGGCCGCCCCGCCGCCGTAGTGGACGCGGGAGAAGAAGGACAGCTCGCCCATCCCGCAGGCCTGGGCCACCGTGATCTCCGGGCTGGTGTCCATCGTGAACGTCACCAGGCCGTCCACGTCGGCCGCGGTGAGACCCGCGTCGTCGAGCGCCGCCCGCACCGCCTCCACCGCGAGCCGCAGCTCGCTGCGCCCGGAGTCCTTGGAGAACTCGGTGGCCCCGATGCCGGCGATCGCGGCCCGGCCGCCGAGGCCGTCCTTGTGGCGGACGCTCATGAGCCGGCCTCCGACACTGAGCGGCCCGGTCCGGCGGCGGGGACGGTGACCGTCACCGTGCCGGTGACGTGGGTGCCGATGCCGTTGGCGCCGACGACCCGCACCGTGGCGGTGTCCCCGTCGACCGCCTCGACCCGGCCCGTCAGCACCATCGTGTCCCCCGGGTGGTTGGGCGCGCCGAGCCTGATGGCGACCCTGCGGAGCACCGCGGACGGACCGAAGTGGTCCGTGATGTACCGGCCGACCAGGCCGTTGGTCGTCAGGATGTTCATGAAGACGTCCGGCGAGCCCTTCTGCCGGGCCAGCTCGGCGTCGTGGTGCACGTCCTGGTAGTCCCGGGACGCGATCGCGCCCGCCACGATCAGGGTGCGCGTGACCGGGATCTCCAGCGCGGGCAGCTCGGCGCCCACCGTCGGTGCCGTCGTCATCCCTCACTCCCCATTCGCGATCGACTCCCCCAGTTCCTGGAGCACTTCGGGACCGCAGCCCAGATGGGCGTCCAGCTGCCGGCCCCACAGGAAGTGCCGGTGCACCGGATGGCCGACGTCGGCTCCGGCCCCGCCGTGCAGATGCTGACCGGTGTGCACGACCCGCGCTCCCGCCTCGGACGCCCACCAGGCGGCGGTCAGCGCGTGCGTGGCGTACGGCAGTCCCGCGTCCCGGCGCCAGGCCGCCTCGTAGGCCGTGACCCGTATCGCCTCGGTGTCCATGTGGGCGTCGGCGGCACGCAGCTGGACGGCCTGCCGGGTGGCGAGCGGTCGCCCGAACTGCTCCCGGGCGTTCGTGTGCGCGACCGCCCGTGCCAGCGATCCGGCGCACACCCCGGCCTGGAGTCCGGCGAAGGCCGTACGGGCGGTGGCGAGGACGTCGACGTAGGCGCCGGATCCGCCCAGGGGTTCCGCCGGTGCGCCGTCGAGGGTGAGCCGGGCCGCCGACCAGGGCGCCGTCAGCTCCACCGGTGTGGTCGCCGTGCCCTCGCCGAGCGGGGCCAGCCACAGCCGCCGGCCGGCGTCGGCGACCAGGACGTGGGTGGCGTCCCGCAGCCAGGGCACGACGGGGACGGTGCCGGTCAGCTCACCCGCCGCCGAGGCCCGTACCCCCTTCTGCGCCGGGAAGGCCCCGGTGACCACCACCGAGCCGTCGTCGATGCCGGGCAGCAGCCGCTCGCGCTGCTCGGGGCCGCCGTGCGCCAGGACCGCCAGCCGGCCGTAGACGCACGCCGCCGCGTACGGCACCTGGGCCGTGGTGCGGCCCTGTTCCTCCAGCAGCAGCACCAGCCCGAGCAGCCCCAGCTCCCCGACCGCGCCGATCAGGCCCGCCGTGCTCAGGGCCTTCCACAGCTCCGGGTCGCTGCCGGTGCCCACGGCCGTCAGCCGCTCGTGGCCGGCCAGGTCGCCGAAGATCCGCGCGGCCAGGTCGCGGGCCCCGGCCTGGGCCTCGGTGGGGGTGAAGTCCACGTCAGCCCTCGCCTTCGACGACGCGGAAGACGGGCAGGTCCAGCGTGCCGCCGTCGGCGCCCTCGACCGCGTACCGCCGGAACTCCAGCCGCACCGGCAGCCCGATGCGCACCTTGTCGTACGGCACCCCGACCACGTTGCTCACCATCCGCACGCCCTCGGCGAGTTCGATCAGGCCGACGGCGTACGGCCCGGCCGTGCCGGAGCCCTCGTCGGCGTCCGTGAAGGCCGGGAAGGGCGGGTGGTGCATCACCACGTAGGAGTGGACCGTGCCCTCGCCGCCCGCCTCGACCGTGTCCCAGTCCGGGCCGCCGCAGGCGTTGCAGCCCGGCAGCCAGGGGTGGCGCAGGGTGCCGCAGTCCGTGCAGCGCTGGATGAGCAGCCGGTGCTCGGCCACGCCCCGCCAGAAGCCCTCGTTGTCCCGGTTGACCACCGGGTGGGGGCGCCGCGCCCGGGGCCGGGTGGGCGCGGGCGCGTACTTGAGGATGCGGAAGCGGTGGGTGCCGACCAGATCGCCGCCGACGCGGACGTCCGTGCGGGTCGTGACGAAGTGTCCCGCGCCCAGTTTCGTCGTCTTGCGGTCGGAGACCGACTCGATCACCGAGTCGAACGCGACCTCGTCGCCGGGGCGCAGGGGCCGCAGGTACTCCTGCTCGCAGTCGGTGGCCACCACCGCCGTGCAGCCCGACGCGTCGAGCAGGGCGAGCAGTTCGTCGTAGGCGCCCGTGCGGCCCTCGTGGCCGGAGAGGCCGCCCATCGTCCAGACCTGGAGCATGGTGGGCGGGGCGACGGCGTCGGGGCCGCGGTACGCCGGGGCGGTGTCGCCCATCGCCTCGCACCAGTGCCGGATCATCGGCGCGTTCACCGGGTCCTTGCCCACGCCCCCGACGGCTGCCGGGCGGCCCTCGTACGCCTTGAGCCGCGTTGCCAGGGGCGCCCGGTCCCCGTCCTCCGGCGGCCTGCCCACCGGCACCCGGCCCACCGGGCCCGTGTCCGCCGACCCGCCGCCCCGTGCCTCGCCGCCTCGCGGCTCCGCGCCCGCCCCGCTCACCTCCGCCCCCTCGTCATCCCGAGCCGCATCGTCGCGACGATCTCCCGCTGCACCTCGCTCACCCCGCCCCCGAACGTGTTGATCTGCGCCGCCCTGTTCAGCCGCTCCAGCTCGCCGTCCCCGAACGCGCCGGGCGACCCGGAACGGACCAGCCCCGCCGACTCGTCCGCCCCCAGCACGTGCTGGCACATCCGGTACACCGCGACCGCTGATTCGGTGCCCGCGAACTTCACGCCGCTCGCGTCGCCGGGGGCGGGCCCGCCGCTTCCCAGGTCGGCGACGAGACGCCAGTTGAGGAGGCGGGTCGCGGCCAGCCGGGCGTGCGCCTCCGCCAGCTGCGACCGCACCCACGGCTCGTCCACCCGGCGCCGCCCGGTCACCGGATCCGGGGTACGGACGGCGTCCAGCACCGCCGCGAGGAAGTCCTCGGCCTGCATTCCGACGGCCGCCAGCGCGACGCGTTCGTGGTTGAGCTGGCCGGTGATCAGCGACCAGCCCTGGTGCTCGGCGCCGACGAGGTTCCCGGCGGGCACTCGGACGCCGTCGTAGTAGGTGGCCGTCGTCGTCTGACCGCCCACGGTCTCGATCGGCGTCCAGGAGAACCCCGGTGCGTCGGTCGGGACGAGGAGGACGGAGATGCCCCGGTGACCGGGGGCGTCCGGGTCGGTGCGGCAGGCGAGCCAGATCCAGTCGGCGTGCTGGGCGCCGGAGGTGAAGACCTTCTGGCCGTCGATCCGCCAGCCGTCGCCGTCGCGCACGGCCCGGGTGCGCAGCGAGGCGAGGTCGGTGCCCGCGGCGGGTTCGGTGTAGCCGATCGCGAAGACCAGGTCACCGCTGAGGATCCGGGGCAGGAAGTGGGCCTTCTGGGCCTCGCTGCCGTGCTGCATGAGGGTGGGGCCGACCGTGTTCAGCGTGACCATGGAGACGGGCGCGCCGGCCCGGTACGCCTCGTCGAAGAACACGAACTGCTCGTCCGCGCCCCGGCCGCGGCCCCCGTACGCGGCGGGCCAGCCCAGGCCCAGCCAGCCGTCGGCGCCGATGCGGCGCAGCAGGGCGCGCGGGTCGGTGGGCTCGCCGCCCTCCGGCATCAGGTCGCGGAAGTAGGCGCGGAGCTCGGCACGCAGGCGCTGCTGCCGCTCGGTGGGGGCGAGGTGCACGGCGGACCTCCCGGCCACATTCGGCTGACGAGACAGTTTCTGACTGTCCGTCAGATCGTGGGTGGTGTCAAGGTCGGTTCCGCGGCCGGCCCGCCCGGGAAACGCCTGCGCGGCGGTACCGAAGTACCGCCGCGCGGACGTGTGACGACCCCGAAGCACCCTCGCGAGGTCCTCCCGTGGAGGAACCTCGCACCGCGCTCACCAGAGGCGGGTGAAGCGGACGGCGACGTTCTCGTTGCCCTGCTGGATGGCCGTGAACGCGGAGCCGTTCACCTGCGCGGTGCTGCTCTGGTTCGAGGCCCCGGAGCCGACCGCGTTCTGCTGCGTGGTGGACGAGTTGCCGTTGTTGTCGTGGCCGACCCCGCTGCCGACGACGGATGCCACGCCCGCGTTCGATCCGTCGCCCGCGAAGGCGCCGTTGTCCGCGGTCGCGACGCCGGTGAAGAGGGCGGCTGCGAGGGGGAGCGCGGCGACGGCGGCGAGAACGCGGGCGGTACGGATGCTTGCCATGTTGTTCCTCCAGAACCAAGCACTGAGCGGCCCTAGGGCCGGAAGTACGTGAACTACGGCTTGCGTCAGAGCAGTTGGCCGACCGCCCCGACTGTCGTGGACGACGTCGCGCAACCAGAGTTGCCCACCGAATCCCCGGCGAACCACCCCCGAAGGCGCGATTCGCACGCAAGCGTGATGACAAGTCGATAAACCCCCATCACCACCTTTCCGCCCCTCCCGACCCGGTCCGGGCCGAGAACGGATGTTCAGCAGCCAGGCGACACAAGAGAGGAATCGTTACGGCACATTTCCTGCCAATCCGGCATCACTCCGGCGCGCCGCGACCGCCCCCTCTTCCCTTTTTCGAACATACGTACGAACATAGAGCCATGGCCACCATCGACCGGCAGACCACGACGCTGGCCCTCGCACACGCCCTGTCGGCCGCCGAGCGCGGTCTCGCCGTCCTCCCCCTCTCCCGGACCAAACTCCCCGCGCTGCGCTCGCCGCACCGGACCGAACCCGATCCGGCGGGGCCGCGCTGCCACGGCGAGTGCGGCCGCCTCGGGCACGGCGTGTACGACGCCTCCACCGACCCCGTCCGCATCCGGGAGCTCTTCGCCGCCGCTCCCTGGGCCACCGGCTACGGCATCGCCTGCGGACTGCCGCCGTACCACCTGATCGGTGTCGACCTGGACACCAAGTCCGACACCGATTCCTCGGTCGCCCTGCGCGAGCTGGCCCTGCGCCATCTGTTCACGATCCCGGAGACGGTCGTCGTCCTCACCCCGAGCGGCGGCCGGCACCTGTGGCTGACCGGCCCGCCGGACGTCGTCGTACCGAACTCGGCCGGGCGCCTCGCCCCCGGCATCGACATCCGGGGCGCCGGCGGCTACCTCGTGGGCCCCGGCTCCCGCACCGACCACGGCGCCTACGCCACCGCCCCCGGCACCGCGCACCTGGCCCCCGCCGCCTGCCCGCCCTCCCTGCTCCGCCTGCTCCTGCCGCCGCCCCGGGCGAGCCACCCGGCCCCGCCCGCACCCGGCGACCACGGCCGCGGGCTGGTGCACTTCGTCCTCTCCGCCCACGAGGGCCAGCGCAACACCCGTCTGTTCTGGGCCGCCTGCCGCGCCTACGAGAACGGCATCGGCCCCGCCCTGGCCGACCCGCTGACCGAGGCGGCCCGCCATACCGGCCTGTCCGAACGCGAGGCCCGCGCGACGATCGCCTCGGCGGCCCGGATGACCGGGCACCAGCCCTGAGAAGCCGGGGGGAGCGGCGGGTGACCACCGCACGCACCGGAAGGGGTGCCCCTCCCACGGGGGCACCCCTTCCTGCGCGAAGGACCTCGGGCGCTACGGCGCGTAGACCTGCTCCAGGCGGTCGATGGAACCGTCCTCGCCGGTCTCGTACTTGAACACCAGCCCGGAGTCCGGGTGCGCCTCGACCCAGTCGATCAGCTCCTGCACACCGATGCGCCGGTTCTCGCTGCCGTCGGTGACGGGGTTGGTGGCGGTGACGTACGCGGCCTGGTCCAGGGCCCAGCGGCTGTCCTCGCCGGTGACGACGAACGGCGCGCCCTCGCCGTCACCGCCCGCGCACCCCCAGGCGCCGTGCTGGATGACGAGGTTCACCTTGCCGGTGGAGGCGGGAAGTTCCTCGACACGGTAGAGCGCGAACTCGTCGGGGTCGACGTGGTCCGGGTCCGGCGCCTTGGTGACACAGCCGGCCGACGGCGCCGCACTCTTGGCGGGCCCGGCCGGTGTGGTGGCCTTGCCGGCCGGCGTGGCGGTCGCCCCGCCGCCCGCGCCCGCCGTGCCGCCGCCCTTGCCCGCGCCCTCGCTCTTTCCCCCCTTGCCGGTGCCTGCCTTGCCGGTACCCGCCTTGCCGGGCGCCGAGGCGGCCGTGGCACCGGCGCCGGGGGTGCCGTCCGAGCCGGCCGCCGTGTCGTCCCCCTGACATCCGGTGAGTACGGCGGCCAGCGCGACGGCGGCGAGGGCGACGGCGACGGGTCTGCGGCGATGGGCATGCATGTGGAATTTCCCCCCTGGTCACGGGCGGCCCGGCCGGCCGCTCCGATCCGGACCGTAGTGCCCGCCCGTACGCGACCGCACCACCGCGGCGGCCCGTGTGACGGACTCGGAACACCGCCGTCATCACGCGCGGATCCTGTGACGGGCGCGGCACACCACTCCCGCCACCGCCTCACCTGCCCGGCACCGGGCGCCGCTCGGTGGCCGGCGGCCGGCGCGGGTGCGCGCGCCCTCGGCCGGTGGTCAGATGCTCACGGGGACCGGGTGGATCTCGTCGGCCGGGTGCCCGGTCCGCTCGTGGACGCGCTGGACGGCGTCCGCCGAGGGTGCCGCCGAGAGGCAGTACACCGTGCCGGACTCCGGGTCCGCCCAGGCCCGTTCGAAGTGAACGCCTTCGTCGTGCTCGATGGCGAGGTCGGCCCGGTGGGCCTCCATCAGCTGGTCCGCCGTGATGCCCTGCATCCCGTGGTGGACATCCATGAACTGGGGCATGAGGAGCGCCTCCTTCCGGCCGCCGCGTCCCGGCGTTCGGCACGGCCGGGTCCGCCTGCCGGCTCCGTCGGTTCCATCCTCTGCCCGCGGGACCGCGTCGGCGACCGCGCGGCCCCGGTCCGCGAATCGGCCCCCGACCCGGTATCCGCTACCTGGTCAGGGGCCGTTCCGCCTGGCGGTGGGTGTGGGATTTGAACCCACGGTGACTCGCGCCACGACGGTTTTCAAGACCGTTCCCTTAGGCCGCTCGGGCAACCCACCTCGTCCCCGTGCCACCTGGGACGGAGCGGGTACAGCGTACCGGGAGCGGGCGCCCGGCGGGCGGCGTGGTCCCCGTGCGGCCGCCCGCTCCGTTCGCCCGCGCCCGTCACGGCGGTACGAGGAGCATGCGGACGGCGAGTGCGGTGATCACGGCGCTGGAGGTCAGGGCGGTGAGGAGCCGCCCACGGCTGCCGGTCAGCAGCCGGCCGAGCAGTGCTCCCCCGCCGGCGAGCAGCAACTGCCAACTGCTGGAGGCCGCGAAGGCGGCGAGCACGAACACGGTCCGCTCCGGGGCGTCGGCCGCCGCACCGGTCTGGCTGCCGAGCACGAGGGCCGCGAAGTAGATCACGGTGAGCGGGTTCGCCATCGTGATGCCCCACAGCCCCAGATAGGCCCGCGCGGGGCCCAGGGGCGCGTCGTCGGTGCGGGACGCCGTCCGCGGGGTGCGGTGACGGGCGATCGCCGTCGCCGCGCTGTGCGCCGCCAGCGCGAGGAGGACCAGGGCGGCGCCCCAGCGCAGCCGCGGCGCGACCGGTTCGACGACGCGCGTCAGCGCGGAGCCTCCGATCACGGCGATCGCCGCGTACAGGCCGTCGGCGGTCGCCACTCCGAGGGCGGCACAGGCGCCGATCCGCAAGGAGGTCCGGGCGGTCAGCGCCACGAGGTACGCCGCGACCGCTCCCACGGGCATGGCGATGCCATAGCCGGCGAGGAGCCCCGCGACGAGGGCCGCGCTCATGCGGAGACGGGCGTCGGTCTCCACGGTCGGCCGGCCTGCTGCTGGGCGCGCGCCGATCGGACGGCGGCGGACAGCGGCAGGAGTGCGGTGATGGTGGTCATGGGGAGATCGTGCGGGCGGCACGGCCGCCCGGACAAGTCGTTTTCCGTGGTGACGGACGAGTGGTGACCAAGCCGCCCACAGAAGCCGTGAGTTGGTGGTGGGCGCCATGGCGGCACGCGAAAGGGGTGCCCCCGTGGAGAGGCACCCCTGTGCGCGCGTACCGCCCGCCGGTGTCAGCTGTCGCCGTCGCGCGAGCCCAGCGCCAGGTCCACGGTGTGCTCCTGGCCGCCCCGCTTGTAGGTGATCTTGACCTTGTCGCCCGGCTTGTGGGTCCAGATCTCGCCGATCAGGGTCGGGCCGCTGTCGATCACGTGGTCGTCGAGCTTGATGATGACGTCGCCGGGCTTGAGGCCGGCCTTGTCGGCCGGGCCGCCCGTCTCGACCGCCGCGGCGCCCGCCGCGCCCTGGTCGGTGATCTTCGCGCCGTCGGTGGAGTCCTCCAGGGAGACGGACGCGCCGATCTTCGCGTACACCGGCTTGCCGGTCTTGATCAGCTGCTGGGCGACGTACTTCGCCTGGTTGATCGGGATCGCGAAGCCCAGGCCGATCGAGCCGGACTGGCCGGAGCCGAAGCCGCCGCTGCTGCTGGACTGGATCGCGGAGTTGATGCCGATGACCGCGCCGGAGGCGTCCAGCAGCGGGCCGCCCGAGTTGCCCGGGTTGATGGACGCGTCGGTCTGCAGGGCGCTCATGTACGACGCCTTGCTGCTGGAGCTGCCGTCGCTGGAGGCGACGGGGCGGTCCTTGGCGCTGATGATGCCGGTCGTCACCGTGTTGGACAGGCCGAAGGGGGCGCCGATGGCGATGGTCTCGTCGCCGACGGCCACCTTGTCGGAGTTGCCGAGGGCGAGCGGGTTCAGGTCGGACGGCGCGTTCTTGAGCTTGATGACGGCGACGTCGTAGCCCTGCGCGTGGCCGACGATCTCGGCGTCGTACTTCTTGCCGTCGGGGAAGGTGGCCGTGAGCTTGCCGCCGTCCACCGCGTCGGCGACCACGTGGTTGTTGGTGACGATGTGGCCCTGCTTGTCGAAGACGAAGCCGGTGCCCGTGCCGCCCTCGCCGTTGCTGCTCTCGGCCTCGATGGTGACCGTGCTGGGCAGGGCCCTGGCGGCCACGTTGGCGATCGTGCCGGGGGCGCGCTTGACCTGCGCGGCGCCGCTGTCGGAGGCCGAGACGGTGGTGGAGCCGCCGCTGTCGTTGTCCCGGGCCAGGGTGTAGCCGAGGCCACCGCCCAGACCGCCGGCGACCAGCGCGGCCACCAGGACCGCGGCGACCAGGCCGCCGCGCCCGTTGCGGGGCTTCGGGGCGGGCTGCTGGTACGAGGCCCCCCAGCCGGTGCCGCCCGCGCCGCCGTAACCTCCGGCACCGCCGTCGCCGTAGGACGGGGTGGACGGCGGCGGGGGCGGCCAGGAGCCGTCGGGGGCCGGGCCCGCCTGGTGCGCGGCGGCCTGACCGGCGAAGGCCGGGTCCTGCTCGTGGGCGGTTGCGCGGCTGTCCTGGGGCACCGGCGGCAGCGGGGCCGTCGGCGCGTTCCCGTCGGGCGCGGGGCCCTGCGGAAAAGCGGCGGGAGAGGCCACCGGCACGGGAGGTGCGGACGGGGCCGGGGGTACCGCGTTGCCCTCGTTCTCGGTGCTCACAGCTCTTCTCCTCGATCCACGCCTGTGTTCGTCGGTCGCACTTGTCTGCAGTCAGCTTTTCCCACGGGCCGTCAGAGCACCATAAGCGGTGGCTGTGGGTCCGGGACTCTTCTTTATATAGGATCTTCAACGCAAAAGTTGCATAAAGTTCGAGGGCCTATGCCCCTGTTCGTCACACGGATTCCTCCGCGCCGCCCCGTCTACCCGGCGACGGTGGCACCATGACGCGGTGACCCACGCACCACAGCACTCCATCCAGGTCGTCGCCCACCGGGGCGCCTCCGAGGACGCGCCCGAGCACACCCTCGCCGCCTACCGGAAGGCGATCGAGGACGGCGCGGACGCCCTCGAGTGCGACGTACGGCTGACCGCGGACGGCCATCTGGTCTGCGTCCACGACCGGCGGGTGAACCGTACCTCCAACGGCCGGGGCGCCGTCTCCGCGCTGGAGCTGGCCGATCTCGCCGCTCTCGACTTCGGCTCCTGGAAGACCCGCGAGGCCTGGCGCGGCCGCGACGAGGAGCCCGACTGGGAGCACCGGCCGGAGGACCCGGCGGACACCTCCGTCCTCACGCTGGAGCGACTGCTGGAACTGGTCTCGGGCGCGGGGCGGCGGGTGGAGCTGGCCATCGAGACCAAACACCCCACCCGCTGGGCCGGCCAGGTCGAGGAACGGCTGCTGATGCTGCTCAAGCGGTTCGGTCTGGACGCGCCGGCCACCGCCGCCGAGTCCCCGGTGCGGATCATGAGCTTCTCGGCGCGCTCGCTGCACCGTGTGCGCGCGGCCGCGCCGACCCTGCCGACGGTCTGCCTGATGCAGTTCGTCTCCCCCCGGCTGCGCGACGGGCGGCTGCCCGCGGGCGTGCGGATCGCCGGCCCCTCGATCCGCATCGTGCGCAATCACCCGGTCCTCGTGGAGCGGTTGAAGGAAGCCGGTCACCAGGTCCACGTGTGGACCGTGAACGAGCCCGAGGACGTCGACCTGTGCGTCCGGCTCGGCGTCGACGCGATCATCACCAACCGCCCGCGCGCGGTGCTGGACCGGCTCGGCCGCTGATCCCGGGGACGCCGGGGTGGTGACCCGGGAGACGGTTGTGCCAAGAGGCGGTCGAGAAACCGTGCACGGCCCTTGACCCGGCCGCGGGACTGCTGGATCCTCCCGTCTCGGCCACACCACTGAAATCCAGCCACACGACGACCCCGAGGTCACCGTGGGGGTCCGGATCGTCACAGGGAGTGCTCCGGCGCGTTCGCTTCGGGTACGACCGTTTCGAATGCGTCAGCGGAAGGGGACTGGCCGGTTTCCGGTACAGGCCAATGGGGCATCCACACCGTGGCGTGGGGCGAAGGAGGTCTCGGGGGTGGCGTTGGTGGTGGCACAGGAGGTGCCCACGTCGTCGAGCATGGCCGTACCCCATGGCCCTGCGGGCGTGGGGAAGGCGCGGCACCGGATGCGCGCGCAACTGCGCAGCGGGGGCGTGGCGGAATCGGTCATCGACGATGCCGTACTGATCCTTTCCGAACTTTTGAGCAACGCCTGCAAACACGGGCGGCCCCTGGGCGACGCCCCGGCCGGTGACGGTGACGTCCTGGCCGCGTGGCGGGTCGACCCGCACGGCCGGCTCATCGTCGAGGTCACGGACGGCGGCGGCCCGACCCGCCCGGCACCGGCCACCCCGTCGGTGACGGCGCACGGCGGCCGGGGGCTGAACATCATCACGGCCCTGGCCGACGACTGGGGAGTCCGGGACGACGTCCGGGGCGAGGTGACGGTCTGGGTGGTGGTCCACGAGGACGTCCTCGATCCCGACGCCGGATGCCGCGTGAACGGTTTCGCTACGCGCGTCACCGCGCCCTCGATCCCCGGCATGGCCGGCCTGGACTTCGCGGACGCCTTCGAGGACATGGACTGAACCCACGGCTGACACGCCGAGGGGCGCCCGTCCGCCCGGGTCCACACGGCCCCCGTTCCGACGCGTCGGGACGTCGCGGCCGTCCACCGGTTCACACCAGTGGCGTCGAGCGCGTGTGCGTTGTCCACAGGTTCCCGTCGCTCGGGGCCTGAACGGCTAGGCTCCCGCCGTACCAGAAGAGCCGTAACCGGGAGACCCCACGATGGCCAAGAAGCGACCCCAGACGAAGGCCAAGCGGCCCCAGCTCAGCGACGGGGCCCCCGCCGTAGGCGCTGATGGCGAGATTCCGGTCGTCGGCGCCCGCGAACCCTGCCCCTGCGGCAGCGGCCGGCGCTACAAGGCGTGTCACGGCCGGGCGGCATCGCACGCCGTGACCGAGCTGGTGCAGCGGCCCTTCGAGGGGCTGTCCGGCGAGTGCGACCTGGTGGCCCTGCGCGAACTGGTCCCGGCCGCGACGGCCGAGCTGACCCTCGCGGGCGGCCTGCCCGAGGGCGTCCCGTCGGTCACCCTCGCCACCGTGCTGCCGATGGCCTGGCCCGCGCTGCGCCGCGACGACGGCTCGGTCATGATCGGCCTGCAGAACGACACGTCGTCCGGCGACATCAGCCGCGACCTCGCCGACACGCTCCAGCGCGCGCTGGTGGCGGAGCCCGGCACCCCGGTGCAGGGCCGCCGCGCCCCCTCCCAGGGTCCGCGCCTGCAGGACCTGCTCGACGCGCAGGCCCCCTTCGAGCCGGTCGTGCACGACGGTTTCGAGTTCTGGGTGCCGGACGCGGAGAACGCCACCCCCGAGGTGACCGCCTCCCTGGAGCGGGCGAACGCCGCCGCCATCCCGACGGTGAAGCTGGCCGGCGTGGACGCCGCGTACTGGTGCGAGACCCCGGAGAAGAACCACCTGCGCTGGGTCATGCCGCATCCGGAGGAGCAGCTTCTGGACGCTCTGGCGCGGTTGCACGCGGCGGGCCGCTCCAGCCTCGGCGAGGGCACCCGGCTCGTGGGCTCCTTCCGTGCTCACGGCCTCATCGTGCCGGTCTGGGACCTGCCGAGCGGGGTGACGGCCGAGGATGTGGAGAAGCCGGCCGCCGAGTTCGCCGAGCGCCTCGCCGCCGCGCTCGCGGCCAAGGAGCCGCTCACGGCGGACGAGCGCCGGGCCCGCGGCGGGCTGACCAACCGGCAGGTCACGCTCAGCTGAGGTCCCGCACGGGTGTGTCACGGCTGAACGGTCGGTCAGCCGTGACGACGGTCGGGGCAGCAGGTGACTCCTGTCACAACTCCCTGCCCCGACAGGGAAATCGATGGCCGAATGCCCCGGACGGAATTTGCGAACCGCCGATCTCTTGTTACCGTTCGAGTAGCCCGGTTGCTGGTGCATCCCCCGTCGCCAGCAACCGGGCCTTTTCCATGTCCGCACCCGGTTCACGCCGGGCAGCCGGGCGTCAACTCCCTTTCAGGGATCAGGAATTGCTGCCCGAGCGCAGCAGCAGCCCGCCGTCCGGACCGCGTCCGGCGAACTCGGCGACGGCCGTGTAGGCGTCCGGTCCGCCCCGGCTGTGCTCGCGGGGCGTCTCGCAGGTGGCGGGCTCGTCGTCGGTACCCGTCACGCAGTGCATCTGCACGGTCCGGCCGCCCGGCCCCATCAGGCTCAGCACGGAGTCCAGCGACTCGCCCGTGGCGTTGCGGTAGTAGGTGCGTGCCCAGGTGTCCGCGCCCTGGATCAGCACACAGGTCTGCGCTTCGATGCCCTCGGGCGAGGAGAGTTCCGGCCCGCAGCGGGCGGCGGTCGCGAGACCGATCCCGAGGAGCAGGGGAGAGCGGCTCGGGGCGGCGGAGGGAATCTTCGCGTCCCCGCCGCGCGCCCCGGCGTCCTTGTCACGGCCGCCGGCGTCCGTGTCATGTGCCGCGGCGCCCCCGCGCGCCGCGGTGTCACCGGCTCGCTCGTCGGCGCCGCGCTGCGGGGCCCGGACGGCCGCCGGTCCCGCGTCGCCCACCTGCCCGCCGGAGGCCACGGTCAGCGGCAGCGCGACCACGGCCGCCACGACGGCCAGGAGGGCGAGCAGACGAAGCCTTCGGGAGTCCGGCCCGCCCGGGAGCGGCTCTGGGACGCGGTGGCCCCCGGAATGACGCTGCATGTGCGGAAGATAACGAGCGCCGGGCCCCGTCCGCCCCGTCCGCGCCGGACACCCCCTACAACTCGGGCGCGCTCACACCCGTACGAGTGAGGGCGTCGACGACCGCGTCCACCACGGCCTCCACGTCGGGCACCCAGGGTGAGGCCGACCCGGGCAGCGGGGCACGCTCCCAGCGGACGCCGCCCTGCCCGGTCTCGGACGGGGGCAGGGCCAGGTAGCCGCCCTCGCCGTGGAAGCGCAGGGAGCCGGGCACGAAGTCCTTGGCGTACAGCAGCTCGCCCAGCTGTTCCATGGAGTACGGCTTCACCAGCAGCGCCCAGCGGGTGGGCGAGGCGACGACCGGGCCGAGGCGCATGCCCCGCCGGTCGAGCAGGGCGAGGGCGCGGGAGGCGGCGAGCGCCGGCAGGCTGACCGCGCAGGGCGCCGTTCCGCCGGTGGCCAGGACGATCGGCGCGGCCGGCCGGTTGGTCCACCACCAGCGCACCATGCGCGGGTCCGTGGTGGCCGCGAGCAGACCCGGGTCGAAGGGGTGCGCACCCGGCACCGTGCAGTCCGGGTCGGGGCAGGCGCACCGCGACCGCCCCCGCGGGTCCGGGGCCACGCCCGGGAGTACGGGCCACCGCCATTCACCCGCGTAGTTCAGGGCCGCGCTGAGCAGCTCGGGCCTCCCGCCGTTCCGCCTGGACAGGAGCCTGCGTCGCCTTCCGAGGATCTCGCGCATGAGCGCTCGTTCCTTTCCGTTGCACCGCTGGCAACACCGTGGTCCACATCACAACATGAGTCGATCACTTCACTGTGCGTACCTGTTGGCGCATCACACCCCTGCGCACGACAGGGGGAACCCCGTGGGGTCGAGCATCGGCCGCGCCCGCGTTCCTGGTACGTCCATCACGAGCACGGCTGCGGCGTGGGGGTGGCGAAGCATGGCGTTTGCCGTCGCGCGTATTTCTCTCCGCCTCCGCCACGGGAGGATGGGGCTCGGCCGTCGGTGGCTATGACGCCCGGGTCCGTCGCCAGGTTCCGGGTGGCCCCCAGCCACCCCTGGCCTTCTCCGAGTACGTACCCATCACGACCGCTGTGACGCTCCGTGGAGCAGGGCCAGTCGACCGCAATGGACCGATACCTGAGGCAGTTTTCAGCCAACTTGGCAGTAAGGCAAGGGGTTAGCGGGAAACCCGGGTCCGCCCCATGGACACCAGGAATCCCGGCAGGACAATGCTGGACATCCCCTCACGAGTGCGTGTACATGTGGAGACACCGCTAGCGGCGCAGAATCACATGGGGGTTTGCGATGCTTTTGAGCAAAACGCACCGGTCTGAAAGCCGGACGCCATGAGCGCCCCGCATCCTCCGAAAGTGGCCGGAATCGATTCAGCGGTTCCCACGGCCCCACACACTGCCGCGCCCACTCCCCTCGCGCCGGGCGCGGGGCCCTCCCCGGACCCGGATCCGCCCGTGCGGAACGCCCTCGCCCCGCACGCCCCCGCCCCCGGCGCCGTCCTCCAGGACCGGCTGGCCGGCTGGGTCTCCGACCTCACCACGCTCCACGAACTGACCGAGCGGCTCTCCCGCACGCACGCGCTGGAGCCCGCCCTCCAGGAACTGCTGCGCGCCGGAGCCGCCCTCGTCGGCGCCCGCCGCGGCCTCGTGGTCCTGGAGCCCGGTGACGGACTCGGCCCCCGCACCACCCTCGGCCTCGGTCTCGGCCGGGCGGACCTCGGGCACATCGAGACCGTCCCGCAGGGCTCACTGCCGTACGACACCGGCCAGGGCGCCGAGGTCGTCCATCCCGATCTGCTCGCCGAGGACGGCCTCGACCCCCGCCACCGCGAGGTCGCCGCCCGTCTCGGCTACGCCGCCAGCTACGCCCTGCCCCTCGCCTCCGACTCCGCCGGCCGCCTCGGCGCCGCCGTCTGGCTCTACGACGAGCCGGCCGAACCCCACGAGCGGCAGCGCCACCTCGCCGGCCTCTACGTCCGGCACGCCACCGAGCACCTCGCCCGGCTGCTGGAGGTGGAACGCACCCGCGCGCGCATGGCGACCCTCACGGAGGAACTGCTGCCGTACCGGCTGCCCCGGGTGGCCGGTGTCCAGCTCGCCGCCCGGCACCGCAGCGGACCGCGCGGCGGCGGCGACTGGTACGACGCGCTGCCGCTGCCGGACGCCGCGCTCGGCCTGTCCGTCGGCTCGGTCACCGGCTCCGGGCCCAGCGCCGTGGCCGCCATGGGCCGGCTGCGCGCCTCCCTGCGGGCCTACGCGGTGATGGAGGGCGAGGACCCCGTCGCCGTCCTGTCCGACCTGGAGCTGCTGCTGCGGCTGACCGAGCCGGCCCGCTCGGCCACCGCCCTGTTCGCCTACTGCGAGCCGGCGCTGCGCAAGGTCACCCTGGCCGGTGCCGGGCACAGCCCGCCGCTGCTGATCGGCGAGCGGCGCACCGAGTTCGCCGAGACCTCCGTCTCGGCCCCGCTCGGCATGCTGGCCTGCTGGGAGGCCCCCAGCGTCGAGGTGCAGGCGGAGGCGGGCGACACGGTCCTGCTCTACACCGACGGGCTGCTGCACCGCACCGGCGACCCGATGGACCGCGCCTTCACCCGGCTGCACGCGGCCGCGGCGAGCATCCCGCGGGCACTGCGCCACGACCCCGGCGCCGTCGCCGACCACGTCCTGCGCACCGTCCTGCCGGACGGCCTGGACACGGCCGACAGCGAGGAGGACGTGGTCCTGCTGGCGGCGCGCTTCGACTGACGGCCCGGCCGGCCGTGGCTGGCATGACCGGGCATAACAGGTCATCCGGCCCCCGCCCGCTCCCGGTACGACCGTACGATGATGGAGGCCCCCCGCTCGGCCACAAGCAGGAGCGCCGCGGGCTTCCGGGGGAGATCAATGGCGTATCGAGGAGGATCACGTGTCCGACGAGCTCAACCCGGCTGTGCCCGATTCCGTTACCGCGGAGGGCCCCGAGACCGAGTCCGAGGAGACCGTCAAGCAGCGGAAGAACGGCCTGTACCCGGGCGTCTCCGACGAGCTGGCCGAGAGCATGCAGTCCGGCTGGGCCGACACGGAGCTGCGTGACCTGGAGCCGATCGAGCAGGCCGCGCACACCGCGCGCCGCCGCGCCGCGCTCTCCGCCCGCTTCCCGGGCGAGCGCCTGGTGATCCCGGCGGGCAACCTGAAGACCCGCTCGAACGACACCGAGTACGCCTTCCGCGCCTCCGTCGAGTACGCCTACCTCACCGGTAACCAGACCGAGGACGGCGTCCTGGTGCTGGAGCCCGCCGGCGAGGGCCACGAGGCGACGATCTACCTGCTGCCGCGCTCCGACCGCGAGAACGGCGAGTTCTGGCTCTCCGGCCAGGGCGAGCTGTGGGTCGGCCGCCGCCACTCCCTCACCGAGTCCGAGGCGCTGTACGGCATCCCCGCCGCCGACGTGCGCGAGCTGGCCGACGCGCTGCGCGAGGCCACCGGCCCGGTGCGGGTCGTGCGCGGCCACGACGCCGGCATCGAGGCGGCCCTGACCGACAAGGTCACCGCCGAGCGCGACGAGGAGCTGCGCGTCTTCCTCTCCGAGGCCCGCCTGGTCAAGGACGAGTTCGAGATCGGCGAGCTGCAGAAGGCCGTCGACTCCACGGTCCGCGGCTTCGAGGACGTCGTGAAGGTCCTGGACAAGGCCGAGGCGACCAGCGAGCGCTACATCGAGGGCACGTTCTTCCTCCGCGCGCGCGTCGAGGGCAACGACGTCGGCTACGGCTCCATCTGCGCGGCCGGCCCGCACGCCTGCACCCTGCACTGGGTCCGCAACGACGGCCCGGTCCGCTCCGGCGACCTGCTCCTGCTGGACGCGGGCGTGGAGACGCACACGCTGTACACGGCCGACGTCACGCGCACGCTGCCGATCAACGGCACGTACAGCGAGATCCAGAAGAAGATCTACGACGCCGTGTACGACGCCCAGGAGGCCGGTATCGCGGCCGTGCAGCCGGGCGCCAAGTACCGGGACTTCCACGACGCCTCCCAGCGCGTGCTCGCCGAGCGGCTCGTCGAGTGGGGCCTGGTCGAGGGCCCGGTCGAGCGCGTCCTGGAGCTGGGCCTGCAGCGCCGCTGGACCCTGCACGGCACCGGCCACATGCTCGGCATGGACGTCCACGACTGCGCGGCCGCGCGCACCGAGACCTACGTCGAGGGCACGCTGGAGCCGGGCATGGTGCTCACCGTCGAGCCGGGCCTGTACTTCCAGGCCGACGACCTGACGGTGCCGCAGGAGTACCGGGGCATCGGCGTGCGCATCGAGGACGACATCCTCGTCACGCGGGACGGCAACCGGAACCTCTCCGCGGGCCTGCCGCGCCGCTCCGACGAGGTCGAGGCGTGGATGTCGGCCCTCAAGGGCTGATAAGACACTGAATGGCCGGGCACCCGTGCGGTGCCCGGCCATCGGCGTGTCCGTACACGTGCGAAGGTCACACGTGCCTAGGGGGAGGGTGTTCGTGGACGACTTCTGGTCCGGTGTGGGGGTGGACCTGCATCTCGAACCCGACGCGGCGGACGGACGCCGTGTCGGGCTGGAGCGGGCCCTCCGGGACGCCGTGCGCGACGGACGGCTCGGACCCGGGACCCGGCTGCCCGCGACCCGGCGCCTCGCGGCCGAGCTCGGCATCTCCCGGGGCACCGCCAAGGCGGCCTACGACCAGCTCGTCGCCGAGGGCTATCTGACGGCACGGCAGGGCTCGGGCACCCGGGTCGCCTCCCTGCCCTCCGTCGACTCCGAGGCGCCGCGGCCGCACGCACACGCGCGTGCCCCGCGTCTCGACCTGCGCCCGGGCAGCCCCGACGTCGGCGCGTTCCCCGCGGCGGCCTGGCTGCGGGCGCTGCGCCGCGCCATAGCGACCGCGCCGTCACTGGCGTACGACTACGGCGACCCACGCGGGCGGATCGAACTGCGCACCGCGCTCTCCGGCTATCTGGGGCGGGCGCGCGGGGTGCTCGCGCCCCCGGAGCGGATCGTCATCACCTCCGGGTACGTCCAGGGCCTCGCGCTCCTGACCCGGGTGCTCGACGGCTCGCCCGTCGCCATGGAGGACCCCGGGCTGCCCTTCCACCGCGAGGTGGTGCGGCACAACGGCGGCACCGTGCGGCCGGTGTCCGTCGACGCGCGCGGGATACGCCCGGAGGAACTCGGCGAGGCGGCCGCCGTGGTGGTCACCCCCGCCCACCAGTACCCGACCGGGGTCACCCTGCACCCCGAACGGCGGCGCGCGCTCACCGACTGGGCCCGCGCCCGGGGCGCGCTGATCGTCGAGGACGACTACGACGGCGAGTTCCGCTACGACCGGCAGCCCGTGGGCGCGCTGCAGGGCATGGCGCCCGGCCAGGTCGTCTATCTGGGCACCGCCTCCAAGACGCTCGGTCCCGCGCTCCGCCTGGGCTGGATGGTGCTGCCGCCGCACCTGGTCGACGCGGTCGCCGACGCCAAGCTGCACAGCGACCACCACACCGAGACCATCGGCCAGCTGGCGCTCGCCGAACTCATCGACAGCCACGCCTACGACCGGCACGTGCGCGCGTGCCGGCTGCGGTACCGGCGCCGCCGCGACCACCTCCTGGACCGGCTGGGGCCGAGGCGGAGCGTGCGCGGGATCGCGGCGGGCCTGCACGCGCTGATCGACGTGCCCGACGAGGCCGACGCGCTGGCCCGCGCGGAGGCCGAGGGCCTCGCGCTCGGCGCCCTCGGCGACCACTGGCACGTCCCGGGCACCGGCCGGCCGCAGGGCCTGGTCGTCGGTTACGGCACCCCCCGGGAGCGGACCTATCCGGAGGCCCTGGAAGTGCTCGCGAAGGTGCTGGACGGCTGACCCCGCCACAGGAAGTGGACCACTGAGAGGGCAGCCGATTGGGTCTGCCCGGAGATCCACCGGGCTCCTACCGTGATCGGTATGACGAACCGACCGCAGCGGCTCCTGGCCCTGGCCCAGCTCGCCAACTCCGTGGGCGACGGCGCCTACTACACGACCTCGGCGCTGTACTTCACCCAGGTCGCCGGGATCGCCCCGGCGCGCGTGGGGCTCGGGCTGACCCTCGGCTGGGCGGTCGGTTCGCTGGTCGGGGTGCCGCTCGGGCGGCTCGCCGACCGGCGCGGGCCGCGTGGCACGTCGGTGCTGCTCGCCCTCGGGACCTCGGCCGCGGTCGCCTCGTTCCTCCTGGTGCGGGGCTTCCTGCCGTTCGTCCTCGCCGCCTGCGTGTACGCCTCCGCGCAGTCGGGTCTGGCCGCGGCCCGGCAGGCGCTGCTCGCCGGGCTGGTCCCGGCCGGCGAGCGGACCGGCCTGCTGGCACGGCTGCAGTCGACGCTGAACGGCGGGCTCGCGGTCGGGGCGGCACTCGGCGGCCTCACGCTGGGCGCCCGGGCGGCGGTGGCCTACCGGGGCGTGCTCGCACTGGACGCGATGTGCTTCCTGGTCTGCGCGCTGATCCTGCTGCGGCTGCCCGCCGTACGGCCGCTGGGCCTCGTCGCCGGCACCGGACGGTTCGCGGTGCTGCGGGACCGGCCGTACGCCGTGGTGGCGCTGCTCAACGCCGTGCTGCTGCTGCGGCTGCCGCTGCTGAGCCTCGCGCTGCCGCTGTGGATCACCGAGCGGACCGGGGCACCGGCCTGGCTGGCGTCCGGCCTGTTCGTGCTCAACACCCTGGCGGTGACGCTGTTCCAGGTGCGGGCGGCCACGGCCGTCACCGGGATCGGCAGCGCGGTGCGGGTGCTGCGCCGGTCCGGCCTGGTCATGCTCGCCTCCTGCGCGGTGTTCGCCCTGTCGGCGGGACGGTCCGCCTGGCCCGCCGCGGCGATCCTGGTCGCCGGTGCGGTGCTCCAGGTGATGGCGGAGATGCAGCAGTCGGCGGGCTCCTGGCAGCTGTCCTTCGACCTGGCCCCGGCCGACCGGATGGGCGAGTACCAGGGCTTCTTCGGCACCGGCGTGACCGTCGCCCGCACGCTCGGCCCGCTGGTGGTGACCTGGCTGCTGCTGGGCTGGGGCACGCCCGGCTGGCTGCTGCTGGGCGCGCTGATGCCGGTGGCGTCGTACGCGATGGGTCCGGCCGCGCGCCGGGCGGCGCGGCGCCGGGCGCCCCGGGCGGTGGGAGAAGCGGCGCTCGTGGGCTGACCGGCGGCGGCCCGCGGACCGGCGGTGCGTCAGAGCGCGGGGTCGCGATCGTGCAGGATCCGCTGGAAGAGCCGGCAGTCCCGCCAGGCGCCGTCGATGTGCAGATAGGCGGGGGCCAGGCCGATCGGCTCGAACCCGCACTTCGCCAGCACCCGCTGCGATCCGGTGTTGTGCACCAGCGTGGACGCCTCGATCCGGTGCAGTCCCACCCTGTCCCGTGCGAGCCGGCACATCCGCTCGACCATGGCACTGGCCAGTCCGCGGTTCTGCCGGTCGGCGGCGATCCAGTACCCGAGGTGGGCGCTCAGGAACGGGCCCCGGGAGATGCCCGACAGGGTGCCGGCCCCGACGATCCGGCCGTCCTCCGCGACGAGCACCAGGGGCAGCGCGGTGCCCTCGGCGTACTGCCGCAGCAGTCCGTGCACCCGCTGGGACTGACCGGCCGCGGTGAAGAACGACTCGGGCCTGACCGGCTCCCACGGCTTCAGGTGCCGGCGGTTCGCGACGTAGGCCGCGCACATCGCGTCCACGTCACCGCGCGCGAGCAGCCGCAGCGTCACGCCGCCGGCCAGCTCCTCGGTCTCGATTCGCATGCGCGCACCCTAGGCGCGCCGGGCTCCGGGCGGACCACCCGGGCGGAAACGGACCGGGAGGTCTCACACCGCCAGGGACGGCGCGCCACCGCGCCACTTGAGCATCTTGTCGAAGCTGACCACCGTGCCGCCCCGGCCGTGACCGGCACCGATGTGGACGTGGTCGGCGAGCTCCCGGATGAGGCAGAGTCCGCGGCCGTGCTCGGCGTCCGCCCGGACGGGCCGGATGTCGGTGGTGCGCGTGAACCCCGGTCCGGAGTCCGCCACTTCGATGCGGCACTTCTCGCCGTCGAGGTAGGCGGTCACCCGGTAGGCCTCCGAGGCGCCGCCCGACGCCCCGGCTCCGCCGTGCTCCACGGCGTTGGCGCAGGCCTCGCTGAGCGCGACGGACAGGTCGAAGGAGATCTCCGGGTCGACGCCCGCCGTCTCCATCGTGCCGATCAGCAGGCGCCGGGCCAGGGGCACGCTCGCGGCCTCGCGGCGCAGATGGAGTGACCACCAGATGCTCATGCTCCAGCCTCCAGGCCGCGGCTCGACATACCGTTACGTATTGCCGCGCGTAGCCGGCCGTAAGCACTGCGTCAACGTGACTCCGCCCATACGGTCGATGCGCCGGGGGAGGAATCGGTGTATGAGGGACGCGTCCGGCCACCTGGCGGACGCCGGCGGGGCGGGCAGTGCGATGATGAGGCCGCCATGACTGCCCCCCACCCGCGCACGGCGCGTCCCGGAGCCGGACTCCGGATCCTGCGGGCCGCGGTGTTCGCCGCGGTCTGCGTCGTGCTGGCCGCGGCCGGGCACAGTCTGGCAGCCTGCGCGACCGTGCCGCTGTGGACGCTCGGCGCGGGCTTCGCCGGCGCCCTGCTGCTCGTGGCGCCGCTCGCCGGGCGGGCCCGCTCGATGCCGGCCATCGCCACGCTCCTCGCACTCGGCCAGACCGCCCTGCACACGCTGTTCGGCCTGGGCGGGCACGCGGGCACCGCGATGACCTCGGGCGCAATGCCGATGGCCGCGCCGGACGGTTCGCTGAGCAGCACCGAGCTCGTCGAGCGGGCGGCGCGGCTCGTGTGCGGGTCCGGGCCGTCGGTGCTCACCCCCGGGCACGCCTACCGCCTGCTGCTCGACGCGCATCTGATCGACCCCTCGCGCCGGGCCGTGGGCACCATGCCGGCCATGCGGCACATGGCCGATCCCGCCGCCTCCACCGCCTCGCCGCTGCCCTCGCCGCCGATGCTGCTCGCCCACGTCCTCGCGGCCGTGGCCGCGGGCTGGCTGCTGCGCCGGGGCGACCTGGCCGTGCTGCGGCTGATCGAGCTGTCGGCGCACGGAGTCGCCGAAGCGGCGCTCGTACGGTCCCTGCGCGGGGCACTGGCGCTGGTGCACGCCCTGTGCGCCGGGCTGCTGCCCGCCGTCGAGCCGCCCCCGTGCGGTCGCCGCACCGCCCGGGACGAGGCACCCGCCCCCCGCACCACCGCACTCCAGCACACGGTGATCCGGCGCGGCCCGCCCGCCGCCGGGTACGCCCTCGCCGCCTGACGCGACCGCACCACTCCACACCGCCGGTGGGAGAGGGCCGCGTCCGCGCGGCCGCACCCGTGCGCACCGCCGACCACCGCGACCACCGCGAGTGGCACCGCGCACGCGCGCGTATCTCTCAGCACCACCGTGACCACCACCGGATTTCACTCAGAGTGGAGTGCCCCTGCCATGCAGGCTTCTCGTGTCGCCTCTCGCCGTACCGTCTCCCGTGTCGCCGCCGCCGCTGCCGTCGCCGGCACGGCCGTACTGACCCTGTCGGCCCCGGCCTTCGCACACGTCACCGTCCAGCCCGAGGGCACCGCGGCCAAGGGCGGCTACGCGGTCGTCGACTTCAAGGTCCCCAACGAGCGCGACGACGCCTCGACCACCAAGGTCGAGGTCAACCTCCCGGCCGACCACCCGATCGCCTCGGTGATGCCGCAGCCCATCCCGGGCTGGAAGATCCAGGTCACCAGGTCCAAGCTCGACAAGCCGCTGACCATGCACGGCGAGAAGATCGACGAGGCCGTCTCCAAGGTCACCTGGACCGCCGACGGCAAGGGCATCGAGGCCGGCTACTTCCAGAAGTTCCCGCTCTCCGTCGGCGCCCTGCCCGAGGACGCCGACCAGCTCGTCTTCAAGGCCGTCCAGACGTACTCCAACAAGGAGGTCGTGCGCTGGATCGAGGTGCCCGAGGAGGGCGAGGACGAGCCGGAGAACCCGGCCCCCGTGCTGGAGCTGTCCGCCGCGACCGGCGACCACCACGGCACGGCGGGCGCCGAGGACACCGCCGCCAAGACCGAGAAGACGGCCGCCGCCGCGGATTCCGGCTCCGACGGCGGCAGTGACACCACCGCACGCGTGCTCGGCGTGGTCGGCATCGTCATCGGCATCGCGGGCGTCGCCTACGGCGTCCTCGCCGGCCGCCGCCGGACCGCCGCCTGAGCCAAGGTTCCGTCCGCGCGCCGGGGCCGTGCGACGCTGTCGTACGACCCCGGTGCGCGCCGGAGTTCTCACATCTGGGACATTTTTCTATGCGCAACAAGACGTTCGCCGCGGCCGCGCTGCTCGCCGCCGCCACCCTGACCCTCTCCGCCTGCGGCAGCGGGAACGACGACAAGTCATCGGTCTCCGTGGTCTCCGAGTCCGACTCGGGCAAGGCCGCCACGGTGCTCGACCGGCCCTTCGAGAAGCCCGACCTGGTCCTCACCGACACGCACGGCGAGAAGTACGACCTGCGGGCCGAGACCAAGGGCCACCCGACCCTGCTCTACTTCGGCTACACGCACTGCCCGGACATCTGCCCCACGACGATGAGCAACATCGCCGTCGCCAAGAAGGCGCTGCCCAAGGCCGAGCAGAACGATCTGCGGGTCGTCTTCGTCACCACCGACCCCGACCGCGACACCCCGGCCGAGCTGGGCAAGTGGCTCAAGGGCATCGACCCGGCGTTCGTCGGTCTGACCGGGGGCTTCTCCACCATCCAGGCCGGGGCCCGGTCCGTCGGCATCTCCATCGAGCCGACGACGAAGGACAAGAACGGCAAGGCCGTCTCCGTGCACGGCACCCAGGTCATCGCGTTCTCGCCGAAGACCGACGGCGGATACGTCCTCTACGGCGAGGACGCCACGGTCGACGACTACACCAAGGACCTGCCCAAGCTCGTCGAGGGGGCCAAGCCGTGAGGTGTGCCGTCCCGGCCGCGGCCGCCCTCGCCGGGGCCCTCGCCCTCGCCGGCTGCTCCGGCTCCGGGGCGGACTCCGGGAAGGCCGGCCTGTCGGTCGGCTCTCCCTACATGCCCCAGCCGGTCTCCGCCGACATGGCCGCCGGCTTCCTGACGATCACCAACGAGGGCACGGCCGAGGACGAGCTGACCTCGGTCAGCAGTGACGTCGCCGGCCGGGTCACCATGCACAGCACCGTCGGCGGTGCGATGGCCGAGAAGTCCTCCTTCGCCATACCGGCCCACGGCCGGCTCGTGTTCAGGAGCGGTGGCAACCATCTGATGTTCGAGGAGCTGAAGCGCAAGCCTCGGCAGGGCCAGACCGTCACGGTGAAGCTCACCTTCGCCGAGTCCGGCCCCCTCACCGTCGAGATGCCGGTGAAGTCCGCCACGTACAACCCGTCGACCGGCCACTGAGGGAGGGACCACCTTGACGCGGACCATCACCCCCCGCCTGCGGACCCTGGTACTGCTGCTGCTCGCTGTCACCGGCGCGCTGCTGGCGGGCGCCGGACCGGCCTCCGCGCACGCGGCGCTGACCGGCAGTGACCCCGCGCAGGGGGTGGTGGTCAAGAAGGCGCCCAGCCAGGTGTCGCTCACCTTCTCCGAGACGGTCGCGATGACCGGGGACTCCGTGCGGGTGCTCGACCCGAAGGGCCGGCCGGTCCAGACGGGCACGCCCGCCGACGTGAGCGGGACGACCTACGCCGTGCGGCTCAAGAGCGGCCTGGCCAAGGGCACCTACACGGTCGCCTACCAGGTCGTCTCGGCCGACAGCCACCCCGTCGCCGGGGCCTACACCTTCTCCGTCGGGGCGCCCTCGGCGACCGTGGTCTCCGACGCGGGGCCGGCCGCGGGCGGCGGGACCGTGGGTGTGCTCTACGGGTTCGGGCGGTACGTGTCCTACGCCGGCTTCATCGTGCTCGCGGGCGGCGCGGCCTTCGTGCTCGCCTGCTGGCGGCGCGGCGCGGGCGTACGGGCCCTGCAGCGGCTGGTCGTCGGCGGCTGGCTGGCGCTGACCGCGGCCACCCTGTGGCTGCTGCTCCTGCGCGGCGCGTACACCACCTCGGGCAAGCTCGCCGATGTCCTCGACCTCGATCTGCTCGGCCAGGTGCTCCAGACCAAGACCGGTGCCGCGCTGGTCTCCCGGCTGTTGCTGCTCGCCGCCGCCGCGCTGTTCGTCGCCGTCCTGTTCGGCGCCTACACCCGGCGGGAGGAGGGCGCGGAGAAGCGCGACCTGACCTTCGGGCTCGCCGTCGGCGGCACGGTCGTCGCGGCCGGTCTCGCCTCCAGCTGGGCCATGGCCGAGCACGCCTCGGTCGGGCTCCAGCCGGGCATCGCCATGCCGGTCGACGTCGTCCATCTGCTCGCCGTCGCCGGCTGGCTGGGCGGTCTCACCGCGCTCCTGGTCGCCCTGTACCGCGCGCCCGCCGAGACGCCGGTCGAGGCCGCCGCCGTGCACCGCTTCTCCCGGCTGGCCTTCGGCTCGGTCCTCGCGCTGGTCGTCACCGGCGTCTACCAGTCCTGGCGGCAGCTCGGCTCCTGGTCGGCGTTCACCGAGACCCGGTACGGGCAGCTGCTGCTGGTCAAGATCGGCCTGGTGGCGCTGCTCGTCGGTGTCGCGGCGGTCTCGCGGCGGTGGACCGCGCGGCTCGCCGACACGGGCACGGGCGCCGGGGCCGACCGGCCGCGGAAGGAACGGGTCGCCTCCGCGGCGGCCGGGCCGGCCGCCAAGGCCTCGGCCGGGGCGTCAGTGAAGGCACCGGCCGAGCAGTCCTCCGGCGCGAACGGGCCGGCCGGCGGGGACGCGGACGCCGAGGGCGACAAGGGTGAAGGCACCGGTGACTCCCCGCGCGCCGCACAGCTGGCCCGGCAGCGGGCCGCGGCCGACGCCGCCCGGCGCAAGCGGCTGCGGGACGCCGACCCCAACCGGTTCGGGCTGCGCCGCTCGGTGCTCGCCGAGGCCGGTGTCGCGGTCGTCCTGCTCGCCGTCACCACCGTGCTGACGCAGACCGAGCCGGGCCGCACCGAGCAGCAGGCCGAGGCCGCCACGTCCGCGTCGGCCCGCTCGTCGTCCCCGTCCTCCCCCGCGTCCGGTGCGCTCACCCTGGACATGCCCTTCGACACCGGCGGCACGGACGGCAAGGGCGTCGCACGCATCGACCTCGATCCCGCGCGCGTGGGCGGCAACGAGATGCACGTCTACGTCGAGCGGCCCAACGGCCGGGCCTTCGACGTCCCCGAGGTGAAGGTCTCCTTCACCCTGGAGGCGAAGAAGATCGGCCCGCTCCCCGTGAACCCCGACCACATCACCACCGGCCACTGGTCGGCGAGCGCGGTGCAGATCCCCATGGCCGGCGACTGGAAGATCGCGGTGACCGTGCGGACCTCCGACATCGACCAGGTGACCGTCTCCAAGAACGCGCAGATCGGCTGAACGACACCATGCCCGACCAGTCCCTCCCCGAGGCCCGGACGCCCGAGTCCGCCGTGCGCCAGCCCGCCGGCGACCCCGGCACCGGCCGGGGCGTCTCCCGGCGTGCCCTGCTCGGCACCGCCGGCGCCACCGGGCTCGTGCTCGGCGCGACCGGCGGCGCAGTGGGCTACGCCGCCGCGCCCGCCGGGGCCACTCCGCTGACCTCGGTGGGCACCGACCGGGCGGTGTTTCACGGGAAACATCAGCCCGGTATCACCGAGGGGCTCCAGGCGCGCGGCCATCTCGTCGCCTTCGACCTGGCGCCGGGCGCGGGCCGCAAGGAGGCGGCGGCCCTGCTGCGCCGCTGGTCGGCGACGGCCGAGCGGCTGATGGCGGGCGAGGCCGCCCCGCACGACGACACCGACGTGGCCCGTGACGCGGGGCCCTCCTCGCTGACGGTCACCTTCGGTTTCGGGTACGGCTTCTTCGGCAGGACGGGCCTGGAGAAGCAGCGGCCGGCCGCGCTGGACCCGCTGCCGGCCTTCTCCTCCGACCACCTCGACAAGGCCCGCAGCGACGGCGACCTGTGGGTGCAGATCGGCGCGGACGACGCCCTGGTCGCCTTCCACGCCCTGCGGGCGATCCAGAAGGACGCCGGGTCGGCCGCACGGGTGCGCTGGCAGATGAACGGCTTCAACCGCTCCCCGGGCGCCACCGCCCACCCCATGACGGCCCGCAACCTCATGGGCCAGCTCGACGGCACCCGCAACCCCCGGCCGGCCGACGCCGACTTCGACCAGCGGATCTTCGTGCCCTCCACCACCGGGCCCGCGTGGATGGCGAACGGCTCCTACGCCGTCGTACGCCGCATCCGCATGCTGCTGGACGACTGGGAGGGGCTGTCGCGCACCGCCCAGGAGCAGGTCATCGGGCGCCGCAAGGCCGACGGGGCGCCGCTGTCCGGGGGCGACGAGACGACCGAGATGGACCTGGAGAAGACGGACGCCAAGGGCGAATACCTCGTCCCCGTCAACGCGCACGCGCGGATCACCCGGCCCGACCGCAACGGGGGCGCGGCGATGCTGCGGCGCCCGTTCTCCTACCACGACGGCATCGACGCGGACGGCACGCCCGACGCCGGTCTGCTGTTCGTCTGCTGGCAGGCCGACCCGCTGCGCGGCTTCGTCCCGGTGCAGCGCAAGCTCGACCGGGGCGACGCGCTCTCGCAGTACGTCCGGCACGAGGCGAGCGGGCTGTTCGCCGTGCCGGGCGGGGCGGCCAAGGGCGAGTACGTGGGGCAGCGACTGCTGGAGGGGTGAGCCGGCACGCACGTCCGCGGCGGCCCGGAAGGCGTCCGGATACGCGAGGCAGCGGTGCACCCGGGGCCGTTCCGCGTTCAAACCACCCGGTCGGGTGGCCGTCGTGAGACGGAGGCGACGGGCCGCCGTGCCGCCGTTAGGGTGAGGACATGCCAGCGAGCTATGCGTACCTGGGCCCCGAGGGCACCTTCACCGAAGTCGCCCTGCGGACGCTCCCGGAGGCGGCCACCCGGGAGCTGATCCCGTACGTGTCGGTGCAGTCCGCGCTGGACGCCGTCCGCGCCGGTGAGGCCGAGGCGGCGTTCGTGCCGATCGAGAACTCCGTCGAGGGCGGCATCACCACCACCCTGGACGAACTCGTCGCCGGCGCACCGCTGACCATCTACCGCGAGGTGCTGCTGTCGATCACGTTCGCGCTGCTGGTCCGGCCGGGCACCGAGCTCACGGACATCAAGACCGTCTCCGCCCACCCGGCGGCCCAGCCGCAGGTGCGCAACTGGCTGCGCGCGCATCTGCCGGACGCGACCTGGGAGTCGGCCGCGTCCAACGCGGACGCCGCCCGCCTGGTCCAGGAGGGCCGCTACGACGCCGCCTTCGCGGGCGAGTTCGCCGCCGCCCGGTACGGGCTGCGCGCCCTGGAGACGGGGATCCACGACGCGGAGAACGCCCAGACCCGGTTCGTGCTGGTCGGCCGCCCCGCCCGGCCCGCCGCGCCGACCGGCGCCGACAAGACCTCCGTGGTGCTGTGGCAGCGCGACGACCATCCCGGAGCCCTGCGCGACCTGCTCGGTGAATTCGCCTCGCGCGGCATCAACCTCATGCTGCTGCAGTCCCGGCCCACCGGTGCCGGTATCGGCAATTACTGCTTCTGCATCGACGCCGAGGGCCATATCTCCGACCGGCGGATGGCGGAGGCCCTCAGAGGTCTGAAGCGGATCTGTCTCCAGGTGCGTTTCCTCGGCTCCTATCCGCGTGCCGACATCACCCCGGCCGAGGCCCGGCCGACGCTTCCGGGGACCTCGGACGAGGAGTTCACGGCGGCGGCGGACTGGGTGGCGCGCTGCCAGGACGGGCGCTTCTAGCCAGTCGTACCTGCGGATCATCGTTATCCACAGGCGTTATCCACAGGTGCCCTTCTCGACCTGGGGACAAGTCGACAAGGAAGTGCCGTTCGGTCGACAAATCGCCCTACGGCCCCCAGGTGGCGTCACCGGCGCATGAGTCACCCTTCGTCCACCCGTTTCCCATGGTTCATCTTTTGGGGCGACCGTTTTCCACCCGAACGTGGGTGTGGATGGGGTTTGACCCGGGAATTCTTCCGTCCGTTCGACGCTTCCGGAGTGATCAATTCCGACGTCCACAGACCTTCCACACAGCCTGTGGATAACCCTTCCGGGGGTGTGGATTCCTGTGGACAACGCGCTTCCCAAGTCCCGTTCCCCACAAGGAAATCCAGTCAACCGGGCGCCCGAGGCATGCCCCGTCCCAGGGAGTGAGACACTTTTCCTTGACACGCTCGGCAATTAGCGCATAACGGAACGTAAGCCGCGTATCTGAACTCTCCGGAATAGGGATTCGTGAGCGGCAACCGCGCACCGGTAGCCTGGGCCCCGTGATTGACCTTCGCCAGCTCCGTGAGGACCCCGACCGTGTGCGCGCGTCCCAGCGCGCCCGTGGAGAGGACGTCGCGCTCGTCGACTCCCTCCTGTCTGCCGACGAGCGGCGCAGGTCCTCCGGCGTCCGCTTCGACGAACTGCGCGCCGAGCAGAAGCAGCTCGGCAAGCTGATCCCCAAGGCCTCCGCCGACGAGAAGGCCGAGCTGCTCAAGCGCGCCGAGCAGCTGAAGGCGGACGTCAAGGCCGCCGACGCCGAGCGCGACGCGGCCGACGCCGAGACCCAGGAGCTGCTGCTCCGGCTCGGCAACCTCGTCCACCCCGACGTGCCCGTCGGCGGCGAGGAGGACTTCGCCACGCTGGAGACGCACGGCACCATCCGTGACTTCTCCGCCGAGGGCTTCGAGCCCCGGGACCACCTGGAGCTCGGCCAGATCCTCGGCGCGATCGACGTCGAGCGCGGCGCCAAGGTCTCCGGCTCCCGCTTCTACTTCCTCACCGGCGTCGGCGCCCTGCTGGAGCTGGCCCTGGTGAACGCGGCCATCGCCCAGGCCACCGCGGCCGGCTTCACGCCGATGCTCACCCCGGCGCTGGTCCGCCCGCAGTCCATGGCGGGCACCGGCTTCCTCGGCCAGGCGTCCCAGGACGTCTACCACCTCGACAAGGACGACCTCTACCTGGTCGGCACGTCCGAGGTGCCGCTGGCGGCCTACCACATGGACGAGATCATCGACGCCGACCGGCTGCCGCTGCGGTACGCGGGCTTCTCGCCCTGCTTCCGCCGTGAGGCCGGCTCGCACGGCAAGGACACGCGGGGCATCTTCCGTGTGCACCAGTTCGACAAGGTCGAGATGTTCTCGTACGTCGCTCCCGAGGACTCCCAGGCGGAGCACCAGCGCCTGCTGGAGTGGGAGAAGCAGTGGCTGACCTCGCTGGAGCTGCCGTTCCGCGTCATCGACGTCGCGACCGGCGACCTCGGCGCCTCCGCCGCCCGCAAGTTCGACTGCGAGGCGTGGATCCCGACCCAGGGCAAGTACCGCGAGCTGACCTCGACCTCGGACTGCACCGAGTTCCAGTCGCGCCGCCTGTCCATCCGGGTCCGCGACGGCAAGCAGGTCAAGCCGCTCGCCACGCTCAACGGCACCCTGTGCGCCGTACCGCGCACGATCGTGGCCATCCTGGAGAACCACCAGCAGGCCGACGGCTCGGTCCGGGTTCCCGAGGTCCTGCGCCCGTACCTGGGCGGCAGGGAGGTCCTGGCACCGGTGACCCGGTGAGCTTCCCCTACGGGCTCGTCGCCACCGACCTCGACGGAACGCTCCTGCGCTCCGACGAGTCGATCTCGCAGCGCACCCGGGACGCGCTCGCCGCGGCCACCGCGGCGGGCGCGGCGCACATCGTCGTCACCGGCCGGGCCGTCCCCTGGACGCGGCACATCCTGGACGACCTCGGCTACGACGGCCTCGCCGTCTGCGGCCAGGGCGCGCAGGTCTACGACGCCGGGGCGCACCGCCTGCTGACCTCGGTCACCCTGGACCGGCAGCTGGCAGGAGTGGCCCTCGCCAAGATCGAGGCCGAGGTGGGCCCGCTGTACCTGGCGGCCAGCCGTGACGGCCTCGACGGCGAGGTGCTGGTGGGGCCGGGATACGCGGTCACCGGGCGGCTCCCGGCGACTCCGTTCACGGACGCGTCCGACCTCTGGACCGCGCCCTTGAACAAGATCTACATCCAGCATCCGACGCTGGGCGACGACGAGCTGGCGGCCGTCGCCCGGCAGACGGCAGGCGGGTTCGTCACGGTGGCCCTGGCGGGCGAGGGCATCGTGGAGCTGCTGCCGCTCGGCCTGTCCAAGGCCACCGGGCTGTCACTCGCCGCCCGCCGCCTCGGCCTGAAGGCCGCCGACACGATCGCCTTCGGCGACATGCCCAACGACGTCCCAATGTTCGCCTGGGCGGCCCGCGGCGTGGCCATGGCCAACGCCCACGCGGAACTCAAGGCGGTGTCGGACGAGGTGACGTCCTCCAACGAGGACGACGGCATCGCGGTGGTGCTGGAGCGGTTGCTGGCCTGAGATCCCCCGGCCGGCGAGCCGGCCGGGTCGGGTGACAGCGTCTTGCGGAGGATGCACGGATCGAACGTGCGCGGGCCTTTCGGACCCGACCATGGCTTAGCAAGCCAGTGCCTTACCACTCGGCCAATCCTCCGGGTGGGCGGCCCACGCGGATGCGGACATCGCGTGCTCGAAGCGGCCGCCCCGGGCAGCTCCCACGGGCGTCACGGAGGAGTGGCGATCACTCCGGAGCCGGCCTCGCGCTGCCCTGTCGGGAGCTGGGCGTACTGCCGTGCATGGACATCGCCCATCTCCTCTCCCAGTACGTGGCGCCGGGACGATCCCGGCGGACGGGGCACAACCACTGTGCCCCGCCGCCGAGTCGGGCGCCACCGAATTAGCCGGGTGCCGCCGGAGCGGCGCTAGCGACGGCGCCGTCCGCGCCGCCGGGCCTTGCTGAAGAACCAGCCGGCCGGCGGCTCGTCGGAGCGCCAGGGCTGCGGCTGCGGTCCCTCCGCCCGCCAGCGCGCGGCGAGCATCCGGGCCCGGGCGGACGGCTCGGAGGACTCCGCGGCGCGTACGAAGGCCTCGTCCAGGACGATGTCGTCCCAGGCGGCCTCCCCGGCCCGCTCCCGCCCTTCGGGCTGCGGTATCTCCTCACCCATCTGCGGCCTCCCAGCCATGTGTCCGATTCGCCCAGTGTGCCCGGGCCGGGGTGAAGTCCCCGTCAAGGCCGCCGCGGCCTACTCCTCGCCCGCGAGCTTCAGCGACCGCAGTTTCTGGCCGGCGTACCAGGTGGCCAGGACGGTGACGGCCACCAGCAGCACGGTGGCCGTCGTCAGGCTCACCTCGGAGGTCACCATGTCCCCGCCGGCGACCTTGTGGGCGACGGCCAGCGACCACTGCTGGACGCTCAGCGTGCGCGCGCCCGGCACCAGGGAGCCGAACAGCGCCTCCCAGACGAGGGCGTAGACCAGCCCGAACACCACGGCGTGCCGGGAGACCGTGCCGAGCAGCAGGAACAGCGCCGAGTAGGCGATGGAGGAGACCAGCGCGGCGACCGTGTAGGCGACGGCGATCTGCTGGCCGTTGCCGTTCAGGATCAGTCCCGCGATCAGGGTCGGCACGGCCGAGAACACCATGGTCACGGCGATGGCCACGATGAGCTTGGTGAAGATGATCGTGGGCCGCTTGAGCGGCTTGGACAGCAGGTAGACGACGGAGCCGTCGTCGATCTCCGGGCCGATCGCGCCCGTGCCCGCGATGACGCCGATGATCGGCACCATGGTGGCGAGGGCGAAGCCGCCGAGCACGTCGGAGGCCGTCTGGTCGTCGGCTCCGGTCAGCGCGCGCACGGCGACCGCGATCACGATGAGCAGCAGGGGCAGCGCGCCGAGGATGAGGGCCCGGCGGCGGCCCAGCAGGGCCCGGTAGGTGAGCCGGGCGACGGTGGGGTCGTACATCTTCGGCCTCCTACGCCGCAACCAGGTACGAGAACACGGACTCGAGGGACTCGTCGGACGGCGAGACCGTGAGCAGCCGGATGCCGTGGTCCCTGGCGACCTTCGGCAGCAGGGCGGTGAAGCGGCCGAAGTCGACGGCCTGGACGCGCAGCGCGCCCTCGGCCGTGTCGACCTCGATGCCGGCCGTCGACGGGTCGGCGATCAGCGCGGCCGCGAGGGCGCGGTCGTCGCTGGAGCGCACCAGGTAGCGGTGCGGGCGGTCGGTCATCAGGCGGCGGATCCGGCGGAAGTCGCCGCTGGCCGCGTGCCGTCCGGCGACGACCACCTCGATGTGCCGGGCGAGCTGCTCGACCTCCTCCAGGATGTGCGAGGAGAACAGCACCGTGCGGCCCTCGTCGCCCATCTTCCGCAGCAGGTCCATCAGTTGCATGCGCTGGCGCGGGTCCATGCCGTTGAACGGCTCGTCCAGCAGGAGCAGCGAGGGGTCGTGGACCAGCGCGGAAGCCATCTTCACGCGCTGGCGCATGCCCTTGGAGTACGTGGAGATCTTCCGGTCCTGGGCGTACTCCATCTCGACGGTGGCGAGCGCCCGCCCGGCGGCCTTGGCGCCGAGTCCGTGCAGTTCGGCGTTGGCGACGACGAACTCCCGTCCGGTGAGGAAGTCGTACATCGCCTCCCGCTCGGGGACGATGCCGATGTGCCGGTAGACGGACTCGTTGCGCCACACCGGCTTCCCGTCGAGGGTCACCGAGCCGGTGGAGGGGGCGAGGAAGCCGCCCATCATGTTGATCAGGGTGGACTTGCCGGCGCCGTTCGGGCCGAGCAGGCCGGTGACGCCGGGGCCGATGGTCATGGTGACGTCGTTGACGGCCACCACGTTGCCGAACCAGCGGGACACGTGGTCGATGGTGAGAGTGGTCATGGGCGCAGCCCGTTCCTCGGGAGGGTGGTGGCGGGCGACGGGACGGGCGTGGTCACAGTCCCACCTTCTTGTAGCGGCGCAGCAGGAGGCCGTAGCTCGCGGCGATCAGACCGAGGACGACCAGGGCGTACGCCACGCCCTCGCCGCCGGACGGGCCGGTGCCGCCGGGGAAGCCGGAGCTGCCGCCGAGGAAGGCGGACTGCACGCCGTCGATCAGCGTGACCGGCGAGAACAGGCCGAGCCAGGGAACGGCACCGCTGCTGCCCTGGACGTCGGCGATGGCCTGGAGGGTGGAGACCGCGCCGTAGGAGATGGTCATCACGGCGATCACGGCGGCGATGCCGAAGCCGCGGCGCGGGGTGACGGCGGCGATGACCAGGCCGATGCCGGCGAAGAGCAGCGAGAGCAGGGCCACGGAGACCAACCCCTGGGCGAATTCCCCGGACTGGTGGGCGAAGCCCATCTTGGCGAGCAGCGAGCCCACGTACAGCACCAGCAGCGGGGCACCGGTGAGGACGAACAGCGCCGAGGCCAGTGCCGCGAACTTCGCCACGACGTAGTCCGCGGTCTCGATGGGCCGGGAGAAGTACAGCGGGACGGTCTTGAAGCGCAGGTCGCGCGAGACCGACTGGGGGGCCTGCGCGGCGACGTACAGGCTGATCACCGCCTGCATGACGAGCGCGTAGCGGGTGTAGGCGTGAGCCAGCGGCAGTTCGTGCGCCTTGGTGGCCACCGCGACGGCCACCATGATGGCCGCGGGCACGCACATCACCGCGAACAGCAGCATCGGCAGCACCTTGGACTTGGCCGAGCGGCCGAGGCCGTAGGCGCCGCGCAGGGACTGCGAGTACAGGGACCGGCGGGCGTAGGAGCGGCCGAGGCGCGGGCCGTCGTAGCCGCGGTAGCCGATGTCGTGGATACGGGTCTGGTCGCCGGAAGGCGTCGCCAGGGGATGCTCAACCGCCATGGCCGACGGCCTCCTTCCGCTGCTCGTCACTGCTGAACACCTCGGAGATGTGGTGCCGGCGCTGCTCCATGCGCACCAGGCCGAGGCCGAGGTCGGCCACCACGTCCCGGACGAGGTCGTACGTCGCGTCGCCCTCGGCGGTCAGCAGCAGGATGTGCCCGGCTCCGGGCAGTCCGCCCGCCTCGGCGTGCGTGTCGATTCCGCGCGCGTGGAGCTCGTCGCGGACCGCGCGGGTGCCGTCGGGGTGGCTGTCGCTGTCGGTGACCTCGATCGCGAGGGTGGTCGTGGTCTGGGTGAAGTCGGTGGTGGAGCTGGAGCGCAGCAGCTTGCCGCCGTCGATGACGACGACGTGGTCGCAGGTGCGTTCCAGCTCGCCGAGCAGGTGGGAGGTGACCAGGACCGAGATGCCGAAGTCGGTGTGGACGCGCCGGATCAGGCCCAGCATCTCGTCGCGGCCGACGGGGTCGAGGCCGTTGGTCGGCTCGTCCAGGAAGACCAGCTGCGGGTCGTGCACGAGCGCCTGGGCCAGTTTCACCCGCTGCTTCATGCCGGTCGAGTAGCCGCCGATGGGGCGGTAGCGCTCCTCGTACAGGCCGACGTGGCGCAGGGTGTCCGCGGTGCGCTCGCGCGCGGCGGTGGGCGGCAGACCGGACATGCGGGCCATGTGGACGACGAACTCGGTGGCCGAGACGTCGGGCGGCAGGCAGTCGTGCTCCGGCATGTAGCCGACGCGCTCCCGGATGGCGGCGCCCTCGGTGGCGACGTCGAGGCCGAGCACCTCGGCGCGGCCCTCCGTGGCGGGGGACAGACCCAGCAGGATCTTGATCAGGGTGGACTTGCCGGCGCCGTTGGCCCCGACGAGTCCGGTCACACCGGCTCCGATGTCCATGGACAGCCGGTCGAGCGCGGTCACCCGGGGGAACCGCTTGCTCAGGCTTTCGGTCGCGATCACAGTCACCCCTCGAAGGTAGTGACCCCGACCACCGCGGTCGTCAGACCTCAGAGCCGTCTCGGCGTCAGACCCAGGTATTACGGGGCCCTAGGGGTCCCCCCGGGGGAGGGCCTGGCCTTGACCGCCCCTCGCGGCCGTCCACAGCCGCACCGCGCCTATTGACGCCACCTCTAACAACTGTCACATTCACCAGTGTCAAGTTACGGACGCGTACCGCAGTCGACGGGACGGGGCGGCATGACGACGGCAGTGAGCAGCGGACTCTCCGCGGAGTTGCGGGGGTTCAGACGGGTGCAGCGCCTCGCCTACGAGTGCGCGGAGGCGGTCGCGGCGCGGTTGGAGCCGGGCGTGACCGAGCGCGAGGCGGCGCGGATGCAGCGTGCCTGGCTGCGCGAGCGGGGGGTGCGGGACTGGTTCCACCTCCCGTTCGCCTGGTTCGGCGACCGCACGGCCTTCGCGAACTTCCGCATCCCGCTGCAGTTCTTCCCGACCGACCGCGCGCTGGAGCCCGGGATGCCGTTCATCTTGGACATGGCCCCGGTGTACGAGGGATACACGGCGGACATCGGCTACTCGGGCTCGCTCGGGGTGAACCCGGTGCAGGACCGGCTGATGGCCGACCTGGAGGCGCACCGCGAGCTGATCCTGCGCGAGGTGCGCGAGAAGCGCCCGCTGCGGGAGATCTACGAGGACGTGGACCGGCTCATGGTGCGCCAGGGTTACGCCAACCGGCACCGGGCCTACCCGTTCGGGGTGATCGCCCACAAGGTGGACCGGGTGGCGCAGCGCCGCTGGTCCCCCCACCTCTTCGGCTTCGGCACGCAGTCCCTGACGGGCCTCGTCGCGGACGCGCTGCACGGCCACCGCGAGGGCTGGTCGCCGCTGTGGTCGCCGTACCGCTTCTCCGACCACCCGCCGCGGCCGGGTCTGTGGGCGGTCGAACCGCACCTCGGCTTCCGGGGTACCGGAGCGAAGTTCGAGGAGATCCTGGTGGTGACGGATTCCCGGGACCCGGAGGACAGCGCCTTCTGGCTGGACGACGATCTGCCGCACGTGCGGCGCTGGGCGGAGGAGAAGTGACGCTGACAGGTGCGCGCGAGCGCTGGGTGCGGACCGGCGGGGTCGAGCTGTGCGTCGCCGAGCTGGGCGACCCGCAGCAGCCGACCGTGGTGCTGGTGCACGGCTATCCGGACAGCAAGGAGGTGTGGTCGGAGGTCGCCGCCCGGCTGGCGGACCGCTTCCACGTGGTCCTCTACGACGTCCGGGGCCACGGCCGCTCCACGGCGCCGAAGCCCCTGCGCGGCGGCTACACCCTCGCCAAGCTCACGGACGACTTCCTGGCGGTCGTGGACGAGGTCAGTCCGGACCGGCCGGTGCACCTGGTCGGGCACGACTGGGGTTCGGTGCAGGCGTGGGAGTTCGTCACGGTGGGCCGCACGGAGGGCCGCATCGCGTCGTTCACCTCGATGTCCGGACCGTCCCTGGACCATTTCGGGCACTGGATCAACGCGCGCGTGAAGCGTCCGACGCCCCGCCGGGTGGGACAGCTCCTCGGCCAGGGCGCCAAGTCCTGGTACGTCTACCTGCTGCACACCCCCGTCCTGCCGGAGCTGGCCTGGCGCGGCCCGCTCGGCAGACGCTGGCCGAAGATCCTGGAGCGCGTCGAGCGGGTCCCCGGCGGGGACTACCCGACCGCGTCCCTGCCGTCCGACGCGGCGCACGGCGCCTGGCTCTACCGGGACAACGTCCGCGCCCGGCTGCGCAGGCCGCGCCCCGACGCGTACGCGCACGCCCCCGTGCAGCTCATCACGCCCCAGGGGGACGCGTTCCTCTCGGAGCGGCTGTACGACGACCTGGAGCAGTGGGCGCCCGGGCTGACCCGGCGCACCCTGCCGGCCAAGCACTGGATCCCCCGCACGCGTCCCGACCAGGTGACCGCGTGGATCGCTGAGTTCGTCACCTCCGTGGAGGGCGGCCGCCCCGAGCCGAAGACCGCCGGGCGCCACGCCCAGCGCTTCGGCGGACAGCTGGTCCTGGTCACCGGCGCGGGCAGCGGCATCGGCCGGGCGACGGCGTTCGCGTTCGCGGAGGCCGGCGCCCGCGTGGTGGCCGTCGACCGTGACACGGAGTCCGCGGCCCGCACGGCCGAGCTGTCCCGGCTGGTCGGCGCGCCCGAGGCCTGGGCCGAGACGGCCGACGTCTCCGACGAGCAGGCCATGGAGAAGCTCGCGGAGAAGGTGCACCGGGAGTACGGCGTGCTGGACGTGCTGGTCAACAACGCCGGCATCGGGCTGTCGGGGTCCTTCTTCGCCACGACGACGGAGGACTGGCGCAAGGTCCTCGACGTCAATCTCTGGGGCGTGATCCACGGCTGCCGGCTCTTCGGGGCGCGCATGGCCGGGCGCGGTCAGGGCGGGCACATCGTCAACATCGCGTCCGCGGCGGCGTTCCAGCCCTCACGCGCCCTGCCCGCCTACAGCACCTCGAAGGCGGCCGTGCTGATGCTCTCCGAGTGCCTGCGCGCCGAACTCGCGGGCCAGGGCATCGGGGTGAGCGCGATATGCCCCGGCATCGTCAACACCAACATCACCTCCACGGCCCGCTTCGCCGGTGTCGACGAGGCGGAGGAGCGGCGCCGCCAGAAGAACTCGGCCCGGCTGTACGGGCTGCGCAACTACCCGCCGGAGAAGGTCGCCGAGGCGATCCTGGACGCGGTGGCGGGCAACAGGGCGGTGGTCCCGGTCACCCCCGAGGCCCGCGGCGCCCTTCTCATGTCCCGTTTCCTGCCGGGGGTGTTGCGGCGGATCGCCCGGGTGGAACCCAAGCTGTGAGCCGGCGGCGGGCGGTCCGGTTCCGGCCGGCCGCCGCACACGGCACCGGCCGAGGAGGCGGAACATGAGCGGACCCCCGTCCCAGCACACCTACCGCATCGAGGACTTGGCCCACCGGACCGGCACCAGCGTGCGGACCATCCGCGCCTACCAGGACCGCGGCCTCCTTCCCCGCGCGGAGCGCCACGGCCGGGCCAACCTCTACTCCGAGGCCCACGTCACCCGGCTCCACCAGATCGCCCACCTCCTGGACCGCGGCTACACCCTCGCCTCGATCAGGGAACTCCTGGAGGCCTGGGACACCGGACGCGGCCTGGGCGGTGTCCTCGGCCTGGTCGCGGAGGTCGAGGGCCCCTGGACGGACGAGCGACCCGACCGCATCACCCGCGCCGAACTGGACGCCCGCTTCGGGGGGCCCGACGACGCCGCCGTGGCCGAGGCGGTCGAGCTCGGCGTGCTGGAGCGGATCGACGGCGACGCGGACACGTTTCTCGTCCCGAGCCCGCAAGAACTGTCCGTGGCAGCCGAGTTGCACGCTGCGGGAGTACCACTCTCCGCCATCTCCCGTCATCTGCGGGAGTTGAGGGGCCAGGTGGAGCATATCGCCGCCCGTTTCCTGGAGTTCACCACCGAGTACGTCTTCGCGCCCTACCTGGACGATCCGGGCCACCGCACGGACGCGCACGCGGCGGAAGCGGCCTCGCTCGTCCGCCGGCTGCGCCCCCTGGCACAGCAGACCGTGGACGCCGAACTCGCTCGAGCCATGCGGGTGTTCGCCACCCGGCACCTCCGCTCGCACCTCGGTTCCGGCGCCCCCTCGGAACCCTGGTCGGACACGCGTACGGTCGCGCTTCCCACCGGGACGATCGAGGCCGTCGAAGGGCTGGTTGGCACCGAGCGCGTCGCCGCCTTCGTCGCCCTGGCCGCCGAACGGGAAGTGCGCGCAAGAGCATTGGATGAACTTGCCACAACCACCGAAAAACCTACGAAGGTTGGTGAACCGCCGTAAAACCAGCACTGGTTGTCCACAGTTTCGTCAATTCACCTGTGGATAACCCGACTTGGCTGTGGACCAAACCTACGGGCGAAAAACCGACTGCGTGATCCGCGTCTCTGGCGCACGCTGGAGCCATGGACGAAAGACGCACCGTCAAGGTGTCGAAGTACCTCTCCAAGCACCTGCGCCATCAGCCCGAGCGCATCGGGCTCGCACTGGACCCGGGCGGCTGGGTGGAGATCGACACGCTGATCACCGCGGCCGCCGCCCACGGGTTCCGGTTCACCCGTGAGGAACTGGACCACGTGGTGGCCACCAACGACAAGCGGCGCTTCGTGATCGAGGGCGGCAGGATCCGGGCCAGCCAGGGCCACAGCGTGGAGGTCGACCTCGGCCTGCCCCCGGCGACCCCGCCGCCGTACCTCTACCACGGCACCGTCGCCCGCAACCTGGACGCCATCCGGGCCGAGGGCCTGCGGCCGATGAACCGGCACGACGTGCACCTCTCCGCCGACCGGGAGACCGCCACCCGGGTGGGCGCCCGCCGAGGCCGCCCGGTGGTGCTCACCGTGGACGCCGGCGCCATGCACCGCGACGGCCATGTGTTCCACGTCAGCGCCAACGGCGTCTGGCTGACGAAGGCCGTCCCACCGGGCTACCTGCGGCTGCCCGGCCCCCGCTGACGTCACCGCGCCGACCGGTGGCGGAGGATCGGCGCCATGGAGCACTCGCCCGAACACCTCCCCACCACCGAGGCCGCCGTCACCGCACTGCGCGCCCTCGCGGCCCGTCACGGACGCGAGATCGAGGTGATCCACGACATCGGCGCGGACAGGACCTCCCGTCGCAGCGCTGCGGGCGTCGGCGTCACCACGGACCCCGACGGCTCACTGCCGCACGAGGCCCAGGTCGAGTTCGGCGGTATGCCCCGGGTGAGCGTGCGCCTCTACCCGGAGGACGACGCGCTGATCACCGTCGAGGGCGTCGAATGCCCCGACATCGCCCGCGACGACGTCCCCGCCTTCCTCCGCTCCGTCTTCGGCGGCCTCGCGCACGTCCGGGCCCGCCGCTTCCCGCCCGGCCACCGCCTGGTCGTCCCGCTGCCCGGCGACCGCGCCCACCAGGAGCACGTACCGGCGTTCCTGCTCGGTCCGTGGCTGCGCCGGCGCATACGGTGACCGTTTCCGGGGTTACTCGTGAGGCCGCTTACCCTCGGATCCATGAGTCTGCGTCTGAGCACCGTGATCCTGCCCTACCGCCGCTGGAGCGAAGGCGGTCGTTCGGCCTGGACACGGGCCGAGCAACTCGGTTTCCACACGGCGTACACCTACGACCATCTGTCCTGGCGCAGCTTCCGGGACGGCCCCTGGTTCGGCGCGATCCCCACCCTGACCGCCGCCGCGACCGCCACCGAGCGGCTGCGCCTGGGCACGCTGGTCACCTCTCCGAACTTCCGGCACCCGGTGACGCTCGCCAAGGAACTGATCTCCCTCGACGACATCTCCGGCGGCCGGATCACCCTGGGCATCGGCGCCGGCGGCACCGGCTTCGACGCCACCGCCCTCGGTCAGGAGCCCTGGAGCCCGCGCGAGCGCGCCGACCGGCTCGCCGAGTTCGTGCCGCTGCTGGACCGGCTGCTCACCGAGGACTCGGTGTCGCACGAGGGCCGTTTCTACTCGGCCCACGAGGCGCGGAACATCCCCGGCTGTGTGCAGCGGCCCCGGCTGCCGTTCGCGGTCGCGGCCACCGGCCCGCGCGGGCTCAGGCTCGCCGCGCGCCACGGCCAGGCGTGGGTGACCACCGGCGACCCGAAGCTGTACGAGACCGGTACGCCCGAGCAGTCCGTGGAGGCGCTGCGCGGCCAGATCGCCAAGCTGACCGAGGCCTGCGACGCCACCGGACGGGACGTGGCGGACCTCGACAAGATCCTGCTGACCGGCTTCACCCCGGACCGCGGCCGGCCCCTCGAGTCGCTGGACGCCTTCGTGGACTTCGCCGGCCGGCACCAGGAGCTGGGCTTCACCGAGATCGTGATCCACTGGCCGATCCCGGACTCGGACTTCGCCGCGGAGCAGAAGGTCTTCGAGCGGATCGCGATGGAAGCCCTCGCCCAGCTGCGCTGACGCCCGCTGAATCCCCGTCCTCCACGCCCGTGCGGAGCCCCGCACGGGCGTGCGGACCTATGCGCGAGAATGATCCGGTGACCTCAGCGACCAGACAGCACGGGACCCCTGCCGCCGCCGTACCCCCGCGGCTGATCGCCACCGACCTCGACGGCACCCTGCTGCGCGACGACAAGTCGGTCTCCCCCCGCACGGTCGCCGCGCTGGCCGCAGCCGAGGAGGCGGGCATCGAGGTCTTCTTCGTGACCGGCCGCCCGGCCCGCTGGATGGACGTCGTCAGCGAGCACGTCCACGGCCACGGCCTGGCCATCTGCGGAAACGGCGCCGCCGTCGTCGACCTGCACGGCGGCCCCGGCGCCCACCGCTTCGTGAAGGTGCGCGAGCTGGCCCGGGAGAACGCCCTGAACTCCGCCCTGCTGCTGCGCGAGGCGGCACCCGGCACGGTGTTCGCGATCGAACAGACCTACGGCTTCCACCAGGAGCCGGACTATCCCAAGCTGCACATGGAGATACCGGACAACCTCCTGCCCGCCGAGGAACTGCTCGCTCCGGACGGCCCCGACGCCGACCAGCCCGTACTGAAGATCCTCGCCTACCACGCCACCCTCGACCCCGACGCCTTCCTCACCCTCGCCCGCCTGGCCGTCGGCGACCAGGCCAACGTCACCCGCTCCAGCCCCAGCGCCCTGCTGGAGCTCAGCGGACCAGGCGTCTCCAAGGCCAGCACCCTCGCCCTGTGCTGCGCCGAGCGCGGCATCTCGCACGAGGAGGTCGTCGCCTTCGGGGACATGCCCAACGACGTGGAGATGCTGACCTGGGCCGGCCGGTCGTACGCGATGGGCAACGCCCACCCGGACGTCATCGCCGCCGCGTCGGGCCGTACGGTCGCCAACAACGACGACGGCGTGGCGGTCGTGATCGAGCAACTCCTCGCGGGCCGCGCGGCCTCCTGATCCACGGTTCGCCCGCGGCACCGGCAGGCCGTCGCCTTCCGGTGCCACGCACCGCCTCACCGCGCGTCCGCGAGCACCTCCGCCGCCGCCTCCCGCCGCGCCATCGCGCGCAACGGACCGTCCGCCCCGGCCAGCTCCGCGTACGCGCCCCGCTGCACCACCCGGCCGCCGTCGAGCACGATGACCTCGTCGACCGCCTCCAGGCCCGCCAGCCGGTGCGTGATGAGCAGCGTCGTACGGCCCTCCGTCGCGGCCAGCAGATCCGCCGTCAGCGCATCGGCCGTCGCCAGGTCCAGATGCTCGGCGGGCTCGTCCAGGACCACGACGGGGAAGTCGGCCAGCAGTGCGCGAGCCAGCGCCAGCCGCTGCCGCTGACCGCCGGACAACAGGGCGCCGTGCTCACCGACGAAGGTGTCCAGACCGTCGGGCAGCCCGTCCACCCAGTCCAGCAGCCGGGCCCGGGCGAGCACCCCGCGCAGCTCGGCCTCCGTGGCGTCCTTCCGGGCCAGCAGCAGGTTCTCGCGCACCGAGCTGTCGAAGAGGTGCGCGTCCTGCGCGCACAGCCCGACGAGCCGGCGTACGTCGTCACCGGCCAGCGCGGTCGCGTCCACACCGGCGAGCGTGTACGAGCCCGCCCGCGGGTCGAGGAAGCGCAGCAGCACCTGGGCGAGGGTCGTCTTGCCGGCGCCGGACGCCCCGACCACGGCGATCCGCCGCCCCTGCTCCAGCCGGAGGCCGAGGCCGGCCAGCGCGTCCCCGCGCTGCCCCGGATGCCCTGCCGCCAGGTCCTTGATCACCAGCGGGAACGGCGAGGCGGGTGCCTGCCGGGGCCGCTCGGGCTCACGCACGGGCTCCGGCGCGTCCAGGACCTCGTGGACCCGCTCCGCGCTCCGCCGCACCCGCTGCCGGTACCGCACGGCGAGCGGCAGTCCGAGGACGGCCTCGAAGGCGGCCAGCGGGGTGAGGACGACGACCGCCATCGTCACGCCGTCGAGCCGGCCGTCCGCCACCGCCCGGGCGCCGAGCAGCGCGGTGGCCGTGACCGTCAGGCCGGAGACCAGCGCGGTGAGTCCGTCGCCGAGCCCGGTGACGGCGGCGGCGCGCGAGGCGATCCGGGTGAGGACGCCGTCGGCCCCGCGAGCGGCGGCCACGCGGGCGGGCAGCGCGCCGGCGACGGTCAGCTCCGCGGTACCGGTGAGGAGATCGGTCACCCGGGTCGCGAGCACGCCCCGGGCCGGTGCCAGACGCCGCTCCGTCCGCCGAGCCGCCTTGGCGGTCACCAGCGGGACACCGGCGCCGGCCGCCAGCAGCCCCACCGCGAGGGCGGCCCCGGCCTCGGGCAGCAGCCACGCAGTGAAGCCGACGGAGACCGCGGAGACGGCCACGGCCACACCGGCGGGCAGCAGCCAGCGCAGCCAGTAGTCCTGCAGCGCGTCCACATCCGTGACGAGCCGGGTGAGCAGATCGCCGCGGCGGGCGGTCCGCAGTCCGGCGGGGGCGAGGCGTTCCAGGCGGCGGTAGACCGCGACCCGGGTGTCAGCCAGCATGCGCAATACGGCGTCGTGCGACACCAGCCGCTCGGCGTACCGGAACACGGCCCGCCCGATCCCGAAGGCTCGGGTCGCGGTGACGGCCACCATCAGATAGAGCACCGGCGGTTGCTGCGAGGCCCGCGAGATGAGCCAGCCGGAGGTCGCCATCAGACCCACGGCACTGCCGAGCGCGAGGCTGCCGAGCAGAAGGGCGAGCGCCAGCCGGCCACGCCGGGCCCCGGCGAGCCCCCGAACCCTGGCGAGCACCCCCTTGCGGGGCCCACCCGCGATCGGACCGGGCTGTTCCCCCGCCGCCTGGGCCTCCAGCACGCCGAGCCGATCGGCGAGCGGACCGGACACGGGGTCCGGGGAGCGGGGCCCTTCGGCAGGCCCGGCCTCCCCACGGCACTCCGGAGCCTCCCGCAGCCGCACCACCCTGTCGGCCACCTCCAGCAGCGCGGGCCTATGCACGACGAGCAGCACGGTACGGCCCACCGCGAGCCTGCGTACCGCCGCTACGACCTCTGCCTCCGTCGCCCCGTCCAGGGCGGCCGTCGGCTCGTCCAGCAGCAGCACGGGCCGGTCGGCGAGGAAGGCCCGGGCCAGGGCGAGTCGCTGCCGCTGCCCCGCCGACAGGCCGGCCCCGTCCTCCCCGAGCACCGTGCCGGCACCCTCGGGCAGCGCGTCCACGAACTCCAGCGCGCCCGCGTCCCGCAGGGCCTGCCGTACGGCCGCGTCGTCCGCGTCCGGCCGGGCCAGCCGCACGTTCTCCGCGATCGTCCCCGCGTACAGATGCGGGCGCTGCGGTACCCAGGCGATCCGCGACCGCCACTGCTCCAGGTCGAGGGCGCCGAGTTCGGCTCCCCCGATCCGCACCCGGCCGTCGGTGGGCCGTACGAACCCGAGCAGTACGTCCAGCAGCGTCGACTTGCCCACACCGCTCGGCCCGACCAGTGCGACGGTCTCGCCGGGCGCGACACCGAAGGACACTCCGTTCACCGCGTCACTCGACCGGCCGGGGTAGCGCACGGTGACCCCTTCGAACGCCACCACGCCCGCCGGCGGCACCGCGCCGGAGCCGGACACCGGAAGCGGAGTCTCCAGCACGGCGAAGATCTCCTCCGCGGCGGCGAGACCCTCGGCCGCCGCGTGGTACTGGGCGCCCACCTGCCGCAACGGCAGATAGGCCTCGGGCGCCAGCACCAGGATGACCAGGCCGATGTAGAGGTCCATGTCGCCGTGGACGAGCCGCATACCGATCGTCACGGCGACCAGGGCGACGGACAGCGTGGCGAGCAGTTCCAGCGCGAAGGAGGACAGGAAGGCGATCCGCAGGGTGCGCAGGGTGGCCTGGCGGTACTCGCCGGTGATCCGGCGGATGGACTCGGCCTGCGCCTTGGCCCGGCCGAACACCTTCAGCGTGGGCAGGCCGGCGACGACGTCCAGGAAGTGCCCGGACAGCCGGGACAGCAGCCGCCACTGACGGTCCATCCGGGACTGGGTCGCCCAGCCGATCAGCATCATGAAGAGCGGGATCAACGGCAGCGTGCCGACGATGATCGCCGCCGACACCCAGTCCTCGGTGACGATCCGCGCCAGCACCGCCACCGGCACGACCACCGCGAGCCCCAGCTGCGGGAGATAGCGCGAGAAGTAGTCGTCCAGGGCGTCCACGCCACGTGTGGCGAGGGTGACCAGAGAACCGGTCCGCTGTCCGCTCAGCCAGCCGGGGCCCAGCACGGCCGCACGGTCGAGAAGGCGGCCGCGCAGCTCCGACTTCACCGCTGCGGCGGCCCGGTGGGCCGCGAGTTCGGTGAGCCATGCGAAGACCGATCGCCCCACGGCGACGGCGGCCAACAGCAGCAGGGGAGTGCGCAGTTCGGCGACGGCCTGCGTGTGCTGGAACGCCCCGACGACGATGTCGGCGATGAGCATCGCCTGCGCGATGACCAGTCCGGCGCCGACGGCACCCAGACCGACGACCGCCGCGAGGAAGAAGCGGGTGGCACGCGCATAGCGCAGAAGGCGTGGATCGATGGGTTTCACGTGAAACATGCCCCTTCGGCCCAGAGGGTGTGTTTCACGTGAAACACACCCTCGGCGGACTCAGTGTGCGGGTTCGGCGAGGTGCTGCGTGCCGATCCGCTTGCGGAACACCCAGTAGGTCCAGCCCTGGTAGAGCAGGACGATCGGCGTGGCGATCACCGCCAGCCACGTCATGATCCTCAGGGTGTACGGGCTCGACGAGGCGTTGGTGACCGTCAGGCTCCAGTCACCGTTGAGCGTGGACGGCATGACGTTCGGGAAGAGCGAGAGGAAGAGCATCGCCACGGACGCCACGATGGTGACGCCCGACAGGGCGAACGCCCATCCCTCGCGCCCGAGTTGATTGGCCACGAGCGCGGCTGTCAGAGCGGCGACCGCGACGACCAGCGCCACCAGGCTCTTGGCGTCACCGCTGTGGGCCTGCGTCCACAGCAGGAAGGCGAGCGCCACGACGGCCGCGACGAGACCGGTCCACAGCGCCAGCTTCCGTGCCCGCACCCGGATGTCCCCGACGGTCTTGAGGGCGGTGAACACCGCTCCGTGGAAGGTGAACAGGGTGAGCGTCACCAGACCGCCCAGCAGAGCGTAGGGATTGAGCAGGTCCCCGACGCCGCCGACGTACTCGAAGTGCCGGTCGATCTTCACGCCCCGCACGATGTTCGCGAACGCCACACCCCACAGGAACGCCGGGAGCAGCGAGGTCCAGAAGATCGCCGTCTCCCAGTTCCGCTGCCAGTTCTCCTCGGGTCGCTTCGCCCGGTACTCGAAGGCGACACCGCGGACGATCAGGCAGACCAGGATGAGGAGCAGCGGGAGGTAGAAGCCCGAGAAGAGCGTGGCGTACCACTCCGGGAAGGCGGCGAAGGTCGCGCCGCCCGCCGTGAGCAGCCACACCTCGTTGCCGTCCCAGACGGGTCCGATGGTGTTGATCAGCACCCGGCGCTCGGGCCGGTCGCGCGCCAGCAGCTTGGTGAGGATGCCGACCCCGAAGTCGAAGCCCTCCAGGAAGAAGTAGCCGGTCCACAGGACGGCGATGAGGACGAACCAGACGTCGTGAAGTTCCATGACTGTTCCCTCGGCCTAGTACGAGAAGGCCATCGGCTTGTCGGCGTCACGGGTGTCGCCGCCGATCTTCGTGGGCGGGTTGAGGTCGGCCTCGGTCAGCTCGGGCGGGCCGGCCTTGACGTACTTGGCGAGCAGCTTGACCTCGACGACGGCGAGGATCGCGTAGAGCGCGGTGAAGACGAGCATCGAGGTGAGGACCTCGCCCTGGGAGACGCCGGGGGAGACCGCGTCCCGGGTCTGCAGGACGCCGTAGACGACCCACGGCTGGCGGCCCATCTCGGTGAAGATCCAGCCCCAGGAGTTGGCGATCAGCGGGAAGGCCATGGTCCAGGTCGCGATGCGCCAGAACCAGGGGCTGAGCTTCGGGCTGAGCGCCTTGTTCCTGAACAGCACCAGGTGCGGCACCTCGTCGTCGCCGACCCTGAGGGCCTGCGGGAGCATGAACTTCTTGCGGGTCAGCCAGAGGCCGGCCAGGCCGATGGCGAAGGAGGCCATGCCGAAGCCGATCATCCAGCGGAAGCCCCAGAAGGCGACCGGGATGTTGGGCCGGTAGTCGCCCGGACCGAACTTCTGCTGCTCGGCCTTGTTGACGTCGTTGATGCCGGGGACGTACGAGGTGAAGTTGTCGTCGGCGAGGAAGGACAGCAGACCGGGGATCTCGACGGCCACGGTGTTGTGGCCCTTCTCGACATCGCCGTAGGCGAAGATCGAGAACGGCGCCGGCTTCTGACCGTCCCACAGCGCCTCGGCGGCGGCCATCTTCATCGGCTGCTGCTTGAACATGACCTTGCCGAGGGTGTCGCCGCTGACCGCGGTGAGCAGACCGGCGATGACCACCGTGATCAGTCCGAGCCGCAGCGAGGTCTTCATCTCGCGGACGTGCTTCTTGCGGGCCAGGTGGTAGGCGGCGATGCCGACCATGAAGGCGCCGCCGGTGAGGAAGGCCGCGGACAGGGTGTGGAAGGCCTGGCTGAGGGCGGTGTTCTGGGTCAGCACGGCCCAGAAGTCGGTCAGCTCGGCACGCCCCTTCGCCTTGTTGATCCGGTAGCCGACGGGGTGCTGCATCCAGGAGTTCGCCGCGAGGATGAAGTACGCGGAGAGGATCGTGCCGATCGAGACCATCCAGATGCAGGCCAGATGGATCTTCTTGGGCAGCTTGTCCCAGCCGAAGATCCACAGACCGATGAAGGTGGACTCGAAGAAGAACGCGATCAGGGCCTCGAAGGCGAGCGGGGCACCGAAGATGTCCCCGACGAAGCGCGAGTAGTCGGACCAGTTCATGCCGAACTGGAACTCCTGCACGATGCCGGTGACGACGCCCATCGCGATGTTGATCAGGAAGAGCTTGCCCCAGAACTTGGTCGCCCTGAGGTACTTCTCCTTCTCCGTGCGCACCCAGGCCGTCTGCAGCCCGGCCGTGAGGGCGGCCAGGGAGATGGTCAGCGGGACGAACAGGAAGTGGTAGACGGTGGTGATGCCGAACTGCCAGCGCGCCAGTGTCTCCGGCGCCAGAGCCAGGTCCACGTCGTCACTCTCCTTACTACGCCGTGGTACAGCGGCGGTTTGCCCCTTTTGCTACACGCATACGGGAGCAAACGGGACGCGCTTGTGAACGCGTTCACATTCACAAGCTATTATGACGCACTGATTTTCGGCAATCGAAGGGGGGTCCCTCCTTCGCCTTCGCGTCAGGGCCTTGGCAGGGACTTCAACATCTTGTTGAATTGCGCGCCATGCAGATACGGATCTCCTGGCCCGCGGGGAACCTCACCGCGACCCTCGACGAAGACAGCCCGACCACTCAGGCCCTCACCAAGGCGCTGCCGCTCACCTCGACCGCGCACACATGGGGCAAGGAGGTGTATTTCGATACAGGAGTTTCCGTTTCACGTGAAACGGACGCCCGGGAGGTCGTGGACCCGGGCACGGTGGCCTTCTGGACGGACGGCGACGCGCTCGCCCTCCCCTACGGCCCCACACCGATCTCGCGAGGGGCCGAGTGCCGCCTCGCGAGCCCGTGCAATGTGCTGGGAAGCGTGGACGGGGACGCCGGCGTCCTGGTGACCGTGCGCGACGGCGACCCCATCCGGGTGGAACTGATCGACGAGTAGAGCAGGCGCCGCCTACAGCTCCTTGCGGAACGCCTCCGCCACCTTCATGAAGATGTCGTTCGCCTCGGCCTCCCCGATCGTCACCCGCACACCCTCACCCGGGAACGGCCGGACCACCACACCGTGCTTCTCGCAGGCCTGAGCGAACGGGACCGTGCGCTCCCCCAGCCGCAGCCACACGAAGTTGGCATGCGTCTCCGGCACCGTCCAGCCCTGAGCGCGCAGCGCGTCGACCACGCGCGCGCGCTCGCACACCAGTGAGCCGACCCGGCCCAGCAGCTCGTCCTCGGCCCGCAGCGAGGCGATGGCGGCCTCTTGCGCGAGCTGGCTCACACCGAACGGCACCGCCGTCTTGCGCAGCGCCGCCGCCACCGGCTCGTGGGCGATCGCGAAACCGACGCGCAGTCCCGCCAGCCCGTACGCCTTGGAGAACGTCCGCAGGACGCAGACGTTGGGCCGCGTCCGGTACAGCTCGACACCGTCGGGCACCTCGGGGTCCCGGATGAACTCCCGGTAGGCCTCGTCCAGCACCACCAGCACATCGGAGGGCACCCGGTCGAGGAACCGCTCCAACTCGGCCCGCCGCACCACCGTGCCGGTCGGGTTGTTGGGGTTGCAGACGAAGATCAGACGCGTCCGGTCGGTGATCGCGTCCGCCATCGCGTCCAGGTCGTGCACATCGCCCGGCGTGAGCGGGACCTGCACCGACCGGGCGCCGCTGATCTGCGTGATGATCGGGTAGGCCTCGAAGGACCGCCAGGCGTAGATGACCTCGTCGCCGGGTCCGCTGGTGGCCTGGATCAGCTGCTGGGCGACACCCACCGAGCCGGTACCCGTGGCCAGGTGGGAGAGCGGGACACCGAAGCGCTCCGACAACTCGTTCATCAGCCCGGTGCACGCCATGTCGGGGTACCGGTTGAAGTCGCACGCGGCCGTGGTGACGCTCTCCAGCACACCGGGCAGCGGCGGATACGGGTTCTCGTTGGAGGACAGCTTGTAGGCGACCGGCCCTCCGGCCGCCGCGGGCTTGCCCGGCTTGTAGGTGGGGACACCCTCCAGCTCGGCGCGCAGCTTGGGGCTCATCTCGCTCACCGCAGTCCTCCTCGCGACCACCGGCGGCCCGTCGACACCGCCGGCTTCCAATACTCCTCACCTTATGAGGATTCGGCGCCGCTGCGAACAGGTGCGGGACGGCAATGCCTACGACCACGGGAAGGCGATGCGCCCGGGTGCGGGACGGCAAGGGGTAAAGCTCATCCGTCCCACCGGCATCAGGGGCATCACCGTACGAAGGCGCACGTTTCGGGGGCGCGCCCTACATATATCTATGCGCCGGTGGCTTGCGCCGTGGCGCGCATCACCCGTGAAGGTGAGTTGAGACCTCTTCGAGACATCGGGCACTTGGCAGGCTCATGCGCGTCGACAAGTCACGTCTTAGCATGGGAGCGCGTAACTTCCTTGTTTTCCATGGCAGTTGACACCCAATGACCATGCAGAAACGTGCCTGTCAACGCGTGCATATGCGTCCGCACTACCCCACCGTATGAGCCCTACTATCGGCTCGCCATGACAGCAGCAGGGAAGCACCAGGTGAGCCGCGCGGAAACCTCACGTCGAGGCAGCCGGCCCGGCCGGGCCGGCATCAGAGACGTGGCCGCCGCCGCGGGGGTCTCCATCACGACCGTCTCCGACGCCCTCAACGGCAAGGGCCGGCTCCCGGATGCCACCCGGCGCCATGTACGCGAGGTCGCCGACCGGCTGGGGTACCGACCCTCGGCCGCCGCCCGCACCCTCCGTACCGGCAAGTCGGGGCTGATCGGCCTGACCGTGACCACGTACGGGGATGAACCTTTCACCTTCACCGAGTTCGCGTACTTCGCCGAGATGGCGCGCGCCGCCACCTCGGCCGCGCTGGCCCGCGGCTACGCGCTGGTCATCCTGCCCGCGACCTCCCGCCACGACGTGTGGTCCAACGTCGCCCTGGACGGCACGGTCGTCATCGACCCCTCCGACCAGGACCCGGTAGTCAGCGAGCTCGTCCGCCAGGGACTGCCGGTCGTCTCGGACGGCCGTCCGGCCGGCTCGCTCCCGGTCACCGCCTGGGTGGACAACGACCACGAGGCCGCCGTCCTCGGCATCCTCGACCATCTCGCCGCCGCCGGCGCCCGCCGCATCGGCCTGCTCACGGGCACGTCGACGGACACGTACACCCATCTGTCGACCACCGCCTACCTGCACTGGTGCGAGCGGGTCGGCCAGGACCCGGTCTACGAGGCCTACCCCGCCCACGACCCGTGCGCCGGCGCGGTCGCCGCCGACCGGCTGCTCGCCCGCCCCGACCGGCCGGACGCCGTCTACGGGCTGTTCGACCCCAACGGCACGGACCTGCTCGCCGCCGCCCGCCGCTACGGCCTCCGCGTCCCCGACGACCTGCTGCTCGTGTGCTGCAGCGAGTCCACGGTGTACGCCAGCACCGAGCCTCCGATCACCACCCTGTCCCTGAAGCCACGCCGCATCGGCACCGCCGTCGTCCAGCTGCTCATCGACGCCATCGAGGGCGTGGAGTCGGACCAGCCGGTCGAGCAGGTGATACCGACCGAGCTGATCGTGCGCACCTCCTCCCAGCGGCGTCCCCCGCGCACGACGGTCAGCCCGCCCCGCACGCCGGACGACAAGTAGGCCGACGGGCCCAGCGCGGGAAGGGGTCCACGGCCGGGGGCGTGTCGTGGTGCACGGCCGGGGCGCGCGGCCGTCGGTGTGCTCCCGTCCCGTGCGCCCGCGGGCGGGCGGGATCGTCGGCAGACGGCCGGTGACCGTCCGAACACCTGCCCAAACGGGGCGAATGCCGCAGCGAACCGGAGTCTTGTTCCGATTCACCACCCCTGGGTCATCACACGTCGCGCCGCGCATTCCTATGATGGGCGCACGACACCGTGGACCGCTGCGACCAGGCAGTCCGAAGCGGTGCAGATGCGGCGCGATGGTGGAGGGGTCTGATGACTCAGGGGGCCGGTCAGGGACCCGAGGTGGAGCGGACGGCGACGCTGCGCGACTTCCGGGTACCGGCGTACGTCCATGAGACCGGTCCGTTCGGCCACGACGTCCACCCGGGCGACACCGCCCCGCCCCTCGACGAGGCGTACCCCGAGGGCTACACGCCCACCCAGCGCGACCTGCCGGTCATCAACCGCGGCGACACCGTCCAGGTGGCCGTCGAACCGGCTCCCGCCGCGGCACCGCAGCCGACGACCGGGCCAGGACCGCTGTTCGTCGTCGGTGACGTCCACGGATACCTCGACGAACTGATGGCCGCCCTGCGGGAGCAGGGGCTGGTCGACGCCGCGGGCCAGTGGTGCGCCGGCACCGCCCGGCTGTGGTTCCTCGGTGACTTCACCGACCGCGGCCCGGACGGCATCGGCGTCATCGACCTCGTGATGCGGCTGTCCGCCGAGGCCGCGGCCGCAGGCGGCTACTGCAAGGCCCTCATGGGCAATCACGAGCTCCTGCTGCTCGGCGCCAAGCGGTTCGGCGACACCCCCGTCAACTCGGGCGCCGGCACCGCCACTTTCCAGGCGGCCTGGCTGCTCAACGGCGGCCAGAAGACCGACATGGACCGCCTCCAGGACCACCACCTGCAGTGGATGGCCCGCCTCGACGCCGTCGAGGAGGTGGACGGCTATCTGCTCGTCCACTCCGACACCACCGCCTACCTCGACTACGGCGACTCGATCGAGGCGGTCAACGACACCGTCCGCGAGGCCCTGACCCGCAACGACGCCGACGAGGTCTGGGACCTGTTCCGCAAGTTCACCAAACGCTTCTCCTTCCGCGACGAGGGCGGCGCCGACGCCGTTCGCTCACTTCTCGATACGTACGGTGGCACCCGGGTCGTTCACGGCCACAGCCCCATCCCGTACCTCCTCGGCGAGGTCGGCTCCGAGGAGGACGGCGAGGAGAGCTCCGACCCCGTCGTCGAGGGACCGCACATCTACGCCGACGGGCTCGCCATCGCCATGGACGGCGGCGTCACCATGGCCGGGAAGCTGCTTGTCCGGCAACTGCCCCTGGACGCCTGACCGTTCCCCGCGCGGCCCGTTCCCGGCGAGGTCCGCGCGGAGCAGGTGACCGAATTTCCGTCAACCCCCTGTCACCGTGTACCGCCACGGCTCTACCATCGGCTTATCCGTAGCAGGCTCCCCTCCGTTTCTGCCCGACGGCTCGCCGGCGTGCGAGCCCCAAGCCCTACGGAGCATCGGGGGATGCACATGAACAGCGTTCCGCAGCACCTGCAGAGCGAGGACCGCCAGGAATTCGAGCGGCTCCTCGACGAGGCGCTGCGCTCCGCACCGTCCCGACCGGAACTGGCCGCTGTCGGTCAGCGGCTCAACCCCGAACAACTGCGCACCATGGCGCTCAACGCCACCGCCCTGATCACCGAGGCCGCGGCGGCCGAGTACCAGCACTACCTGAAGATCCGCGACGAACTGCGCCACCCGGCGCTGTCCGCCCCCGCCTCCCCGGAGACCGGCGGCGACTCCACCACCACGGACCCCGCACCGGACACGGCGAGCCTCGCCGCGGCCCTCGGGGAGGCGGCCGAGACCACCGGCGCGGGCGCCGTCGCGGTCGTCGCCGTACTGGCTCCGGTCCTGTCCGGGACCGCCGCGGTGATCTTCCTGCTCGTCGGCTACATCCTGAAGATGCTGGACCCCCGGCAGTCCTTCGCCCGGACCATGCTCACCGCGGGCTGGGTGTTCGGCGCCGTCACCGCGGCCGCGATCCTCGTCGCCGCCGTCGGCCTGCTGCTCACGGCCCTGCGCAACGGCACCTCCGCGGAGGCCGAGGCACGGGACGCCGCGCACGAGGAACTGGCCAGGGCCAGAGAGGCCTGGCGGGACGCCCTGCTGGAGCGGGGCATCCTGCCGTTCCTGCGCGAGGCGCTCGCCGAGCCCGGCCCGGCGGCGCTGCACCGCACGACCCCGCCCACCCCGACCGGACGCATGCCGCGCCTGGGCTACGACCGTCCCGGCTTCACCAGCCCCGACGACGGCACCGCCTCCGGCCGCCCGAGCTTCACCAGCCCCGACTACACCAGCCCGGACTTCGGCGGCCCCGAGCACCAGCCGGAGTGACGACGCCCGCCCCGGCCGGGAGCCCACCGGGACCCGGCCGTGCCGTGCACGGCCGAGCCCGCTCCGGACTCCGGCGGCCCCAGCCGGCTCGGCGGCACCGGCTCAGAGGATGCCGGCCTGACGGGCCGCGGTGATCCAGGAGGGGAACTCGGACAGCAGCCGGTCGTACAGTTCCGGGTCGGGGACCTTCTCGATGTCGTCCACCGCGAAGAACCCGACGTTGTCGACCCGGCGGCCCGGCATGGTGTCGAAGCGCTCCAGCACACCGTAGTTGGACCGCCCCAGGCCGACGAACTGCCAGAAGACCGGTTCCTCCACCGCCTCCCGCAGCTCCCGCTCGATCTCGGCGTTGCGGTAGACGCCTCCGTCGGAGAAGAACAGCACGAGGGTGGGGACGGCGGCCGGGTTCTCCCGGACGTACTGCCGAACCTGGGCGATCACCTTCTGTTCCTCGTTCTGGATACCGACCGCCCGCATGTCGACCTGCCCCGGCTCCAGCCCCTTCCTGGGCTTCTTGTTCCGGCGGAAGACGCTCAGCTCACCGACGCGGACATGGAGCCGCAGCCAGTCCGGAAGCTCACCGATGTGCAGATCGGGCAGCCGGGCCGGATGCGAGGCGAACGTCCAGGCCTGCATCTCCCCGTCGTCGTCGAGCTGGGCGACGACCGCGGCCATGCGCTCCACCACGTCGGCCACCACACCCTTGGCGTACAGGGGGGACATGGAGCCGGAGGCGTCGAGCACCAGTACGACCCGTGCGGTGACACCGGCGGCACCGTGCTTGGTCAGGCTGACCGCCACCTGTTCCTTGCGCAACGAGAGCCGCTTGCGCATGTCCACGGGCAGCCGGTCCTCCGGCTTGCCGAGGGCCGGGCCCCCCACCGGTACGGACGGGGCGGGCGGTGTCACCGGCGGCGCGGCGGGGACGGTCGCGGTCGTCGGAGCCGTCGGGGCGTCGTCCACGGTGATGCCGAAGTCGGTCGCCAGACCGGCGAGCCCGGAGTCGTATCCCTGACCGACCGCACGGAACTTCCACCGCCCCTCGCGCAGATACAGCTCGCCTCCGATGAACGCCGTCTCCGTCGTGGCCTCCATGTCGAACCGGGCCAGCTCTTCCCCCGTCCCCGAGTCGAGCACTCTCAGGGTCAGTTGGCGCATCTGGCCGAACGTCCCCCCGTCCGCCGACGCGCACAGCACCACGCGTTCGACGGCCGGCTCCAGCGCCCGCAGATCCACCTCGACCGTGTCCGTCGTGACGCCTCGCCCCGGCCCTCCCGGCTGCTTTCCGAGGTGACTGACGGCGCCGGACCCGTGCCGCGGCTGGTTGTAGAAGACGAAATCACCGTCGTCGCGAACGCGCCCCGCCCCTGTGAGCAACAGCGCCGAGGCATCGGCGTCGGGCACGCCCGGCCCTTCGGACCAGGCGAACTCGGCGCGCACCGCCGCGGAGCCGACGGGAACGTTCGCGCCCTTGCTCATCGATCTCGCTGTCATGCCGCCAGTCTGCGGTGCGCGCAGGCCCAGGGGTACCTCCCCGACACCGCGGGGAGCGACAGCCCGGCCACACCCGGGCCGTCGCTCCCCGCACCGCTCAGTCGGCGATCGGCAGGTACACCCGGTTGCCCGCTGCAGCGAACTCCTTCGACTTCTGCGCCATGCCCTCCTCGATCTGGGCCTTGCTGCCGCCGTGTTCGCGGCGGATGTCCTGCGAGATCTTCATGCTGCAGAACTTGGGGCCGCACATGGAGCAGAAGTGGGCCGTCTTGGCGGGCTCCGCCGGGAGGGTCTCGTCGTGGAACTCCCGTGCCGTATCGGGGTCCAGGGCAAGGTTGAACTGGTCCTCCCACCGGAACTCGAAGCGTGCGTCGGACAGCGCGTCGTCCCATTCCTGCGCGCCCGGGTGGCCCTTCGCGAGATCGGCCGCGTGGGCGGCGATCTTGTAGGTGATGACACCGGTCTTGACGTCGTCCCGGTTGGGCAGGCCCAGGTGCTCCTTGGGCGTGACGTAGCAGAGCATCGCCGTGCCCCACCAGGCGATCATCGCGGCGCCGATGCCGGAGGTGATGTGGTCGTACGCCGGCGCGACGTCCGTCGTCAGCGGGCCGAGCGTATAGAACGGAGCTTCATCGCAGATCTCCTGCTGAAGGTCGATGTTCTCCTTGATCTTGTGCATCGGGACGTGTCCCGGGCCCTCGATCATCGTCTGTACGTCGAAACGCCTGGCGATGCGGTTGAGTTCCCCGAGCGTGCGCAGCTCCGCGAACTGTGCCTCGTCGTTGGCGTCCGCGATGGAGCCGGGCCGCAGGCCGTCGCCCAACGAGTACGTGACGTCGTAGGCGGCGAGGATCTCGCACAGTTCCTCGAAGTTCTCGTACAGGAACGACTCCTTGTGGTGCGCCAGGCACCACGCGGCCATGATCGAACCGCCGCGGGAGACGATGCCGGTCTTGCGGTTGGCCGTCAGCGGTACATGCGCGAGCCGCACCCCGGCGTGGACGGTCATGTAGTCCACACCTTGTTCGGCCTGCTCGATGACGGTGTCCTTGTAGATCTCCCAGGTCAGTTCCTCGGCCCTGCCGTCGACCTTCTCCAGGGCCTGGTACAGCGGCACGGTGCCGATGGGCACGGGGGAGTTGCGCAGCACCCACTCGCGGGTGGTGTGGATGTTGCGCCCGGTGGAGAGGTCCATGACCGTGTCGGCGCCCCAGCGGGTCGCCCAGGTCATCTTCTCGACCTCCTCCTCGATGGAGGACGTCACGGCCGAGTTGCCGATGTTGGCGTTCACCTTCACCAGGAAGCGCTTGCCGATGATCATCGGCTCGATCTCCGGGTGGTTGACGTTGACCGGCAGCACGGCGCGGCCGGCCGCGATCTCCTCGCGGACGACCTCCGGGGACACGTTCTCCCGGATGGCCACGTACTCCATTTCCGGCGTGATCTCCCCGCGGCGCGCGTACGCGAGCTGGGTCACCGCCTCACCGCGACGACCGCGGCGCGGCTGCCGCGGACGCCCGGGGAAGACCGCGTCCAGGTTCCGCAGCCCGCCGCGCGGTGAGGTGTGCTTGATGCCGTCGTCCTCGGGACGGACGGGACGGCCGGCGTACTCCTCGGTGTCGCCGCGGCCGATGATCCAGTTCTCCCGCAGCGGCGCCAGTCCCCTGCGGACGTCGGTGTCGACGAGCGGATCCGTGTACGGGCCGGATGTGTCGTACAGCGTGACCGACTGCCCGTTGGTGAGATGCACCTGACGGACCGGCACCCGCATGTCGGGGCGCGAACCCTCGACGTACGCCTTGTGCCAGCCGATGGACTTCCCGGCCTCCTGGGTCTTCTCACCCTGAACGGAGGCAGGCGTGCGTGCGTCCTTGTTGGTCATGAGACCTACTCCCTACGCCGGCATTACCCGGTAACAGGTTCGGCGGTCGACGCAGCGGCTTCCGTCGGCCGATGCTTCCCGTGAGACGTCGTTCCACGTGAAACATCGCGAATACGGAGGTCAGCGCCCTCTCAGCCCGGTGCTCCGAGCTCCCGCGTGTGCAAAGGTGCCTCCACGCTAGCGTCATATGTGGCGCGGTGAACAGTGGGCCCCTGCCGTTCTTGCGATGATCTGGCGGTGACCAGGATGGAGCAGTACCCGTACCAGCCGCCCGAGCCGCGCCGCCCGGACAGCCCGGCAGCGGGCAGCCGACGGGGGGACGGGCGCTCCCGCGGGCAGGAGGCGGGTGACGGGCACGGCCACCCTCACCACGGCCACGGCGAGGCGCACACCGGCCCTCAGACGCCCGGCCACAGCCACAGCCACAGCCATGGGCCCGCCGCGCCCGTCTCCCGGCATCTGCGCAAGGTCATCGCGGCGATCCTGGTGCCGTTCACCGCGGCTGTCCTGGTCGGCCTGGTGGTGCTGTGGCCCGGGGGAGCGCCGTCGCACAAGCGCACGGGCGTCGGCTTCGACCGGCAGACCCAGCAGGCCACGGTGACCCGGGTCGTCGAGGTGAGTTGCAAGTCGGTGAACGCCTCCGGTGGCACCCCGGCCGGCGACACGACCGCCGAGGGCGGCTCCGGGGCACAGGAGACGGGCGGCACCTGCAAGAAGGCGACCATCCGTGTCGACACCGGGAAGGACGAGCGGCGTACGTTCACCGAGATCGTGCAGCCCGACCAGTCACGGCAGTTGCACCAGGGTGAGAAGGTCGTGGTCGCCTACGAGCCCGCGGCGCCCAAGAACCTGCAGTACTCCGTGGCGGACGTGAACCGGAAGTTCCCGATGGCGCTGCTCGCCGGGATCTTCGCGATCGCGGTCGTCGTGGTGGGCCGGCTGCGCGGGGTCATGGCGCTGGTCGCGCTGGCCGTGAGCTTCGTGGTGCTCACCTTCTTCATCCTGCCCGCGATCCTTCAGGGCTCGAATCCCCTGCTGGTGGCCGTCGTCGGGGCGAGCGCGATCATGCTCATCGCGCTCTACATGTGCCACGGGCTGTCGGCCCGGACGTCGGTCGCGGTGCTCGGCACCCTGGTCTCCCTCCTGCTGATCGGCGTCCTCGGCTCGGAGTTCATCGACTGGGCCGCCCTGACCGGCAACACGGACGACAACACCGGTCTGATCCACGGGCTCTACCCGTCGATCGACATGAGCGGTCTGCTGCTGGCCGGTGTCATCATCGGCTCGCTCGGCGTGCTGGACGACGTCACCGTGACGCAGACGTCGGCCGTCTGGGAGCTGCACGAGGCCAATCCGGCGATGGGCTGGCGCGGGCTGTACCGGGCCGGCATCCGCATCGGCCGCGACCACATCGCATCCGTCGTCAACACCCTGGTCCTCGCCTACGCCGGTGCCGCGCTGCCGCTGCTGCTGCTGTTCTCCATCGCGCAGAGCAGCGTCGGGGCCGTGGCCAACAGCGAGCTGGTGGCCGAGGAGATCGTGCGCACCCTGGTGGGGTCGATCGGCCTGGTCGCCTCGGTGCCCGTCACGACCGCGCTCGCCGCGCTGGTGGTGTCGGCCGACCGCTCCGGCCCGCACGCTCCGGCCGGCACAGCCCAGCCCGTCCCGGCCCGCACGGGGCGGGGGCGCCGCCGGAAGCGGTAGCCGATCGGCCCGGTGAGACCGCCCCGCCCTGTGCAGAAGCGTTCCTGCACAGGTCCGTGAAGGAGAGCGGGGCGTCCGGTGCCGTGGTCGCGAGGCCTCAGCCGGCGCTCTGTTCCTCGGCGAGGATGCGGTCCAGCGCCTCGTCGAGATGAGCGTCGAAGTCGGCCAGCGCGCCCTCCTGTCCCAGCGGCACGAGTTTGTCGGTCCGGTCGAGGAAGGCCACGAGTGGCGGGGCCGACGACCGGAACAGAGCCTGGTCGCAACCGACCTGAAGACGGATCATCACCTCCCCCAGCACCTCGGCGTCCGCCGGGGCGATGTGCACATCCCCCTCCCCGCACGGCCGGCCCACCCCGTCGATCAACAGCTCGCGGCCGAAGGCCCAGGTCACCGGTGCGTCACCCGGCAGATGAAAGGTGAGGCGCACCGCATAGGGATCACCGGTCTCGTAGCGCAACTCCACCGGAATGCGGAAGGAGAGCTCCTCCGACACGAGAAAGCTCATCATGACCTCTGCCTGTACGGACTCGCGCATCGCCTATCCCGTCATATGACATCGACTGGCCGGGATTGATCCCTCTGACCGTGGTCAAATCTTGCTGAAAGTACACAGCAGATCACAAGGAGTAAGTTTTCAGATACTGATAGAGAGGGTGAGAGAGCCCAGATGCCGCCCGATCTCCGCCTGCAGACGCTCGGCCGCGGGCAGCAGCCGGTCGGCATGGCGGGCGGGCAGGGAGATGGCCATGGTGGCCGCGGTGGTGCCCACCGTGATCGGGACCGCCGCGCAGACGGTGCCGAGCGCGTACTCCTGCCGTTCCACGACGGCCTCCATGCGCCGCGTCCGGCCGAGCCGTCGGAGCAGGGCATCGTTGTCCCGCACGGTGTACGGCGTGATGGCCTGCGCGGGGTAGCGGGCGAGATGGTCGCGCCGGGTGTCCTCGTCGAGCTGGGAGAGCAGGCACTGGCCGATGGCGTGCGCGTGGCCGGTCTCGCGGAAGTCGGCCCACTCCTCGACCGCGGGCGCCTCGGGGGAGTCGGAGACGCACATGACGTCGATCTCGCCGTTGCGGTACATGGCGTAGTACACCGGGACACCGATGGAATCGCGCCAGTGCGCCAGCGTGTCCGCCACTGTGCTGCGACGTTTCTGCTGCGCCCCGCTGCTGCTGAGCCGTTCCGCCGCGTCACCGAGGAAGAACAGTCCCTTCTCCCGGTGCAGATAGCCCTCGTGCACCAGCGTGCGCAGCAGGTGGTACGTGGTGGGCAGGGCGAGGCCGGTCTCGCGGGCCAGTTGCTTGGCGGGGGCGCCGTAGCCATGGGTGGCGACGGCCTCCAGCAGGCGCATGGCGCGCTGGACGGAGCCGATGAGGGTGACGGCGCCCTGGGTCTCCGTGACACCCGCGGAGACCCGCCGGCCGGCCGGCCCCGTCGCCGGGAGTTGCTCCGGGTGGTCCGTGGCGTGCGGCTGCCCCGGGACGGTCACGGCGGGCGGGCGGTGGACGGGGGGTGGGCACGAACGTGGTGGAGCAGGGGGTGCGCAGGAGCGCGGTGGAGTGGGGGGTGCGTGGGCTTCCGCCGGTGCGGTGTCAACCGTGGCCAAGGGTCTCTCCCGAAGCGCGAGGGGGGTCAGCCCGTGCGCAGGAGGTGCACGGGTGGGGTCTGCGCCGCCCACGGGGCCGGACCCCGCGAGGAGTTTTGGACTCTAACGGCCCGCCACCGCGCACAGTCGGCCTCATCGGGAAACTTCCCCCGCCCGAGGGAACCGGTTCCCGTCACGGGTCACCGGTCCCCGGGTGCCTCACCAGTCGCTGCGCGAAGAGGAGTTCGACATGAACTTGCGCACGATGTAGATCAGTCCGCCGACCAGGGCGACGAAGACCAGCGCCTTGAAGAGCAGGCCGATCACGAAACCGACGACGGTCGCTATCAGGCCGCCGAACACCACCAGGGCGATGACCGGCACCGCGACCCACTTCACCCACCACGGCAGTCCCGCGAAGATCTCTCGCATCGCCCTCGTCCTTTGCGTCTCGTGCGTTGTCGATGTTCCGCTCTCGATGCTAGGGCCGGGCAGGGGTCCGATGGGGCAACCGCACCCCTTGTCGTCCCCTGACCCGTCCCCTAGGGAACCCCGAGGTCCGGACTCACGCCTCGGGCGGAGAGAAGACGACCAGAACCCTCAGGTCCTCGCTGATGTGGTGGAACTTGTGGGCGACACCGGCGGGCACGTACACGACGCTGCCCCGGGCCACCTCGGTCGTCTCCAGACCGACCGTGATCGACGCGCGACCGCTGACGACGAAGTACACCTCGTCCTGGTTGTGCGGCTTCTGCGGGTCGTGTTCGCCCGCGTTGAGGGCGTAGAGGCCGACCGACATGTTCCGCTCGCGCAGGAATTGCAGGTAGGCACCCTCGTTGGCGGCGCGTTCCGCCTCCAGTTCGTCCAGCCGGAATGCCTTCATCGCCACTGTCGTCCTCGTCTCACTGCCCACTCCCGATCAGGTCTGCCACGATCAGACACATGAAGAATTTCGTAGTCAAGACGATCGCCAACGCGGGCGCCCTGGCGGTCGCTGTGTGGCTGCTCGACAAGATCACCCTGACCGGTGACAGCACGGCCAAGAAGGCCGGCACGCTGATCGTCGTGGCGCTGATCTTCGGCTTGGTGAACTGGCTGGTCAAGCCGATAGTCAAGGTGCTCACGTTCCCCCTGTTCATCCTGACCCTGGGACTGATCACCCTGATCGTCAACGCGCTGATGCTGCTGTTGACGTCCTGGGTGTGCGGCAAGCTCGACCTGAGCTTCCACGTGGAGGGCTTCTGGACGGCCGTGCTCGGCGGCCTGATCATCTCCATCGTCTCCTGGGCGCTGCACGTCGTCCTGCCCGACGAGGACTGAGCGCGCCATGACCTACCGCGTCTGCTTCGTGTGCACCGGGAACATCTGCCGTTCCCCGATGGCCGAGTCCGTGTTCCGCGCGCGCCTGGCGGACGCCGGCCTCGGGGACCGGGTGGAGGCCGACAGCGCGGGCACCGGCGGCTGGCACGAGGGGGAGGCCGCCGACCCGCGCACCGTCCGGATCCTGGAGGAGCACGGGTACGACGCCGGGCACGTCGCCCGCCGGTTCCGGCCGTCGTGGTTCGCCCGGCTGGACCTGGTGATCGCCCTCGACCTCAGCCACCTCACGGCCCTGCGCCGGCTCGCGCCCACCGAGGAGGACGCCCGCAAGGTCCGTCTGCTGCGCTCGTACGACCCCTCCGCCGCCGACGACCTCGACGTGCCCGACCCGTACTACGGGGGGCCGGACGGCTTCGAGGAGTGTCTTGAGATGGTTGAAGCTGCGAGCACCGGTCTGCTCGCCGATGTACGGGAACGACTGGAAGGACGGGCCGCATGAGCGACGCGACCAGCAACGAGGGGCGCACCGGCGACGGCACGCGCGCGGTACGGGCGGGGCTGCCCGAGCCGGTCAAGCACGAGCCGACCCTGCCGGGTCCGGTGTTCGCGGCCCACTTCCACCTGCCCGGCGAGGTGACGGGACCTTACTCGTACGGCCGTGACGACAACCCGACCTGGACGCTGCTGGAGCGCGCCATCGGTGAGCTGGAGGCGCCCGGCCGGGAGGACGTCGAGACGCTGGTGTTCGCCTCCGGCATGGCGGCGATCTCCGCGGCACTCTTCTCCCAGCTCCGCGCCGGGGACGCCGTCGTGCTGCCCTCCGACGGCTATCAGGTGCTGCCGATGGTCCGCGCCCAGCTGGAGGCGTACGGCGTGGAGGTGCGCACCGCGCCCACCGGCGGCGACGCCCAGCTGGAGGTCCTCGACGGCGCGAAGCTGCTGTGGATCGAGACCCCGTCGAACCCCGGGCTCGACGTCTGCGACATCCGGCGGCTCGTGGAGGCGGCACACGCGCGCGGCGCCCTGGTGGCCGTCGACAACACGCTCGCCACGCCGCTCGGACAGCGCCCGCTGGAGCTGGGCGCCGACTTCTCCGTGGCCAGCGGTACCAAGCAGCTGACCGGGCACGGAGACGTCCTGCTGGGCTATGTGGCCGGCCGCGACGCCGAGGCGATGGCCGCCGTACGGCGCTGGCGAAAGATCGTCGGCGCGATCTCCGGGCCCATGGAAGCCTGGCTCGCGCACCGCTCCATCGCCACCCTCCAGCTGCGTGTGGACCGGCAGAACGCGACGGCCCTCACCGTCGCCGAGGCGCTGCGGCAGCGGCCCGAGGTGGCCGACCTGCGCTATCCCGGACTGCCCGACGACCCCTCGCACAAGATCGCCTCGCAGCAGATGCGACGCTACGGCTGCGTCGTCTCGTTCACGCTGCCCACGCGCGCGCGGGCGGAGCGTTTCCTGGAGGCCTTGCGGCTGGTGGAGGACGCGACGAGCTTCGGCGGGGTGCGCTCGACGGCCGAGCGCCGGCGCCGCTGGGGCGGGGACGCGGTCCCGGAGGGCTTCATCCGTCTGTCCGTCGGCGCCGAGGACCCCGAGGACCTGGTGGCCGACCTGCTCCGTGCCCTGGACGCGTCCGCCGAATGACCGGGAACGGGTCCGTCTGCTGATGTCTGCGGACGGTCCGAACCTCCCCCCTCGTGGCTCGGACCGTCCCGGTTCCGCGCGCGAAGAACCGCGCGCACAAGGCTAGTTGACTCTGTGTCAGTGTCCAATCACGCTAGAGACAGAGACCTATCGACATATTTATAGTTGGTGCCTGCCCGGGGGCCGGAGGACGACAGGGACAAGGGAGGGCACGCCATGGATCTGGCCTTGCTGCGGACCTTCGTCACCGTGCACCGGGCCGGTTCCTTCACCCGCGCCGCGGCCCTGCTCGGGCTCTCCCAGCCGGCGGTCACCTCACAGATCCGCACGCTGGAACGGCAGCTGGGCAGGCCCCTCTTTCTCCGCCGGGCCAGGGGTGTGACCCCGACGACCACCGGCGACGAGCTGGCCCACAAGGCAGCACCGCACCTCGACGCCCTGGTGGAGATAGCGGAGAGCGGTCTGGACGACGACTCGTCACTGCGGACGCTGCACCTCGCCGGTCCGCCGGAGTTCACCGCCGAACGCGCTCTGCCCGCCCTCACGGAGCTGACCGGCGACGACGGCCAGGGCTTCATGCTGCGCGCCTCCTTCGGCACCGCCGAAGAGGCGCTGGACGGGCTGGCGGCCGGGCACCATGACCTGGCCATCAGCACGGCCCGGCCGCGCGGGGCCCTGCTCACCGCGACTCCGCTCTGCGACGAGGAGCATGTGCTGGTCGCCGCGCCGCGCTGGGCGGAACGGATCGGTCCGGAAACGCTGCGCCTGAGGGGCGCGCCCGCTCTGGAGAACCTGCCCGTCGTCGAGGTGCACGAGTCGCTGCCGCTCGTCGCGCGCTACTGGGCCTCCGTCTTCGACTCCCGGCCCGCCGCTTCGGGCGCGGTCGTCGTCCCCGACCTGCGGGCCGTGCTCTCCTGTGCGATCGCGGGCGCGGGGCTGGCGGTGCTGCCCCGCTACCTGTGCGCGCCCGCCCTCGATCATGGCGCGATCGTGACCCTGCACGAGCCGGCCGTGCCGCCGCTGCGCACCTACTTCCTGGCTGTGCGCAGCGGCACCCTGGCCATGCCGCATATCGCCCGGGCCCACGAGTGGCTGCGGCAGGCAGCCACGGCCTGGTTCTGAAGGCGCCGACAGGGGAGTGCACGCGCTGCGGTCGTTCGCGGACGCTTCGCGATGTTTCACGTGGAACCAGCCGGGCCACATTTCTCCCATGACCGTCCGACCCGTGGTCAAGCGCACCGCCCGTGCCGTTCTGCTGGACGGTGGCGACCTGATCCTGATCAAGCGCACCAAGCCTGGTGTCGATCCGTACTGGGTGACCCCCGGTGGTGGGGTCGAGCCCGGCGACCCGACCGTCGTGGACGCCCTGCACCGAGAGGTGTACGAAGAACTCGGCGCCAAGATCACCGATGTGGTGCCCTGTTTCGTGGACACCGTCGAGCACATCGGCGAGGACGGCGGCGCCACCGGCGTGAAGGTGCAGCACTTCTTCGTCTGCCGGCTCGAGTCCATGGACCCGTCGCTGCGTCATGGCCCCGAGGTGGACGAGCCGGCCGGGGAGTACGAGATCGTCCGGATCCCGTTCACCCGTGTCGGCATCGCTTCCGTACACCTCGTCCCGCTGTCGCTGCGCCACTACCTGGACGGCAACATCGAAGGGGTGCGTGCCATGCACGCTCCCGACCTGGGTTAGCGCGGTCAGTTCCCCGCGAGGAGAAGCTCCTCCACCGAGTCGTGCCGTATGCGGCCCGGCGGGATGCCGATGTCCCGAAGCGCGTGGACACCGCTGCGGATCATCCCGGGCGGGCCCGACAGATAGGCGTCGAACTCCTTCCAGGGCCCGTAGACACGTATGGCGTCGGGAAGCCGCAGGCGGGCCTGCTGGTCGGTCACGGCCCGGACCGAGAGCCAGGGATTGCCCTGCTGAAGCCTGAGCAGAGTGTCGATGTCGTAGAGGTCGTGGTCGGTACGTGCGCCGTAGAAGACCTCGACCTGCCGACGGGCACCGCGTTCGGCGACGTCCTCGACGAGTGCCTTGATGGGCGCTATACCGGTGCCGCCGCCGAGGCAGAGCAGCCCGCTGTCGGTGGTGTGGTCGACGGTCATCGACCCGGTCGGCGGGCCGAGGCGTATGACGTCTCCGGGGCGGGCGCGGTGCACCAGCGCACGCGAGACCCAGCCGGCCGTCACGGCCTTCACATGGAAGGTCAGCAGGCCGTCCGAGCGGGGTGCGGAGGCGAAGGAGTAGTGCCGCCACACCCGTGGCCACCAGGGCGTCTCGATACTCGCGTACTGACCGGCGAGGAACGGATAGGGCTGGTCCGGACGGACGGTGACGACCGCGACATCGGGGGTCCTGAGGTCGTGGGAGACGACCTCGGCCTGCCACCAGGCAGGCGCCCGCAGTTCGTCGGCCGCCGCCGCGTCGATCATGACCTGGGAGATCGTCGTGTACGCCCGGACCCAGGCGGCCTCGGTCTCCCGGTTCCAGTCGGCGGCGTACTGGCTCAGCGCGCCGATCAGGCATTCGCCGACCGCCGGATAGTGCGCGGCGTGCGTCCCGTACTTGCGGTGTCCGCGACCCAGGTTCTTCAGGTAGTCGACGAGGACGGCGGTGTTGTCCAGGTGCTCGGCCGCTATGAGGAGGGACTTCAGCAAGCGGTCCCGCTGGACGTCCATCGCGGCCGGGAACAGCGGACGCAGTTCGGGGTGACGGACGAAGAGCAGTGCGTAGAAGTAGGAGGTGACCTTGTCGGCGACGGGTCCGATCTCGGCCATCGTCCGGCGGATGCGGACCGCGTCCGGAGACGCCAGCCTCGAGGCCGGCATCGTCCGCCGCTCCGGCAGATGCTGCGGAGCCGGGGCGCCGGCATGCGTCTGCTGATCACCACCGCGCGGCGGAGGGGATGACGACGGGTGCGGCGCGAACCAGCCGCCTCCGTCCGACGTGTCGTACTCCCCCGACGTGGTGGTCGGAGCGTCCATGGTGCCCTCGCCTCGAACATCTCTCGGTCGGTCTGCGCACCTCCTCCTCGGAAGGTGCCTGCTTTCCCCCGGCGGGCGGCCGGCCCGTAGCACTCGCCCCGCAGCCTTCCACCCGGATCGGATGCCGCGGTTGGGTACGCGTAAACGCGGCCTTCGATCTCTCCGCCCCGTTACGCTGCTGCCCTGCTCTCGGCCCGTACGGGATGCGCACGCGATCCCGTACGTGAACCGGAGTCGACTCTACCGGCCATTGGCGCGCACACAAGTCCCCCGGTCCGTGCCGCTTGCCGACCGGGAGGAGTGCTGGCTCGGCTTACCTCAACTAGCTGAGTCCGGCTACGAGTTCATAGGCATCCCACAGGTCGCGTCCGGTGTAGGAATGGGTCGCGAGACCGGCCAGGTGACCGTCCGCGTTGACCGCAACGGAAACCGGTACGACCGCAAACAGATCCTTGTCCGACGAGGAGTCGCCGTACGCCACGCAGTCCGCCCGCACCACGCCGAACTCGGCGCAGAGCCGGTCCGCGATGGTCACCTTGGCCGCGGCACTGAGCGCCCCGGCGGGGTCGACGGGCTCGGTGAAGGGCACGGCCGGGAATCGGGAGCCGTGCGCCGCGTGGGCGCCCCACTCCAGCAGGCGCTCCACGAAGAAGGAAGGCGACAGCGACACCACGGCGCAGTACTCGCCCGCGCTTCGGATCTCCGCCCACACCTCGCGGATCCGGGTGAGCCAGGGAGCCGCCTCGAAAGCGGCGGTCACATGCGCCTCGGTCAGGCCCGCCCAGAGGTCGTAGACCTGAGCCGCGTACTCCGGTGGCCCGATCAGCCCTGCTCCTATCGCGCGGTCCAGTGCGACCGTCTCCGCCTCCAGCCCCAGCTGGCGGGAGATCTCCACCGGGGCCGTGGTGCCGTGCAGCAGTGTGCCGTCGAGATCGAAGAGATGCAGTCTTGCCATGGCCCTGAAGGCTAACCGGGCTGCCGGTGTTTCACGTGAAACGCCGGCAGCTGTCCGGGAGCTGAGCAGAGGGCTACGACATGGCCAAAAGCACGTGCGTCTCCGTCGAAACGGGTGGACGCCGAGGGTGCCGGTCGGACAGCCTGACCTGCGTGCCGACTCCTTCCCTCGCCTCTCTGCCCATCCGCCGTCTGACCCTCCGCGATCTGACTTCGTGCGCGGACTTGTCCGAGGACCGGGGGTGGCCACGTGAGGAACACAAGTGGGGCTTCCTTCTGACGGCCGGGAAGGGCTTCGGTATCGACGATCCCGAGGGCGGTCTCGTCGCCGCGTGCGTCGTCACCGAGTACGGACCCTGGGACCAGCCGGAACTGGGCGCCATCGGCATGGTCCTGGTGGCCGAACGTCATGCACGGAAGGGCATCGGGCGCCGCCTGATGCGGCACGTCGTGTCGGCCATGGGCACCACCCCGCTGACTCTTCACGCCACGCCCTATGGACGCCCCCTGTACGAGGAGCTGGGCTTCAAGTCGACGGGCCGGGCGGAGATGCTGAGGGGGCACTTCACTCCCGGTGGTGCGGAGCCGGGGGTGTCGACACGGGCCGCCACCGCCGAAGACCTTCCCGCGATCCTGCGTCTCGACGAGGAGGTGTTCGGTGCCGATCGCACGCCCGTCATCGCCCGGCTGCCCGCCTTCGCCGACCAGCTGCGGGTGGCGGAGGAGAACGGCCGGGTCATCGGGTACGCGGGCGCTTGGCCCAACATGGACACCCATGTGGTCGGCCCGCTGATCGCCCGGGACACGGAGACCGCCAAGGCCCTCATCGCATCCCTGGCCGCTCTTACGGACCGCCCGCTGCGCACCGACATCGACGTACGCCACGAGGAGTTGCTGGCGTGGGCGAAGGCCCGGGGGCTGGCCTCGGTGGCGTTCAACGCCGTGATGACCTACGGGATCACGGACCTCCCGGGAGACTGGACACGGCGGTTCGCCCCGCTGACGGTGGCCGCGGGCTGAGAGGCGTACGACGAACGCCGGCCCTCCACCGCCCGGAGCGGTGGAGGGCCGGCGTTGTCCGTCCGGGCTCGGTGATCAGACGAGCACCTGCACGGCCGCGGTGGCGAAGCCGTGGTCCTGGTCCGGCGCGCCGCCGCCGACGCCGATCGCGCCGATCAGCCGGCCGTCCCGGTGCACGGGCAGGCCGCCCGCGATGAAGAGCAGGGGGCGGTCGAGCGCCGTGGGCAGGGTGTGGAAGAGGCCGCCGGGCTGCACGGCGTCGACCAGGTCGGCGGTGGGAGCGTTCAGCTGCAGCGCCGTGTAGGCCTTGCGGGTGCTGGTCTCGCCGGAGATCAGCACTGCCCGATCGTCCCGGCGGAAGGCCAGCAGGTGGCCGCCGGCGTCCAGGACGGTGACGCTGACGGTGACTCCGGCGTCCTCTGCGGCGCGACGGGCCGTGGCGACGAGCAGTTCGGCGTCCTCGATGGTGAGCGGGGCGACGACGGTGGTGCTCATGGAGCTTTCTCCTTGGTGGTGCCGAGGGTGGTGGTCTGCCGAACCGGGGCGCGCCCGGCACGGGCGTACGGGGGTGAACCGAGATGGCTCAGTGATGGACGGGCGTCCGCTGTTCGGCGTGAGAGCCGGACACGGTCACGGTGCCGTGCCGTGCGTCCCTGCGCTCCAGGGCCGCCGAGAGAACGGCGAGGACCAGGGCGGCCGCGGCGAGGGCGGCGCCGACCCAGTTGGGCGCGGTGTATCCGAGGCCCGCCGTGATCACGATGCCGCCGAGCCAGGCGGAGAGGGCGTTGCCCAGGTTGAAGGCGCCGATGTTCACGGCCGAGGCGAGCGTCGGCGCGCCGTGCGCCTGGTCGAGGACGCGCTTCTGCAACGGCGGAACGGTCGCGAAGCCCAGGGCGCCGATCAGGGCGATGGTCACGGCGGCCGCGATCTTGTTGTGGGCGGTCAGCGTGAAGAGCGCCAGGACGACCGCGAGGGCGCCGAGGGAGACGTACAGCATGGGCATCAGGGCGCGGTCGGCGAACTTGCCGCCGACCAGGTTGCCGCCGACCATGCCGAGGCCGAAGAGGACCAGCAGCCAGGTGACGGAGCCGTCGGCGAAGCCGGCGATGTGGGTCATCATCGGCGCGATGTAGGTGATGGCCGCGAAGACGCCGCCGAAGCCGAGGACGGTCATCGCCATGGCGAGCAGGACCTGGGCGTTCTTGAAGGCGGCCAGTTCGTGCCGCAGATGCACGCCCTCCGGCCGCGGCATGTCGGGCACCAGCTTGGCGATGCCGACGAGGCCGAGGACCCCGAGGGCGGCGACGACGGCGAAGGTGACCCGCCAGCCGACTGTCTGCCCGACGAGGGTGCCCAGCGGGACGCCGACCACATTGGCGACGGTCAGACCGGTGAACATCATGGCGATGGCGCCGGCCTTCTTGTGGGGTGCCACCAGTTCGGCCGCGACGACCGAGCCGATGCCGAAGAAGGCTCCGTGGGCGAGCGAGGCGACCACGCGTCCGATCAGCATGACGCCGAATGCGGGGGCCACCGCGGAGAGCAGGTTCCCGGCGATGAAGAGGCCCATCAGCAGCATCAGCATCCGCTTGCGCGGGACCTTGGTGCCGAGCACGGTCATCAGCGGAGCTCCGATGACCACGCCGAGGGCGTAGCCGGTCACGAGCAGGCCCGCCGTGGGGATGGAGACCCCGAAATCGCCCGCGACCTCGGGAAGCAAGCCCATGATCACGAACTCGGTCGTTCCGATTCCGAAGGCCCCGATCGCGAGGGCCAGAAGCGCGAGAGGCATGTGGGGGGTACACCTTCCCAGAAGATTGCAGGAGCGCGTTTCGTGCGTTCACAATAGTTGCAGACGCGGGTTAAATGCAACCGCAGGATATTGCGGACGTGCTCTACCCTTGGAGCAGCCGCTCCGGGACGGAGGAGAACCCCATGACAGCGACGGACCCCGCGCTCACCGCTCTCGCGCAGGGCTGGTGCGCCCTCTCTGCGCTGCACGGGAGGATCGAGGCGCACATCGAGCGCGCCCTGCAGGCGAAGCACGACCTGAGCGTGCGCGAGTACTCCCTGCTGGATGTACTGAGCCGGCAGCACGACGGCGATGGCGGACATCTGCAGATGAAGCAGGTCGCCGACGCGGTCGTCCTCAGCCAGAGCGCCACCACGCGCCTGGTGACCCGGCTGGAGGACCGCGGCCTGCTGGAGCGCTACCTGTGCCCCACGGACCGGCGCGGCATCTACACCAACGTCACCGAGGCGGGGCTGCGACTGCTGGAGGAGGCGCGGCCGACCAACGACGCCGCCCTGCGCGAGGCTCTGGACGACGCCTCCCGGAACCCCGAACTGGCGCCGCTGGTAAGGGCCGTGGAGTCCCTCAACGTGCCCGCATAGGGTGCGGGCATGGAAGATCTTGAAATACGGGCCGCGACGCCCGGCGACCTGCCGGCGATCGTCGCCATGCTCGCCGACGACCCCCTCGGCGCCCAGCGTGAGTCACCTCACGACCTGAGCCCGTACCGGGCCGCGCTGGAGCGCCTGGACGCCGATCCTAACCAGCATCTCGTCGTCGCCGAGCGCGAGGGACGGGTGATCGGCACCCTTCAGCTCACGATCATTCCCGGGCTCTCCCACAAAGGGGCGACCCGCGCGCTCATCGAGGCCGTGCGGATCCACTCGGACGAGCGGGGCAGCGGACTGGGCAGCCGGCTCATCGAGTGGGCGGTGGACCGATCCCGGCAGCTCGACTGCGTCATGGTGCAGCTGACCTCCGACAAGACGCGCACCGACGCTCACCGCTTCTACGAGCGGCTGGGCTTCACGGCCTCGCACGAGGGTTTCAAGATGCGGCTCTGACCGAACCGCAACAGATGCGCGTAGGGGGGTGTTTCACGTGAAACACCCCCCTACGCGTTGACGACTACCGAAGGCCCCGCCAGCCTTCGGGGTCCACACCGCCCGGTACCGGCGCCTCGGTGTCGTAGGGCTGCCGGGTGAAGACGAACGAGCCGAGGTCGAGGTGGCTCAGCGACCCGTCCGGCCTGCTCACGGGCCGCAGCAGCTCTCCGGCGTAATAGCCCTCCAGGCCCGTCCAGGTGCCGTCCCCGTTGGAACGGAAGCGGGCACGGCGGCCGCCACCGGTCAGCGGCCCCAGGGCGGCCAGACCGTCGGCGGTCACCCGCAGACCGAACGCGTGCGTCCCCCAGTACCACTGCCCCGCCAGCTCCAGGACCGCCGGCTCGATCTCCCGCAGCGGCCGCCACGGCTCGGGGATCCGGGGTTCCGCCTCGGCGACGATCCGCACCAGGTCGGCGCCCACCGCACCCAGCAGCGGCCCACTGGTGCAGTTGGCGAGCACCACCGCGGCGACGTCGTCCTCCACACCGATGGTGAGGTTCGCCAGGAAGCCCGGCAGTGAACCGGAGTGCCCGACGAGCAGCCTGCCGTCGCGGCGCTGGATCTGCATGCCCAGTCCGTAACTGGTCCCCTCCAGCACATCGGCGGCCTCGGCGGGCGCCGCAGGGGTTCGCATCTCCCGTACGGACTCCGCGCACAGCACCCGGTCGTCACCGCGGGCCAGGAAGGCGGCGAACCGCGCTAGGTCACCGGTGGTCGACCACAGCTGCCCGGCCGGGGACATCCGGCCCAGGTCCTCCAGCGGCTCGGGCAGCAGGGCGTCGGCCCAGGGGTGCACGGCCCATCCTCCCGCGTTCGGCGGCTCGGGCTGAGCGCTCGTCCGCCGCAGACCGAGCGGCTCCAGGATCTCGGCGCGCAGCACCTCCTCCCAGGGGGCCCCGCGCAGTTCCTCCACCAGTGCACCCAGCAGCGTGTAACCGGGGTTGGAGTAGTGGTGCCGCCGGCCGACGGGATGCAGCAGGGGCTCTTCGCCGAGCACGTCGCCGAGCTCGGGCCGCAGTGAGCCGGGGGTCCTCTCCCACCAGGGCGCGGGTGACTCGGCGGCCAGGCCGGCGGTGTGGGCGAGCAGTTGGGCGATCGTCGCCTCCCCCGCGCCGGTACCCGGCAGATGCTTCTCCAACGGATCCCCGAGGTCGAGGAGGCCTTCGTCCCGCAGCCGCATCACCAGCACGGCGGTGAAGGTCTTCGTGATGGACCCGATCCGGTACTGCACATTCTCGTCGGGCCCGTGCCCGTCCACCGAGGTCCGCGCCCCGTGCCACACCGCCTGTCCGCCCCGTACGACGGCGGCCACCAACGACGGCGCCCGCCCTTCGGTCTGCGCTACGGCGATCCGGTGCAGCAGAGCACGCCGGGTCGCGGGCAGCAGTGCTTCGTGAGGTGTCGTCATGGGCCCAGTCCACCGGGTGCCGCGCCGGACGTCGAATCCATTTCGCCGCTCTGCGGGCGCACCGGCCGGAGACCCGGACGGGATCAGGTCTGGGCCATGTCCACGAAGCGGGAGTAGTGGCCCTGGAACGCGACCGTGATCGTCGCGGTCGGGCCGTTTCGGTGCTTGGCCACGATCAGGTCCGCCTCACCCGCGCGCGGGGACTCCTTCTCGTACGCGTCCTCACGGTGCAGCAGGATGACCATGTCGGCGTCCTGCTCGATGGAGCCGGACTCACGCAGGTCCGAGACCATCGGCTTCTTGTCGGTGCGCTGCTCCGGACCACGGTTGAGCTGGGAGAGCGCGATGACCGGGACCTCCAGCTCCTTGGCGAGCAGCTTGAGGTTACGGGACATGTCCGAGACTTCCTGCTGCCGGCTCTCGGCGCGCTTGGAGCCGCCGGACTGCATCAGCTGGAGGTAGTCGATGACGACCAGCTTCAGGTCGTTGCGCTGCTTGAGCCGCCGGCACTTGGCGCGGATCTCCATCATCGACAGGTTCGGGGAGTCGTCGATGTAGAGCGGCGCGGCCGAGACGTCCGGCATGCGGCGGGCGAGTCGGGTCCAGTCCTCGTCGGTCATCGTGCCGGAGCGCATGTGGTGCAGGGCGACCCTGGCCTCGGCGGACAGCAGACGCATGGCGATCTCGTTGCGGCCCATCTCGAGCGAGAAGATCACACTCGGCAGGTTGTTCTTGATCGAGGCGGCCCGCGCGAAGTCCAGCGCGAGGGTCGACTTACCCATGGCGGGACGTGCGGCGATGACGATCATCTGACCGGGGTGCAGACCGTTCGTCAGCGAATCGAAGTCGGTGAAGCCGGTCGGCACACCCGTCATCTCACCGCTGCGCGAGCCGATCGCCTCGATCTCGTCGAGGGCGCCCTCCATGATGTCGCCCAGCGGCAGGTAGTCCTCGCTGGTGCGCTGCTCGGTGACGGCGTAGATCTCGGCCTGGGCGCTGTTGACGATCTCGTCCACGTCGCCGTCGGCCGCGTATCCCATCTGGGTGATGCGCGTTCCGGCTTCGACCAGGCGGCGCAGCACGGCCCGCTCGTGGACGATTTCCGCGTAGTACTCGGCGTTGGCGGCCGTCGGCACCGTCTGGACGAGGGTGTGCAGATACGCGGCGCCGCCGACCTTGTTGATCTCGCCGCGCTTGGTGAGTTCGGCGGCGATGGTGATCGGGTCGGCCGGCTCGCCCTTGGCGTAGACGTCGAGGATCGCCTGGTAGATCGTCTCGTGCGCGGGCTTGTAGAAGTCGTGGCCCTTGAGGATCTCGACGACGTCGGCGATGGCGTCCTTGGACAGCAGCATGCCGCCCAGCACCGACTGCTCGGCATCCAGATCCTGCGGGGGCACCCGCTCGAAGGACGAACCTCCGCCGTCCCAGCCGCCGTTCTCCCTGCCCCGGTCGTGCTGCTCGTCACGGCCCCGGCCGCCGTCGCTCCGCCGGCGGGAGGCAGGCAGACGATCACTGGGTCCGGCGTCGGCCCACGGATCGTCCAAGGGCTCGGAAATGCTCACCGAGCCACCTCCTCCCGTCCGCGCGGCGGACCTCGCCGTGACCTCTTTTGTACGGCACGACACTGACAACTAAGAGACCCAACTCCGGTTCTGGCGCGTCGGATTTATGACGGTTCCAGGGCCGCGAAGGACGCACCTCCCGGGCCGGGGGAAAGGAGCAGGCGCCGGACCACGGTAGGCCCGTCGGCACCGTCAGCCAATCTGGTTATCCACAGGCCATGTGGACGACCGCTCCGATGCTGTGGAGAACTCGGCGAAACCTGTGCACGACTCGGTGGACAGCCCTGTGAACAAGCCCTCGCTGCTTCCTTGGACACCCACGTGACCTGCACCTTTGCCGTCCACCGCCTGTGCAGAAGAAAAACTTTCCCAGTCGGACCAAGATCGCCTCGAACGCTGCCCGAAAGGAGGTGACCCACCGGGCAAAGTAAGGGTCACTAGCCATTTGTATCTCTTACCTGTGGACGATTAGATTAGTGCTCATGACACAAGCTCCCGCGATACCCGAGGTCACCCGTCGGCAGCACGATCGGGAGATCGTCGCGCTGGCCGTCCCGGCCTTCGGCGCTCTCGTTGCGGAGCCCCTCTTCGTCATGGCGGACAGCGCGATCGTCGGCCATCTCGGGACCGCCCAACTCGCTGGTCTCGGGGTCGCCTCGGCGCTCCTGACCACCGCCGTGAGCGTCTTCGTCTTCCTCGCCTACGCCACCACGGCCGCCGTCGCCCGCCGCGTCGGCGCCGGAGACCTGCCGGCCGCCATCCGGCAGGGCATGGACGGCATCTGGCTGGCTCTGCTGCTGGGCAGTGCCGTCATCGCCCTCGTGCTCCCGCTGGCTCCCGGCATCGTGGAGCTCTTCGGAGCTTCCTCGACCGCGGCCCCCCATGCCACGACGTATCTGCGCATCTCCGCACTGGGCATCCCCGCGATGCTCGTCGTCCTGGCAGCGACAGGAGTTCTGCGTGGACTGCAGAACACCCGGACCCCTCTCTACGTCGCCATCGCCGGCTTCATCGCCAACGGTGCCCTCAACGCGGTCCTCGTCTACGGCGCGGGACTCGGTATCGCCGGTTCGGCCTGGGGCACGGTCATCGCGCAGTGCGGCATGGCCGCCGTCTACCTTGCCGTCGTCGTGCGCGGAGCACGCCGACACGGAGCCTCCCTTCGCCCCGACGCGGCCGGTATCCGAGCCTCGGCGCAGGCAGGCGTCCCACTTCTGGTCCGCACGCTGTCCCTGCGGGCGGTCCTGATGATCGCCACGGTGATCGCGGCCCACCTCGGTGACGCGGACATCGCCGCCCATCAGATCATCCTGTCCCTGTGGAGCCTGCTCGCCTTCGCTCTCGACGCGATCGCGATCGCGGGGCAGGCGATCATCGGCCGTTACCTCGGTGCGGCCGACGCCCAGGGCGCACGCGAGGCCTGCCGCCGGATGGTCCAGTGGGGCATCGCGACCGGCGTCGTACTCGGCCTGCTCGTGGGCGCCGCCCGGCCACTCTTCCTGCCGCTCTTCACCGATGACTCGGTGGTCAAGGACGCGGCGCTGCCCGCGCTTCTGATGGTGGCGCTCTCGCAGCCGATCTGCGGAATCGTCTTCGTCCTGGACGGCGTCCTGATGGGCGCGGGCGACGGCCCGTACCTGGCCTGGGCCATGGTCGTCACGCTGGCGGTGTTCGCTCCCGTGGCGCTGCTCGTCCCCACCGTCGGTGGCGGTCTCACCGCCCTCTGGGCCGCGATGACGCTGATGATGACGGTCCGCATGCTGACGCTGTGGCTGCGCATGCGTTCCGGCCGCTGGATCGTGACGGGCGCGACCCGCTGACCGTTCCACGTGGCACAGAGCGGCTGGGGGTGTTTCACGTGAAACACCTCCGCCGGCTCTGTATGGCGCCGGGTCTGATGCCGAGCCAGCGAAAAGGGCCGCACCCGCGAAGGGTGCGGCCCTTTTCAGGACTGCTCGAGAAAGCTCGCGGTCAGCCCGCGACGACCTCGATGTTGACCTTGGCGGCAACCTCGGGGTGCAGACGCACGGACGTCTCGTGGGCGCCCAGGGTCTTGATCGGAGCGGTCAGCTCGATGCGGCGCTTGTCCACCTCGGGGCCACCGGAAGCCTTGATCGCGGAAGCGACGTCGGCCGGGGTGACGGAACCGAAGAGACGGCCGGAGTCGCCGGAGCGGACGGCCAGGCGGACCTTGACGCCCTCGAGCTGGCCCTTGATCTGGTTGGCCTGCTCGATGGTCTGGATCTCGTGGATCTTGCGAGCGCGGCGGATCTGCTCGACGTCCTTCTCGCCACCCTTGGTCCAGCGGATAGCGAAATTCCGCGGGATCAGGTAGTTGCGAGCGTAACCGTCCTTGACGTCGACGACGTCGCCGGCGGCACCGAGGCCAGAGACCTCGTGGGTGAGGATGATCTTCATGTTTCGGTCACCCTTCCCTTATCGCGCGGTGGACGTGTAGGGCAGCAGCGCCATCTCACGGCTGTTCTTGACGGCCGTGGCGACGTCACGCTGGTGCTGCGTGCAGTTGCCGGTCACGCGGCGGGCACGGATCTTGCCGCGGTCGGAAATGAACTTCCGCAGCATGTTCGTGTCCTTGTAGTCCACGTACGTGACCTTGTCCTTGCAGAAAGCGCAGACCTTCTTCTTAGGCTTGCGCACAGGCGGCTTCGCCATGGTGTTTCTCCTGTGTGATCAAGAAGTTTGGGTACGACCCACCCTTCGGTCCGAAGACCTAGAAGGGGGGCTCGTCCGAGTAGCCGCCACCGCCGCCGCCGGAGCCTCCGCCCCAGCCGCCGCCGCCCTGGTTGCCACCGGCGGGAGCGCCGGTCGCCCAGGGGTCGTCGGCCGGAGCACCGCCGCCGCCCTGCTGGCCGCCGCCGGAGCCACCGCCCCAGCCGCCGCCCTGCTGGCCGCCGCCGCCACCGCCGCCGTAACCACCCTGGCCACCGCGGCCACCGCCACCGGCGGTCTTGGTGACCTTGGCAGTGGCGTTGCGCAGGCTGGGGCCGACCTCGTCGACATCCAGCTCGTAGACCGTGCGCTTGACGCCCTCGCGGTCCTCGTAGGACCGCTGCTTCAGCCGGCCCTGCACGATGACGCGCATGCCTCGCTGCAGCGACTCGGCGACGTTCTCCGCCGCCTGACGCCAGACCGAGCAGGTCAGGAACAGGCTCTCGCCGTCCTTCCACTCGTTCGTCTGGCGGTCGAAGGTGCGGGGAGTGGACGCGACGCGGAACTTCGCGACCGCCGCACCGGACGGGGTGAAGCGCAGCTCGGGGTCGTCGACAAGATTGCCGATGACCGTGATGACGGTCTCGCCTGCCATGGGGGAACCTCTCGGCGGGTTTGCTCTGGCTGCTTGGTTGCTACTCGAATCCCGGGATCAGCTGAGCTGGAGAGCTCAGTGGGTCTCGGGACGGAGGACCTTGGTCCGGAGGACCGACTCGTTCAGGTTCATCTGGCGGTCGAGCTCCTTGACGACCGCAGGCTCGGCCTGCAGGTCGATGACCGAGTAGATGCCCTCGGGCTTCTTCTTGATCTCGTAGGCGAGACGACGACGGCCCCAGGTGTCGACCTTCTCAACCTTGCCGCCGCCGTCACGGACGACAGACAGGAAGTTCTCGATCAGCGGGGAGACCGAACGCTCCTCGAGATCGGGGTCGAGGATGACCATCACCTCGTAGTGACGCATGTGGAACCCACCTCCTTTGGACTCAGCGGCCACGGTCGTTCCGTGGCAGGAGGGTCGTGATGCGTACGCAACGGTATCGGCCGCCACTGACAATGCGGGGTCCCGAAGGGGATCCCGCAGCGTGGCCCCAGTGTGACCTGGCCAGCTCTGGGCAGACACCGGTGCAGACGGTACAGACTACCCGCACACCTGCTTCCGGTTGAAATCAGGCGGCGGGGGCCGTCAGTCTGTACACATCGGGTGTGTATGGCGCTACAGTGCGCCGCGATCCGCAGGAGGTGCCACATGGCACAGCAGGCATTGCGACCCAACACCGCCGGATCTCTCTTCGCCACCGACGGCAAGCCCCATCCGCTCCAGGACACCCTGATGGCCGTGACACTGGTCCTGGGCGTGCTGGCGTTCATCACGGGCTTCTTCGCCGGCCTCCACCTGCTCGCCTCCTGGGCCGGCCTGGTGGGTCTCGTCGTCGGGGCGTACGGGCAGTGGATCTCGGTGACCACCCGTGAACGCTTCGGCCTGGTCCTGGGCCTCGGCGCCTCCGGCGTCGGTTTCATGCTCGGCATGGCGAACGGCGGACTGTTCGGCGGCCTCATCGGCTGAATCGGGCCGACCGCTCGTGGGGCACCTCCGCAGCCCTGTGGAGGTGCCCCGCCGAACCATGTCCACGGACCGGAAGCCCGTACACCCCAGTCGGGGTGCTCGAAAGGCGCAGTAGGCTTCGGCGCGAGAGCCGGAGCCCCTGACCCCATGGGGACACCCCAGCCCGAGGAGCGCCCCGAATGAGCCTGACCCTGAGGACCATCAGTCGCGAGCAGCATCTGGCCTACATCCAGAGCCTGCCGGCGGCAAGCCACATGCAGGTCCCGGCATGGGCCGATGTGAAGGCTGAGTGGCGCTCGGAGAGCCTCGGCTGGTTCGACGACCGCACCGGCGAGATGGTCGGCGCGGGCATGGTCCTCTACCGTCAGCTGCCCAAGATCAAGCGCTACCTCGCCTACCTCCCCGAGGGCCCGGTCATCAACTGGTACGCGCCGAACCTGGACGACTGGATCCAGCCGATGCTGGCGCATCTGAAGCAGCAGGGCGCCTTCTCCGTGAAGATGGGCCCCCCGGTGATCATCCGGCGCTGGAACGCCGAGACCATCAAGAAGGGCATCCAGGACCCGGACGTCAAGCGCCTGCGCGACCTGGAGGCCGACTTCATCGAGCCGCGCGCCTTCGAGGTGGCCGACAAGCTGCGGCGCATGGGCTGGCAGCAGGGTGAGGACGGCGGCGCCGGCTTCGGTGACGTGCAGCCCCGCTATGTCTTCCAGGTGCCGCTGGCCAACCGCTCGCTGGAAGAGGTCCACAAGAACTTCAACCAGCTGTGGCGCCGCAACATCAAGAAGGCGGAGAAGGCCGGCGTCGAGGTCGTCCAGGGCGGCTACCAGGACCTCGCCGAGTGGCAGCGGCTGTACGAGATCACGGCCGTGCGCGACCACTTCCGGCCGCGTCCGCTGTCGTACTTCCAGCGCATGTGGACGGCCCTCAACTCCGAGGACCCCAACCGCATGCGGCTGTACTTCGCCCGCCACAACGGGGTGAACCTCTCCGCGGCGACGATGCTGATCGTCGGCGGGCACGTCTGGTACTCCTACGGCGCCTCCGACAACATCGGCCGCGAGGTCCGGCCCTCCAACGCGATGCAGTGGCGGATGCTGCGCGACGCCTACGCGCTCGGCGGCACCGTCTACGACCTGCGCGGCATCTCCGACTCACTGGACGAGACGGACCACCTGTTCGGCCTGATCCAGTTCAAGGTCGGCACGGGCGGACAGGCCGCCGAATACCTCGGCGAGTGGGACTTCCCGCTGAACAAGCTGCTCCACAAGGCGCTCGACATCTACATGTCGCGCCGCTGAGCCGCGGTCGTTTGGTTCCATAGGCAGCACAGCTTCCACACCTCTGACACACGGCAGCCACGAGAAAGGTTCCGGGTCCGGCCATGGCGCTCACGCTCTACGTCGACACCGCGCGCTGGCGGGCGCACCACAAGCACGTGCAGGAGCAGTTCCCGGGGCTCGTCCCGGTCTGCAAGGGCAACGGCTACGGCTTCGGACACGAGCGCCTGGCGGAGGAGGCCACGCGACTCGGCGCGGACCTGCTCGCCGTCGGCACGACGTACGAGGCCGCGCGCATCAAGGACTTCTTCGGCGGGGACCTGCTGGTGCTGACGCCGTACCGACGCGGCGAGGAGCCCGTGCCGCTGCCCGACCGGGTGGTGCGCTCGGTGTCGTCGATCGACGGCGTGTACGGCCTCGTGGGCGCGCGTGTCGTCATCGAGGTGATGTCCTCGATGAAGCGCCACGGCATCAGCGAGCAGGACCTGCCACAGCTGCACCAGGCCATAGAGAACGTCCGGCTGGAGGGCTTCGCCATCCACCTGCCGCTGGACCGCACCGACGGCTCGGACGCCGTCGAGGAGGTCATCGGCTGGATGGACCGGCTGCGCGCGGCCCGGCTGCCGCTGCACACGATGTTCGTCAGCCACCTCAAGGCCGACGAACTCGCCCGGCTCCAGCAGCAGTTCCCGCAGACGCAGTTCCGCGCCCGCATCGGCACCCGCCTGTGGCTGGGGGACCACGAGGCCACCGAGTACCACGGTGCCGTCCTGGACGTCACGCGTGTGGCCAAGGGTGACCGCTTCGGCTACCGGCAGCAGAAGGCGGCCTCGGACGGCTTCCTGGTGGTCGTGGCGGGCGGTACGTCTCACGGGGTGGGCCTGGAGGCCCCGAAGGCTCTGCACGGTGTCATGCCGCGCGCCAAGGGCGTCGCCCGGGCCGGCCTCGCCACGGTCAACCGGAACCTTTCTCCGTTCGTCTGGGGCGGCAAGCAGCGCTGGTTCGCCGAGCCGCCGCACATGCAGGTCTCCATCCTGTTCGTCCCGTCGGACGCCCCGGAGCCGAAGGTCGGTGACGAACTCGTGGCCCATCTGCGGCACACCACCACGCAGTTCGACCGGATCGTGGACCGCTAGCCCCGGTCCGATCGGGGCGGAGACCTCCTCCCGGATTAGCAGGAAGGCCGTACACGCCTCGCGTGTACGGCCTTCTTCATAAACCCTGCCAGGGGAGTTCGCTCAGAGCGAACGCTCCTCGTGGGGCACGTGCTCGGGCCGCCCCCAGTCCACCGGGGGACCGTCGGAGTGCGCCGCGTGACGAGGCGGGTGGGCCGCCGCACCGAGCACGAAGACATCCTCCGCACCGTCGAGCACCCCGCCCGAGGGGTCGTCGTCGCCCGACCTGCGGACCACATCCCGCTCCGGCATGAGGATGTCCCGTACGACGACGGCGCACAGGTAGAGCGTGCCCAGCAGGTGCAGCACGATCGTCCAGTGGTAGCCGTGCGTCGGCAGGCCCTTGTGGGCGTCTCCGCTGGTCGTGTACGCGAGGTAGAGCCAGATGCCCAGGAAGTAGGCCACCTCGCACGCCTGCCAGATCAGGAAGTCCCGCCACTTCGGCCGGGCGAGGACCGCCAGCGGCACCAGCCACAGCACGTACTGCGGTGAGTAGACCTTGTTGGTGAGCACGAAGGCCGCGATCATCAGAAAGGCCAGCTGGGCGAAGCGCGGCCGCCGCGGCGCGGTGAACGTCAACGCGCTGATCCCGAGGAAACAGAGCACCACCAGCACCGAGGCCACGGTGTTCACGAAGTCGGTGGTGGGCGGGTGGCTGGAGTTCTGCGCCCAGATCAGCCAGAAGGAACCGAAGTCGACGCCTCGGTCGTGGCTGAACCGGTAGAACTTCGACCAGCCGTCGAACGCGAACAGCATCACCGGCAGGTTCACCACAAGCCAGGCGACCAGCGCGCCGCCCACGGCCTGGAAGAACTCCCGCCACTTGCCCGCCCGCCAGCACAGCACCAGCAGCGGGGCGAGCAGGAACAGGGGGTACAGCTTGGCGGCCGTGGCGAGCCCCAGGAGGACGCCGAAGGCGGCGGGCCGGCTCCGGGACCACATGAGCATCGCCGCGGCCGTCAGCGCCACGGCCAGCAGGTCCCAGTTGATGGTCGCGGTGAGAGCGAAGGCGGGTGCCAGAGCCACCAGCAGGCCGTCCCAGGGGCGGCGACGCTGGGTCCGCGCCACGCACACCGCGATGACGGCCGCACACACCATGAGCAGGCCGGCGTTGACGAACCAGTACCACTGCTCCTGGTGCTGAATGCTGCCGCTGTGCGGGGTCAGCCAGGAGGCCACCTCCATGAACACTCCGGTCAGCACCGGGTATTCGAGGTAGTCCATGTCCCCCGAGAGCCTGTCGAAATACGGCACGAGGTGGTCGGCGAACCCGCGGCCCTGGTAGAGGTGCGGGATGTCCGAGTAACAGGCATGGGTGTACTGGCTGCTCGCGCCGAAGAACCAGGCCCCGTCGTAGCAGGGCGCCTTCTGGACCAGGCCGAGGGCGAACATGCCGATCGCCACGAGCGCGACGACCCGTACCGGGGTCCACCAGGAGGTCCCGAGCAGGGCACGCCGCCCGAGGGGACCGCCGATCAGCTCACTGCCGGCCGCGGCGACCTCGTCCTCCCTGGTCGGCTGCACCGGTTCTGCCGTGGTGCGCCGCACGGGCTCGGGCTCGTGCGTGCTCGCGGGCGTCATCTCTGCACTGGGCATGGGGCACATCCTGCCGTACCTGTCCATGAAAACGCCGTGGGCCGCCGCACCTCGTCGGTGCGGCGGCCCATGTTTCACGTGAAACACCCAGGACGGACGGTATGGCCGCCAACCGGGCAGAAAGCGGCGCTAGCCGTCCTGGCCTCCGAAGAAGCCACCGTTGCCATTGCCCCGGGTGCCGCCGCTAGTGGTGGTCTCCGTGATCGTCGGTGTCGGTGTCGAGCCCCCGTCGGTGCCACCGTCCGTACCACCGTTGCCGGCGCCACCGTTGTTGTTGCCACCGTTGTTGCAGCCGAAGAAGCCGCAGGTGTCGCTGGCCGAGGGCGTCGGCGAGGGCGAGCTCTGGGTCGGCGTCGGAGTCGGTGTCGGACTCGTCTCCTCGGTCTGGGTGACCGACGGAGTCGGGGTGGGGCTCGGCTCGGCGTTGATCACCTTGCCGATGGGCACAGGCGTCGGGAACGGCTTCACCGACTCGTTCTTCAGCGCCTGCGCCATGTAGTCGTGCCAGATCTCGGCCGGGAACGAGGCGCCGTGGATCTTCTCCTGGCCACCGGTTCCGTACATCTCCAGGAACGTGCGCTTCTTGTTGTTCGCGTTGTCGTCCAGGCGGAACATGCTGATCGCGGTGGACAGCTGCGGGGTGTACCCCACGAACCAGGCGGACTTGTTGCCGTCCGTGGTACCGGTCTTGCCGGCCACAGGGCGGCCCGGGAGCCTGGCGCTGGTACCGGTGCCCTTGTCGACCACCGTCTTCAGGACGTCGGTGACGTTGTCCGCCACCGCCGAGGTGAAGGCCTCCTTGGTCTCCGCCCGGTGCTTGTAGACCTGCCCGTCCTTGTCCTCGACCTTGGAGACCGAGTACGGGGAGTTCTGCTCGCCGCTCGCGGCGAACGTGGCATAGGCGCCCGCCATGCGGATCGCGCTGGGGTCGGACGTACCGATCGAGAACGACGGATAGTTCGCGCTGGCGAGACTGCCCTCCAGAACGCCCGCGTCCAGTGCCGTCTCCTTGACCTTGTCCAGGCCGACGTCCATGCCGAGCTGGACGTAGGCGGAGTTCACCGAGAGCCGCATCGCCTCACGAAGGTCGATCTTGTACGTCGGAGGGTTGACGGACTCGTTGCCGTCGTTGGTCTGGAGCCACTCCTTGCCGTCCTTGTCCGTCCAGACCGACCCGTCGTAGTTCTTGATCTTCAGCTTGTTCTTGCCGCTGTACAGGCTCTTGGGGGAGGCCTGCGTACGCTCGTCCTGCGCCTGGTCCGCACTGAGGTCCGGGTTCCGGACGCCCCACTTCATCGCCGCCGCCAGCACGAACGGCTTGAACGTCGAGCCGACCTGGGCGCCGGTGGAGTCGGCGTTGTTGGTGAAGTGCTTGGTCGCGTCCTCACCACCGTAGATGGCCTTGATGGCACCCGACGCCGGGTCCACCGAGGCTCCGCCGAACTGGACGTGGGTATCGGTCTCCGGACGCTGCTTCGGCTTGATGTTGTTCTTCTGGACCTTCTTGACCGCGGACTCCAGTTCCTTGACCTTCGTCTTGTCGAAGGTCGTGTAGATCCGGTAGCCGCCCTTCTGCAGCTTTTCCTCGGTGACCTTGGTCTTCTCGCTGTTGTTGATCAGATAGGACTTCGCGAGGTCGACCAGATAGCCGATCTGCCCGCCGAGCCGGCTGTTCGACCGCGGGTTCTGCCACTTCGGGAGAGTCCGGTACTTGGCCCGGTCGGTGGCGCTCAGGTGGCCGTACTCGACCATCTTGTCGAGGGTGTCCTGCATCTGCGACAGGGCACGCTTCTTGTTCGCCTCGGGGGTGGCGCCGGTCGGGTCCAGCGAGGTGGCGCCTGCCGGGTCGTAATAGGTGGCGCCCTTGAGCATCGCCGCCAGGAAGGCGCACTCGCCCGGGTTCAGTGAGTCGGCGTCCTTGTTGAAGTAGGCACGGGAGGCCGCCTCGAGGCCATAGGCGCCACGGCCGAAGTAGGCCGAGTTCAGGTAACCGGCCATGATCTGCGGCTTCGGAACCTCGGCGCCCACCTTGATCGAGACGAAGATCTCCTTGAACTTGCGGGAGAGCGTCTGCGACTGGTCGTCCAGCATGGCGTTCTTCACGTACTGCTGGGTGATCGTCGAGCCACCCTGTGTCTGACCGCCCTTGGCCATGTTGAAGACCGCGCGCGCGATGCCCTTGGGGTCGATGCCGCTGTCGGTCTCGAAGGTCTTGTTCTCCTGCGAGATGACGGCGTAGCGCATCTCCTTGGGGATGTCCGCGTAGTTGATGATCTGGCGGTTGATCTCACCGCCGGTCGCGACCATCACCGAACCGTCGGACCAGTAGTAGACGTTGTTCTGCGCCTTGGCGGTCTTCGCCACGATGGGGATGTCCACCATCGCGTACCCGATGCCCGCCACGGCCACGAGGCTTCCCATGAAGCCGATGAACAGGCCGGTCACAAGCTTCCAGGACGGCATCCAGCGCTGCCAGCCGAACTTGTCGGACCTGGGATAGTCGATGAAGCGCTTCTTACCGGGAGGCGGAGTCGCGCGGCCTCTGCCGCGCCCGGGTCCGGTCGGACCTCCCGGACCGCCACGGCGGCCGCCCGGGCCCGCGTTCTCGGGCGCTCGGCGGCGGCTGCCCTTCTGCGCCGCTCGGCGGGCCTCTGCACGTCCGCCGTAGGAGCGCTCCTCACCTCCCGAGCCATAGGAGTCGGCAGGAGACCCGGTGGCGCCTCGCGGTGCCGCACGGCGGCCGGAGGACGCATCGGGCTGGCCGCGTCGGGCCGCGGCACGTCCGCCTCCCTGCGGCTGCGGCGGTTTGCGACGGTGCTCGCTCATCGAACGATTACTCCTCGGGCAGGCGCACCCCTGCGCGCCTGGAACGGCGGCTGATTTCCGGTCCCCCCGAAATACGGATGTGGTCGGTTCTGCATTCACCCGTACTGCACCGGGAACAAGGACGCTCCCCAAACGTCACTTGGTTCCCGGCGGTGTGCATGCCGCACAGACTACGCACCGCCAAAACCTGCCGAGTCTGGAAGTTCACCCCAAATCAGGCAACTCACCTCCTACGAATCGGTGATGTGATCCCGTTCACCACCCTCCCTCTTGTCGCACAGGCAAGGCCGTTCTATCGTCGAGATGTATCGAGTCGATACATCAGCGCGAGATAAAGACGCTGAGAGGCACTGCGAGACCTGCGGGACCACCTGCGGGGCGAGAGGAGGCGACGATGAGCCGGCGCTCCGGCATCCTCGAGTTCGCCGTGCTCGGCCTGCTCCGCGAGTCCCCCATGCACGGCTACGAGCTGCGCAAGCGACTCAATACTTCACTGGGTGTGTTCCGTGCGTTCAGCTACGGAACCCTGTACCCCTGCCTCAAGACACTGGTCACCAACGGCTGGTTGATCGAGGAACCCGGCAGCACCCACGAGGACGCCCTCACCGCCCCCCTCACCGGACGACGCGCCAAGATCGTCTACCGGTTGACGGCCGAGGGCAAGGAGCACTTCGAGGAACTGCTCTCGCAGACCGGCCCCGACGCCTACGAGGACGAGCACTTCGCGGCACGGTTCGCCTTCTTCGGGCAGACCTCGCGCGATGTGCGCATGCGCGTGCTGGAAGGCCGGCGCAGCCGCCTGGAGGAGCGCCTGGAGAAGATGCGCACCTCCCTGGCGCGCACGCGGGAGCGCCTCGACGACTACACACTCGAGCTCCAGCGCCACGGAATGGAGTCCGTGGAGCGCGAAGTGCGCTGGCTGAACGAGCTCATCGAGAGCGAGCGGGCCGGACGGGACCTGAAGGGTTCCGCGTCCGGGGGGCCCGCTCAGCAGGACACCACCACTGGATCGACGGGCGGCCTGCCCCGCGCCGGGGAAACCCCCCGGACGGATACGCCCGACGACACCGCCACGTGAGACCCACTCAGGGCCTCACTCGTACACACAGGGAGCAACCGGAATGGGTTCGGTTCGCGTAGCCATCGTCGGCGTGGGCAACTGCGCCGCGTCGCTGGTGCAGGGCGTCGAGTACTACAAGGACGCCGACCCGGCGTCGAAGGTCCCCGGCCTGATGCACGTGCAGTTCGGTGACTACCACGTGCGCGACGTCGAGTTCGTCGCCGCCTTCGACGTCGACGCCAAGAAGGTCGGCCTCGACCTCGCGGACGCGATCGGTGCCTCGGAGAACAACACCATCAAGATCTGTGACGTGCCCAACAGCGGTGTCACGGTCCAGCGCGGTCACACCTTCGACGGTCTCGGCAAGTACTACCGGGCCACCATCGAGGAGTCCGACGCCGAGCCGGTCGACGTCGTCCAGATCCTGAAGGACAAGCAGGTCGACGTCCTGGTCTGCTACCTGCCCGTCGGTTCCGAGGACGCGGCGAAGTTCTACGCCCAGTGCGCCATCGACGCCAAGGTCGCCTTCGTCAACGCGCTCCCGGTCTTCATCGCCGGCACCAAGGAGTGGGCGGACAAGTTCACCGAGGCCGGTGTCCCGATCGTCGGTGACGACATCAAGTCGCAGGTCGGCGCCACCATCACGCACCGCGTCATGGCGAAGCTGTTCGAGGACCGCGGTGTCATCCTCGACCGCACGATGCAGCTGAACGTCGGCGGCAACATGGACTTCAAGAACATGCTCGAGCGCGAGCGCCTGGAGTCCAAGAAGATCTCCAAGACGCAGGCCGTGACCTCGCAGATCCCCGACCGGGACCTCGGCGAGAAGAACGTGCACATCGGCCCGTCCGACTACGTGGCCTGGCTGGACGACCGCAAGTGGGCCTACGTCCGCCTCGAGGGCCGCGCCTTCGGTGACGTCCCGCTGAACCTCGAGTACAAGCTCGAGGTCTGGGACTCCCCGAACTCCGCGGGTGTCATCATCGACGCGCTGCGTGCCGCGAAGATCGCCAAGGACCGCGGCATCGGCGGCCCGATCCTCTCCGCGTCCTCGTACTTCATGAAGTCCCCGCCGGTCCAGTACTTCGACGACGAGGCCCGCACGAACGTCGAGAAGTTCATCAGCGGCGAGGTCGAGCGCTAAGACAGCCGCTCGCACGAGAACGCTCCTGCCAGGGCTGCGGAGGGTCCCCGGGTTGTCGACCCGGGGACCCTCCGCATGTGTGAGGTGTGATCCATGCCCGTCGTCCGTGACCTGCGCGTCCTGTTGCGTCTGCGGAACTTCCGGCGCCTGCTGTACGTCCGCCTGCTGTCCCAGGGCGCCGACGGGGTCTACCAGGTCGCGCTCGCCGCCTACGTCGTCTTCTCCCCGGAGAAGCAGACCTCGGCCACCGCGATCGCCTCGGCGATGGCGGTCCTGCTGCTCCCCTATTCACTGGTCGGCCCGTTCGCGGGAGTCCTGCTGGACCGCTGGCGCCGCCGGCAGGTCTTCCTGTACGGCAATGTGCTGCGCGCACTGCTGGCCGGTGTCACCGCCGTCCTGATGATCAGTGACGTCCCGGACTGGCTCTTCTACGTGTCCGCGCTCTGCGTGACGGCCGTCAACCGCTTCGTCCTCGCCGGGCTGTCCGCCGCGCTGCCCCGCGTGGCCGACACCGAGCGTCTGGTGCTGGCCAACTCCCTGTCCCCGACAGCCGGGACCCTCGCGGCGACCGCCGGTGGTGGTCTCGCCTTCGCCGTGCGACTGGGGGCATCGGGCTCCGACGCCGCGGTGGTACTGCTCGGCGCCTTCCTCTACCTCTGCGCGGGCCTCGCGTCCCTGAGCATGGCCCCCACCCTCCTCGGCCCGGACCGGCGGCCGGCACGGTCACGTCTGGGCACCGCGCTCGCCGACGACGCACGCGATCTGATGGCGGCCGTGCGACACCTGGGCGAGCCCCGGCGCAGGGAGGCGGCCTGGTCGCTGGCCGCGATGACATCGATGCGCTTCTGCTACGGCGCGCTCCTGGTCCTGCTCCTCATGCTGTGCCGCTATTCCCTCTCCACCAGCACGGACGACGGCCTTCGTCTGCTGGGACTGATGCTGGCCCTGTCCGGCGCCGGCTTCTTCGCCGCGGCCGCGCTGACCCCGTGGACGGCGGGACGTCTCGGCCCCGGCCGGTGGATCGTGGTGTGCTCCGGTACGGCCGCGGTGCTGGTACCGGCCCTGGGCCTGTCGTTCACCACCGGGCCGCTGCTGGTCGCGGCCTTCCTGCTGGGCCTGACCACCCAGGGCGCCAAGATCGCCACGGACACGATCGTCCAGGCGTCCGTCGATGACGGCTTCCGCGGCCGGGTCTTCTCCGTGTACGACGTCCTGTTCAATGTGGCGTTCGTCGGCGCGGCGGGCGTGGCGGCTCTGATGCTGCCGCCGAGCGGCCGCTCGGCCGTCCTGGTAGTGCTCGTCGCCCTGATCTACGGGGCGGTCGCCCTGGCGCTGGGCCGCTTCGAGCGACGGTGGGACCAAGAGTGAGAAGGAAAACAGGGGCGATGTTTCACGTGAAACATCGCCCCTCGCCTTCGCCGGGGCCGGTGAATGTTTCACGTGAAACACTGCCCGGCCCCCGGCTCAGCTCTGCGCGGCCCACCACTCCTTGAGAGCGGCCACCGCGGCATCGTGCTCCATGGGCCCGTTCTCCAGGCGGAGCTCCAGCATGTGCTTGTACGCCTGGCCAATGACCGGTCCGGGGCCCACGCCCAGGATCTCCATGATCTGGTTGCCGTCGAGGTCCGGACGGATCGAGTCCAGCTCCTCCCGCTCCTGAAGCTGGGCGATCCGCTCCTCCAGGCCGTCATAGGCCCGGGACAGCGTGGCGGCCTTGCGCTTGTTGCGGGTGGTGCAGTCGGATCGGGTCAGCTTGTGCAGGCGGTCCAGCAGCGGGCCCCCGTCGCGGACGTACCGGCGGACCGCCGAGTCCGTCCACTCACCGGTGCCGTAGCCGTGGAAGCGCAGATGCAGTTCGACCAGCCGTGAGACGTCCTTCACCAGCTCGTTGGAGTATTTCAGGGCGGTCATGCGCTTCTTGGTCATCTTGGCGCCGACCACCTCGTGGTGGTGGAACGAGACCCGGCCGTCCTTCTCGAAGCGGCGCGTACGCGGCTTGCCGATGTCGTGCAGCAGGGCGGCCAGCCGGAGCGTGAGGTCGGGGCCGTCGGTCTCCAGCGCCATCGCCTGCTCCAGGACGATGAGCGTGTGGTCGTAGACGTCCTTGTGCCGGTGGTGCTCGTCACTCTCCAGGCGCAGTGCCGGAAGCTCGGGCAGCACATGGTCGGCGAGCCCGGTGTCGACGAGCAGGGACAGGCCCTTGCGCGGGTTGTCGGAGAGGATCAGCTTGTTGAGCTCGTCACGGACCCGCTCCGCGGAGACGATCTCGATCCGTCCGGACATCTCCGTCATGGCGGTGACGACCTCGGGGGCCACCTCGAAGTCCAGCTGGGCGGCGAAGCGGGCCGCCCGCATCATCCGCAGGGGATCGTCCGAGAACGACGCCTCGGGCGTGCCCGGCGTGCGCAGCACCCGTGCCGCCAGGTCCTCCAGGCCGCCGTGAGGATCGACGAACTCCTTCTCGGGCAGCGCCACGGCCATCGCGTTGACCGTGAAGTCACGCCGGACCAGGTCCTCCTCGATGGAGTCGCCGTACGCCACCTCCGGCTTGCGGGAGGTGCGGTCGTAGGCCTCCGAGCGGTAGGTGGTGATCTCGATCTGGTAGCCGCCCTTGTGTGCGCCGACGGTGCCGAAGGCGATTCCCACGTCCCAGACGGCGTCGGCCCAGGGCCGGACGATCTTCAGTACGTCCTCGGGGCGGGCGTCGGTGGTGAAGTCCAGATCGTTCCCCAGCCGGCCCAGCAATGCGTCGCGCACCGATCCGCCCACCAGGGCCAGGGAGAACCCGGCCTCGTGGAATCGGCGGGCGAGATCATCAGCGACAGGGGCCACCCGCAGCAGCTCGGCGACCGCGCGCTGCTGCGCCTGGCTCAGGGCGGAGGGAGTGTCTTCGTTGGCGTTCGGCACAACAGAAGAGGGTACGTGCCTCGCGCCTCCGGAGGCTCCCGCATTAGGCGGCCGTAGCAGGTCCTGCCATACCCCCGCAATCGCAGCTCTTACCGCGTACGGATGTGGTCCCCTCGATACTGGATATAGAGGACGGGGTGCCGTCTGCCATGCGATCTTGTCTGGCAGACCGCGGCACTTCCCCTCAGCGCGCCTCGTTACCATGCGTGGACGCACATTCCGACGACCACTGACGATGACGAGGGACGGACGAGCGCGTGGCCGAGGCGGCTCACTTCCAGGGGACCAGTGCCTCACCTGCCCGTCGGTGGCTGAGGCGCACCGGCGCGCTGCTCGCGGGTGCGCCATTGCTCGCCGGTCTGCTCCAGCTGCCCGCCGCGGCGCCCGCCCAGGCCGCCGCCTCGGACACGGTCGCCGTCTCGCTGGATTCACTCAGCCCCAATACCCCCGGTGACGGGGACACGCTGACCGTCTCCGGCACGGTGACCAACAAGGGCAAGCAGACCGTCACCGGCGCCCACGTGGGTCTGCGGGTGGGCCCGATGCTCAACACCCGCTCGGCCGTCGACGGGGTCGCCCGGCACGCCGACGATCTGCAGGGCGGTACCGGCACCGAGGTCGGCGACAAGTACGAGGAGAAGTTCGCCAAGCTGGCCCCGGGCGTCGCCGAGCACTTCAGCATCTCCGTGCCCGTCGACAAGCTGGACCTCGGCCAGGACGGCGTCTACGAGTTCGGTGTCGCCCTGTCCGGCCAGACCTCCGCCCAGCCCTGGGACCAGACTCTCGGCATCCAGCGGACGTTCCTGCCGTGGCAGCCCTCCGAGGCCGACACCAAGACGAAGACCACGTTCCTGTGGCCACTGCTGTCCACCGTCCACATGACGGCCAAGACGGGCGCGGGCGAGCAGCAGACGCCGGTGTTCCGTGACGACGACCTGGCCGAGGAACTCGCGCCGGGCGGTCGGCTGGCGCAGATGGTGGAGCTGGGCAAGGACCTGGACGTCACCTGGGTGATCGACCCGGACCTGCTGGCCTCCGTGGACGCGATGGCGCTGGGCAACTACCGGATCCAGGGCGACGGTGACAGCACCACGCCCGGTTCCCGCGAGCATCAGGCGCTCGCCAAGCAGTGGCTGGCGAACCTGCAGAAGGCTGTGGCGGGCAAGGAGGTCGTCGCGCTCCCCTTCGGCGACCCCGACCTGGCGTCCCTCGCGCACAACGGCACCAGCGTCACCGGCTCCCTTAGCTACCTCAAGGGCGCCACCGACGTCGCCGCCACCACGGTCAAGACCGTGCTTCACGTCACACCGAGCACCGACTTCGCCTGGCCCGTGAACGGGGCCGTGGACCCGTCGATCATGAAGGTCGCCACGTCCGCCGGAGCCGACCGGGTGATCGCCCGTAGCGACAGCCTCCAGGAGACGGCCGGGTTGCCGTACACCCCCTCCGCCGCCCGCCCGGTCGGCGGAGGCACCACGGCGGTGGTGGCCGACGGCCGACTGTCCACCGCCTTCGAGCGCGATCTGACGGACGCCGGCTCGTCCACGCTCGCCGTGCAGCGGTTCCTCGCCCAGACCCTCGAGCTGAACGCCCAGACCGGCGAGCAGCGCAGCATCGTCGTCGCACCGCAGCGCACACCCACCGCGAGCCAGGCTCAGGCGATGGCGACCGCCCTGAAGGCTCTCCGGGACAGCACCTGGTCCGAGTCCCAGGACCTCACGGCGGCCGCCAAGGACAAGCCCGACGCCGAAGCCACCACGCGCATCCCGTCGACGTCCGCCTACCCCTCCTCGCTGCGCCGGCAGGAGCTGCCGCGGACGGCCTTCCAGCAGATCGCGCTGACCCAGGACAAGCTCGACAACTTCCAGGTGATCCTCGCCGACCGGTCCCGTGTGGTCACCCCGTTCGGGCGGGCCATAAACCGTGAGATGTCCACGTCGTGGCGCGGCCGCGGCGAGGAGGCGGACACCTACCGGGGCGGCGTGGAGGCATGGCTCGACGAGCTCGCCGACCAGGTGAAGCTGATCGACAAGTCGGAGACCAAGCTCTCCGGCCGCAGCGCCACCATCCCGGTCACCGTCCAGAACAACCTGGTCCAGCCCGTCGGACATCTGGTCCTGCGCCTGACCTCGACCATGCCGACCCGTCTGAAGATCCACGGCAAGGCCTACTACGAGCAGCCCGTGGAGGTCTCCGGCGGGCACAGCCAGTCCGTGAAGTTCGCCACGGCGGCAGGCGCCAACGGCCGCGTCACGGTGATCGCCCAGCTGTACACGGAGGACGGCCAGGAGTACGGCGACGCGGTCAGCTTCGACGTGAAGGTCACCGAGGTCACCCCCACGGTGATGCTGGTCATCGGCGGCGGCGTGCTGCTGCTCGTCCTCGCCGGTTTCCGGATGTACACCCAGCGCAAGCGCGCGGCCGCCCGCCAGGCCGAGGAGGACGGCCCCGAAGGGACGGCCGAGGCCACCGACGAGCCCGGGAACCCCGGAGCACCCGGCGACCGTCTCCCCGAGGAGTCCGACTCCGCCACCGGGGCAGGCGACCCGGAGCAGCCGAGTGACCCTGCGCCGGACACCGCACCGGAAAGCACCGACCCGTCCGGGACGGGTGAGAGAGTGGACCGTTGAGCGATGTCGTGGCCGGTGGGCCCGGGACGATGAGGTGGGGTAAGCATGAACGCGCCGTACGACGGTGAACGCGGCCAGGGCGCGGCCGGCTCGGGCTACCCCGAGACGCCGCCAGAGCCCGGCCAGGTACCGCCGCAGCACGCGGGGGACATGTACCTCCAGGACGCCTACGACCAGGACCCCTACCGGGCGCACGACCTGACCGCGCAGGACCCGGTCGCCGAGGCGCTCTACGACCGCGCCGCGCACCCGCCGCCGCCCCCGGGCAGCTACGAGCAGCAGCAGCCGCTCTACGCCCCGCCCGCCCAGACGCCGTACGCCCCCGACCCCCGTGTGTGGGCTCAGACGCCGGCGCCCGAGCCGGAGGGCGCGAACACCATGCCCTTCGGCGACGACCCGCGCACGACGCAGTTCGTGGGCGTGGACGACCTGGTGTCGCACTCCGGCGAGGAGTACCACGAGCCGGACGCCTTCGCGCATCTCTTCAAGGACCAGCAGCAGGGCGGCGGACACCCGCCCATGGACCAGCCGGGCGTCCCGGGACCTGCCCAGGCGCCGGGCTACGGCCAAGGGGGAGCGGGACCGTACCCCTCGCCGTACGGCCAGGGCCAGCAGCCGGGCGGTCCGTACGCCGGGGCCGCGTACCCCGCGGCTCCTTTCGCCGGGAATCCGCCGCAGCCGCCGGTGCCCGCGCCGACCACGGCCCCGGATCCGGCCGGCGCGGTCATGGCCGAGGCGCCGGCGGCTCCCGCGGCCCCGGCCGCTCCCGCCAAGAAGGGCGGCAAGGCCGCCGGGCTGCTGAAGTCCAGTGCCGTGATGGCGGCGGGCACGATGGTCTCCCGCCTCACCGGCTTCGTCCGCTCCGCACTCATCGCCGCGGCCCTGGGCCTCGGCTTTCTCGCCGACTCCTTCCAGGTGGCCTACCAGCTGCCGACGATGATCTACATCCTCACCGTGGGCGGCGGTCTGAACTCCGTCTTCGTGCCGCAGCTCGTGCGGTCCATGAAGGAGGACGAAGACGGCGGCGAGGCATTCGCCAACCGTCTGCTGACCCTCGTCATGGTGGCACTGGCCGCGCTCACCGGCCTCGCGATGTTCGCCGCGCCGCTCCTCGTGCGGGCGCTGTCGCAACCCATCGCCGACAACCCGGCCGCCAACGACGTGGCGGTCACCTTCACCCGCTACTTCCTGCCCTCGATCTTCTTCATGGGCATCCATGTGGTGATGGGTCAGATCCTCAACGCGCGCGGGAAGTTCGGCGCGATGATGTGGACGCCGGTCCTCAACAACATCGTCATCATCATCTCGCTGGGCGCGTTCATCTGGGTCTACGGCAGCGCCGCCAACTCCCACATGGACGTCACCAGCATCCCGCCGGAGGGGCAGCGCCTGCTCGGTGTCGGCGTGCTGCTCGGTCTGGTCGTGCAGGCGCTGGCGATGATCCCCTACCTGCGCGAGACCGGCTTCCGGATCCGGCTGCGGTTCGACTGGAAGGGCCACGGCCTGGGCAAGGCCGCGATGCTCGCCAAGTGGACGATCCTGTTCGTCCTCGCCAACCAGGCGGGCGCCATGGTCGTCACCCAGCTGTCCACGGCCGCCGGCAAGGACTCCGGCGTCAAGGGCACCGGCTTCGCGGCCTACGCCAACGCCCAGCTGATCTGGGGGCTGCCGCAGGCCATCATCACGGTGTCCCTGATGGCCGCCCTGCTGCCGCGCATCTCCCGCTCGGCGGCCGAGGACGACGCCGGTGCGGTGCGCGACGACATCTCCCAGGGTCTGCGCACCACCGCGGTCGCCATCGTGCCCATCGCCTTCGGCTTCCTCGCGCTCGGCATCCCGATGTGCACGCTGATCTTCGGCTCGGCGGGGACGAGCTCGGCCGTCAACATGGGATACATGCTGATGGCCTTCGCCCTCGGCCTGATCCCCTATTCGGTCCAGTACGTCGTCCTGCGCGCCTTCTACGCCTACGAAGACACCCGCACGCCCTTCTACAACACCGTGATCGTGGCGGCGGTCAACGCGGGCGCCTCCGCGCTCTGCTACTTCCTGCTGCCGGCCCGCTGGGCGGTCGCCGGAATGGCCGCCGCGTACGGCCTGGCCTACGCGATCGGTGTGGGCATCGCCTGGCGGCGGCTGCGCAAGCGGCTCGGCGGCGACCTGGACGGGGCCCGGGTGCTGCGCACGTACGCGCGGCTGGCCATCGCCTCGGTGCCCGCGGCCCTGCTCAGCGGCGCGGCCTGCTACGGCATCGGGAACACCCTGGGTCACGGCGTGGTGGGTTCCTTCGCCGCCCTGATCGTGGGCGGCGCCGTGCTGCTCGGCGTCTTCTTCGTCGCCGCCCGGCGTATGCGCATCGAGGAGCTCAACTCGCTCGTGGGTATGGTTCGCGGGCGTCTGGGGCGCTGAGGCGGGGGTAGGCGCACAACCATCGTCCGCCGCTGTGTGTCGTGCATAGCGGCGGACTGTGGGCACAATTGGTTTCGGCGTCGGACAGCGTGCAACGGATGGGGAGGCAGGGACGACGGTGGCGGAACGGAGCACGGCTGCCGTCGACGTGGCAGACAACAGCGGTGAGCAACCGCTGACCGCCAAGGCGGAGCAGTCCACGGCCGACGGGGTGGCCAAGAACCCGGAGCGGGACAAGGACAGCGACGAGGCGCAGGGGAGCGGCGGAATCGAGGGTCCCGGGCAGAAGACGTCCCCGCCCGAACTGCACAGCGGTCACAAGCTCGCCAGACGGTACCGGCTGGAGGAGTGCGTCACCCGACTGGACGGATTCAGCAGTTGGCGTGCGGTCGACGAGAAACTCCGTCGTGCCGTCGGCGTCCACATCCTTCCCGCGGATCATGTGCGGGCCCGTTCGGTCCTCGCCGCGGCCCGTTCCTCGGCGCTGCTGGGTGATCCCCGCTTCGTCCAGGTCCTCGACGCGGTCGAGGAGAATGACCTCGTCTATGTCGTGCACGAGTGGCTGCCCGACGCCACCGAGCTGACCCCGCTCCTGGCGGCCGGCCCGCTGGAGCCGCACGACGCCTACCAGATGGTCAGTCAGATCGCCTCGGCGATGGCTGCCGCCCACCGTGAGGGCCTGGCCCATCTGCGGCTCAACCCGAACGCCGTCCTGCGTACCTCCAGCGGCCAGTGGCGCATCCGCGGCCTCGCGGTGAACGCCGCGCTGCGCGGCATCAGCACCGACACCCCGCAGCGGGCCGACACCGAGGCGATCGGCGCCCTGCTGTACGCGGGGCTGACCCAGCGCTGGCCGTACGAGAACGACGCCTACGGCATGTCCGGCCTCCCCAAGGACATCGGGCTCATCGCACCCGACCAGGTGCGCGCCGGCGTCCACCGCGGCCTGTCCGAGCTGGCCATGCGTGCTCTGGTGAACGACGGTGCCACCGCCTCGCGTCACGAGGCCGCGTGCACCACACCTGAGGAGCTGGTCAAGGCGATCGGCGAGATGCCCCGCATCCGCCCGCCGGAGCCGGCGTTCACGGCACCGCCGGAGTACCAGCGCACGACCTACCAGCAGGGCACCTACGGCCGCCCGGCGCCGCACCCCGGGGCCACCCAGCCCCTCACGACCCCGCCGCCTCCCCTGCAGAGCCGTACCGGCAAGGCGCTGAAGTGGGCGGTCTCCGCCCTCCTCATCGCCGCCCTCGGCCTGGGCAGCTGGCAGTTGGCGGACGCCCTGATGGACCACAGCGACAAGCCGACCGACACGAACAACACCCAGACCGAGGACGGCGGGGACAAGGGCGCGAAGAAGCCGACGTCCGGCAAGCCGATCGCCATCGAGAGCGCTCGGGACTTCGACCCGTTCGGCAAGGACCAGTCCGAGAAGCCGGGTGACATAGGAAAGGTCTACGACGGCAGCACGGCCACCTACTGGCAGACGGACTTCTACCTGAGCCCGGCGTTCGGCAATCTGAAGTCGGGCGTGGGCGTCATCCTCGACCTCGGCAAGGTCCAGCAGGTCGGAAAGGTGACCGTCAGCTTCGTGGGCGACACCTCGGTCGAACTTCGCAGCGCGAGTGCGGACGCCGGCTCCGAGCCGACCTCGTTCAACGACTACTCCAAGGTCGCCGAGGGTTCGGGATCGACCGTGCAACTCAAGCCCGGCAAGTCTCTCAAGTCCCGGTACCTGCTCGTGTGGCTGACCAAGCTGCCCATGCAGGCCGACGACGGCAAATGGCGCGGCAGAGTGGCCGATATCAAGGTCACCAGCTAGGTTCCCCCCAGGGAGGGGCCCATGGCTGTAGGTGCCGGGTACGGCGGCGTGCGGGACGAGGAGTTGCTCGCTCGTCATGTCGAGGGCGATCACGATGCCTTCGGGGAGATTGTGCGGCGGCATCGGGATCGGCTCTGGGCCGTTGCCCTGAGGACGCTGGGGGACCGCGAGGAGGCCGCTGACGCGGTCCAGGACGCCCTCGTGTCCGCCTACCGGGCCGCTCACACCTTCCGGGGGCAGTCGGCCGTCACGACGTGGCTGCACCGGATCACGGTCAACGCCTGCCTGGACCGGGCCCGTAAGGCCGCCACCCGGAAGACCGCTCCCGTCGACGACACCGAGCGGCTGGAGCAGCTGCTGGAGCCGCACGAGTCGGCCTCGGCGCCGGCGGAGCGGAACGACGTACAGCGTCAGCTGGTGGAGGCGCTCGGCACCCTCCCCTATGAGCAGCGGGCCGCCCTGGTGCTCGTGGACATGCAGGGCTACCCCGTGGCGGAGGCCGCCCGGATCCTCGATGTGCCGACGGGCACCGTGAAGAGCCGCTGCGCCCGGGGCAGAGCCAAGCTGCTCCCCCTGCTCACCCATCTACGGCCCGAGGGCGCCGGGGGCGGAAAAGAATCCGGCCCGGGGCGGAACCGGGCGACGGGGGCATCCGTCCCACCGGCAGCGGGGGATCGGAACGGAAGCCCCGGGGATGCGGGAACGAGCGATTCAGCCGTAGTGAAGGGCGGAGGTGGGCGAGCGTGAATTCCTCGACAGACACGGCCGGGCACCCGGACGTCGCGGAGATCTCCGACCTCACCGAAGGTCTTCTTCCACCGGACCGTAGCTCGGACATACGCCGGCACCTGGAGTCGTGCGAGCTGTGTGCGGACGTCCACACCTCGCTGGAGGAGATCAGGGGACTGCTGGGCTCCGTGGCCGGGGCCGAGCGCATGCCGGATGATGTCGCCGGGCGCATCGATGCCGCCCTCGCCGCCGAGGCACTGCTCAGCGCTACCACTCCGGACACGGTCGACGCCCCGCTCTTCGGAGCCACCCAGGCCGGTCACGGGGAGGACGAGGGGCATGTTTCACGTGAAACAACGGCCACGTCGGGTCGCCCGGCAGGGCACCCCCAAGCGGCGACCGGTCCGGGCCGCAGGGGCCGTGAGCGAGGCCGACGGCGCAGGCGCGTAGTCCTGGGTGCCGTCCTCACCGCTGCCGTGCTGGGGGCCGGCTCACTGGTCCTCCAGTCCTTCCAGGACCACCCCTCCGACACCACAGCCCACGGACACCCGACCGCTTCCGCCGGGCCGTTCTCCGGCAACAGCGTTCAGAGCCAGGTCGCCGATCTGCTCGCCGGGAAGAAGACGCGGCAAGGGACCGGCAGCCAGAGCCCCGACGGCGGCATCGGGACCAAGCAGAACACCCCGGGGTCGACCGAGAGTGCCAACACCCTGATCCAGACCGACGCCGCCGTCCCCGACTGTGTCCGGCAGGCGCTCCCGCAGAGTGGCGCCGTTCTGGGCGCCAAAACGGGAACGTACAACGGGAAGGCCGCCTACCTGGTCGTCGCCCGTGACGCCAAGGACAGCGCGCGTGTCATGGCCTATGTCGTCGACGCGGCCTGCGCCGGTCAACAGCCCTCCTCCGTCGGCGAGGTTCTCCTCAAGCAGTCCTTCCCCCGGTCCTGAACTGGCGGAGCGTTTCGTCAGTCTCTCGGTGCGTGCGTGTGCCCGGACACACCGGGAATGCGGGCCCCGTAGGATCCGTTGGGTGGTGTGAGAGTCCCGAAAGGGGCTCCCACCGGTCGACTGACGCAGACCAGAGACGAGGAATCAAGCCGTGAGCGACGTCCGTAACGTGATCATCATCGGCTCCGGGCCCGCCGGCTACACGGCGGCGCTCTACACCGCGCGCGCGTCGCTGAAGCCCCTGGTGTTCGAGGGTGCCGTCACCGCAGGTGGTGCGCTGATGAACACCACCGAGGTCGAGAACTTCCCGGGCTTCCGCGAGGGCATCATGGGCCCCGACCTCATGGACAACATGCGCGCCCAGGCCGAGCGGTTCGGCGCCGAGCTGATTCCGGACGACATCGTCTCCGTCGACCTGACGGGCGAGATCAAGACTGTCACCGACACCGCCGGGACGGTTCACCAGGCGAAGGCCGTCATCGTCACCACCGGCTCGCAGCACCGCAAGCTCGGGCTGCCCAACGAGGACGCCCTCTCCGGTCGCGGTGTCTCCTGGTGTGCCACGTGCGACGGCTTCTTCTTCAAGGACCAGGACATCGCCGTGATCGGCGGTGGCGACACCGCGATGGAGGAGGCCACCTTCCTCTCGCGGTTCGCCAAGTCCGTGACGATCGTCCACCGCCGGGACACGCTGCGCGCCTCCAAGGCCATGCAGGAGCGCGCCTTCGCCGACCCGAAGATCAAGTTCGTGTGGGACAGCGAGATCGCCGAGGTCCAGGGCGACCAGAAGCTCTCCGGTCTGAAGCTGCGCAACGTCAAGACCGGCGAGCTGTCCGACCTGCCGGTGACCGGCCTGTTCATCGCGATCGGCCACGACCCGCGCACGGAGCTCTTCAAGGGGCAGCTGGACCTGGATGAGGAGGGCTACCTGAAGGTCGCCTCCCCCTCCACCCGTACCAACCTGACCGGCGTCTTCGGCGCCGGTGACGTGGTCGACCACACCTATCGCCAGGCGATCACCGCGGCCGGCACCGGCTGCTCCGCCGCTCTGGACGCCGAGCGCTTCCTCGCCGCCCTCGCGGACGAGGACAAGGCGGAGCCCGAGAAGACCGCCGCAGTCTGACTTTCCTCTTCCCCCGCCCCACCGCACGAACAAGCTAAGGAGCCCGCCGTGGCCGGCACCCTGAAGAACGTGACCGACGATTCCTTCGAGCAGGACGTCCTCAAGAACGAGAAGCCCGTCCTGGTGGACTTCTGGGCCGCCTGGTGCGGTCCGTGCCGCCAGATCGCCCCGTCCCTCGAGGCGATCGCGGCCGAGTACGGCGACAAGATCGAGATCGTCAAGCTCAACATCGATGAGAACCCGGGTACGGCCGCCAAGTACGGCGTCATGTCCATCCCGACCCTGAACGTCTACCAGGGTGGCGAGGTCGCCAAGACCATCGTCGGCGCCAAGCCCAAGGCCGCGATCGTTCGCGACCTGGAAGAGTTCATCACCAAGTAGGGCGATGATCGGAGCGCTGCCGTCGCCGGCCGGTGGCAGATGTTTCACGTGAAACACGAATGGGCCAACCCCTGAGGGGTTGGCCCATTCGCATGTACGCGCTGCGCAGCCGTCAGCCGCCCCCGTAGCCCGGCTACAGCGGCCTCAGCGCCGGCTCCTTCTGAACCGCGCCCAAGAGCCGGTCGAGGGCCATCTCCACGTCTTCCTTCCAGGAGAGGGTCGACCGCAGCTCCAGCCTCAACCGAGGATGCGTCGGATGCTGGCGGACGGTCTTGAAGCCCACGGCCAGAAGGTGATCGGCCGGCAGCATGCAGGCCGGCTCCTTCCAGCGCGAGTCCCCGAAAGCCTCGATGGCCTTGAAGCCCCGACGCAGAAGATCTTTGGCGACCGTCTGCACCAGCACACGGCCGAGCCCCTGGCCCTGATAGCCGGGCATGATGAAGGCCGTCATCAGCTGGACGGCGTCCGGCGAGAGCGGGCTCGTGGGGAAGGCCGAGGAGCGCGGGACATAGGCCGGCGGAGCGTAGAGCACAAAACCCACCGGCACGTCATCGACATAGGCCACGCGGCCGCATGATCCCCACTCCAGCAGCACCGCGGAGATCCAGGCCTCCTTCTCCGATGCGGAAGTGCCCGCCTTCAGCGCCGCCTCGCCGCTGACAGGGTCCAGCTCCCAGAAGACGCACGAGCGACAGCGCTGGGGAAGGTCCTGAAGGTTGTCCAGCGTGAGCGGCACGAGCCGACGCCCCATGAAGGCTGTTCCTCACTTTCCTCGCCCGCCGCATCGAGAGCGGCTGTCAGAGCGCTCCGTTCCCGGAGCAGGCTGCCGACGAACCCGCCGACCGCTCCCAGGCTCAGACCCGCGCTCACCAGTCCGGTGCGGTTCATCGATCGCATGGCCCCCGACTCCCCACTCAGAGGTGCAGTTGCTGTCCGGTGGATGCGCCATACCCGTTCGCATCGTATCCACGATGCGATTCGCTCGATACCGCCTCAAAGCAAAGAGCGGGCCGTGTTCCGGTACACACCGGACACGGCCCGCTCCCTTGCTCTGCCAGGCGGCATCGCCTGAGGAATCAGTCCTCTGTCTCCTCGGGCGCGTCCTCTCGGAGGCTCCTCTGGAGGGCCAGCCTCTCGCCGGGGGCGAGCGTGCTCAGGATCCGCTCAAGATCGTCCGGGGAGGCGAACTCCACGGTGATCTTGCCCTTCTTCTGGCCCAGCTCCACCTTTACCCGCGTCTCGAACCGGTCGGAGAGCCGGGTGGCCAGCTCGTTCAGCGCCGGGGAAGGGACGGAGCCGGCCCGCGGGCCCTTGGCACGCGTGGCTCGCTGGGGCCGCGAGCCCATCAGCGTCACGATCTCTTCCACGGACCGCACCGACAGACCCTCGGCCACGATGCGGTTCGCCAGCCGGTCCTGCTCCTCCGAGTCCTCGACCGACAGCAGTGCCCGGGCGTGGCCGGCCGAGAGCACGCCGGCGGCCACCCGCCGCTGGACGGTCGGCGAGAGCTTGAGCAGACGCAGGGTGTTGGAGACCTGAGGACGGGACCGTCCGATCCGATCGGCCAGCTGGTCGTGCGTGCAGTTGAAGTCCTTCAGCAGCTGATCGTAGGCAGCGGCCTCTTCGATCGGGTTCAGCTGCGCGCGGTGCAGGTTCTCCAGCAGCGCGTCCAGGAGGAGCTTCTCGTCGTCCGTGGCCCGGACGATGGCCGGGATGGCCTCCAGGCCGGCCTCACGGCAGGCCCTCCAGCGCCGCTCGCCCATGATCAGCTCATAGCGGGCGGGGCCGAGCTGCCGTACGACGACAGGCTGAAGGAGACCGACCTCCTGGATGGAGGTCACCAGTTCCTGCAGAGCGTCCTCGTCGAAGACCTCACGCGGCTGCCGCGGGTTCGGCGTGATGGCGTCGAGCGGGATCTCGGCGAAGTGGGCACCCACCGGAGGCTCGGGTGTCTCCGCCAGCGGGCTCGCCGGGAACTCCTCGGCCTCCTGGACGACGGGCGGCAGCGTGGCCACCTTCGCCGCGGCCACACCGCGGTCGGTCGTCAGTAGCGGCACGGCAGCGGGAGAGGAGGACGCTCCGCCTCCCATGGCGGCCGGGGGCGGCGTCTTCTCGGTCGGGGCAGCGGGGATCAGCGCGCCGAGTCCACGGCCCAGCCCCCTCCGTCGATCGCTCACTGGATCCCCTCCACCATGCTCGGGTCGTTCTGGGCGCCGATGTGGGCCTGGCTGGCGTCGTAGCTGACGCCCACGCCCCTCAGCGCAATTTCTCGGGCCGCCTCAAGATAGGACAGCGCACCACTCGATCCAGGATCGTAGGTCAGCACCGTCTGCCCGTAGCTCGGTGCCTCGGAGATCCGGACCGAGCGGGGAATGCTCGTCCGCAGCACCTCGTCACCGAAGTGGGTACGCACCTCGTCCGCGACCTGCGAGGCGAGTCGCGTCCGGCCGTCGTACATGGTGAGCAGGATGGTCGACACGTGCAAGGTGGGGTTGAGGTGCCCTCGCACCAGGTCGACATTGCGCAGCAGCTGGCCGAGGCCCTCCAGCGCGTAGTACTCGCACTGGATCGGGATGAGGACTTCCTGCCCCGCGACCAACGCGTTGACCGTCAGCAGCCCCAGTGAGGGCGGGCAGTCGATCAAGATGTAGTCCAACGGCTGCTCGTACGCCTGGATCGCGCGCTCCAGCCGGCTTTCCCGGGCCACCAGCGACACCAACTCGATCTCCGCACCCGCGAGATCGATGGTGGCGGGGGCGCAGAAGAGGCCTTCCACATCCGGGACCGGCTGGACGACCTCGGCGAGCGGCCTGCTGTCCACCAAGACGTCGTAGATCGAGGGAACTTCGGCGTGATGATCGATCCCGAGGGCCGTGGACGCGTTGCCCTGCGGATCGAGGTCGATCACCAGGACACGGCCGCCATGCAGAGCCAGCGAAGCAGCAAGATTGACGGTCGTCGTCGTCTTGCCCACGCCGCCCTTCTGGTTGGCGACCACGATGACTCGGGTCTGCTCCGGTCGCGGCAGGCCTTCGCCTGCGCGGCCAAGAGCCTCTACCGCCAGTTGGGCAGCACGACCGATGGGAGTGTCGTCCATCGGGGGCGGTGTTTCACGTGAAACATCCGCTCCCATCGACTCGGTACGGGGACCGGGGACCGGATCGGTCATCGGTCCCGCGATGTTGGCGTCGGACCGCAAGGATTCACTCTCCTCGACTTCAGGCTCGCAATGAACAGAGCCTCCCATGTCTTCGGGGTCATGAACCAGTGAGGCCTGGTCTTCTGTGGAGAAATCCACCTCTGTGGACAGCTCCGCCCCCCGTGAGGGGGAGGGAGCGCCCGCAGCGGGGGTGTCATCTCCTAGAGAACCGAGAGGCTTGCGGTCACGCGGTTCGGCCGCAGCCCGACCGCGGCTGATGATGCCGTGCAACAGTGAGCGACGTTTCACGTGAAACACGATGCACAGCGGCCGCGACCGGACCCTCGCGACACTCCGTCCTGCGTAGGTTCGGCAGCTTGTGTGGAGTACGTCTCGTTCCCGGGACGCATCAACACGGCTCATTAGTACGCCCGGTACGTGATGGTCGTCACGTTCGAGGCACAACGGCCGTACTCAGCGGCGCCTGCGCGCCCGGCCCGCCCTGGCCGCCTTCGCCCGCTTCGCCGCGAACCGCACACCACCGGGGCTCTCCCCGACCTCGACGCGCACGACGGTGGACAGCGGATCCACCACTCCCTCGCCCACGTGCAGGATGGAGGTCTCCACCGCGCCGAGCTTGCTGAGTGCCGTGGCCGCGGCCTTCAGCTCCTCCTCGGCGGTGTCGCCCTTCAGCGCGAGCATCTCGCCGTACGGGCGCAGCAGCGGGATGCCCCAAGCGGCCAGGCGATCCAGCGGGGCGACGGCCCGGGCGGTCACCACGTGGACCGGTGGCAGCTTGCCGAGGACCTCCTCGGCGCGGCCGCGGACCACGGTGACATGGTCCAGGCCCAGCAGCTCGACGACCTCGGTGAGGAAGTTCGTGCGCCGCAGCAGGGGCTCCAGCAGGGTGATGTTCAGGTCGTCCCGGACCAGGGCCAGCGGAATGCCCGGCAGCCCGGCGCCGGATCCGACGTCGCAGACCGTCACTCCCTCGGGAACCGCCTCGGAGAGCACCGCGCAGTTGAGCAGGTGCCGCTCCCAGAGGCGGGGCACCTCCCGCGGGCCGATCAGGCCGCGCTGCACGCCCGCCTCGGCGAGCAGTTCCGCGTAGCGGACCGCGTCGGCGAAGCGCTCACCAAACACTTCCCGCGCCTCTTCGGGCACGGGGGGAAGCTCCGCTGCCTCCGTCACGGGGACCGTCCTTCCGTACAGCGCCGGCGCTTCACACACCGGCCACCAGAACTACCAGGCTGACAAAGTTCGGCCCCGTCTGCTCAACAGACGGGGCCGGTGGAACGTGAGGTACCGATCAGGCGGGAAGCACGACGACGAAGCGCTGCGGCTCCTCGCCCTCCGACTCGCTGCGCAGCCCAGCGGCCTTGACCGCGTCGTGCACGACCTTGCGCTCGAACGGGGTCATCGGCTGGAGCTTCACCGGCTCGCCGGTGTTCTTCACATCGGCGGCGGCCTTGGCGCCGAGCTCGGACAGCTCGGTGCGCTTCTTGGCCCGGTAGCCCGCGACGTCCAGCATGAGCCGGCTGCGGTCGCCGGTCTCCCGGTGCACGGCCAGGCGCGTCAGCTCCTGCAGGGCCTCCAGCACCTCACCGTCCCGGCCGACCAGCTTCTGCAGATCGCGGCTGCCGCTGTCGCTGATGATCGACACGGAGGCGCGATCGGCCTCGACGTCCATGTCGATGTCGCCGTCGAGGTCGGCGATGTCCAGCAGACCCTCCAGGTAGTCCGCCGCGATCTCACCCTCCTGCTCCAGGCGGGTGAGGGTGTCTGCTCCCTCGGCAGCGGCGGAGGTGGTGCCTTCCGTCACGGGATGGGCTCCTTCTTACTTCTTGGACGGGGACTTGGGCCGCTGCGGGCCACCCTTGCGCTGGCCGGACTGGGCCTTGCTGCGGGTGCCGGAGCCGGACTTCTGCGGCTGCTGGGCAGCGGCGGGCTTGGCGTCCTGAGGCGTGTCGGACTTCTCCAGCGAGAGGGGGTCGTCGGCCTGCTTGGGCGTACCGGACTGGCGCTGGGACTTGGACTGGCGCTTGGGCTGCTGGCGCCGCGCGGCGGTGGCCGTCGTGGTGGCCGTGCCGTCCTCGGTCTCCATCGCGGCCTGGGCCGAGCTCTTCTCCACGCTGCCGTCGGACTGGGCGGCGAGGCCGGCCTTGGTCAGCGAGTTGATGAACTTGCGCTCGGCCTCGTTGCGGTCGCGGCCCTTGGCGACGATCGCCTTGACGATGGTCTTCTCGCTGCGACGGCTGACCTTGCCGTGGTGCGTGACGTGCTTGGTCAGACGCTCCAGGTAGGCGGCCTGAGCCTTGGAACCCGGGGTCGGGTTGTTGTGGATGACGTACATCTGCTGGCCCATGGTCCACACGTTGGTGGTCAGCCAGTAGACGAGGACACCGACCGGGAAGTTGATACCGAAGACGGCGAACATGATGGGGAAGACGTACATCAGCATCTTCTGCTGCTGCATGAACGGCGTCTTCACCGTCGTGTCGACGTTCTTCGTCATCAGCTGGCGCTGCGTGTAGAACTGCGACGCCGACATCATGACGATCATGATCACGGTCACGACGCGCACGTCGGTGACCGAGGCGCCGAGGGCGTGGATCGTCTCGGCGCTGTCCTTGAACTTCGCCGCGAGCGGGGCGCCGAAGATGTGCGCCTTACGGGCGCTCTCCAGCAGCGACTCGTTGATGACGCCGATGGTCTGGCCCGACGCGATGCCGTTGAGCACGTGGTACAGGGCGAAGAAGAACGGCGACTGCGCCAGGATGGGAAGGCACGAGGAGAGCGGGTTGGTACCCGACTCCTTGTACAGCTTCATCATCTCTTCGGACTGACGCTGCTTGTCGTTCTTGTAGCGCTCCTGGATCTTCTTCATCTCGGGCTGGAGCGTCTGCATGGCCCGGGTCGCCTTGATCTGCTTCACGAAGAGCGGGATCAGGCAGATGCGGATCAGGATCACCAGGGACACGATCGACAGGCCCCAGGCCCACCCGGTGTCGGGGCCGAAGATGGCGCCGTACACCGTGTGGAACTGGACGATGACCCATGAGACAGGTGTCGTGATGAAGCTGAACAGGCTGGCAATCGTGTCCACTAATCATGCTCCTTGGGCATGGGACGAGGTCTCTGCGGCCGGGCCCGGAGAAAGCTCGGGGGAGAGCTTCTCTTCGGTGGCCGGTTCGGCGGCGGAGGGCCCGCCCGTGCGTGCGCGCCAAGCGTTGCGCAGCATTTCGTGCCACCGGGGACGCTTGCGCGGGGGGACATGGTCCACACCGCCGAGCGACCACGGATTGCACCGGAGGATGCGCCAGGCGGTGAGTGCCGTTCCCTTGATCGCACCGTGCCGGTCGATGGCCGTAAAGCCGTAGTGGGAGCACGACGGGTAGTACTTGCACACCGGCCCGAGCAGCGGACTGATCGTCCACTGGTACAGCTTGATCAGAGCCAGTAGTGGGTACTTCATCGCGCGCCCCCTCCCAGTAGCCGCTCGACGGCGGCGTCCAGGTCTCGGGCCAGCTGTGCGTGGTCTGCGTCACCCGCTCCGGGCAGCGCTCGTACGACTACCAGGCTACCGGGGGCAAACAGGGCGACTCGGTCACGCATCAGATGGCGCAGTCTGCGCTTCACTTTGTTGCGCACGACCGCTCCACCCACGGCCTTGCTCACGACGAAACCCGCACGCGTCGGGGGAGCGCTCTCCCCAGGCGCGTGCGGGTCCGTGGCACCGCTTCGAAGGTGGACGACGAGGGTCGGGCGACCAGCCCGGCGACCTCGTCGTACCGCGGTCGCGAAATCCTCGCGCCGCCTCAGCCGGTTCTCGGTGGGCAGCACGACGTCATGACCTGATCGGAATCAGGCGGACAGGCGGGCGCGACCCTTGCTACGGCGGGACGCGAGAATCGCGCGGCCGGCACGGGTACGCATACGCAGCCGGAAGCCGTGGGTCTTCGCGCGACGACGGTTGTTCGGCTGGAAGGTGCGCTTGCTCACTCGGGGGCTCCAGAAAAAATCGGTAGTGGCGGGGTGCCGTCCTGGCTGTCACCGTGCGCCCACGAGTAGCTCGCGTCACGCCCGAGTGCACCGCTTCCCGATCACCTTGTAGTGATCTGTGCCCATCGGAGGCAGGCGGCAGCAGCCATCGACAACTCGACCTGGTTACGGTACGCGCGGCTACGCCATCCGGTCAAACCAGGGGTCACCGGGAGACACTGTCCACAGGCTGGGGACAACAACTTGAACCCTACCCGCCGCGCTGACTACCGTGGCTGAACTCCGATTCGTTCCCTTATCCCCGCCCGAGCGGTATTGCCCCCGCCCGTCCACCCGGATTCCATCCCGACCCGTCCGCGAACCACACGTTCGTGGGACCTGTGAGAGAGCGTGCCCTGTGGCTGACGTACCTGCCGATCTTGCCGCAGTGTGGCCACGAGTACTCGAGCAGCTCCTGGGCGAGGGCCGGGGCCAGGGTGTCGAGGTGAAGGACGAGCACTGGATCCGCCGCTGCCAGCCGCTGGCGCTGGTCGCGGACACCGCTCTGCTCGCCGTACCGAACGAATTCGCGAAGAACGTACTGGAGGGCCGTCTCGCACCGATCGTCAGCGAGACCCTGAGCCGTGAGTGCGGGCGTCCCATCCGTATCGCGATCACCGTGGACGACTCCGCGGGCGAGCCGCCGGCTCCCGCGGCGCCCCCCGTGCAGCAGGCGCCGAAGCCGCGCTACGAGGAGCCGGAGCTGCCGTCCGGACCGTACGAGGGCTACGGCCGCCACCGCGCCGGCGACAAGATGCCGGGCGGCGAGCCGCCGTCCCGCGGCGACCGCGACCAGCTTCCGACGGCCCGGCCCGCCTACCCTTCCGAGTACCAGCGCCCCGAACCCGGCGCCTGGCCGCGTCCCGGGCAGGACGAGTACGGCTGGCAGCAGCCGCGGCTCGGTTTCCCCGAGCGCGACCCGTACGCCTCGCCGTCCTCCCAGGACTCCTACGGCTCCGGCCGCGACTCCTACGGCTCCAGGGCCGACTCCTACGGCTCGCCGTCCCAGGACTACCGCCCGAAGGGCACGGACCGCCCGTCGTACGAGCAGCCGCAGTCGCGCGGCGACTACGACAAGCCCCGTGAGTACGACAGTCCTCGCGGCGACTACGACAACCCGCGCGCGGAGTACGAGCCTTCACGTCCGGACTACGACTCGGGGCGCCCCGAGTACGAGCCGCCCCGGGCCGAGTACGACCAGCGCGACCCCGTCCGCCGGGAGCTGCCCGACCAGCAGTCGGGCGGCGGCCCCGCGCACCGCGGGGGCCACGGCCGGACGGACGGGCCCGCGACCGGTGCTCCCGGCCCGCTGGCGGCGCAGCCCGCGCCGGCGAGCGGCCCGGGTGAGCCGACCGCGCGGCTGAACCCGAAGTACCTGTTCGACACTTTCGTCATCGGCGCGTCCAACCGGTTCGCGCACGCGGCGGCGGTCGCGGTGGCCGAGGCGCCCGCGAAGGCCTACAACCCCCTGTTCATCTACGGGGAGTCGGGGCTCGGCAAGACGCACCTGCTGCACGCCATCGGGCACTACGCGCGCAGCCTGTACCCGGGCACACGGGTGCGCTACGTCAGCTCGGAGGAGTTCACCAACGAGTTCATCAACTCCATCCGCGACGGCAAGGGCGACAGCTTCCGCAAGCGCTACCGCGAGATGGACATCCTGCTCGTCGACGACATCCAGTTCCTCGCGGACAAGGAGTCGACGCAGGAGGAGTTCTTCCACACCTTCAACACGCTCCACAACGCCAACAAGCAGATCGTGCTGTCCTCCGACCGGCCGCCCAAGCAACTGGTCACGCTGGAGGACCGGCTGCGGAACCGTTTCGAGTGGGGCCTGATCACCGATGTGCAGCCGCCCGAGCTGGAGACGCGCATCGCGATCCTCCGGAAGAAGGCGGTGCAGGAACAGCTGAACGCCCCGCCGGAGGTGCTGGAGTTCATCGCCTCCCGGATCTCGCGGAACATCCGTGAGCTGGAGGGCGCGCTGATCCGGGTGACGGCGTTCGCGTCGCTCAACCGGCAGCCGGTGGACCTGGGCCTGACCGAGATCGTGCTCAAGGACCTCATCCCCGGCGGCGAGGACAGCGCGCCGGAGATCACGGCCCCGGCCATCATGGCGGCCACCGCCGACTACTTCGGGCTGACGGTGGAGGACCTGTGCGGCACCTCGCGCGGGCGCGCGCTGGTCACCGCCCGGCAGATCGCCATGTACCTGTGCCGTGAGCTGACCGATCTGTCGCTGCCGAAGATCGGCGCGCAGTTCGGCGGCCGCGACCACACGACCGTCATGCACGCAGATCGCAAGATCCGCGCGCTGATGGCCGAGCGGCGCTCGATCTACAACCAGGTCACCGAGCTGACCAACCGCATCAAGAACGGCTGACCCCCGGCCGGGCGCCGGCCCGCACCGGCCGGCGACGACACCGACGACAGCGAAGGGCGCCCCGGGACACACGTCCCGGGGCGCCCTTCGGCATGAGCCGGGCGTCCACCATGGCCGTCCCGAGTCGCCGCGGCCCGGTGGGAGCCCGCGGCCCCGGGCCGTGCGTGCCCGCCTCCCACCCTGCGCCGCACAGCCGCACAGATGCCCAGCCGCAGAGCCGCAGAGCCGGCCGACGCGGCGAGGGCCGGCCCTCCCGCGCCCGGGCGTGCCCCTCAGTGCCCTCCCCTGTCCGCGCGGCGCCGGGCCGCCCGCCAGGAGCTGCGCGACGACCACCCACCGTCACGACTCGGCCGTCCTCGACCAGTGCCCGGCGGCCAGGGAAGGGCGGTCCGCGGGCCGTGGGGCGTCCCTGAACCGCAACCCGGTGTTCGATTAACTGCCTGGTTACGGCCACTCTCCACAGATTCGGTGACTTTCTTCCGTCCACATACTGGGGACTGCGGAGTTGTCCCGAACTGCGTCCACAGGGAGCCGGTCCACCGGGCGTCCGCCCAGCTCAGGTGCCTGTGGATTCGTGGACGAACGATCTCCACAGACTGTGGACGAAGCGGAGATCCACAGGCTGTGTACGAAGTTGTCCACGGACAACCCACAGGCTGGGGGCGGTTGTCCCCAGCGACGGCCGGCTTCTCCACATGGCTGTCCACTGTTCGGCAACCCGACGCCCCCTCTCACCGCGTCGAGTGAAAGGCGTCACACGAAGGTGCCGGGTTGGGGTGTGGGAAACGTGGGTAAACCTGGGGACGCAGCTGGGGAGAACTGCCCTCGATCTGTGGGCGGTGTGTGCAGAACTTCTTGTTCTCCACAGACACCCCGGGTTGTCCACCGGCTCCACCCACAGGGGCAGTGGACAAAATTTGGGCCCTGAGCTGGGAAAACGGGGTTATCCACGGTATCCACAGGCCCTACTACTACTCCCGACTAGAGATAGCTGGGAAACCGTTTCGAAGCGGGGCCTGTGCACAACTCGCCGTCTCGAGCCCGGCTGCCCCCCCGGAGCGACTTGACCCCGACAGGCACCTACTGTCAGTGCGGTGCGTCAGACTGGTCCCCGGTGTCCTTCCCTTCGCAGTGGGCGGTGACACCGAGTCGGAGGACTCAGTAGCAACAGCAGGAGGCGGCTTACGGTGAAGATCCGGGTGGAACGCGACGTACTCGCGGAGGCAGTGGCGTGGGCAGCACGCAGCCTCCCGGCCCGTCCGCCGGCGCCTGTCCTCGCCGGCCTGCTGCTGAAGGCCGAGGACGGCCAGCTGAGCCTGTCGAGCTTCGACTACGAGGTCTCCGCGAAGGTGAGCGTCGAGGCCGAGGTCGAGGAGGACGGCACGGTCCTGGTCTCCGGCCGTCTGCTCGCCGACATCTCCCGCGCCCTCCCCAACCGCCCGGTGGAGATCTCCACAGACGGTGTACGGGCGACCGTGGTCTGCGGCTCCTCGCGCTTCACCCTCCACACCCTGCCTGTGGAGGAGTACCCGGCGCTGCCGCAGATGCCGAACGCGACGGGCACCGTCCCGGGCGAGGTCTTCGCCGCCGCCGTGTCCCAGGTGGCCATCGCGGCCGGCCGTGACGACACCCTCCCGGTGCTGACCGGTGTGCGCATCGAGATCGAGGGCGACACGGTCACCCTGGCCTCCACCGACCGCTACCGCTTCGCGGTCCGCGAGTTCCTGTGGAAGCCGGAGAACCCGGACGTCTCCGCGGTCGCCCTGGTGCCCGCCAAGACGCTCCAGGACACCGCCAAGGCCCTGACCAGCGGCGACAGCGTCATCCTGGCGCTGTCCGGCTCGGGCGCGGGCGAGGGCCTGATCGGTTTCGAGGGCGCGGGCCGCCGTACGACGACGCGGCTGCTCGAGGGCGACCTGCCGAAGTACCGCACGCTGTTCCCGACCGAGTTCAACTCCGTCGCCGTGATCGAGACCGCCCCCTTCGTGGAGGCCGTCAAGCGCGTGGCCCTGGTCGCCGAGCGCAACACCCCGGTGCGGCTGAGCTTCGAGCAGGGCGTGCTGATCCTGGAGGCCGGCTCCAGCGACGACGCACAGGCTGTGGAGAGGGTCGACGCCCAGCTGGAGGGCGACGACATCTCGATCGCCTTCAACCCGACGTTCCTGCTGGACGGTCTGAGCGCGATCGACTCCCCGGTGGCCCAGCTGTCGTTCACGACGTCGACCAAGCCCGCGCTGCTCAGCGGGAAGCCGGCGCTCGACGCCGAGGCCGACGACGCGTACAAGTACCTGATCATGCCGGTGCGGCTCAGCGGCTGATCGTCCGTCCACAGCTGTGCACAGCGCCGGGCGCCCCCTGTGGGTGACCGGCGCTGCGGCCGGGCCGAGGCGGGTTGTTCACCGACTGTGGAAAAGCCCCAGGTCAGGTGGTCCTCGCATGAGCGCGTACGCCCACAACTGTGCGTGACCGTCCGGGTTTAGGCTCGGCTCGGCACGCAGGTGCCTGTACGCCACACAGCGACCTAAGGAACACAACTGATGGAGCTCGGTCTCGTCGGCCTCGGCAAGATGGGCGGCAACATGCGCGAGCGGATCCGCCGCGCGGGCCACACCGTCGTCGGATACGACCACAACGCGGATCTCGCCGATGTCCACAGCCTGGAAGAGCTTGTGGGCAAGCTCAGCGGCCCGCGCGTGGTCTGGGTGATGGTCCCGGCCGGCGAGCCGACCCAGGCGACGGTCGACCGGCTGGCCGAGCTGCTGGAGCCCGGCGACGTGGTCGTGGACGGCGGCAACTCCCGCTGGACGGACGACGAGAAGCACGCCGAGGAGCTGGCCGCCAAGGGCATAGGTTTCGTCGACTGCGGCGTCTCCGGCGGCGTCTGGGGCCTGGAGAACGGGTACGCGCTCATGTACGGCGGCGACGCCGAGCACGTCGCCAAGGTGCAGCCGGTCTTCGACGCGCTCAAGCCCGAGGGGGACTTCGGCGCGGTGCACGCCGGCAAGGTCGGCGCGGGCCACTTCGCGAAGATGGTCCACAACGGCATCGAGTACGCGATGATGCAGGCCTACGCCGAGGGCTGGGAGCTGCTGGAGAAGGTCGACTCCGTGGAGAACGTCCGCGAGGTCTTCCGCTCCTGGCAGGAGGGCACGGTGATCCGCTCCTGGCTGCTCGACCTCGCGGTGAACGCCCTCGACGAGGACGAGCACCTGAACGGCCTGCGCGGTTATGCACAGGACTCGGGTGAGGGACGCTGGACCGTGGAGGCCGCGATCGACAACGCGGTGCCGCTGCCGGCGATCACCGCGTCGCTGTTCGCGCGGTTCGCCTCGCGTCAGGAGGACTCGCCGCAGATGAAGATGATCGCCGCGCTGCGCAACCAGTTCGGCGGCCACGCCGTAGAGAAGAAGTAGTCCACAGGGACACCCGGGGATCCACAGGTCCGCGTCCGCGAGCCCGGGATCCACAGTTCGACAGCGCACCGAGGAAGGCCGGCGGAACGACCATGCACGTCACGCATCTTTCGCTGGCCGACTTCCGCTCGTACGTCCGGGCCGAGGTCCCGCTCGACCCGGGCGTCACCGCGTTCGTCGGGCCCAACGGACAGGGCAAGACCAACCTGGTCGAGGCCGTCGGCTATCTGGCGACCCTGGGCAGCCACCGGGTCGCCTCCGACGCGCCGCTGGTCCGCATGGGCGCCGAGCGGGCGGTCGTCCGGGCGCAGGTCCGGCAGGGTGAGCGGCAGCAGCTGGTCGAGCTGGAACTGAACCCCGGCCGGGCCAATCGCGCCCGGATCAACCGGTCTTCGCAGGTCAGACCGAGGGACGTGCTGGGCATCGTACGGACCGTGCTGTTCGCCCCCGAGGACCTCGCGCTGGTCAAGGGGGACCCCGGGGAGCGGCGGCGGTTCCTCGACGAGCTGATCACCGCGCGCTCCCCCCGGATGGCGGGGGTGCGCTCCGACTACGAGCGGGTGCTCAAGCAGCGCAACACGCTCCTGAAGTCCGCGGCCCTGGCCCGCCGGCACGGCGGTCGCTCCATGGACCTGTCCACCCTCGACGTGTGGGACCAGCACCTCGCGCGCGCGGGTGCCGAGCTGCTCGCCCGGCGTCTGGACCTGATCGCCGCGCTGCAGCCGCTGGCCGACAAGGCGTACGAGCAGCTGGCGCCCGGCGGCGGACCGGTCGCGCTGGAGTACAAGCCGTCCGCGCCCGGTGACGCGCACACGCGCGAGGACCTGTACGCGCAGCTGACGGCCGCGCTCGAGGAGGCGCGGAAGCAGGAGATCGAGCGGGGTGTCACCCTCGTGGGCCCGCATCGCGACGATCTGCTCCTCAAGCTCGGGCAGCTGCCCGCCAAGGGGTACGCCTCGCACGGCGAGTCCTGGTCCTACGCCCTCGCACTGCGCCTCGCCTCGTACGACCTGCTGCGTGCCGAGGGCAACGAGCCGGTGCTGATCCTCGACGACGTCTTCGCCGAGCTGGACGTCCGCCGGCGCGAGCGGCTGGCCGAACTGGTCGCGCCCGGCGAGCAGGTGCTGGTCACCGCCGCGGTGGACGACGACGTTCCGCACGTGCTGGCCGGGGCGCGCTACGCGGTGGCCGACGGGACGGTGGAACGCGTATGAGCACCGGCGAACCCGGGCCCCCCGTGGGCGAGGACCGCTCCGGTGGGAAGCAGCCGGGCGGCACCGAGCCCTCCGGCGTCGACCTCGCGCGCGTGGCGTTGCGCGCCGCGAAGGAGCAGGCACGCGCGCGTGGGGACGCGGCGCGGCAGAAGAAGCAGGCGCGGCGCGGCGGCGGCCTGCGCTCCGGGGCGCGTGCCGACGGCCGGGACCCGATGGCGCTGGGCGCGGCGATCAACCGGCTGCTGACCGAGCGCGGCTGGGAGACGCCCGCGGCGGTCGGCGGGGTGATGGGCCGCTGGCCGCAGATCGTCGGCGCGGACCTGGCGAACCACTGTGTGCCGCAGCGCTACGACGAGGACGAGCGCGTGCTGACGGTGCAGTGCGACTCGACGGCGTGGGCGACCCAGCTGCGGGTGCTCGCCCCCACGCTGGTGGCCCGGCTCAACGAGGATCTCGGGCACGGCACGGTGCGGATGATCAAGGTGCTCAATCCGGGCGGCCCGGCCCGCCGCTACGGCCCGCTGAGGGCTCCGGGAAGCACCGGACCGGGCGATACGTACGGGTGACGTACCTCACGTCCCGCGGTCGCGCGGGCATGTCGTCGTACCTGCGCACACCGGTGTGGATCACCACCCGTTCGCGCCACGACGGCCATCTGACCCGCCAGTAGCCAAGGGTTGACGGCTCGAAGCGCTGAATGCCGCTGTGAGCCCCTTGGAGCCCCCATCCGCATATCGGGACCCGGTGGAGACCGGTTGAGGGCGGCACATGGGGACTCAGGTACCGGCAAACCCCCATCGATGTCAGCGCTACCGGTAGACTGGAAGACAATCCCGCCCCAACGTGGGGACCGCCCGGGAAAAGCTGAGCAACGCTGATCAAGGCTTACCAACGCAACATGCCGCAGCCGCTCCGGCAACCTGCCGACGAGCCCGGCTCGTGCTGTGCCAGAAAGGGCGCTTCGTGGCCGATTCCGGCAACCCCAACGAGAACATCCCGTCCACCGACGCCGGCGTGAACGGCGAGGCCCCGGCCTCCGCCTCCTACGACGCCAGCGCCATCACCGTGCTCGAAGGGCTGGACGCGGTCCGCAAGCGGCCCGGCATGTACATCGGCTCCACGGGCGAGCGCGGCCTGCACCACCTGGTGTACGAGGTCGTCGACAACTCGGTCGACGAGGCGCTGGCCGGTTACGCGGACACCATCGACGTGACGATCCTCGCCGACGGCGGGGTGCGCGTCGTCGACAACGGCCGCGGCATCCCCGTGGGCATCGTGCCCTCGGAGGGCAAGCCGGCCGTCGAGGTCGTGCTGACCGTGCTGCACGCGGGCGGCAAGTTCGGCGGCGGCGGGTACGCGGTCTCCGGCGGTCTGCACGGTGTGGGCGTGTCCGTCGTGAACGCCCTGTCGTCCAAGGTGTCCGTCGAGGTCAGGACGGACGGCCACCGCTGGACCCAGGACTACAAGATGGGCGTCCCCACGGCGCCGCTGGCCAAGCACGAGGCGATCGAGCGGACGGGCACCTCGGTCACCTTCTGGGCCGACGCGGAGATCTTCGAGACCACCGAGTACTCCTTCGAGACGCTGTCACGGCGTTTCCAGGAGATGGCGTTCCTCAACAAGGGTCTGACGATCAAGCTCACCGACGAGCGCGAGTCGGCGAAGGCCACCGCCGGGGCGGACGAGGCGGGTGCGGACGAGAAGGACGAGGTCAAGACCGTCACGTACCACTACGAGGGCGGCATCGTCGACTTCGTGAAGTACCTCAACTCCCGCAAGGGGGAGGCGGTCCACCCCACCGTCATCGACCTGGAGGCGGAGGACAAGGACAAGAGCCTGTCCCTCGAGGTCGCGATGCAGTGGAACAGCGGCTACAGCGAGGGCGTGTACTCCTTCGCGAACATCATCCACACGCACGAGGGCGGTACCCACGAAGAGGGTTTCCGTGCCGCGCTGACGTCGCTGATCAACAAGTACGCGCGCGACAAGAAGCTGCTGCGCGAGAAGGACGACAACCTCACGGGTGACGACATCCGCGAGGGTCTGACCGCGATCATCTCGGTCAAGCTGAGCGAGCCGCAGTTCGAGGGCCAGACGAAGACCAAGCTGGGCAACACGGAGGCCAAGACATTCGTGCAGCGCGCGGTCTACGAGCACCTCAACGACTGGTTGGACCGCAACCCGGTCGAGGCGGCCGACATCATCCGCAAGGGCATCCAGGCGGCCACCGCGCGCGTGGCGGCCCGCAAGGCCCGCGACCTGACCCGTCGCAAGGGCCTGCTGGAGTCGGCGTCCCTGCCCGGCAAGCTGTCCGACTGCCAGTCGAACGACCCCACCAAGTGCGAGATCTTCATCGTCGAGGGTGACTCCGCCGGCGGCTCGGCCAAGTCCGGCCGCAACCCGCAGTACCAGGCGATCCTCCCGATCCGCGGCAAGATCCTCAACGTCGAGAAGGCCCGGATCGACAAGATCCTGCAGAACCAGGAGATCCAGGCGCTGATCTCCGCCTTCGGCACCGGCGTGCACGAGGACTTCGACATCGAGAAGCTCCGCTATCACAAGATCATCCTGATGGCGGACGCCGACGTCGACGGACAGCACATCAGCACCCTGCTGCTGACCTTCCTGTTCCGCTTCATGCGGCCGCTGGTCGAGGCCGGACACGTGTACCTCTCCCGCCCGCCGCTCTACAAGATCAAGTGGGGCCGGGACGACACGGAGTACGCGTACTCGGACCGCGAGCGCGACGCGCTGATCGAGATGGGGCGGCAGCGCGGCAAGCGCGTCCGCGAGGACTCGATCCAGCGCTTCAAGGGTCTCGGCGAGATGAACGCCGAGGAGCTGCGGGTGACCACCATGGACCAGGAGCACCGCGTCCTCGGCCAGGTCACGCTCGACGACGCCGCCCAGGCCGACGACCTGTTCTCGGTCCTGATGGGCGAGGACGTCGAGGCCCGACGCGCGTTCATCCAGCGCAACGCCAAGGACGTCCGCTTCCTCGACATCTGAGTCGGTCTCAGCTGACCGCACCAGGAAGGATCTTCACCAGCAATGGCCGACGAGAACACCCCTGTCACCCCTGAAGAGGGCGGCGAACTCGTGATGCGTGTCGAGCCCGTCGGGCTCGAGACGGAGATGCAGCGCTCGTACCTGGACTACGCGATGTCCGTCATCGTGTCCCGTGCGCTGCCCGACGTCCGCGACGGTCTCAAGCCCGTCCACCGCCGCGTGCTGTACGCGATGTACGACGGCGGCTACCGCCCCGAGCGCGGCTTCTACAAGTGCGCCCGCGTCGTCGGCGACGTCATGGGCAACTACCACCCGCACGGCGACTCCTCGATCTACGACGCCCTGGTGCGCCTCGCCCAGCCGTGGTCGATGCGGATGCCGCTGGTCGACTCCAACGGAAACTTCGGCTCCCCGGGCAACGACCCGGCGGCGGCGATGCGGTACACCGAGTGCAAGCTCGCGCCGCTGTCGATGGAGATGGTCCGCGACATCGACGAGGAGACCGTCGACTTCACGGACAACTACGACGGCCGCTCCCAGGAGCCGACCGTCCTGCCGGCCCGCTTCCCGAACCTGCTGATCAACGGTTCGGCCGGTATCGCGGTCGGTATGGCGACCAACATCCCGCCGCACAACCTGCGCGAGGTCGCGGCCGGTGCCCAGTGGTACCTGGAGAACCCCGAGGCCTCGCACGAGGAGCTGCTGGACGCGCTCATGGAGCGCATCAAGGGCCCGGACTTCCCGACCGGCGCGCTCGTCGTGGGCCGCAAGGGCATCGAGGAGGCCTACCGCACGGGCCGTGGTTCGATCACGATGCGCGCGGTGGTCGAGGTCGAGGAGATCCAGGGCCGCCAGTGCCTGGTCGTCACCGAGCTGCCGTACCAGGTGAACCCCGACAACCTGGCGCAGAAGATCGCCGACCTGGTGAAGGACGGCAAGATCGGCGGCATCGCCGACGTCCGCGACGAGACGTCGTCCCGCACCGGTCAGCGCCTGGTGATCGTCCTCAAGCGGGACGCGGTCGCCAAGGTCGTCCTGAACAACCTGTACAAGCACACCGACCTGCAGACCAACTTCGGCGCCAACATGCTGGCGCTGGTCGACGGCGTGCCGCGCACCCTGTCGCTGGACGCGTTCATCCGGCACTGGGTGACGCACCAGATCGAGGTCATCGTGCGCCGGACCCGGTTCCGGCTGCGCAAGGCCGAGGAGCGCGCGCACATCCTGCGTGGTCTGCTGAAGGCCCTGGACGCCATCGACGAGGTCATCGCGCTGATCCGGCGCAGCGAGACCGTCGAGGTCGCGCGCAACGGCCTGATGGGCCTGCTGGAGATCGACGAGATCCAGGCGAACGCGATCCTCGAGATGCAGCTGCGCCGCCTGGCCGCCCTGGAGCGGCAGAAGATCGTCCAGGAGCACGACGAGCTCCAGGCGAAGATCAGCGAGTACAACCAGATCCTGGCCTCCCCGGTGCGCCAGCGCGGGATCGTCAGCGAGGAGCTGGCCGCGATCGTCGAGAAGTACGGCGACGACCGCAAGACCAAGCTCATCCCGTACGAGGGCGACATGTCCATCGAGGACCTGATCGCCGAGGAGGACATCGTCGTCACCGTCTCGCGCGGCGGTTACGTCAAGCGGACGAAGACGGACGACTACCGGGCACAGAAGCGCGGTGGCAAGGGCGTGCGCGGCACGAAGCTGAAGGAAGACGACATCGTCGACCACTTCTTCGTCTCCACCACGCACCACTGGCTGCTGTTCTTCACGAACAAGGGCCGGGTGTACCGGGCGAAGGCGTACGAGCTGCCCGAGGCCGGCCGCGAGGCGCGCGGCCAGCACGTGGCCAACCTGCTCGCCTTCCAGCCCGACGAGGCGATCGCCGAGATCCTCGCGATCCGCGACTACGAGGCGGCGCCCTACCTGGTCCTGGCCACCAAGTCCGGCCTGGTCAAGAAGACGCCTCTGAAGGATTACGATTCGCCCCGTTCCGGCGGTGTCATCGCGATCAATCTGCGGGAGCGCGAGGACGGAACCGATGACGAACTGATCGGTGCCGAACTCGTCTCGGCCGACGACGATCTGCTTCTGATCAGCAGGAAGGCCCAGTCGATCAGGTTCACCGCCTCGGACGACACCCTGCGTCCGATGGGCCGTGCCACCTCGGGCGTCAAGGGGATGAGTTTCCGCGAGGGCGACGAGCTTCTCTCGATGAATGTCGTTCGACCCGGTACGTTCGTGTTCACTGCCACGGACGGCGGGTACGCGAAGCGGACCGCCGTCGACGAGTACCGCGTCCAGGGTCGCGGCGGCCTCGGTATCAAGGCCGCCAAGATCGTGGAGGACCGCGGCTCGCTCGTCGGCGCGCTGGTGGTCGAGGAGCTTGATGAAATCCTCGCCATCACCCTGTCCGGCGGTGTGATTCGTACGCGAGTCAACGAGGTCAGGGAGACGGGCCGTGACACCATGGGCGTCCAACTGATCAACCTGGGCAAGCGCGATGCCGTGGTCGGTATCGCACGTAACGCCGAGGCGGGGCGCGAGGCGGAGGAGGTCGACGGCGACGTCGACGAGACCGCCGAGGATGCCGCGACCACCGGCACGGACGAGGGTGAGGCGCCCTCGGCCGAGTAGGCACGAGGAGTGAGTCATCGTGAGCGGAGCCACGGGCGCCGGATCGGCCGGTACCTCCACGGGTACGGAGACGGACGGCGACGGCCGTGGCTCCGCCGCGCGCGCGGCGGATCCGCACACGACCCAGCTGCGCAAGATCGACGCGGGCACGGCCGACTCGACCTCACCCGACACGCATGGATCCCAGGGGGGAACTGTGACGGACACGCGCGGCCCGCAGACCCAGCCCGGCCCGGCCGAGGGCCAGCAGGCGTCCCCGCTGCCCGGAGAGCGGCGTCCCGAGCAGCCCGCCGGGCCGTACCACCCGCCCCAGGCCTACCCGGCGCAGGCCCCGGCCGGCGCCGTGCGCCGGCCGCGCACCGGCGCCAAGACGGCGCCGCGCACCCGCAAGGCCCGGCTGCGCGTCGCCAAGGCCGATCCGTGGTCGGTGATGAAGGTCAGCTTCCTGCTCTCCATCGCGCTCGGCATCTGCACGATCGTCGCCTCGGCGGTGCTGTGGATGGTCATGGACGCGATGGGCGTCTTCTCGACGGTCGGCGGCACGATCTCGGAGGCGACCGGATCCAACGAGGCGAACGGCTTCGACCTCCAGGCGTTCCTGTCGCTCCCCCACGTCCTGATGTTCGCGACGATCATCTCGGTCATCGACGTGGTGCTGGCCACGGCGCTCGCGACGCTCGGCGCGTTCATCTACAACCTGTCCGCGGGCTTCGTGGGCGGCATCGAGCTGACCCTGGCCGAGGACGAGTGACCGCCTGCGGAATCCCGGCCTGACGGTCCCCCGACAACCGATTTTGGGACTGACGTGGTCGTGCGCTAATCTTCAGGAGTCAGCGCGCGGGACACACACCGCAGAGCGCGGCGGGGCTATAGCTCAGTTGGTTAGAGCGCATCCCTGATAAGGATGAGGCCACAGGTTCAAATCCTGTTAGCCCCACATGCGAAAAGACCCCCAGTCGGTAGCGGCTGGGGGTCTTTGACATCCACGGCCGACATCAGCCGATGAGCGGATCGTCCAGAAGCTCGGCCGGCATGCCCACTGCTTCCCGCTCACCCTGCCCCATACGTGCCCGACGGGGCCGGGGTTTCCGCCTTGCAGGGCCCTCCCGCGGAGTTGATCCTGGAAGCGAGGCGTCCCACCAGTTCGGCGTCGACATCGACTCGGTGGGTGTGCCCACGTTGGGCGATCGGTTGATCATCGCCCGGGGGACGCTCACCGATGAGCGAATCCGGATCCCCGGAACGTCGGCTCCCGGGAGTCACCATGAACCTCGGCACCATCTCCGCCCAGATCATCGACCCGGCGAATCGCGCCGATCCGTACCCGCTTTACGCCGCATTGCGCGAGTCGCCGGTCACGCGGCAGGACGACGGCTCCTACCTGGTCAGCACGTACCGCGAGGTACACAGCCTGGCCACGAACCCGCTGCTCAGCAACGACCTGCGCAACCGCGCTCCAGGCGCCGGCGGCCCCGCCGCGACCGATGAGGACCCGAATCTGCCGCTCAGCTTCCTCCACCTCGACCCGCCCGAACACGACCGGATGCGCAATCTGGCGATGCGGCCGTTCGGTCCCCCGCACAGCCCCAGGTTCATCTACGGCATGCACGAAGGCCTGGCCAGGGTGGTCGCCGAGCTGCTCGACGCATTCGAGGGCAAGAACGAGGTCGACATCGTCGACGACTTCGCCTACCCCCTCCCGGTCACCGCCATCTGCAAGATCCTCGGCGTACCCCGCGAGGACGAGTCACGCTTCCACGGCTGGGCCGACACCATCGCGTCCGGCCTCGATCCCAGCATCGGGCCGGAGAAGATAGGCGAGGCACGCCAGGAGCTGGGCGCCTACCTGTCCGACCTGATCGAAACCGAGCGCAGCCGTCCCGGCAGTGGGATCCTCGGTCCCCTCGCTCGCGAATCCGGACCGGACGGCGGCATGTCGCACCCGGAAGTGGTGACCACCGCGATATTGCTCCTGATCGCCGGACACGAGACCACCGTCAACCTGATCAGCAACGCGACCCTCACGCTGCTGCGTCACCCCGACGTCCTCAAGCGGTTCCGGGACGAGCCGGCCCTGGCCGTTCCGCTCGTCGAAGAGGTGCTGCGCTACGAGCCACCGGTCCAGTTCGTGCCCTTCACCACCGTCCTGGCCGACATCGACATCGCCGACACCACCATTCCCAAGGGCGCGCCGGTCTGGCTGATGCTGGCCTCGGCAAACCGGGACCCGCGGCGTTTCCATGACCCCGACCGCTTCGATCCCGACCGCGAGGACAACCAGCACCTCGGGTTCTACATCGGTATCCACTACTGCTTCGGAGCCCCACTGGCCCGGCTGGAGGCGCAGATCGCCCTGACCCAGCTCTTCCGCCGGATCAAGAACCCCCGGCTGCTGGCGGACCCCCCGCCCTACCGACTCAACCCCGTCCTGCGAGGCCCCCGCCACCTCCCCGTGGCGATCGACGGCCTCACTCCGTAGAGGGGACGTGGCACAGGGCCTCCGTCAGATGGCGAAGAGACCCCCGGTCCTCCTGGACCGGGGGTCTCTTGCGTCTGCACGCGCCCGTCCGCCCGGCGTCCCTCACCCGCGCGCCGCCGCCCGAGTGCCGCGGCCCGCCGCCGCGGCGAGTATGGAACGGACGGCTGGCGTGCCCCCGAGGCCCCTCTACGGGCCTCGAGTACGAGGGGAGCGGAGCATGGCCATTCACAGTCGGGGGAGACGGCCCCGCCGACGGGCCCGTACGGGTGCGGCCATGGGATGCCTGGGGATGCTCGGGGCGGTCCTGTCGGGGTGTGCCGGCATGAGCGCCGCCACCGGCAGTGCGCCTGCCACGTCGCTCGCGCCCACGCCGCCGAAGCAGCCGCCGCCGCAGCTGACGCAGGCACAGGTGGACGCGGCCGTCGGCCGGATCGACGGGCTGGTGGAGGACGCGATGCGCCGGACCGGGGTGCCGGGGATCGCCGTGGGCGTCGTCTACCGGGGCGAGGTCGTGTACGCCAAGGGCTTCGGCGTCCGTGAGGTCGGCAGGAGCGCCAAGGTCGGCACCGGGACCGTCTTCCAGCTGGCGTCGGTGTCCAAGCCGCTGTCGTCCACCGTCGTCGCCGGCGTCGTGGGACACAAGACCGTCGGCTGGGACGACCCCGTGGTCCGCCATGATCCGGGCTTCGCGCTGAAGGACCCGTACGTGAGCGCGCACGTGACGGTCGCGGATCTGTTCTCGCACCGCAGCGGACTGCCCGACCACGCCGGTGACCTGCTGGAGGACCTGGGCTACCAGCGCGACTACATCCTCGGGCACCTGCGGCTGGAGCCGCTGTCCCCGTTCCGGGCGAGTTACGCCTACACCAACTACGGCTTCACCGAGGCGGGGGAGGCGGTCGCCGACGCGGCGAAGACGGACTGGCCGCGGCTGGCGGCCGACACGCTGTTCGAGCCGCTCGGGATGAACCACTCCAGCTACCGGCGCGCCGACTACGACAAGGCCGCCGACAAGGCCTCGGCCCACGTCCAGGTCGACGGCCGCTGGAAACCCTCCACCACCGAGAACGCCGACAGCCAGGCACCCGCGGGCGGCGCGAGTTCGACCGTCGACGACCTCACCAAGTGGATGCGCCTGCAGCTGGACAACGGCAAGCTCGGCGGGAGGCAACTGATCGACCCCGCGGCCCTGGACCAGACCCGCGTCCCCCACGCCGTCTCCATGGCCCCGCTCGCACCGGCGGGCGAACCGGGCCTGTACGGGCTCGGCTGGAACGTCGGCTACGACGACGGCGGAGCGCTGCGCCTGAACCATTCCGGCGCCTTCGACCTGGGGGCCGCCACCGAGGTGACCCTGCTGCCCGGCGAACGGCTCGGCATCGTGGTGCTGACCAACGGACAGCCCATCGGCGTGCCCGAGTCGGTGTCCGCCGCGTTCCTCGACATCGCCCGCCACGGCAGGCAGACGGTCGACTGGGCGGCCTTCTACAAGAAACTGGTCGAAGCCGCCGCCTACACGGGCGCCTCCCCCACGAACTACGCCGAGCCGCCCGCCGACGCGGCACCGGCCAAGGCCGCCACCACCTACACGGGCACCTACGGCAACCCGTACTTCGGGCCGGTCACCGTCACCGGCGACGGCGGCGGCCGGCTGAGCATGACACTGGGCCCGCAGAAGATGTCGTTCCCCCTGACGCACTACTCGGGCGACACCTTCAGCTACCGGACCCGGGGCGAGAACGCCGCCGGGCTGTCCGGCGTCACCTTCCACACGGACTCCGGCCACGCCACGAGCGTCACCATCGAGCACCTGAACGCGAACGGTCTTGGCACCTTCCGCCGCTGAGAGACCCGCACGGGCGGTCTTCGCGCCTCAGGACATGAAAAAAGACCCGACCGCTGGCGACGGGGGATGCACCAGCGATCGGGCCATGGCCAAGGGTAACAAGGTTGGGCCGTCCGTGGGGGCAAGTCGGCGGGGAATCAGCGAGGTTGGCCGATCATCGTCCGCACGGGGGGTCGTAGGAGAGACGGGGAAGGTACTCGTGCCACTTCTCCGGGGTCAGAACGCCCCTGGTGACCGCGCAGATGTGCCGGATCGCCGCGTCCGCGTCCAGGCTCCACAGGCGGACCGTGTCGGCACCGCTGGAGACGCCGAGGACATGGCTGTTCGGGCTGAAGGACAGGAAGTTGCCCGTCTTGGCGTTGGGGCTCATCGACTGGCCGATGGGGGTCGCCGCGAACGGGCGGGAGACGTTCCACAGCCGGACGGTGTTGTCGTTGCCGCCGCTGGCCAGGGTGCGGCCGCGCGAGCCGAACGTCAGGGACGTCACCGCCTCGGTGTGGCCGGTCAGCGGTGCGCCCAGCGCGCTCGCGGCGGCCGGGTCGGTGACGTTCCACAGCCGGACCGTGTCGTCGTCGCTGCCGCTGGCCAGGGTGTGCCCGTCCGGGCTGAAGGCGAGGGCGTTGACGGGCCCGGTGTGCTTGTCGAGCGGAACGCCGGTCCGGGCCGGCCGGGACGGGTCGGTGACGTCCCACAGCCGGATCGTGCTGTCCGCGCTGCCGCCGGCCAGGGTGTGCCCGTCCGGGCTGAAGGCGAGGGCGTTGACGTAGCCGCGGTGGCCGGTGAGCGGTTCGCCCAGCGGGACGGGGTGCGCGGGGTCGCCGACGTTCCACAGCCGGATGGTGCGGTCGTCGTAGGCGGTGGCCAGCGTGCGCCCGTCGGGGCTGTACGCCAGCGCGTGCGGGCCCATGAAGCGGGTGCGCAGCCTCAGGGGCGGCCCGGCGGGGACCGGGCGCGAGGGGTCGGAGACGTTCCACAGGTGGACGGTCTTCTTGTCCGTGAGCACGGCGAGGGTGCGGCCGTCGGGGGAGAACACCAGGGACCGCTGGTCGCCGTCGGCCCGCATGAACGGCTTGCCCAGCGGCACCGGCCGGCCCGGACGGGACACGTTCCACAGGCGCAGCCTGCCGTCCCGCGCGGCCGTGGCCAGTACCCGGCCGTCCGGCCGGAACGCGCCGCTCCGGCCGACCATGTCGGTGGCCGTCACCGACCACAGACGCACCTTGCCGTCCCCGCTGCCGGTGGCGAGGGTGCGGCCGTCGGGGCTGAACCCCAGGGCGTACATCTCCCCGCTGCTCCCCGCGAGCGACTCCCCGACCTGCGACGGGGACGCCGGATCGGCGACGTTCCACAGGCTCGCGGTGGAGTCCGCGCTCGCGGCGGCCAGCCTGCCGCCGTCCGGGCTGAACGCCACCGACCAGACGGGACCGGTGTGGCCGGTCAGGGGTGAGCCGAGCGCGGCCGGACGGCGGGGGTCGGTCATGTCCCACAGCCGGACCGTGTCGTCCGCGCTGCCGCTGGCCAGCGTGCGCCCGTCGGGGCTGAACGCGACCGAGTGGACGATGTCCTGATGGCCTTCGAGCGCCGCGCGGATCCGCTCCGGCCGGTGCGGGTCGGCGGTGTTCCACAGCAGGATCCGGGCGTCGTCGCCGCCCGCCGCGAGCGTCCGCCCGTCCGGGCTGAATGCCACGGAGCGCACCGCCGCGGTGTGCCCGCGCAGCACGCCGAGGGCCTTCGGCCGGTGCGGGTCGGCCACGTCCCACAGACGCACGGTGTGGTCCTCGCCGGCCGAGGCCAGGGTGCGTCCGTCGGGGCTGAAGGCGGCCAGGTAGATCGTGCCGGTGTGACCGGTCAGGGGCCTGCCGAGCGCCACCGGGTGGGCGGGGTCGGCCACGTCCCACAGCCGGACGGTGCCGTCGTCGCCGGCACTGGCGAGGGTGTGCCCGTCCGGGCTGAAGACGGCGCTGCTCACCCAGCTGGTGTGGCCGGTGAGCGGGGCGCCGAGGGGTTTCGGCCGGTGCGGGTCGGCCACGTTCCACAGCCGGACCGTGCGGTCGTAGCTGGCCGTGGCCAGCGTCCTGCCGTCGGGGCTGAAGGAGGTGAGGTACACGGCGCCCGTGTGACCGGACAGCGGGGTGGCCAGGGGCGCGTTCACGATCGATATCAGCCGGCTGTAGGTGCCCTCGTCGTCCCGGCGCAGCTCATGGGCGACGAGATCGAGCTGCGCGGCCAGGGACGGATCCGAGCGCTGCACCCGGTCGGCCTCGGCGAGGACCTGCGCGAACACGGCGTCGTCGCGCTGCTGCCAGGCGATCACCGCCGAACCGCCGGCGAGCAGTGCCAGGACGACCAGAGTCGCCACCGCCGCCCGGCGCAGCCACACCGAGCGCCTGCGCAGCCTGACCGAGGCGGCGAGGAACTCCATCGCGCCGCGGGTCAGATAGGTGTCCCCGGCCGACCGCGCCCAACTGCCGGCCTGCTCCAGCCGGGAGCCCCGGTAGAGCAGCGCGCTGTCCCGGGCGGACTCCTCCCAGGCCCGGCCGTCCTCCTCCAGCCGCTGCCGCAGCAGGTGGTCGTTGCGGTCGTCGTCTATCCAGTGCCGCAGCCGCGGCCAGGCGTGCAGGAGCGCCTCGTGGGTGATCTCCACGGTCTCCGCGTCCAGCGTCACCAGCCGGGCGCGGACCAGCGCCTCCAGGGACTCCTCCGTCTTGCCGGGGTCCGTCGACTCCTCCGCGAGCTGCCGCCGGGTGCCCCGCCGCCGGGTGGCCTGGGTGTCCTCGCCCAGCCGGACCAGCCGCAGCAGCAGCCCCCGGGCGGCCGTCCGGGCGGCGGGGTCGAGGCCGGTCCAGGCGCGCTCGGCGGTCGCGGCCACCGCTCCCTGGATGCCTCCGGCGGCGCGGTAGCCGGCGAGGGTCAGCCGGCCTGCCTTCCGGCGCTGCCAGGTGGCGAGCAGGGCGTGGGACAGCAGCGGGAGCACGCCCGCGTCGTGCGTCCCGCGCGGGCCGTCGGCGCTCACCTCGCGCACGATCAGCTCGGCGAGTCCCGGTTCCAGTTCCAGACCGACCGCCTTGGCCGGGCCGTTCACGGCCTCCCGCAGCTCGCCGCTGGTCAGCGGCCCGAGCACCATGTGGCGGTGCTGGAGCGCGTCGGCGAGTTCGCGGTAGGCGAGGCACTGCTCGTAGAAGTCGGCGCGGATACCGAGGACGACCAGTGCGGGGGCGGGGCCGGGGGAGCCGGCGGGCGGGGTGCAGGCGGCGGCCAGGAGCTGGATGAAGGTGCGCCGGTCCGTCTCGTCCGCGCAGAGGGTGAACGCCTCCTCGAACTGGTCCACGATGACGACCGGCCGGGTGTCCGGCGCGGCCTCGCGGCGCGCCCACGCCGAGACGGCCTCGCGTGCCGCGCGGGCGAGGCGCGGGGCGTCGGAGCCGGGTGCCGCGGGGTTCTCCGTGGCCTCCTGTTCGGCCTTGCGCGCGTCGGCGGCCACGGGGGCGAGGTCCGGGATGCGCCGGACCAGTTCGCCCAGGGGGTGGGGGCCGGGGACGAGCTGCAGCACGGGCCCGCAGGGGGCGGCGGCCGCGTCGGCGGAGTGGTCCTCGGGCAGGGCACCGGCCGGCGCGGACACGAGGTCGCCGGCCGCGTCGGCCGAGGGGGTGTCGAGGGCGCCGTCATGCAGGGCGGGGACCAGGCCGGCGTTCAGCAGGGACGACTTCCCGGCCCCCGAGGCGCCCACCAGCATCACCAGCCCGCCCGTCCGCCGCGCGGCGCGCAACTGGGCCACCAGGGAGTTCGTGCTGCGCTCGCGGCCGAAGAACCACCGTGCGTCCTCCCGCCGGTACGGGGCCAGCCCCCGGTAGGGGCAGACGCCACCGGCGACGGGCGGGGCCTCGGGCGCCGGCCGCGGGTTCTCCTCGGCGGGCGGCGCGGGCCGGTCGCCCACCGGGTCGGCCAGTGCGCGCTCCCACAGGCGCTGCCACTGCGCGAGGTCGTACAGGCCGCCGGACACGGGGGCGGGCCGCTGCCGGCGCGCCTCCGGGATCAGGATGTGCAGGACGGCGGCGAGGGCGGGGAACTGGGCCGGCACGTTCCGGGCCCGCCGCCAGTCACTGATCCGTTGCGCGGACACCCGCACCGGACGGCCGCGCTCGTCGACCCGCTGGAGCCGTACGACCGCCTCGGCGACGCTCTTGAGGGGAGGGTTCCCAGCCTCCTTGTACAGCAGCGCGAGGCGCTCCGCGAAGGCCGTTCGTGCCCCTGAGTCGGAACTCAAGGTCCCACCCCTCTGCTCTCCCCCCAGGTTCGGACGTCCGGACCGGAAAACTCACCTTATACGGCTGACCTGCGGAGAAGACCGGGGCCGGACACCGGAACCTCCTCGCGGGGCGCGACAGATGGCAGGATCCGAACCCGGTGACGGACCCGTCACGAACCGTCCGGACAGGCCACCGGCTCGGTGCTCGGAGGGACAGCCCATGGCAGCGAACGTTCTCGGTCAACTTCCCCCGCGTCGACACCGGTGTGTTGCGCCGGACGCGGCGATCGGCGACGACGCTCTCGGCTGAACCCACGAGCACCGCGGGGAACGGCTGCCTTCTTCGGCCCGCGCCACCATGCCGACATGGCACGGGCCGGCACTCCCTGCACCGTTCGGCACCGGTCCCCACGAGGGGAGGGACCGGTGCCGGGCGGGCAGGGTCCTGTTCCCGTCGCGGTGCCCCGGGAACGCTCAGACGGTCACCGCGTCCGCCTCGGACCATCCCGCCCCACGGGCCGCCGCGACCGCGCGCCGTTCCGCCTCCTCGGCGGCGGCGTTCAGGGACGCGTTCCGTCCCGGTGCGGTGCCGCCGGCCGCCGCCGCTGCCGCCCCGGACGCCGCGAGGGCCGCGCGCAGGGCCGCGTCGGCGGCCTCGGAGGACTCCCGGGCCGCGGCCACCTGGGCGGCCAGGGCCGCGGTGGCGGCGGTGTTGCGGGCGCAGCGGGCGTCCGCCGCCGGGTCCGGAGCACTCGCGTCGAGTGCGGCGAGCGACCGGGCGGACAGCCGCAGCGCGTTGGCGGCCCTGCCGACGGGGTCCTTCGGCACGATCTCGGCCGCGTCGGGAGCGACCCCGGCGTACCGGCAGGCGGCCACCGCACGCTCGTAGGCGCTGTGCGCGCGGGCGCCGTGCACGGTGCGCAGGGACTCCTCCGGTGCTCCGGATCCGGTCGACGTCTCGTTCCGTCCGCTCATCCTCGGCCTCCTTCGTCCGGCTGCGGGCCGGGCGCGGGCAGGGTGCCACGGCGGCCGCGAAGAGACCAGAAGCACGCGGGCACGGGGTGGTCGCGGGGTGCCGGATCAGGCCGCACGCGGGTGGGGTCCACCTGGAAATCTGACGGTACGTCAGCTACGGTCGCCCTCTCGGCCGTTCTCGAAGGGGTGAGTGCCATGGAGAAGCGTCCCCGGTGCCCGCGACCGCCCGGCGTTCCGCGCTGGGTCGCGATGTTCCACCAGCCCTCCCGCAACTCCTGGACGGTGGCCGCCGAGTCCCCCCACCGGGAACCCGTGCTGTACGCCGTCGGGGACATGACGCAGACCGTGCGAGCCCGCGGGGAGGAGGCGACGATCGCCCTGTGGGGCCCGAAGGACGACGCCTGGCATCTCCACGACGCGCCGGCCGCCGCCCAGTCACCCGTCCCCGCCGCCGCCTCGCCCGTGGCAGCCGCGGACGGACTCGCCGGACCGGCCGTGCTGACCGAGCGCATGACGGACCGGCGGCACCAGGTGCTGATGGCCGCTCTGGGCAAGGCGGGCCTGTACGACCTGGGTCCCGAGGACGGTGAGGCGGTCCGCGTGCTGGCCGACCGGCTCGACGAGCCCACGGTCCGCCGGGTGGCGCACTGGCTGTCGGTGGCGGGCGGCCGGCAGTAGCGCGCGGCCGCGCACCACGCCGGTCCGCACAACCGCCCGCCGGGCCGGTTCGGCGCACGTTCCGCCGGGCAGTGACGTCCTTGAAGCCACCGAGCCGCCCCCGGACGGCCCGCAGCGGCCGGGGGCGCCGACGTCTGGAGGACGCATGAAGGTCTCCGTCGACCGCAGCCTGTGCTACGGCTCCGCCGAGTGCGCGCACCGGGCGCCGGAGGTGTTCGCCTTCGAGGACGGCTACGGCGTCGTACGTGCCGGCCGTGCGGAGATCGCCGAGGATCCGCGGGTCAGGGAGGCGGCCGAGAAGTGTCCCTCGCAGGCGATCGGGCTCACGCAGTGACGGGGCGGCGGCGGTGAGGGACGGTGCCGGTACGGCTCAGCGGCCCGCCGGACGGTCCGGTCGGGCCCATCCGTACTCCGCCAGCACGCGGGCCCTGGCCTCCGCGACGGCCATGCGGGCCGCGCGCTCGGCCGGGTCGACATGGGCCGCCTGGCCCGTGGCCTGACCCTCCCACTTGCGGTACAGCAGGCCCACCCGGTCCGAGAACCAGCCCCGGCTGACCGCGTTCAGCGCCAGCAGCAGCCCCGTGTCCTCCGAGGCCGGCAGGGCCATCCAGCCGCCGAGCGCCAGGAGCAGGTCCCGCCGGACGCAGAGCGTCGCCGGGTGGACCGGTGCCCGGAAGTCGTTGCGCTTCCAGTGGTCGAGCACGGCACCGCGTTCGACCGGGCCCTCGTCGGGGTCGCCGGGGAAGCCGGCCGTGGTGCCGTCGGGCAGCAGGTCGAGCACGCGGGAGGTCGTCCAGCCGACGGTGCCGTGCGCCTCCAGCACGGCCAGGTCGCGGGCCAGCGCGCCCGGGGTGAGCCGGTCGTCCGCGTCGAGGACCTTCACGTACGGGCCCTCCGCGTGTGCCAGGGCGATCGTGCGGGCGACACCGGGACCGCCGGGACGGCCCTGGCGGAAGGTCACCCGCTCGTCGTCCGGGACGTAGGGGCGCACCTCGTCCGTCCTGCCGTCCTCCTGGATCACCCACGTCCACTCCCAGCCGTCGGGGAGCCACTGGTCGCGCAGTGAGGCGTAGGCCTCCGGCAGGAACCGGGCGGACGGACCGTGGACAGCGGTGACAACGGTGACGCGCCGGCTCACGGCAGCACTCACCACCTCTCGTTGGGGCGTGGGGCGTTGCCGTACGAGGATGACGCACGGGGAAACAGCGCAAGACCCCCGGCCTAGCCCGGCCGGGGGTCGATCCGTATCGACTGCTGCGTACGCAAGTCGCCTTCATGTCGAGACGTTGCGGTTCTGTGTGCCGTTCCTGCCGTGTTTCTCAGGGCTCGCCGCGGCTACGCGCCGTGCTTCCCGCGCTTCGCGTGCCTCGCGTGCGCCGCGGGGTGCGGGTGCTGCGTGTGCTTCGCCTGCTGGGCGTTCTTCCGAGCTGTCCGGTGGAGCGGCGGATTTGGGGGGATCAGCAGTCGAGTGCTGCCGGGTCCTGCTCGGCCGGGTTCTCCGTCTGCATCTCGTCGGTGCCGGGCCGGTGCCGGCAGCTCGGGGACTTTCCGTGGGCCTCGGCCCCGATCCGCTGCTTCATCGTGGGGGGCAGGGCGCTGGCATGGGACCAGACCCATTGGTACGTGGCCGGAATCGTGGGGGCCGTGCGGTGCGTCGCGCCGGTGCGGGGGCTCTCCGTCTTGGGGCCGGTCGTCGCGGCGGCGGCCGGGGCGACGATTCCGAGCGCCGTGAACAGCGCGACGAAGGCGGTGACGATGACGGTCCACAGCTTCATGACCTTGTTCTGGGTCATGGCCCCTCACTTTCGGGTCGGGCGATTTGCGTACTTTCCTCATGATGTGTATGTGGACCGCGAAGTGGTGGACCTCCGCCCGTGGCGCGGCGATGTTCCGATGAACACCACTCGGATGGACGTAAGAGGGCTCAAAGAGTCAGAAATGGCATCGATAGCGACCGAAGAGGGACCAAAGTCACGGAGTGTGCGGGTCTGATCACCCTCAGATCCGATCGGCCCGGGGCCCGGCTACAGCGCTGCCGGAAGCGGGAGTTGAGGCCCGGCGCAGGTCACCGATCGATATCGGTCGGTGTGTATAGTCGGGCGCCAGAGGTCCCCTACGTCAAGGAAAGACGAGGTCGCGCGGTGAAGAAGCTGCTCCTGGTCGCACTGGCCGCCATCGGCGGGCTCCTCGTGTACCGCCAGATCCAGGCGGATCGCGCCGAGCAGGACCTGTGGACGGAGGCGACTGACTCCGTGCCCACGGGTTCGTGAGTCCCGACACCCACATCTGAACCAGACCCCGGCCGCCTTCGCGGTCGGGGTTTTGCGTTGCCCCCGACGTCTCGTGTTGCGGTCCCGCGAGGGGTGGGGTACGCGTTGCGGGCGGCCGTCCCGGGGCCCCGGCGGACGTCGCCGTGCGGGCCGGGTTTTTCGGACGGCCGAACGCATTGCCCGGATGGCGCAGGGGTGCCGGGGGCAGGATGGGCTTCGGCCGGTCGTCCGGGCCGGTCCGACGCGTTCCCTTCCGGTCCAACCCGGTCCCATCCGATCCGGTCCGATCAAGTCAGGTTCGGCCCGGCCGTGTGGAGCGGTCCGGGAACGCGGTGGTGAGCGACAGGGGGCGGCACGTGCGACGGCGGCGAGGACGTACGGCGTGGTGGCGGCGCGGCAGGCCGGCGATTCCGCGCACGGTCGTCGTCGTGCTGGGGGTGTACGGCCTGGTCATCGTGCCGGGCGTGCCCGCCGCCACGGCAGCGGGGCCGGACGGGTACGCCTTCTCCCCCGGTGCCCGAACCGTCGCGGGCGCCAAGGGCACCGCCGATGCCGAGGCGCTGGAACCCGGCCGTACCTACCGGAGCTCCCTCCCGAGGAACGGCAAGTTCTACTACCGCCTCCGTCTCACCGCCACCGGCACGGCGTACGTCCCCGTCACCGCCGTACCGCCCGCACACACCACCGTCGCCGCCACCGACGGCATCCGAGTGTCCATGCGCGACGCCGGCGGCGTGCCCTGCTCCTACGCCTCCGCGCACTTCGGTGCCGGCCTCAGCCCACGCCCGGTCACCGCGTTGGTGCAGCGGGAGACCGGCAAGGCGCTGTGCCGGGGCGCGGGGACGTACTACCTGCTCGTCGAACGCGTCGACGCCGACGGGCCCGGCGCGACGGCCTCGGCCCAGCGCTGGGACCTGGAGATCGCGCCCGTCACGGAGCCCGGACCGAAGCGGGCGGGTTCCACCACCGCGCCGCGGACCTGGGACTCCGCCACCCCCGAACCGCTCGGCGGCGAGGCCGGGGACCGGGCGGGTGGCGCCGGATTCGCGACCGCCGTGCCGGTGGGGCAGGGGGTCTGGCACACCACGCTCGTGCCCGGCGAGACCCTGTTCTACAAGGTGCCGCTCGACTGGGGCCGCCGGCTGCACGCCTCCGCCGAACTGAGCGACTCACCCGGGCACGGCTATGTCGGCGGCGCGCTGGACCTCTCCCTGTACAACCCGGTGCGCGGCTCCGTCGACGACGCCTCCCTCGGCTACACCGGCACCCGGAAATCCGTCGCCCTGGCCCCCGTCCCGCCGGTCGAGTACGCCAACCGTTACGCCGTCCCCGCCGGGGTCACCTCCGTCCGCTTCGCCGGTGACTACTACCTGGCCCTGAACCTCAGCGAGCAGATGACCGGGCTCTACGGGGACGGGCCGTTCGACGTGACGCTGCGGGTGCGGGTGGACGGCCGGGCGCACGCCGGGCCGGACTACGCGGGCGAGCCCGTGCCGGAGGACGTCTTCACCGTCACGGCACAGGACCGGGAGCAGGCCGTGGCCGGGAGCCCCGGGGGCGGGGGCGATCCGGCGATGAGACTGGTCGCGGCCGGCGGTATCGGTCTGGGCACCGTGCTGCTGCTGGTGCTCGGCGGATGGACGCTGGCGGGCCGGCGGGCTCAGACGCGGGTCAGCGCCCAGAAGCCGACCGCGTAGCAGGCCAGCGCCAGCAGCAGCATCGGGATCGCGACACCGGCCGGGGGACCGGTTCGGCGGCCGTGCGCCCCGCGTGCGCGACGGCCCCGCACGGGCGGAGCGGGATGCGGCGGCCCGGAGACCGGCGCCTCGGGGGTGGGAACCTGCGGGCTTCGAGCGGTGTACGAGGCGGTGGAGGTGTCGACACGCTGTTCCGGCGCAGCGGACCCGTGCGATGCGGCGTGCCATGCGGAGGGCTGGTCGTAGGGCTGGGCGTACCACTGCGGGGAGGGGGTGAGGGGATGCGTCGGGGGCGTCGGATCATGGGCGGGTCGCCGGGGGACCCGGAGCGAGTGCCGCGGGACCGGGGGCGAGTGCTGCGGGATCCGCGGCTGGTGCTCCGGACCGGGCTCGCCAGGGTTGTCAGCCGTCTCGGGTGCGGGGCGGGGCAAGAGGCCGGGGTGCGACGGGTCCTGCGGCGGGGGGAGCCGGAAGCTGCCCGTCTCCGACATGGAGCCGGTGTGCGTGCCGGGAGAGGAGTCGTGGTCCGCCGTCATGGAGCCGGCGGCAGACCCGCTTCCGTCTTCGCGCGCGCCCTCGCCGGGGCCCCCGAGACCGGAGTGCGGGTCCTCGGCGTTCGCCCGACTCCCCGCGTCCTCGGTCGTTCCGGCACCCGGAGCCGGTCCGGTCCGCACACCCGAGGCCCGCTTGAAGGGACCGTCGGGTCCGAATCCCGGCGGCAGCGGGCCGAGTTGGTCGAAGATCTCGATCAGCTCGTCGTCGGGCCCGGGGTCCGGCAGGAGTTCCGCGGCGGAGGCGAGCGCCTTGCGGGCACCCGTGGCCGTGCGGAACCGGGCTTCCGGGTCGGGCTGGAGCAGCGTGGCGACCACCTGCCACAAGGGCTCGGGCATGCCCTTGGGCGCACCGGGCGTGCCGTGCTCCACGAAGTACTGGATGAGCGCCTTCGCGTCGGGCTTCGCGCCTTCGAGGAGATACAGCGCGACCAGGCCCACCGCGAACAGGTCGGCGGGGAAGTCGGGTTCGGAGCCGAGAAGCTGCTCGGGAGCGAGATAGCCGGGCGTGCCGACGACGAGGTTGGTCTCGGTCAGCCGGGGCTCGCCGAGCCGCATGGCGATGCCGAAGTCGGACAGCCGCAGCCGCGGCCGGCCCGTGCCGGTGGCTTCCAGCAGCAGGTTGGCGGGCTTGATGTCCCGGTGGACGACGCCTTCCGCGTGGACGGCGGCGAGACCGGACAGGAGCTGGTCGGTCAGGGTGCACACGAACGCGGGAGGGAGGGGGCCGTAGTCGCCGACGAGGTGGACCAGGGAGCCGCCGGCCACCAGGTCCATGGTGAACAGGACCTGGTCGTCGTCCGCGGCCCAGCTGGCCGGAGCGAGGACATGGGGATGGTCGATCCGCAGGGCCTGCTCCCGGACGAAGCGCAGCAGGGAGTGCGCGTCGCGCTGTTGGAGCACCTTGGCGGCCACGTAGCGCCGTCGGCGGTGGTCCCAGGCACGCCATACGGCGCCCACGCCACCGCGTCCGATCGGATCGGCCAGCTCGTACCGGCCGGCGAAGACCTCACCCATGACAGTCCGCCGCTCCTCCCCCTGGCCCGTCGTTCCCCTGCGATGCGCCTCGCGCCGGGATGAGTGACCCGCCCCGCGCCCGTTCCCCCGTCGAACCTCGCCCTCGGCCCGGCCCCGGACCCCCTCCGGGAGGCCGGGCCCCGGGGTCAGTTCTGGTGGGACTGGTAGTGCGCGACCGCGTCGGAGGTGCGGCCGGCACCGTAGACCCGGAGGAACTCCGCCAGCTCGGGGTGCGAGGGGGAGAGCGCGTCGGCGGCGTCGATTATGTCGCCCGCGGCGGACACCGAGCGCAGGAGGGACTGGATCTCGCGGACCACCCGCTTGACCGTGGGCGCCCCCGAGCCGCTGGTGGTCTGCGTGGTGTTGCTGAGCACGGAGCCCCCCTGGGACTTCTTGATCTCGTCCATGCGCTCGGTCGCCTCGGCGGCGCTGACGCTGCCGTCCGCGGCCTGGGCCGCCAGTTCCTGCAACAGCTGCACCCGCTGGACCACGGCAGGGTTGCCGATCTTCGCGCGCTGGCCGCTCATCAGCTGCGAGAGCATCGGAGCGGACAGTCCCAGGACCGCCGCGAGCCGGGCCTGGTTGAGCCCGAGATCCTCGATGAGCTTACGGAAGAGCGCCCCCAGCGGCTCCCCGTACCAGTTCCGCTGCAGCTCCCGCGCTCTCGCGGTGGCTTCCTGCTGTGCGGCGTCCATTGCGTCTCCCCATCGCTTCCCCTGAAAAACCGCGGTTCGCTGTAGCGAACCACGTCGAGCATCTTACGGAGAGTGGTCATCCACGGGGACCCCCAATCTTTTTGCGGGATACGGGGGGTGACCCGGTACTCTGGTCACCGGCAACCGCCGGACCGGGATTCCTCCGGCCGGTCGCTGCTTCCCGGGGCCTTAGCTCAGTTGGTAGAGCGCCGTCTTTGCATGGCGGATGTCAGGGGTTCGACTCCCCTAGGCTCCACCCGGTGAATGCCCTCCGACCTGCGCAAGTGGGTGCTGGAGGGCATTTTTCACATGGTCGCGCGGGCGCGGTTTCACGTGAAACGGGCCGTGGGGGGGGGGGGGGGGGGGGGGCGCCGCCCCCCCCCCCCCCCCGGCGGGGGGGGGCGCGCCCCCCCCCCCCCCGCCCGCGCCGGCCCCCCCCCCGGCCGCCCCCCCCCAG
>NZ_JBIBUW010000002.1:458168-672638 GCF_043079785.1 Streptomyces sp. NPDC015139 | reverse complement strand
GCGGGGGGGGGGGGGGGGGGGGGGGGGGGGGGGGGGGGGGGGGGGGGGGGGGGGGCGCGGGGGGGGGGGGGGGGGGGGGGGGGGGGGGGGGGGGGGGGGGGGGGGGGGGTGGGGGGGGGGGGGGGGGGGGGGGGGGGGGGGGGGGCCCCCCCCCCCCCCCACGGCCCGTTCCATGCGGTGTGCAGCCGACCGGCTCAGCCCTGGTCGTCGCGGTCCGCTGCGTCGTCCTCCGCCTGCTTGGCCTGTACCTCGGGGTCCAGCACCGAGGGGCCGGTGCCGTCCACGGAGCTCAGGCGCCCGGACTCGGGCACCTCGGTCGCGGCGGGCGGCTCGACCAGCCAGTCGGGGTTGGCCTGCTTGTCCCACCACTTCCAGGCCACGACGGCACCACCGGCCACGAGGGTCAGCAGCGCCAGCAGCTTCACGGCGCGGCCGGACCGGGAGCGCCGCTCGTTCTTCCGTGCGATCTTCTGGATCTCCTTCGCCGAGACGTTGCCGCGCAGGGCGGCCAGTGCGGCGGCACCGCGTGCGGCGACCTCGTCGGCCACCGGCGCGGCCGCGGCCACGGCCTGTTCGATCTTCGGTCGGGAGTACTCGGCGGCCTGTAGGGCAGCCTTACGAGTGCGCAGGGCGGCCTCCTGTGCGGCGAGGTCCACCTTCGGCGGTACATGCGCACGAGCCTGCTCCAGGCGAGGGGCGAGCCGGGCGTCGTACTGTTCGCGGGCCTGTTCGGCGGCCTGCGACACCACGGGTGCCAGCCGTACGCGTGCCTCCTGCGCGTAGTACGCGGCACGCTCCTTGGCCGTGTCGGCGTAGGGCGCCACCACTTCCGCGGCGTGCAGCACGCTGTCCTTCGCCGAGCCGGTCGCGGCGCGCACGCTGTCGATGCGGGTCACGGGTTCCTCCTCCTCGGTGGCGTACGGTAATTCGACTTTCCACCCTTTTAAGGATCATGCCTGTCAATGGTCCTCGCGGCATGCGAGGGCGGGCATATGGGTGCTGATCGCTCTCTTGGGCTCGAATCCGGGCAACAGGAGCTTCCTGCTCGACCCTGCCACGAATCGCGGCCGAGCGCTGCCTCCAGCGCGCAACTCATGGCCGCCGGGGTTCGCCCGGACCCTTCCGTGCGAGGATCGAGGAGTCACACGAAGACAACGGAAGGCAGATCGTGGCCGAGCAGCTTTACGCCACCTTGAAGACCAACCACGGCGACATCGTGGTCCGGCTGTTCCCGAACCACACGCCTGTCACGGTCCGGAACTTCGTCGAGCTGGCCCAGGGGGAGCGGGAGTGGACGCACCCGGGCACGGGTGAGAAGACCACGAAGCCGCTCTACGACGGGACGACCTTCCACCGCGTCATCAGTGGCTTCATGATCCAGGGCGGCGATCCGCTGGGCAGCGGCATCGGCGGTCCGGGCTACAAGTTCGAGGACGAGTTCCACCCCGACCTGTCCTTCAACAAGCCGTACCTGCTGGCCATGGCCAACGCCGGCCCGGGCACCAACGGCTCGCAGTTCTTCATCACCCTCGCCCCGACCACGTGGCTGAACCGCAAGCACACCATCTTCGGCGAGGTCGCCGACCCGGCCGGCCAGAAGGTCGTCGACGCCATCGCCGGCCTGCCCACCGGCCGCAACGACCGTCCCGCCGAGGACGTCGTGATCGAGTCGGTCGTGGTCGAGAAGCGCGAAGGCTGAGTCCGCCGCCCGGCGAACCGCCCGCAGGGAACCAATCGCCCCGCTCGTCCGTAAGGATGGGCGGGGCGGGGTATTTGCCGGGGTAGTCCCACGACGAAACAAGGGGAACCGATGGAGGACCAGGCCGCAGACAGCGCGCGGAGCGCCCGGAGCGTGCCCGTGTGCTACCGGCACCCGGACCGTGAGACCGGCGTGCGCTGCACCCGCTGCGAACGCCCCATCTGCCCCGAGTGCATGGTCAGCGCCTCGGTGGGTTTCCAGTGCCCCGACTGCGTCCGCGGCGGCTCCGGCACCGGCCACGCCCCGGTCGCGAACCGTCCGCGTACGGTCGCCGGCGGCACGGTGGCCTCGGATCCCCGGCTGGTCACCAAGATCCTCATCGGGATCAACATCGCGGTGTTCATCGCCATCCAGGCCGACAAGTCCCTGCTGGAGCAGGTGGTCCTCTACGGTTCCTGGCCGCCGAAGCCGTTCGCGCCGACCTCCGGTGTCGCCGGCGGCGAGTGGTACCGCTTCGTGACGTCGATGTTCGCGCACCAGGAGTACTGGCACATCGGCTTCAACATGCTGAGCCTGTGGTGGATCGGCGGCCCCCTCGAAGCGGCCCTCGGCCGGGCCCGCTACCTGGCGGTCTACTTCGTCTCGGGGCTGGCCGGCGGCGCGCTGACCTATCTGCTCGCCTCCCCGGCGCAGCCCTCGCTCGGCGCCTCCGGGGCGATCTTCGGCCTCTTCGGGGCCACCGCGGTGCTGATGCGGCGGCTGAACTACGACATGCGGCCGGTCATCGCCCTGCTGGTGATCAACCTGATCTTCACCTTCGGGTTCAGCAACATCGCGTGGCAGGCTCATATCGGCGGGCTGGTCGCCGGTGTCGTCACCGGATACGCCATGGTGCACGCGCCGCGCGAGCGCCGGGCGCTGATCCAGTACGGCACCTGCGCACTGGTTCTGCTCGTCTCGGTGGCCCTCGCCCTGGTCAGAACCGTTCAGCTCACCTGACGGCCGCTCTTTGTCCACAGCGAGTGCCGGATCTTGTGCATACGGTGCGGGCACAAGCGTGCCCCCTGCCGCTCGAATGTGTTTCCACAGGTCAGGCAGGGGGCGAAAGCGTGTACGAGGCCCGGTAGGGCAGTCACACCGGCGTCAACCCTCGATGAGTTATCCACAGATCGTAGTCTTTTCCCCAGGACCATGTGGATAGCTACGTGGACCTGTGGATAACTCAGTGAACAGCCCTGGGGAGAGCTGCCACGTCGATGCTGGTGAGGGCTACTTCCACTGGGTGGAGACGCCGAAGCCGGCGGCGATGAAGCCGAAGCCGACCACGATGTTCCAGTTGTCCAGCGCGTCGATCGGCAGGGAACCGTCCGTCACGTAGAAGACGACGATCCAGGCCAGGCCGATGAGGAACATGGCCAGCATGACCGGAGCGACCCAGGCGCGGCTGTTCAGCTTGATCGCCTGCGCCTGCTTGGACGGCGGCGGCGTGTAGTCGGCCTTCTTGCGGATACGTGACTTCGGCACGAGGGTCTCTCCTGTCGATGCGCTGCGTGGCCGCGCAGGTAACTGGGTCGGGCTCGGGGCAGCGTACAAGGGGCCAACATGACGACTCTGTGTGCTCCCCCGGGCGTCCGTTAGCGTAGTGCTTCCGTGGCGCCGAAGGAGATAAGGGTACGTTGAGCAATTCTGCCGACTCCCAGGGGACGGGAGCAATGGGTTCCGGCTCCGGCCGTCGTCCGCGTGTCCGACCGGTGCGGGTGCTCACGGCCGCCGTCTTCGCCCTCGCCGGGCTCATCTTCTTCACCAGCTTCAACACGGCCAAGGGCACCGACATCCGGCAGGACGGCTCCCTGCTGAAGCTGTCCGACCTGATCCAGCAGCGCAGCCGCAAGAACAAGGAGCTGGACGAGTCCAACGCCACGCTGCGCGGCACCGTGGATTCGCTGGCCGAGAGCGACGACGGCAGCACGAAGGCCCAGGACGAGAAGATCAGCGGGCTGGAGAGGAGCGCGGGCACCCAGCGGCTGACCGGCAAGGCGCTCACCGTCACGCTGAACGACGCCCCGCCGAACGCGACCGCCAAGCTCCCCGGCTATCCCGAGCCGCAGCCCGACTACCTGGTCATCCACCAGCAGGACCTCCAGGCCGTGGTGAACGCCCTGTGGGAGGGCGGCGCCAAGGGCATCAAGGTCATGGACCAGCGGCTGATCTCCACCAGCGCGGTGCGCTGCGTCGGCAACACGCTGATCCTCCAGGGCCGCGTCTACTCACCGCCGTACAAGATCACGGCGGTCGGGGACCCCGGCAAGCTGCAGCAGGCGCTCGCGGCGAGCAAGGCGATCCAGACCTACATGGTCTATGTCAACGTCTACGGCCTCGGCTGGAAAGTCACCGAGGACGGGACGGTGACTCTTCCCGGCTACTCGGGCACAGTGGATCTGCACTACGCGAAGCCAGTGGAGTAGCCAGGTCCCCTGTCAGGAGCCGCCGGTGCGCGTGATCGTCCGGACCGTCAGCGAGCTGTGCATCACCGTCGGTACCCTGATCGTGCTCTTCGTCGTGTACGTGCTCTTCTGGACGGGCGTCCGTGCCGACAGCGCCATGAGCGACCAGATCGACCGGCTGCAGCGGCAGTGGGCCACGGGCGCCGTCCGGCCGGGACCCCCCCGCGGTGAGCAGACGCCCGCGTCGGAGCGGCAGGGCAGGCCACAGCCGTACCGCTACGGCAGGGCCTTCGCGATCATGTACATACCGCGGCTCGGTTTCACGTGGAACAAGCCCGTGCTGCAGGGCACCGGCCGGGACGTGCTGGCCAAGGGCCTCGCCCACTACGCGGGGACCGCCCGGCTCGGCGGGCGGGGCAACTTCGCGGTGGCCGGGCACCGGCGCACCTACGGCGACCCGTTCAAGGACTTCCCGCGGCTGCGGCCGGGGGACGCGGTGGTGCTCACGGACGGCTCGACCTGGTTCACGTATCGGATCGACAAAGGGCCCTACAAAACGGTTCCGACGGACGTTGAGGTGATCGACCCTGTGCCACGTAAGTCCGGGTACACGGGTCCGGGCCGGTACCTGACGCTGACCACGTGCGATCCGGAATGGGGACACAGCCACCGGCTGATCGTCTGGGCGCATCTGGACTCCACACAGCCTGTGGAGGCAGGCGAACCGAGGGCTCTGCGCCGTTAGTCTGGTGGCGTACGGCGTGGGTCTGGTGCCGTAGGGACACGGAAGGGACGGCAAGGGACGGCATGTACGGCTGGATCTGGCGGCATCTGCCGGGAAACGCGTTGCTGAAGGCGCTCATCTCGTTCGTACTGGTCCTGGCCGTGATCTACGTCCTGTTCCAGTACGTCTTCCCCTGGGCCGAACCGCTGCTGCCCTTCAACGATGTGACGGTGGACAACCAGTGAGTGCGCGGATTCTCGTCGTCGACAACTACGACAGCTTCGTCTTCAACCTGGTCCAGTACCTGTACCAGCTGGGTGCCGAGTGCGAGGTGCTGCGCAACGACGAGGTGTCGACGGCGCACGCCCAGGACGGCTTCGACGGCGTCCTGCTCTCACCCGGACCGGGGACACCGGAGCAGGCCGGTGTGTGCGTGGACATGGTCCGCCACTGCGCCGCGACCGGGGTGCCGGTCTTCGGGGTATGCCTCGGCATGCAGTCGATGCAGGTGGCCTACGGCGGTGTGGTCGACCGGGCGCCCGAGCTGCTGCACGGCAAGACCTCACCGGTCGAGCACGCGGGCAAGGGCGTCTTCGCGGGCCTGCCGTCCCCCTTCACGGCGACCCGCTACCACTCCCTGGCCGCCGAGCCGGCCACGGTACCGGCCGAGCTGGAGGTGACCGCCCGTACCCACGACGGCATCATCATGGGCCTGCGCCACCGTGAACTGCCGGTCGAAGGAGTGCAGTTCCACCCCGAGTCGGTCCTGACCGAGCACGGGCACCGGATGCTGGCCAACTGGCTGGCGGAGTGCGGCGACCAGGGTGCCGTGGCGAGGTCGGCGGGGCTCGCCCCGGTGGTGGGCAGGGCCTCGGCGTGACCGCGCTGCGCCCCGAGCGCGAGGACTTGTACGGGGAGAGCCCGTACGAGTCCTACGGCGGTGCGCCTGACGCCGGTCGCCGCGGCGGCCGTCATGCCGGTCGCCGAGCGGATCCGCCCACGGCGGCGATGCCGGCGATCACCGACCGAACGGGGTCCCCGGGTACACCCGCGCGGCACTTCTCCGAGGAGATGACGGCTCCCATGGCCGCCGTCGACCCCTCGGTCCCCCACGTCCCCCGGCCGTCCGGCGCCCACGGGCCCCCCGCGGACGACGAGACGATGGCACTGCGGATCCCCGGCCCGTCGGGCCCGGGCCCGGGCAACGGGCTCCTACGGGCCTCTGGAGCCCCTTCCGCTCCTTCGGCCACTGGAAGCACGCCCGGCGGCCGTGCGGAGCGCAGGAAGGCCGCCAAACGTCGCGGTGGCCGCCATGGCGGGTCCCGGGAGGCGGCGCCCGCGTCGGCCCCGGCGTCGGGCCGGCCGCTGTCCCGGGTGGAGGCCCGGCGGCAGGCACGGGCGCGGAAACCGAGCCCGTCCGTGATCGCGAGCCGGGCGATCGGCGAGGTGTTCATCACCACCGGCGTGCTGATGCTGCTGTTCGTCACCTACCAGCTGTGGTGGACCAACGTCCGGGCGCACGCCCAGGCGGGCAGTGAGACGCACCAGTTGCAGGACGACTGGGCGAACGGCAAGCGGAACCCGGGTGTGTTCGCCCCGGGCCAGGGCTTCGCCATCCTGCACATCCCCAGGCTGGACGTGGTCGCGCCGATCGCGGAGGGCGTCAGCAACAAGGCGGTGCTCGACAAGGGCATGGTCGGGCACTACGGCGAGGGCGCGCTGAAGACCGCGATGCCCGACGCGCGAACCGGCAACTTCGGCCTGGCGGCGCACCGCAACACCCACGGCGAACCGTTCCGGTACATCAACCGGCTCCAGTCCGGCGACGAGGTCGTGGTCGAGACGCAGGACGACTACTTCGTCTACAAGGTGGCCTCGATGCTTCCGGTGACCCCGCCGTCCAACACGAGCGTGCTGGACCCCGTCCCCAAGGGCTCGGGCTTCACCAAGCCGGGCCGCTACATCACCCTCACCACCTGTACGCCGGAGTTCACCAGCAAGTACCGGCTGATCGTCTGGGGCAAGATGGTCGAGGAACGCCCGCGCAGCAAGGGAAAGCCGGACGCGCTCATCGAGTAGGGCTCATCGAGTAGGGGCAGAGGAACTGTGGCAGCGACGGCCGACGAGACCGAAGAACACACGGACGCGTCCGACCGGGAGCCCGGCCCGCGCCGGCGTCCCGGCCGGATCGCCCTGGCGGTCAGTGTCTTCGGTGAACTCCTCATCACGGTGGGGGCGTTGCTCGCCCTCTTCGTCGTGTACTCGCTGTGGTGGACGAACGTGATAGCGGACCGCAAGGCCGGCCGGGAGGCCGACAAGGTGCGTGACGGGTGGGCGCAGGCCGCGGACTCGGGCCCCGGCGCGCTGGACACCAAGGACGGCATCGGCTTCCTGCACGTGCCCGCCATGGACAACGGTGAGGTCCTCGTCGAGAAGGGCACCGATCCGGACGTCCTCAACGACGGCGTGGCCGGCTACTACACGGAGCCGGCCAAGGCCACGCTCCCGACCTCCGGCAAGAAGGGCAACTTCACCCTCGCCGCCCACCGCGACGGCCACGGGGCGAAGTTCCACAACATCGACAAGCTGAGCGAGGGCGACCCGATCGTCTTCGAGACGAAGGACGACTGGTACGTCTACAAGGTCTTCTCGATCCTGCCCGAGACGTCCAAGTACAACGTGGACGTGCTCTCGCAGGTCCCCGAGGAGGCCGGCCGGAAGAAGGCCGGCCACTTCATCACCCTGACGACCTGCACGCCGGTCTACACGAGCCGCTACCGCTACGTCGTCTGGGGCGAGCTCGTCCGGGTGCAGAAGGTCGACAGCAAGCGGACCCCGCCGGCGGAACTGCGCTGAACCTGCGAGTGGGCCCCTGCCGGTGCTTCCCGGCAGAGGCCCACTCGTGTGCGCGGGGGACGTCAGCCGTTGACGCCGCCGAACAGCTGGCCGCCGTTGTCGTTGTTCCCGTTGTTGCCGCCGCCGAAGTCCACGGTGGTCAGGACGATCTGCGTGGTGCTCGGATCACCCTGGGTGCCCTGCGGCGGGTTCTGCTGGATGACCCGGGCGTTGTCGTCGCTCGCGCCGTTGACCTGGATCTGCGTGAAGCCCTTGGCCTGGAGGATCTCCCGGGCCTTCTTCAGCGTCTGGCCCTGGACGTTCGGCACGTCCGTCTGCGTCGGCTGCTGGACCTTGCCGACATTGATCGTGACCGGCGTGTTCTTGGAGACCGCGGCGCCCGCCTTCGGGTCGGTCGACAGGACCTTGCCGTCGTCGTCGGGGTTGTCGGTCGGCGTGTCCGTGCAGGCCTGGGGCACCAGGCCCTGGGCCTTCAGCTTGGCGGTCGCCTCGTCACAGGACAGCCCGGTGACGTCCTCCACCGTCACCTTCTCCTCCGCCTTGGCGACGGTGAGGGTGATGGTGGTGCCCTTCTGCTTCGAGACACCGCCCTGCGGGTCCTGCTGGGTGACGACGCCCGGGGTCTGGGTGGACACCTCGGTCTTCTTCTCGACCTTGAAGCCCTTCTCCTCCAGCTGCGACTCGGCCTGGTCGAACTGGATGCCGCGGACGTCCGGCACGGCGACCTTGGGGGCGCCCGTGGACACCGTCAGGGTGATCGTGTCGCCCTTCTTGACGTCCGTGCCCGCCTCGGGGTCCTGGTCGCAGACGCTGTTCCGCGGCTGGTCCTCGCAGGCCTTCCGCGTGGGCGGAGCCAGCTTCAGGTCCGAGTTGACCGCCATCTTCTTGGCGTCGGCGTACGTGTGACCGACGAAGTTCGGCGCCTTGAAGGTGTCGTCCGTGTTGCCGCCGCTGAACGCCCACTTGCCGATCAGGATGGCTCCGACCAGCACGAGGAGACCGGCGACCACCAGGAGGATCGTGGAGGTGTTGGACTTCTTCTGCTGGCGCCGGCGGTCCGGGCGGTCGTCGTAGCCGTAGCCGCCGTCGTCGGGGTTCATGGGCGGGAGCATGGTGGTCGCCCCGGCGCCGGCCTCCTGACGCAGCGCGGTCGTCGGCTGGTCGTCGGGGTAGCCGCCGTAGCCCACCGCGCCCAGCGCGGCGGTGGCCGCGACGGGCTGGCCGTCGAGGCAGGCCTCGATGTCGGCGCGCATCTCGTCGGCCGACTGGTAGCGGTAGTTCGGGTCCTTGACCAGCGCCTTCAGGACGATGGCGTCCATCTCCGGCGTGATCTCGGGGTCGAAGACCGAGGGGGCCTGCGGCTCCTCGCGGACGTGCTGGTACGCCACGGCCACCGGGGAGTCGCCCACGAACGGCGGGCGCACCGTCAGCAGCTCGTAGAGGAGGCAACCGGCCGAATAAAGGTCCGACCGGGCGTCGACCTGCTCGCCCTTCGCCTGCTCGGGCGAGAGGTACTGGGCCGTGCCGATGACCGCCGCCGTCTGCGTCATGGTCATGCCGGAGTCGCCCATGGCGCGGGCGATGCCGAAGTCCATGACCTTGACCTGACCGTTGCGGGTCAGCATGACGTTGGCGGGCTTGATGTCGCGGTGGACGATGCCGTTGCGGTGCGCGTACTCCAGGCCCTGGAGGATGCCGATGGTCATCTCCATCGCGCGCTCGGGCAGCAGCTTGCGGCCGGAGTGCAGCAGCTCACGCAGTGTGGAACCGTCGACGTACTCCATCACGATGTACGGGATGGAGACCCCGTCGATGTAGTCCTCGCCCGTGTCGTAGACCGCGACGATGGCGGGATGGTTGAGCGAGGCGGCCGACTGGGCCTCCCGGCGGAACCGGGCCTGGAAGGACGGATCACGCGCGAGGTCCGCGCGCAGCGTCTTCACCGCCACGGTGCGGCCGAGGCGGGTGTCATGCGCGAGGTAGACCTCCGCCATGCCACCACGGCCGAGCACGTGACCCAGCTCGTACCGGCCGCCGAGGCGACGCGGCTCTTCCATAGCTACCTACCAGCCCTCTCCGTCGGTCTCGGCCGTCACGTCCGTGAGCGCCCGAGGCTGCCGTCCGGGCCTACCGTACCCGGCTCGCTTTGTGTGACCTGGCCAAGCCCGTAACCCGATACAGGACCGGTACCGCAACGTGCATCGATGTGAAGGCGATGTGAGGGGTCTCACTTCTTGGACTTGACGACCGCCTCCATGACACTCCTCGCGATCGGCGCGGCCAGTCCGCCGCCGGAGATGTCGTCGCGGTTGGCGTTCTCGTCCTCGATCACCGCGGCCACGGCGACCGGCGAGCTGCCGTCACCGAGCCTGGCATACGAAATGAACCATGCGTAGGGGTTTGCGCTGTTCGCCACACCGTGCTGGGCGGTACCGGTCTTGCCGCCGACGATCACGCCGGGGATCCGCGCGTTCTTGCCGGTGCCCTCGTTGACGACCGTTTCCATCATCGACTGGAGGATCTGCGCGTTCTTCGGCGACAGCGGCCGGCTCATCTCCTCCGGCTCGGTCTTGGAGACCGGGTCGACGTTGGAGGACTGCAGCTCGTCGACCATGTACGGCTTCATGAGCTTGCCGTCGTTGGCGACCGCGGAGGCGACCATCGCCATCTGCAGCGGGGTGGCCGCGGTGTTGAACTGGCCGATGGAGGACAGCGCCGTCTGCGAGGTGTTCATGTCGTCGGAGAAGACGGAAGCGTTGGAGCGGGTCGGGGTGAACTGCTCGGAGTCGAACCCGAACTTCTTCGCCTCGGCCAGCATCTTGTCGTTGCCCAGGTCGGCGCCGATCTTGCCGAACACGGTGTTGCAGGAGTACTGGAGGGCGACCCGCATCGTCGCGTTCTTGCAGGGGATGTTGCCCTCGTTCTTCAGCTGCGTGGTGGTGCCCGGCATGACCCACGGCAGCGGCGACTCGGTCTTCTCGTCGGCCGAGGTGTACTTGCCGTTCTCCAGCGCGGCCGCCGCGGTGACCACCTTGAACGTGGAGCCCGGCGGGTAGGTCTCGCGCAGCGCCCGGTTCAGCATCGGGTCGGCGGGGTTGTTCTTCTTCTGGAGCTTGGTCCAGTTCTTGGAGTCGACGTCGGTGGAGTTGCCCGCGAACGACGAGGGGTCGTACGACGGGTACGAGGCCAGGGCCAGGATCTTGCCGGTGGACGGCTCCAGGGCGACGACGGCGCCCTTGCCGCCCCGGGCCTTCAGCCCCTCGTACGCGGCCTTCTGCGCGCGGGCGTTGAGCGTGGTGACGACGTTCCCGCCCTGCTGCTCCTTGCCGGTGATCATGTCCAGGGTCTTGCGGAAGAACAGCCGGTCGTCGTTGCCGGTGAGGATGCCGTCCTCGATCTTCTCGAGGAAGCTGCCGTCGAACGCCTGGGAGGAGTAGCCGGTGACCGGGGCCCACATGGGCCCGTTCTTGTACGTGCGCTTGTACTTGAAGTCGCCGTGCTTGCTCTCGACCGACCCGGTTATCGGGTCGCCGTCGACGATGATGTCGCCCCGCGGGTTGGCGTACCGCTCGATGGTCACGCGGCGGTTGTCCGGATCGGTCCGCAGCTTGTCGGCCTGGAGGTACTGAAGCCAGTTGTCACGGATCAACAGCGCCAGGACGAGTAGTCCGCAGAAGATCGCGATTCGGCGCAGGGGCTTGTTCACGTCCGGCCTTTCCACAAGCTAACAGGGGCGCCTGTTGCTTCAATCTCTCGGTGCCGATGGTGCTGGCGCTCATCCTTGGCCGCCCACAGTCTAGAGGCAGCGGCTGTGTTCCCCGGGCGGGGCCGTCACAACGGCTGATCCTTAGACGCGCGGGCGGCACGACGGGTTCCGAAAAACCGTCGGACGGCCTCCGGTTCCGGCGGGGCCGGGTCCGGAAGCCGTCCGTGAGGAGGATTACTGGTCCGCGGGACCGCTGCCGCCGGGGCGGACCACCTGCGTCATCTCGGCGTCCGGGTTGCCCGCGGGCGTGGGCGCCGGGCGGCGGGCCGTGTCGCTGATCCGGATCAGGATGCCGATCAGCGCCCAGTTCGCCAGCACGGAGGAACCGCCGTAGGCCATGAACGGCATGGTCATACCGGTCAGCGGGATGAGACCCATCACACCGCCGGCCACCACGAACACCTGGAGGGCGAAGGCGCCGGACAGGCCGACGGCGAGCAGCTTGCCGAACGGGTCGCGGGCGGCGAGGGCGGTGCGCACGCCGCGCTCCACGATCAGTCCGTAGATCAGCAGGATCGCCATGATCCCGGCCAGTCCCAGCTCCTCGCCGAAGGTGGCGAGGATGAAGTCGGAGTTGGCGGCGAAGCGGATCAGGTCCGAGTGGCCCTGGCCCCAGCCGGTGCCGAGGGTGCCGCCGGAGCCGAACGCCCACAGGGCCTGCATGGCCTGCTCGGAGTGGAGGATGCCGTCGTTGGCCCCGCTGCGGCTGAGCTGGTATTCGCGCATCGGGTCCAGCCAGGCCTGCACACGGGTCTGGATGTGCGGCTCGAAGCTCGCCACGCCGACGGCGCCGGCCGCGGACATCAGCAGACCGAAGACGATCCAGCTGGTCCGCTCGGTGGCGACGTACAGCATGATGACGAACATTCCGAAGAACAGCAGCGACGTACCGAGGTCGGTCTCGAAGACCAGGATGAGGATCGAGATCGCCCAGACGACCAGGATCGGTCCGAGGTCGCGGCCGCGCGGCAGGTACAGGCCCATGAAACGGCGGCTGGCGAGGGCCAGGGCGTCGCGCTTCACCATGAGGTAGCCGGCGAAGAAGATGGCGAGGACGATCTTCGCGAACTCACCGGGCTGGAGCGAGCCCAGACCGGGGACGCGGATCCAGATCTTGGCGCCGTAGATGTTGGCGCCGAGGCCGGGCACCAGCGGCAGGATGAGCAGGATCAGCGCGCCGAACATGGAGATGTAGGTGTAGCGCTGCAGGACGCGGTGGTCCTTCAGGAAGATCAGCACCACCACGAACAGGGCGATGCCCAGCGCCGTGTACAGCAGCTGGCGGGGCGCGGCCGTGACGAAGTTCGGCAGTGACTGGAGCAGCTTCGACTGGTCGAGCCGCCAGATGCACACCAGGCCCAGCCCGTTCAGCAGGGTGGCCAGCGGCAGCAGCAGGGGATCGGCGTACGGGGCGAACTTCCGCACACCGAGGTGCGCCACCCCGGCCAGCAGGCCGAGGCCGAGGCCGTAGCTCAGCAGGCCCGCGGGCACCTCGTCGCTGATGGCCAGACCGACGTTGGCGTAGGCGAACACCGGGATGGCCACCGCGAAGATCAGCAGGGCCAGTTCGGTGTTGCGGCGGCTCGGTGCGCCGATCGCGCCGATCGTGGACGTGTGGTGCGTCGCTGCGTTGTTCGTACTGCTCATCGTGTGACGGTGCCTCTCACGGCTCTACTGCTTGCCGCACTGATCGACGACCTTCTGCTCATCCTCGGAGAGGCTCGGGCCGGGGTTGGGAGTGGCGCTCGTGGACGGTTTCGGGGACTTGGAGGGCGAGTTCGGCGTCGTCGTTCCCGACTTCGACGGGTTCGGCGTCGGCGATGCCTTGGACGTGAAGGAGGTACGGGTGGTTCCCGTGGTTCCTCCCGCCTCGCCCTGGCCAGTCTTGGCGTTCTTCTCGCTCTCGGCGGCCGTGCGCTCCGCCTGCTTGCGGCACGCGGAGGCCTGCACGGTCAGCGCCTCGATCTTCGTCTCGGCCTGCTGGAGACCACCCGCCGCGATCGTGTTCTTGATCTGCTTCTGCTGGTAGGGCGGCAGGTACTTGAGTTCGATCTCGGGGTGGTCCTTCTCCACCTTCGACAGCGAGACCCACGCCAGGTCCTGGCTGATCCCGCGGTACAGCGCCACGTGCTCGCCCTTGGCGCCGACGTAGTACTGGGTCTGCGTCCAGCGGTAGCCGCCGTACAGACCGCCGCCGATGACGGCGAGGGCGAGGGCGCCGTACAGGGATCTCTTCACCCACCGTCGCTTGCGCGGCTTGGCGAAGTCGTCGTCGGTGTAGTCGCCGAAGCTGCCGGCGGCCGGGACGTAGCCGGTGGTGTCGCCGGAGCCGGGCGGCCCGAACTCGCCGCCCCCGTGGCCCTGGCGGCCCAGGTGGGAGGCGCGGCCGGCCGGGGTCTGCATGATGCCGTTGTCGTGCAGGTGGTGCTGGTTCTCGGCGACGGCGCCGACCACCACCGGCTGGTCCGACAGCTGGCCGGCGAGGGTGTCCCCGGTGTCCAGGTCGAGGACGTCGGCGACGATGACGGTGATGTTGTCCGGGCCGCCACCGCGCAACGCGAGCTGGATCAGCTCCTGCACGGTCTCCTGCGGGCCCTGGTAGCTGGCGAGCGTCTCCTCCATGGTCTGGTGGGAGACGACGCCGGACAGTCCGTCGGAGCAGATCAGGTAGCGGTCGCCGGCGCGGACCTCGCGGATGGAGAGGTCGGGCTCGACGTGGTCGCCGCTGCCGAGGGCGCGCATCAGCAGGGAGCGCTGCGGGTGGGTGGTGGCCTCTTCCTCGGTGATCCGGCCCTCGTCGACGAGCCGCTGCACCCAGGTGTGGTCCTGGGTGATCTGCGTGAGCACGCCGTCCCGGAGCAGGTAGGCGCGCGAGTCGCCGACGTGCACGAGCCCGAGCCGCTGCCCGGTCCACAGCAGGGCGGTGAGCGTCGTGCCCATGCCCTCGAGCTGGGGGTCCTCGTCGACCATCGAGCGGAGCTGGTCGTTGGCGCGCTGCACGGCGGCGCCGAGCGAGGTGAGGATGTCGGAGCCGGGCACGTCGTCGTCGAGCGTGACCAGGGTGGAGATCACCTCGGAGGAGGCGACCTCGCCGGCCGCCTGGCCGCCCATGCCGTCGGCGATCGCGAGCAGACGGGGACCGGCGTAACCGGAGTCCTCGTTGCCCTCGCGGATCATGCCCTTGTGCGATCCGGCGGCAAAGCGCAGTGACAGACTCATGCGCACCTCGCCCGTCGGCTCCGGGTACAGCCGGTCGTGTCGAGCCACACTGCCCACCCTCCGGTCGGGAGCGCGCCGGAGACCGGGTGGCGGCCTGCCGCTGCGTGCTCGCTCCGCTCGCTCATTGTCGTACTACTTCCGCAGCTCGATGACGGTCTTGCCGATGCGGATCGGCGCGCCCAGCGGGATCGGCGTCGGAGTCGTCAGCCGGGACCGGTCCAGGTACGTGCCGTTGGTGGAGCCGAGATCCTCGACGATCCACTGGCCGTCGCGGTCGGGGTAGATCCTGGCATGGCGGCTGGAGGCGTAGTCGTCGTCCAGCACGATCGTGGAGTCGTGCGCCCGGCCCAGCGTGACCGTCTGGCCCTGGAGCGCGACCGTCGTGCCGGTCAGTGTGCCTTCGGTCACCACGAGTTTGGAGGGGGCGTTGCGCCGCTGGCGGCCGCCCTGCTGGCCCCGCTGCTGCGGGGGCGCGGCCTGCTGCCGCGGCGCCTGCTGGCGGCCCGGCTGCTGCTGGCGCCCGGCCTCCCTACGCGATCCGCGCTGGGTGACGCGCGTACCGAACAGGTCGCTCCGGATGACCTGCACGGCCACGATCACGAACAGCCACAGTACGGCCAGGAAACCCAGCCGCATGACCGTGAGGGTCAGCTCTGACATTGCCCCCGCTTCACCCTTCGGCTTGCCGGTAAATGATGGTTGTGCTGCCCACGACGATCCGCGAGCCGTCGCGGAGCGTAGCGCGGGTGGTGTGCTGCCCGTCCACCACGATGCCGTTGGTGGAGCCGAGATCCTGGATCGTCGAGGGCGTACCGGTCCGGATCTCGCAGTGCCGGCGGGAGACGCCGGGGTCGTCGATCCGTACGTCGGCCTCGGTGCTGCGGCCCAGCACGAGCGTCGCGCGGGAGATCTGGTGGCGGGTGCCGTTGATCTCGATCCAGTAGCGGGTGCGCCCGCCGCTCATCGGGGCGGCGGCGGGGCGCTGGGTGGCGGGCTGCGGGTAGCCGTAGCCGCCGGGCCGGGTGCCGGGTGGCGGCGCGGACGGCATCGGGGGCGCGCCCGCCGGGGCGGCCGGCGGGTAGCCGTAGCCGCCGGGGGCGTTCTGTCCGGGGCGGCCGGCGGACGGGCCCGCGGGGGCCTGCGGTGCCTGCTGGCTGCTGGACGAGGCCAGGGTGCGCGAGCGCACCCGGTACAGCCCGGTGTCGAGGTCCTCGGCCTTCTCCAGGTTGACCTTGATCGGGCCCATGAAGGTGTAGCGCTGCTGCTTGGCGTAGTCGCGCACCATGCCGGCCAGCTCGTCGCCGAGCTGCCCGGAGTAGGGGCTGAGGCGCTCGAAGTCCGGCGCGCTCAGCTCCACGATGAAGTCGTTGGGTACGACCGTGCGGTCACGGTTCCAGATGGTCGCGTTGTTGTCGCACTCCCGCTGAAGCGCGCCGGCGATCTCCACGGGCTGGACCTCGGACTTGAAAACCTTGGCGAAGGTGCCGTTCACCAGGCCTTCGAGACGCTGCTCGAACTTCTTCAGGACTCCCATGGGGCACCTCCTCCGTCCCTGCCGTTGCCTTGCCCTGCTGTCTGACGCTGCTGTGCCGGGTACTGCTCACTGATCGTATCTACGCGCCCGGCAATCAGCCGGTTCCCCCAGCGGCTCCCCTTCGAACTCCTCCCCGGAACTCGTTCCGGGACTCCTGCCGGGACCTGTCTTCCGGCATGGATCGTAGAGGGGGTCGAAGACCAGTGTCCCGCACCCGGCTGTGCGCCCGGTCCTTCTCCTGTACAGATGACGGGGACCGGTACGAGGTTGATACGTGAACAGGCTCTCCCTGATACGCGGGGGCGGCCGGGCCCGTCGGGGGCCCGGGGCGGGCCCTGAGGGATGTGAACCCACCCCGTACGACGTGCTAATGTTCTGGATGTCGGAAGGGGCCGCCCCGAAAGGGACGAAGCCGGAAGACACACCCAATGCGCGGGTGGCGGAATAGGCAGACGCGCTGGATTCAGGTTCCAGTGCCCGCAAGGGCGTGGGGGTTCAACTCCCCCCTCGCGCACAGAGACGAAACGGGTCTCTGCCGGTGACGGAAGTCACGGCAGGGGCCCGTTTCGCGTTGTGGCGACGGCTGTGAGGGATCGCACAGCCACTCACCCGGGTCGGCCCGTCGCCGCCGGTGAGCTATCTCACGGCTCGCGCTCGGCGCCGGAACGCCGTAGGGCTGACGGGACTTCGCGCCATCAGCTGTCCCCAGGCGCCGAGTTGTCCACAGGGGTCTGACGCGTTTCGGCCACCGGCGGTACGGTCTGCACGAGTTGATGTCCGAGCTGATGGCTGAGCTGATCTGCGGAGAAGCGCGTGTCGGGGGAGGCGGTCGCGATGACCGGAGGCGTTGTGGGAGTGGAAGCGGACGGGACGGAGCCCGCGGTCCCGCCCCGGCTGCCCCGAATGCGCGGCTTCGCCGCCTGGCCCCCGCGGGGCACTCCCAAGCAGGAGGGCAACGCACTCAGGCAGAGCGTGCCGCGCGGTGCGCACCGCCTCCTCGACCTGGACGCCGGCCGCCCCGACGCGGTGAGCGCGGTCGCGCAGTCCAACGCCGGCCGCATCCCCGAGCTGACGCCGATACGGGTGGGCAGGATGGCGGCCACCCCCTTCGCCTTCCTGCGCGGCTCCGCCGGGCTCATGGCGTACGACCTGGCCCGCACCCCGACGACCAGGATCGGCACGCAGATCTGCGGCGACGCGCACGCGGCCAACTTCGGGCTGTACGGCGACGCCCGCGGTGACCTGGTCATCGACCTCAACGACTTCGACGAGACCGTGCACGGCCCCTGGGAGTGGGACCTCAAGCGGCTGGCGGCCTCGCTGGTGCTCGCCGGGCGGGAGGCCGGAGCCGACGAGGACACCTGCCGGGCTGCCGCCCAGGACGCGGCCGGTGCCTACCGCCGCACCATGCGTCTGCTGGCCAAGCTGCCCGTCCTGGACGCCTGGAACGCGATCGCCGACGAGGAGCTGGTCTCCCACACGGACGCCCACGACCTGCTCGGCACCCTCCAGCGCGTCTCGGAGAAGGCCCGGGCCAACACCAGCGGCCGGTTCGCGGCCAAGTCGACCGAGACGGCGGAGGACGGCGGCCGCCGCTTCGTGGACGCACCGCCGGTGCTGCGCCGGATACCGGACGCGGACGCCGCCGCGGTCGCCGCGTCCCTGGAGTCGTACGTGGACACCCTCAGCGAGGACCGGCACCCGCTGCTCGCCCGGCACGCGGTGCACGACGTGGCCTTCCGGGTCGTCGGCACCGGCAGCGTCGGCACCCGTTCCTACGTCGTGCTGCTCCTCGACCACCGTGAGCAGCCGCTGGTCCTCCAGGTGAAGGAGGCGCGGCCCTCCGCGCTCGTGCCGCATCTGGTCACCGCCGGCTTCGACGCGCCGCAGGCCGGCCACGAGGGCCGGCGAGTCGTCCTCGGGCAGAAGCGGATGCAGGTGGTCAGCGACATCCTCCTGGGCTGGACCACCGTCGAGGGGCGCCCCTACCAGGTGCGCCAGTTCCGCAACCGCAAGGGCAGCGTCGACCCCGCCGCGCTCGCCGCCGACCAGTTCGACGACTACGGCCGTATGACCGGCGCGCTCCTGGCCCGCGCCCACTCCCACAGCGCCGACCCGCGGCTGATCGCCGGGTACTGCGGCAAGAACGAGGAGCTGGACGAGGCGGTGGCCGACTTCGCGGTCGCCTACGCCGACCGCACCGAGGCGGACCACGCCCAGCTGGTCGAGGGCGTGCGGGCGGGACGGATCGAGGCCGAGCTGGGGGTGTGACGGGGGCTCCGCCGGTGGTCGCGGCACCGGGCAACCGAGGGTGGTCGTGCCGGGCGCGTCCGGACGGGACGGACCGTGGCCGGGTGCGTGACGGGGCGCGGGCGTGTGGTGCCCGGAGGGTGGGTGCCGTGCCGTGCGGTGCGCCGGGGGTGCGAGGACTCGTGCGGCCGGTCCGGAGGGGTACCGCGGCAGGGGCCAGGTCCGCCGTGAGCGGTCGCGGGCACGGCGCGCCGGATGCCGGCCCAGGCCGACCGGAACCGTGGAGCCCGGTCCCGGCCGGGCGCAGCGCTACGCTGGGCGGGTGACGACCCCGGAAGCCGATGAGCCCCAGGCACCACGTCCCGAGGAACGGCTCGAGCGGGCCGTCCGGGCCGCCGAGCAGGCCTTGATCGAGTACGAGATCGCGGTGGAGACCTTCCGCGTCGAGGTGGAGAACTTCTCCCGGCTGCACGAGCAGCGCCTCGGCCCGCTCTACCTCCGCATCGAGGAACTGGACGCCGAGATCGCCGAGGCGAAGGCCGCCCGCACCGGCGATCCCGAGGACATCCGCCTGGCCGAGGAGGCCCGCGGCCGGGTGCTGCCGATCCCGGGCGTCGAAGAACTGATGCACGGCTGGATGGACGGCGGCGGGCTGTTCCCGGAGGCCGCCGCCATGCTCACCGACCAGGCGGTGCGGCCCCCGCAGCGCGTCCGGCCCGGCGAGGAGGCCCGCAAGCTCTACCGCGAGCTGGCCCGCAAGGCCCACCCCGACCTGGCCCAGGAGGAAGAGGAACGGCAGCGGCGTGAGGAGTTCATCACCCGTGTGAACGCCGCCTACGCCCGTGGCGACGAGACGCTGCTGAAGGAGCTCGCCGAGGAGTGGGCGGCGGGCCCGGTACCGCCCGAGCGCCTGCCGAGCCCCGCCGAGGAGCTGTACGCCCGCCTCGAATGGCTCTCCCAGCGCAAGGAGCTGCTCACGCTCGTCGCCCGCGAGCTGGAGGACGGCGCCATCGCCGGCATGCTCCGCCTCGCGCCCGACGACCCCGACGGCCTGCTCGACGAGATCGGCGCACGGCTGCGCGCCGACATCGCCGAGCGGGAGACGGAGCTGGCGGGCCTGCGCGAGCAGGACTGAGCCCGGTCCGCTTCGGGTAGCGTCGGGGACATGAATTTCGGAGCTGGTGTGCCCACGGTCGAGGTCTCGGATCTCAAGGACGGCGACTTCCTGCTGGACGTCCGCGAGGACGACGAGTGGCAGGCGGGCCACGCCGCGGGAGCACTGCACATCCCCATCAGCGAGTTCGTGGCCCGCTACGGCGAGCTGACCGAGGCCGCCCCGCAGGACGGCCGCGTCCACGTCATCTGCCGCTCCGGCGGCCGCTCGGCCCAGGTCACCATGTACCTGGCCCAGCAGGGCATCGACGCCGTGAACGTCGACGGCGGCATGCAGGTCTGGCAGGCCGCGGGCCGCCCGGTGATCACGGACGACGGCAAGCCGGGCTTCGTTCTGTAGTTCCCCGCGCCCGGGGGGCGGGGCGGCGCGAACGCGGGGGCGGTCAGCCCAGCGGATGGGCCGCCAGCAGGTCCCCGAGCCGCTCCTCGTACGCCGCCGCCGGGCCGAGCGCCAGCTCCAGGTGCTTGGCCCAGGCGTGGTACCGGTGCAGCGAGTAGTCGGTGTCGGCGCCGAAGCCGCCGTGCAGATGCTGCGCCGTCTGCACCACCCGGCGCACCCCCTCCGCCGCCCAGATCTTCGCCACCGCGACGTCCCCGGCCAGGGGCAGCGCCCCCGGCGCCCCCGAGGAGATCCGCCACGCGGCCTGCCACAGGGTGGCCTCCATGGCACGCAGGTCGATATAGCGGTCGGCGGTCTGCACGGCCACCGCCTGGAAGGTCGCGATCGGATACCCGAACTGCTCGCGCTTGCCGGTGTACTCGCTGGTCATCCGCAGCACCCGCTCGCCGAGTCCCAGCGCGAGCGCGCAGACGCCGGTCGTGAGCAGCGCGTGCAGCCACTCCCACGCCCCCTCTGCCTCGATGACGTCCACGGCGTCGATCCGTGCAGACGCCAGCCGCAGCTCCGCCAGCCGCTCCCCGCTGGTCGACACCTGCTCGGCCAGGTCCACGCCGTCCCGGTCACGCGGTACGAGCGCGAGCACCGTCCGGTCGGCGGCCGTGCCCTCCACGTGCGCCGGCACGACGACGAGGTCCGCGTCGTACGCCCACGGCACCGCCGTCTGCACCCCGTCCAGCACCCAGACCGGGCCCTCCCGCCGGGCGGTGACGGCCGCCTCGGCCGGGTCGTGGCCGGTACGTCCGTTCGCCGCCACGGTCAGTACCAGTTCGCCGCGGCCCGCCCGCCCGAGCAGGCGCCCGGCGAGCTCCGTACCGCCATGGGTCTGCACGGCCGCGGCGGCGGCGCTGTGCTCCAGCAGCGGAACCCGCGCGAGCACCCCGGCGGACTCGCGGAGCACCAGGCACAGCGCGATCGCGTCGAGGCCGGCCCCGCCGTGCGTCTCGTCGAGGAGCAGGCTCAGCAGGTCGGCGGCGGCGAGCCGGGACCACAGCTCCCGGTCGAGGCCCTCGGCCACGGCGCCGGTGGTCAGCGCCGGGCTGGGGACCGCGTCCGGTGCGACGCCGGAGAACACTCCGTGCGCCGCCTCGGCCGCCGCCAGCTGCTCCTCGGTGAAGGTGAAGTCCACGGCCTGTCCTCCCGGCGGATGGGTTTCCATGACGGTTGGTCCGACAGCTCGCCTGACGATCCGTCAAGATAGAACAGGTTCTAGAAGAAGGGAACGGTGCGTGGCGGCCGGTGTCCGGTTCGCCCCCTGCCTCACCGGTGCCGGGCCCGGCACGTGGTGAGGACCACGGTCATGGGCCCGCACCCGGGGCTGCGCCCGGTGGCTCCGGCTGAGTACCGTTCCGTGCGGGTGCCGGTGTGGCGCTCGTGAATCCGCGCGGCGCCTGTGGCGGTCGCCGCGCACCGGGCTGACGTACGCAGCCGCGGCGACCAGCGGAACGAATGAGCCGAAACGGGGGACGGGGCGCAATGGACGTGAACGACGAGGACTCGGGGGCCCGGCGGGGCACGGGTGCCTTCGAGCCCTCGAAGCCCCCTGAGCAGCCCCGGCCGCCCGAGCATTCCCGGCCGTCCGAGAAGCCCCGGCTGCCCGAGCCGCCCCTGCTGCCCCGGCAGCCCGGGGCGTCCGAGCAGTCCCGGCCGGGCGAGCGGCCGTACGCTCCGGAGCGGGCCGCATCGAGCGGGGCACACGTGCTGCCCGAACCCGGTGCGCCGGACGGGCCGGACGAGGCCGACGCGTCCGATGAGGCGTCCGACGGCGGCGGAGCGCTCGCCGCCCCCCGTGTCGGCGTCGCCGCCCTCTCCCCCCGCTACCAGGTGGGCGCCGCGGTGGCGCTCGCCGTGGTCGCCGTCGCCGCCTGTGTGCACCTGCTGATGGTGTTCCTCAGCCTCGCGCCGGCGAACACCGTGACGAAGCAGCACGGCAAGGCGGTCGAGGACTGGGTGTACCCCGAGTTCGAGCAGAACTGGAAGCTGTTCGCCCCGAACCCGCTCCAGCAGAACGTCGGCGTCCAGGTGCGCGCCGAACTGCGGACGAACGACGGCGGGGTGCGCACCACCGGCTGGACCGACCTGTCCGCCCAGGACGGCGCCGCCATCAAGGGCAATCCGGTGCCCAGCCACACCCAGCAGAACGAGCTGCGCCGGGCCTGGGACTTCTTCGTCGCCACGCACACCGGTGACAACCGTCCCGTGGCGCTGCGCGGCGCCCTGTCCGAGCAGTATCTGCGCCGGATCGTCGTGATGCGGCTGTACCGGGACACCCCGGCCGCCGAAGGGGGCGTCATCCAGCGCGTGCAGGTCCGCTCGGCCACCACCAATGTGCAGCCACCCGAGTGGAGCCGTGAGCGGGTGTCCGACAAGCCCGTGTACCGCCAGCTCCCCTGGTGGTCCGTGACTGCCGACGAGGCCGCTGGAGGCGTCCGGTGAACCCGCTCTCGCTGACCCTCTCGCGCGGCATCGCCCGCGTCACCGGTGCGGCCCTCGGCCCGTACCAGAGCGCCGTGATCCGTATCGGCTTCGCCGCGACCTGGCTGCTCTTCCTGCTCCGTGAGTTCCCCCACCGCCAAGAGCTGTACGGCCCCTCGGGCCCCTGGGGCTGGCAGCTCGCCAAGCAGCTGACCGCCGACAACCACGCCTTCAGCGCGCTGCTGTGGTCGGACGGGCGTGCCTGGTTCGAGGGCTTCTACGTGCTGGCGATCCTGGCCGCCGCGGCACTGCTGGCCGGCTGGCGCACCCGCACCGCGTCCGTGCTGTTCATGGTGGGTGTGCTGTCGCTGCAGAACCGCAGTGTCTTCATGGGCGACGGCGGCGACAACGTCCTGCACCTGATGTCCTTCTACCTGCTGTTCACACGCTGCGGGCAGGTGTGGTCCCTCGACGCGCGGCGGGCGGCGCGGAACGAGGCGGCACGCGCGCGGGGGGAGCTGGTCCCGGCCGACCGGGTGGGCCCGGTGCTGTGGGCGGTCCTCGGTCTCGGCCTCGCCACGGTGACGCTGACCGGCCGCTTCGACAACGGCTGGCTGATCCCCGCGCTGCTGTGGACGGTGTGGGCGGTCCTCGGTCTGTGGGGGCTCGTCGAGCGCCGGGCGGCCGCGTCCGAGCCGCGGGTCCTGCTGGACGTGGTCGCCAACGTCCTGCACAACGGCGCCCTGTTCGTGATCATGGCGGAGGCGTGCCTGATCTACGCGACGGCCGGCTGGTACAAGATCCAGGGCTCGCGCTGGCAGGACGGTACCGCCGTCTACTACCCGCTGCACCTGCAGTACTTCTCGCCCTGGCCCGGACTCGGGGACCTGCTGTCCGCCAGCGGCACGATCATGGTGCTCGTGACGTACGGGACGGTCATGGTGCAGGTCGCCTTCCCGTTCACCCTGTTCAACCGGCGGGTCAAGAACGTCCTGCTGGTGCTGATGATGACCGAGCACGCGGTGATCGCGGTCGTCCTCGGCCTGCCGTTCTTCTCACTGGCGATGATCGCCGCGGACGCGGTGTTCCTGCCGACGTCCTTCCTGCGGCGGGTGGGGGGTGCGGCGGCTCGCGCGCGGGGACGGTTCGTCCGGCGCGACGGCCCCGAGGTGCCCGCTCCGCGCGCGGCGCAGGAGAGCACTCCGGGCCGGGTGGGGGCCGCGTAGGGTGCACCGCATGACCGACCCGCTGACCCGCTGGCGCGAGCTCGCCGGTGCCGCCGTCCTGCTCGACGGCTTCCACGCCCTCAAGCACGCGCTGCGGTTCGGGGCCGAGGTGCCGGTGGCGGTCACCACCGACCGGCGGGCCGCGCTCGCCCTCGCCGAGGAGCTGGCCGGTGACGTACGGGAGGCGCTGGACGCCCTGCTGACGGAGGTGCCGGGGGCGGTGTACGCCTCGCTCGTCCCGCGGCCCCACCCGACCGGGGTGGCCGCTCTCGCCGTACGGCCGTCCCGCGAGGCCAACCTGCGGGCACTGGGCGGCATCCCTCGCACCGCTCCGGTCGTGGTCCTCGACAACCCGCGGAACCTGGGCAATGCCGGGGCGGTGATCCGGCTGGCCGCGGGCTTCGGGGTGGCCGGGGTGGTCACCACGGGGACGCTCGACCCCTGGCATCCGACGGTGGTGCGCGGCGGCGCCGGACTGCACTTCGCGACGGCCGTGGAGCGCCTCGGCGTCGACGAGCTGCCCGCCGGCCCGCTGTTCGCCCTCGACCCGGAGGGCGAGGACATCCGCGGCACGAAGCTGCCCGACGACGCCGTCCTCGCCTTCGGCTCGGAGCGCACCGGGCTGTCGGCCGGGCTGCGCGCACGAGCCGACCACCTGCTGCGGCTGCCGATGCGCCCCCAGGTCTCCAGCTACAACCTCGCCACCAGCGTGGCGATGACGCTCTACCACTGGAGCGCGGGTCAGGGAGCGCCTCCCGCCCGGTGAGGCGGGGGCGCTGCCCCGACGGGTGCCTGCCGGCCGGGCGTCACGCCTGCCGGCGCACCTCCACCACGCGGAAGCGGTTGGCGACGAACGCGCCGTCGGTCAGGGCGGCGTTCGCCGCCGGGTTGCCGCCGGAGCCGTGGAAGTCGGAGAAGGCGGCCGTCTGGTTCACGTACACCCCGCCGGTCAGGTTGAGCGACAGCTGGGCCGCCTCCTCCAGGCAGACCTCCTCGACGGCCCGCTCCACCTCGGCGTCGGAGGTGTAGGCGCCGACCGTCATCGCGCCCTTCTCGCGGACCGTGCGGCGCAGCAGCTCCAGCGCGTCGGCCACGGAGTCGACCGCGACGGCGAAGGAGACGGGGCCGAAGCACTCGCTCATGTAGGCGGCCTCGTCGTCCGGCTTGGCACCGTCCAGCTTGACCATGACGGGGGTGCGCACGACCGCGCCCGGGAACTCCGGGTTGCTGATCTCACGGGAGGCGAGGGCGACTTCGCCGAGTCCGGCGGCGGCCTCCAGGCGGGCCTTCACGTCCGGGTTGACGATGGCGCCGAGCAGGGCGTTCGCGCGCGCGTCGTCGCCGAGGAGGCCGTCGACCGCGCGGGCGAGGTCGGCGGTGACCTCGTCGAAGGTCTTGGGGCCCTCGTCGGTGCGGATGCCCTCGCGGGGAATGAGCAGGTTCTGCGGCGTGGTGCACATCTGGCCGCTGTACAGGGACAGCGAGAACGCCAGGTTGGACAGCATGCCCTTGTAGTCGTCGGTCGACTCCACGATCACCGTGTTGACGCCGGCCTTCTCGGTGTACACCTGCGCCTGGCGGGCGTTGGCCTCCAGCCAGTCGCCGAAGGACGTCGACCCGGTGTAGTCGATGATGCGGATCTCCGGGCGGGTGGCGAGGGTCTTGGCGACGCCCTCGCCGGGGCGTTCGGCGGCCAGCGCGACCAGGTTCGGGTCGTAGCCCGCCTCGGCGAGCACGTCCCTGGCGACCTGCACGGTCAGCGCGAGCGGCAGCACGGCGCGCGGGTGCGGCTTGACCAGGACCGCGTTGCCGGTGGCCAGGGAGGCGAACAGGCCCGGGTAGCCGTTCCACGTCGGGAAGGTGTTGCAGCCGATGACCAGGCCGATACCGCGGGGGACCGGCGTGAACTGCTTGGTGAGGGCGAGGGGGTCCCGCTTGCCCTGCGGCTTGGTCCACTCCGCCGTGTCGGGCGTGCGGACCTGCTCCACGTACGCGTAGGCCACCGCCTCCAGGCCGCGGTCCTGCGCGTGCGGGCCGCCGGCCTGGAGCGCCATCATGAAGGCCTGGCCACTGGTGTGCATGACCGCGTGGGCGAACTCGTGCGTCCGGTCGCTGATCCGCTTGAGGATCTCCAGGCAGACCACGGCACGGGTCTCGGCGCCCGCGTCGCGCCAGGCCCGCTGGCCCGCCTTCATCGCCGGCAGCAGCACGTCGATGTCCGCGTGCGGGTAGCTCACGCCCAGCTCGATGCCGTACGGCGAGACCTCGCCGTCGACCCAGCCGTCGGTGCCGGGCTGGCCGAGGTCGAGGCGGGTGCCCAGCAGGGCGTCGAAGGCGGCCTTGCCCGCCGCCGCGTCCAGGCTGCCGTGCTCGCCGTAGGCCTTGGGGTGCTCGGGGTGCGGGGACCAGTACGCACGCGTGCGGATCGCTTCCAGGGCCTGGTCGAGCGTGGGCCGGTGCCTGGCGATCAGGTCGTGCGTGGTCAGTTCGGCGGCCATGCGGGACCAACTCCTCGTCTCAAGAACTCGTCGGCCGAGTTCATGACCTGGGCGGAAACAGAGGCAGGAACAGACGGACAGAGCTAGAGTAACCGAACGATCGGTCGGGACAAGGGGGCCTGCCGCATCTGTGGAAAACCCCGTGCGGGAGGATCGCGCACATGACAGGACTCGACCTCAGCAGCCCCGTCGCCGTCGTCGGCACCGGCACCATGGGCCAGGGCATCGCCCAGGTCGCGCTGGTCGCCGGCCACCCGGTGCGGCTGTACGACGCCGTACCCGGGCGTGCCCAGGAGGCGGCCGCGGCGATCGGCGGCCGCCTGGACCGGCTGGTGGCCAAGGGCCGGCTCGGCGCCGCCGACCGGGACGCGGCCCGGGCCCGGCTCACGCCCGCCGACAGCCTCGCCGCTCTCGCCGACTGCGGGCTGGTCGTCGAGGCCGTCCTGGAGCGGCTGGACGTCAAGCAGCGGCTCTTCGGCGAGCTGGAGGAGATCGTCGCCGAGGACTGCCTGCTCGCCACCAACACCTCCTCGCTGTCGGTGACGGCCATCGGCGGCGCCCTGCGCCACCCCGGCCGCTTCGTGGGCCTGCATTTCTTCAATCCGGCCCCGCTGCTGCCGCTGGTCGAGGTCGTCTCCGGGTTCGCGACCGACTTCACGTCGGCCACGCGCGCGTACGAGACCGCCCGCGCCTGGGGCAAGACGCCCGTGGCCTGCGCGGACACTCCCGGCTTCATCGTCAACCGCATCGCCCGGCCCTTCTACGCCGAGGCGTTCGCCGTGTACGAGGCGCAGGCCGCCGAACCGGCCACCGTCGACGCGGTGCTGCGGGAGTCGGGCGGCTTCAGGATGGGCGCCTTCGAACTGACCGACCTGATCGGCCAGGACGTCAACGAGTCCGTCACCCACTCGGTGTGGCAGTCCTTCTTCCAGGACGTGCGGTTCACGCCCTCCCTCGCCCAGCGGCGGCTGGTCGAGTCCGGGCGGCTGGGCCGCAAGACGGGGCGCGGCTGGTACGACCACGCCGACGACGCCGAGCGCCCCGAGCCGCACACCGCCGACCAGGAGCGGCCGCCCGCCCACGTCGTCGTCGAGGGCGATCTGGGACCCGCCGCCGAGCTGCTCACCCTGATCCGCGAGGCGGGCATCGAGGTCCGCGCGGAGGACGAGAACGAGGGCACGCGCCTGGTACTGCCCAGCGGCGGCCAGCTGGCCCTGGCCGACGGCCAGACCTCGGTGGAGTTCAGCGACGTCGTCTACTTCGACCTGGCCTTCGACTACCGGAAGGCCACCCGCGTCGCCGTGTCGGCGTCGAAGGACACCGCGCCGCGGACCCTCGCCGAGGCCGTCGGCCTCTTCCAGGCGCTCGGCAAGGACGTCAGCGTCATCGGCGACGTCCCCGGCATGATCGTCGCGCGGACGGTCGCCCGGATCATCGACCTCGCCCACGACGCCGTGGCGAAGGGCGTGGCCACCGAGGAGGACATCGACACCGCGATGCGCCTCGGGGTCAACTACCCGCTCGGTCCCTTCGAGTGGTGCCGCAGGCTCCCCCGCGGCTGGGCCTACGACCTGCTGGAGGAACTGCACGAGCGGGACCCCTCCGGCCGGTACGCGCCCTCCCTCGCGCTCTACCGGCACTCGTTCGCCACCGATCAGCGGGAGGGCACCGCATGACCACCGCCAAGCGCGACACGTACACCCCGGAGACGCTGCTCTCCGTGGCCGTGCAGGTCTTCAACGACCGCGGTTACGACGGCACCTCCATGGAGCACCTGTCCAAGGCGGCCGGTATCTCCAAGTCGTCGATCTACCACCACGTCAGTGGCAAGGAGGAGCTGCTGCGGCGGGCCGTCAGCCGCGCCCTGGACGGCCTGTTCGCCATCCTGGACGAGGAGGGCGCGTGCGCGGGGCGGGCCGTGGACCGGCTGGAGCACGTCGTGCGGCGCATGGTCGAGGTGCTCATAGCCGAGCTGCCGTACGTGACGCTGCTGCTGCGGGTGCGCGGCAACACCGCCACCGAGCGGTGGGCGCTGGAGCGGCGCCGCGACTTCGACCACCGGGTCGCCGAACTGCTGAAGGCCGCCGCGGCCGACGGGGACGTGCGCGGGGACGTGGAGGTCCGGCTGGCCACCCGGCTGGTCTTCGGGATGATCAACTCCATCGTGGAGTGGTACCGGCCGGAGACGCGCGGGGCCAGTGGCCCCGAAGTGGCCGACGCGGTGGCCAGGCTGGTCTTCGCCGGGCTCCGCGAGGCCTGAACCCCCTCCGGCCCCTCGGGCCGGGGCGCTGCGTTCCTTCGGCGGGGCCTCAGCCGTCGGGCTCCAGGTCCTCCTCCTCGAAGACGAGCAGCGTGCGGGTGCTGAGCACCTCGGGGATCGCCTGGAGCCGGGTCAGCACCAGTTCGCGCAGTGCCCGGTTGTCCGGGGTGTGGACCAGCAGCAGCACGTCGAAGTCACCGCCGACGAGCGCGATGTGGGAGGCGCCGGGCAGCCGGCGCAGATGCTCGCGGACGGTGCGCCAGGTGTTCTGCACGATTTTCAGCGTGATGTACGCCGAGGTGCCGTGCCCCGCGCGCTCGTGGTCCACGCGCGCGCTGAACCCGCGGATCACCCCGTCCTCGACGAGCCGGTTGATGCGGGCGTAGGCGTTGGCGCGCGAGACGTGCACCCGCTCGGCCACGGAGCGTATCGAGGCGCGGCCGTCGGCCTGGAGGATCTTGAGGATGTCCTGATCGATGGCGTCCAGCGGACGCGGCGGCGGAGCGGTGCCGTCCTGCGGTCCGTCGGCCATTTGTTCAGCTGCCATGTCCCCCCGCTCGGTCTCCGTGGACGTCCTGCATTCATTCCAGGTCGCGCAGAACCGTTTGTCCACAGCCTGGAGGGGGCTGTAGCCAAAATGTGCCGACGACCGAACAATCGGTAGGTGAGGCGGGTCACAGCCGACACGTCTCCCGTAGCCGCTCCCACGAGGAGGTGCCGTCATGACGGTTCTGGAGCAGCGGGGCGCGTACCGGCCTTCGCCGCCGCCCGCCTGGCAGCCCCGTATGGACCCCGCGCCGCTGCTGCCCGACGCCGAGCCGTACCGCGTCCTCGGCACCGAGGCGGCCGCCAAGGCCGACCCCGACCTGCTGCGCCGGCTCTACGCCCAGCTGGTGCGCGGCCGCCGCTACAACACGCAGGCCACCGCGCTCACCAAGCAGGGCCGTCTCGCCGTCTACCCCTCCAGCACCGGCCAGGAGGCCTGCGAGGTCGCCGCCGCGCTGGCCCTCGAGGAGCGCGACTGGCTCTTCCCCAGCTACCGCGACACCCTCGCCGTGGTCGCCCGGGGCGTCGACCCCGTCGAGGCCCTCACCCTGCTGCGCGGCGACTGGCACACCGGCTACGACCCCTACGACCACCGCGTGGCCCCCCTCAGCACCCCGCTGGCGACGCAGCTCCCGCACGCCGTCGGACTCGCCCACGCGGCCCGCCTCAAGGGCGACGACGTGGTCGCGCTCGCCATGATCGGCGACGGCGGCACCAGCGAGGGCGACTTCCACGAGGCCATGAACTTCGCCGCCGTCTGGCAGGCCCCGGTCGTCTTCCTCGTGCAGAACAACGGCTTCGCCATCTCCGTCCCGCTCGCCAAGCAGACCGCCGCGCCCTCCCTGGCCCACAAGGCCGTCGGGTACGGCATGCCGGGCCGGCTGGTCGACGGCAACGACGCGGCGGCCATGCACGAGGTGCTGAGCGACGCCGTGCGGCACGCTCGCTCGGGCGGCGGCCCCACCCTGATCGAGGCGGTGACCTACCGCATCGACGCCCACACCAACGCCGACGACGCCACCCGCTACCGGGGCGACGCCGAGGTCGAGGCCTGGCGCGCGCACGACCCGGTCCGGCTGCTGGAGCAGGAGCTCACGACGCGCGGACTGATCGACGAGGCCGGCATCGAGACCGTCCGCCAGGACGCCGAGGTGATGGCCGCGGACCTGCGGGAACGCATGAACCGGGACCCCGAACTGAACCCCATGGACCTCTTCGACCACGTGTACGCCGAGAGCACCTCCCAGCTGCGCGAGCAGCGCGCCCTGCTGCGCGCCGAGCTGGAGGCCGAGCAGGAGCAGCACGGTGAGCAGGAAGGCGGCGCCCGATGACCACCGTCGCCGTCAAGCCCGCCACCATGGCGCAGGCCCTCACGCGCGCGATGCGCGACGCGATGGCCGCCGACCCCACCGTGCACGTCCTGGGTGAGGACGTCGGCACCCTCGGCGGTGTCTTCCGGGTCACCGACGGTCTCGCCAAGGAGTTCGGCGAGGACCGCTGCACGGACACTCCGCTCGCCGAAGCCGGCATCCTCGGCACCGCCGTCGGCATGGCCATGTACGGCCTGCGCCCGGTGGTGGAGATGCAGTTCGACGCCTTCGCGTACCCGGCGTTCGAGCAGCTGATCAGCCATGTCTCCCGGATGCGCAACCGGACGCGCGGCAGGATGCCGCTGCCGATCACCGTCCGCATCCCCTACGGCGGCGGCATCGGCGGAGTGGAGCACCACAGCGACTCCTCCGAGGCCTACTACATGGCCACCCCGGGCCTGCACGTCGTCACCCCGGCGACCGTCGAGGACGCCTACGGGCTGCTGCGCCGGTCCATCGCCTCCGACGACCCGGTCGTCTTCCTCGAGCCCAAGCGCCTGTACTGGTCGAAGGACTCCTGGAACCCGGAGCGGCCGACCGAGGTCGAGCCGATCGGCCGCGCCGTCGTCCGGCGCCCCGGCCGCAGCGCCACGCTCATCACCTACGGCCCGTCCCTGCCGGTCTGCCTGGAGGCCGCCGAGGCCGCGCAGGCGGAGGGCTGGGACCTGGAGGTCGTCGACCTGCGCTCCCTGGTGCCGTTCGACGACGAGACGGTCTGCGCGGCCGTCCGGCGCACCGGGCGGGCCATTGTCGTGCACGAGTCCACCGGATTCGGCGGCCCCGGCGGCGAGATCGCCGCCCGCGTCACCGAGCGGTGCTTCCACCACTTGGAGGCCCCGGTGCTGCGCGTGGCCGGCTTCGACCTCCCCTACCCGCCGCCCATGCTGGAGCGGCACCACCTGCCGGGCGTGGACCGGATCCTGGACGCCGTGGCGCGGCTGCAGTGGGAGGCCGAGGACTGATGGCACAGGTGCTGGAGTTCAAGCTCCCCGACCTCGGCGAAGGACTCACCGAGGCGGAGATCGTGCGCTGGCTGGTGCAGGTCGGCGATGTCGTCACCATCGACCAGCCGGTCGTCGAGGTCGAGACGGCCAAGGCGATGGTCGAGGTGCCCTGCCCCTACGGCGGAGTGGTCACCGCCCGCTTCGGCGAGGAGGGCACCGAACTGCCCGTCGGCGCCCCCCTGCTGACGGTGGCGGTGGGCGAACCGTCGGCGCAGGAGCCGGAGGGCTCCGGCAACGTCCTGGTCGGATACGGCACGCAGGCCCCGGCGGCCCGCCGGCGCCGGGTGCGTGCCGGGGCTCCGGCCCCGGCGGCCCGCAACGGAACGGCCCGGCCCGAAGACGCCTCGGCGCCCCGCACGCGGGTGGCCGCCCCGGCACCCCCCGTCACCGACGGCCCCGTCCCCGTGATCTCCCCGCTGGTGCGCAGGCTCGCCCGCGACAACGGCGTGGACCTGCGGCAGCTCGCCGGCTCCGGACCCGAGGGCCTCATCCTGCGGGCCGACGTCGAGGACGTGCTGCGGGCCAACTCCGCGCGGGCCGCCTCCACCGCGGAGCCGGTCGAGCGGGCCGCCCCGGTCGCGGAACCCCTCGGCCGGACCCCCGCCGCCGCAGCCGCCGCGGCCGGCGAGGTCCGCATCCCCCTCAAGGGCATTCGCGGTGCCGTCGCCGACAAGCTCTCCCGCAGTCGGCGGGAGATCCCCGACGCGACCTGCTGGGTCGACGCCGACGCGACCGAACTGATGCGCGCGCGGGCCGCCATGAACGCCGCCGGGGGATCCAAGATCTCCCTCCTCGCGCTGCTGGCCCGCGTCTGCACGGCCGCCCTCGCCCGGTTCCCCGAGCTGAACTCCTACGTCGACACCGAGGCCCGCGAGGTCGTCCGGCTCGGCCACGTCCACCTCGGGTTCGCGGCGCAGACCGAGCGCGGACTGGTCGTGCCGGTCGTCCGGGACGCCCACGCACGCGACGCCGAGTCGCTGACCGGCGAGTTCGCCCGGCTCACCGAGGCCGCCCGCACGGGGGCGCTCACGCCCGGCGAACTCACCGGCGGCACCTTCACGTTGAACAACTACGGGGTCTTCGGCGTCGACGGCTCGACCCCGATCATCAACCACCCCGAGGCCGCCATGCTCGGCGTCGGCCGCATCATCGCCAAACCGTGGGTGCACGAGGGTGAACTGGCGGTCCGCCAGGTCGTCCAGCTCTCGCTCACCTTCGACCACCGGGTCTGCGACGGCGGCACGGCGGGCGGTTTCCTCAGGTATGTGGCCGACTGCGTGGAGCAGCCGGCGGTGCTCCTGCGCACGCTGTAGGACTAAGGAGCCGCGAGAAGGGGGCGGCAGGACATACTCGGGGGGTGAGCGACAACGCCCCCGTGACCACTGCGACCACCGGGACCGCCGCGCCGTACGACGCCGTCGTGCTGGCCGGCGGTGCCGCGCGACGGCTGGGCGGCGCCGACAAGCCCGGCGTCCGGGTCGGCGGCCGCGCGCTGCTGGACCGGGTGCTCGCGGCCTGCGCGGGCGCCCGGACAACGATCGTGGTCGCCGCGCCCCGGCCCACCGCCCGGCCGGTGCGCTGGGCGCGCGAGGAGCCCTTCGGTGGCGGGCCGGTCGCCGCTCTGGAGGCGGGACTGCGGCTCACGACGGCCGAGTTCGCCGTCGTCCTCTCCGCCGACCTCCCCTTCCTCGAACAGAGCGCGGTGCGGCGCCTGTTGGCCGCCCTGCGGGACACCGGCGCCGACGGCGCGCTGCTCACCGACGCGGAGGGCCGTGACCAGCCCCTCGTGGCCGCCTACCGCACCGCCCCGCTGCGCCGGGAGCTGGCCGCCCTCGCCGCCGAGCACGGCGGCCTGACCGGGCTGCCCCTGCGCCGGCTGACCGGTGCACTTCACCTCGCCCGTGTCCCGGACCCGCTCGCGTCCTTCGACTGCGACACCTGGGACGACATCGCCGACGCCAGAGCACGCATCAGGGAGCATGGGCACGTGTTGGATGAATGGATCTCCGCAGTCAAGGACGAGCTGGGCATCGACCTGGACGTCGACACCGGCGTCCTCCTCGACCTGGCCAGGGACGCCGCACACGGCGTGGCCCGGCCCGCCGCCCCGCTGACCACCTTCCTCGTCGGCTACGCCGCGGCCCAGGGCAAGGGCGGCCCCGAGGCCGTCGCCGAGGCCTCACGGAAGGCCGCCGCACTGGCCCTGCGGTGGGCGGCGGAGCACAAGGGTGCCGAAGGGGCCGCCGGGGACCAGGGGAAGGGCGGGGGCACGAGCGCCCCGGACGCCGGATGAGCGCCCCCGGAACCCGAGTCGGAGCGCCGGCGCCCGCCGAGGACACCGACGACCTCGATGTCGAGGAGGCTCTGGCCCTGGTGAGGGAGCCCAAGGACGACAGTTCCGCCCCCGATCCCCGCCGCGAACCACCGGCGGGCGCGGCGGACACCGGCAGGCACGAACGGCACCGGGCGACCCCCTGGGGGAGGGCCCGTGAGATCGCCGCCCGCGCCGCGCGGTCCGGCGCACACCGCGACCCCGTCTCGGTGCGGCTCGGCGACGCGCTCGGCCTGGTGCTGGCCGCTCCCCTGGACGCGCTCACCGACCTGCCCTCCTTCGACACCTCGGCGATGGACGGCTGGGCGGTCGCCGGGCCGGGACCCTGGGAGGTGCGCGACGCCGGAGTGCTCGCCGGGCACGCCCAGCCCGATCCGCTCACCGACGGCGAAGCGGTCCGCATCGCCACCGGTGCCCGCATCCCCGCCGACACCACCGCCGTCCTGCGCAGTGAGCACGGCCGTACGGACGCCCAGGGCCGGCTCCACGCCACGCGGGAGGTCGCGCACGGCCAGGACATCCGGCCGCGCGGCCAGGAGTGCCGCAGCGGCGACCAGTTGCTGCCCGTCGGCACCCAGGTGACGCCCGCCGTCCTCGGGCTCGCCGCGGCGGCCGGATACGACACCGTCACCGCCGTGCCCCGGCCTCGCGTCGAAGTGCTGGTACTCGGCGACGAGTTGCTCGGCGAGGGCCTTCCGCACGACGGACTGATCCGGGACGCGCTCGGCCCCATGCTGCCGCCCTGGCTGCGCGCGCTGGGCGCCGACGTGGTCGCGGTACGCCGGATCGGCGACGACGCCCGCGCCCTGCGCAGGGCCGTCACGGGCTCCACCGCCGACCTGGTCGTCACCACGGGCGGCACCGCGGCCGGACCGGTCGACCATGTCCACCCCACCCTGGAGCGCATCGGCGCGGAGCTCCTCGTCGACGGCGTCAAGGTCCGCCCCGGCCACCCCATGCTGCTCGCCCGCCTGGACGAGGGCCGGCACCTCGTCGGCCTGCCCGGCAACCCGCTCGCGGCCGTCTCCGGCCTGCTCACGCTCGTCGAGCCCCTGCTGCGGACCCTCGCCGCCCGTCCCGCGCCGGAGCCGTACACGCTGCCGCTCAGGGACGCGGTGCAGGGACACCCGCACGACACCCGGCTCATCCCCGTCGTGCTGCGCGGGGACCGTGCCGTACCGCTGCACTACAACGGTCCGGCCATGCTCCGCGGCATCGCCGCCGCCGACGCGCTGGCCGTCGTACCGCCGGGCAGCGCCGGACAGGGCGAGGAGACGGAGCTGCTGGACCTGCCCTGGGCGGCCGCGGGAATCGGGGTGTGTTTCACGTGAAACTTCCGGGCCACGACGCCATCGCCCGCCAGGCGGACGAGCATCTGGTGACCCATCGGGTGAAACTCCCGAGAAAATTGGTGGAGCGCCCGATCCGCCAGGTCTCCAAACGGCTGCTGATGGCCCTCGGTGTGCTGGTCGCCACCGCACTGATCGTCTACGCCGACCGCGACGGCTACAACGACAACTCCGACGGGTCGGTCGACTTCCTCGACGCGTTCTACTACGCGACCGTCACGCTCTCCACGACCGGATACGGCGACATCACCCCGGTCAGCGACAGTGCCCGGCTCATGAACATCTTCGTCATCACCCCCCTGCGCGTGCTGTTCCTGATCATTCTGGTCGGCACCACGCTGGAGGTCCTCACCGAACGCACCCGGGAGGAATGGCGCCTGAACCGCTGGAGGACCACCTTGCGCGACCACACCGTCGTCATCGGCTTCGGCACCAAGGGGCGGTCGGCCATCCAGACCGTCTGCGCGACCGGGCTGAAGAAGGAGCAGGTGGTCGTCGTGGACCCCAGTTCCAAGGTGGTCGACGCGGCGACCGCCGAGGGCTTCGCGGGCGTCATAGGCGACGCCACCCGCAGCGAGGTGCTCAAGCGGGCCGAGGTGCACAAGGCCCGGCAGATCATCGTCGCCCCGCAGCGCGACGACACCGCCGTCCTCGTCACCCTGACCGCCCGGCAGCTCAACCGGGCGGCGAAGATCGTGGCCGCCGTGCGGGAGGAGGAGAACGCCCCGCTGCTCAAGCAGTCCGGCGCCGACGCCGTGATCACCAGTTCCGGCGCGGCCGGCCGGCTCCTCGGTCTCTCCGTCCTCAGCCCGGCCGCGGGCATGGTCATGGAGGACCTGATCCAGCAGGGCAGCGGTCTGGACATCGTCGAACGCCCGGTCGTGCGCGCCGAGGTGGGCAAGAAGCCTCGCGAGACGGACGACCTCGTCGTCAGCGTCCTGCGCGGACACCGGGTGCTCGGCTACGACGACCCGTCCGTCGGTACCCTCCAGCTGACGGACCGGCTGATCACCATCGCCCGCGCCTCCCCCGGCGCCCACGTCGCCCCGGACACCTGGCGCATGCCCCGCGACTGACGGGGCCGGCCGCGACATCAGGGAGCGGGCGGGGCTGCCCAGGTGACGCCACCTCCGGGGAGTAGCGTCGCGGTCATGCATGCGATCACGATTCCCGAACCTGGTGGTCCCGAGGCGCTGGTCTGGGCGGAGGCCCCCGACCCGGTGCCCGGCGAGGGCGAGGTGCTGGTCGAGGTGGTGGCCAGCGCCGTCAACCGCGCCGACGTCCTGCAGCGGCAGGGCTTCTACAACCCGCCGCCCGGCGCCTCCCCCTACCCGGGCCTGGAGTGCTCGGGCAGGATCGCCGCGCTCGGCCCGGGAGTCTCCGGCTGGGCCGTGGGCGACGAGGTGTGCGCGCTGCTCTCGGGCGGCGGCTACGCCGAGAAGGTCGCCGTACCGGCCGGACAGCTGCTGCCCGTGCCCGAGGGCGTCGACCTGCAGCGGGCGGCCGCGCTTCCCGAGGTGGTCAGCACCGTCTGGTCCAACGTGTTCATGATCGCCCACTTGCGGCCCGGCGAGACGCTGCTGGTGCACGGCGGCTCCAGCGGCATCGGCACCATGGCGATCCAGCTGGCCAAGGCCGTCGGCGCCAAGGTCGCGGTGACGGCCGGGACCAAGGAGAAGCTCGACCAGTGCGCCGAGCTGGGGGCGGACGTGCTGATCAACTACCGCGAGCAGGACTTCGTCGCCGAGATCCTGGGAGCCACCGACGGCAAGGGCGCCGACGTCATCCTCGACAACATGGGCGCGAAATACCTCGACCGCAACGTCCAGGCCCTCGCGGTCAACGGACGACTGGCGATCATCGGTATGCAGGGCGGCGTCAAGGGCGAGTTGAACATCGGCACGCTGCTTGGCAAGCGGGCCGCGATCACCGCCACCTCCCTGCGGGCCCGGCCGCTGGAGGAGAAGGCGGCCATCGTGGCGGCCGTACGCGAGCACGTCTGGCCGCTGCTGGCCGCCGGGCACGTCCGTCCGGTGGTGGACCGCGAACTGCCGATGGCGCAGGCGGCCGAGGCGCACCGGGTGCTGGAGGCGAGCGGCCACGTCGGCAAGGTGCTGCTGGTCACGCAGTAGCGGCTGCGCGGCGCGGTCAGGGCCTGCGGAGCCTGAGTCCCAGGAGCGCCAGGCCCAGCCCCAGGCCGATGAGGACCAGTCCGCTGCCCAGCGGAAGGATCTGCAGGACCGGTTCGGTCGTGCCCTCGCCCTCCGAGGCGGCCTGCCGGCCGGCGGGCTGCTGCGGAGGCTGTGCGGGCTGGAGACCGGCCTCCTCGGGAGGCGGGGAGGCGCCGGGTGTCACGCCCGGCACATCGGCGGTCTCCGGCTCCTCGGGCTGGTCGGCGGCGGTCTCCGCGGCCCGGGAGGGCACGGTGTCGTCGCCCTCCACCTCGGCCGCGGGCCCGTCCGGCCGGCCCGGCCGCATCCGTCCCTCGCCGGCCCGGCTTCCGGCCCGCGAGGGCTCGGCGGCGCGGGACGACGGAGAGAAGCGGGAGACCGGGGCGGCGTCCGGAGCGGAGGAGCCCGGGCCGGAGGGTGTGGCCGGTGCCCACGGGTCGGCGGCGGGGGAGCCGCGCGCGGGCAGGCCGTAACCCGCACCGTCCGGCTGCGGGTGGCCGGGGCGGTCCAGGCCCCCGTGGCCCGGGCCGTACGCGCCGTCCCGGTCGGGGCCGTCGGGGCGTCCGTGGGCGGGAGCGGTTCCGGTCGTCTGCGCGAGCGCGGCCGCATAGGCGGTGGCCGTGCCGAAGAGCGGCAGGGCGGCCGTTATGACGAGCAGCAGCCGTACGCGGCGAAGCATGAGGCGCGACCATGGAGTCACGTCGGTGACCTCCCGGAACCCAGGTGCCATGACCGATGGATAACCGACGCAGACAAGCCTCACATTCATCGCTGACAGGAGCATTTCGGGTTGGGCCATCGGGTCTAAACGGTGGATCAACCTCACGAGGGGGCACCACGGTGATGAGAAGTACGGGTGCGAGAGAATGGCTGCATGGAGATGCCGAGGAACGAACGGTCGCCGGAGAATCCCCAGATCCTCGTCGTGGGTCAGGACGGGATGGCACTCGGCGGTGGCGACGATGACTCCCGCGAGATTCCGGTGACGGAGCAGGTGGAGCAGCCGGCCAAGGTCATGCGGATCGGCAGCATGATCAAGCAGCTCCTGGAGGAGGTGCGGGTCGCTCCCCTCGACGAGGCCAGCCGGGTACGGCTGAAGGAGATCCACGCCAGCTCCGTGAAGGAGCTGGAGGACGGCCTCGCCCCGGAGCTGGTCGAGGAGCTGGAGCGGCTGTCCCTGCCGTTCACCGACGAGGCGACGCCGAGCGACGCGGAACTGCGGATCGCCCAGGCGCAGTTGGTGGGCTGGCTGGAAGGCCTCTTCCACGGGATCCAGACCACGCTGTTCGCCCAGCAGATGGCCGCGCGGGCCCAGTTGGAGCAGATGCGGCGCGCGCTCCCGCCGGGTGTGGGCGGACACGAGGGCGGCGACGACCCCCGCACCGGCGGCCGCTCGGGCGGCCCGTACCTCTGAGCGGAACAGCGCCCGCGACCATCGACCCGACTGAACCACTACCCGAGCAAGGGCCCGGCGGACGACCGCCGGGCCCTTGCTCGTGGAATCGGCGGACGCTACTGCGGATTGCCCGTGGAGACGCTCAGCTCGATCTTCTCGTTCTTGCCGAGCTCCTTGGACGCCACGTCCGTGCCCTCGGAGGGGAACTGGTCGATGACGGTGTCCTTGCCCCAGGTGTTCTCGTCCACGTGCTTGATCGTCCAGTCCCAGCCCGCGGCCTGGAGGCACTGCTTGACGGAGTTGATGTCCTTGTAGCGGAAGTCCGGCAGCTGGATCTTGTCCGGGTCGTCGTACGACTCCTCCGGCTCCGTGCACTTCTCCGTCTCGATCCGCCGGGTGCGGTCGGGGCCGCGGTAGCCCGCTTCCTGACGGGCGGGCGCCGAGGTGGTCGTCCGATCCTTGCCGCCCTCGTCGTCGCTGTTGCCGTTGTGCAGCGTCACCGCCACGATCAGCCCGACGAGCACGACGACCGCCACCGCGACCGAGCCGATGACGACCGACTTGTTGCCCTTGCCGCCGCGCCCGGGCTGCCCGCTCCCCTGCGGTGCGATCGTGTACGGCGGCGGGGTCGAGGCGCCCTGCAGGCCGTAGCCCACCGGCGGAGTCTGGTAGCCGCCCTGCTGCGGGTAGCCGTACGCCGGCGTCGGGCCCGGGGTGGGGGCGGGCGTCGCCGGGCCGCCGTACGGGTTCGGCTGGTACGGCGTCTGCACCGGGCCGGTGGGCGCCGGGGTCGCCGGTCCGACCGGCGGGAACACCGCGGAGCCGACGCCCGCGCCGCTCTGCGCCGGCCCGGCGCCCGGCACGATGCTCGGCGCGGCCGGCTGGAGGGAGGCGGCGACGCGCAGGCACTCGGTGCGCATGGCCTCCGCGGTCGGGAAACGCTCGTTCGGGTTCTTCTTCAGCGCGCGGGCGATCAGGGCGTCCACCGCGGGCGGCAGTGTGCGGTTGATGGAGGAGGGGGCCACCGGCTCCTCCTGCACATGCGCGTAGGCGATCGCCAGCGGGGAGTCGGCGTCGAACGGCAGCCGCCCGGTAACCAGCTGGAACAGCATGATCCCGACCGAGTACAGATCGGACCGGGCGTCCACGGCCCGGCCGAGGGCCTGCTCGGGCGAGAGGTACTGCGGGGTGCCGACGACCATGCCGGTCTGGGTCATCGAGGTGACACCGGACTGCATGGCGCGGGCGATGCCGAAGTCCATGACCTTCACGACGGCGCGCTTGGTCATCATCACGTTGCCCGGCTTGATGTCGCGGTGCACCAGCCCCATCTCGTGGCTGATCTCCAGCGCCGCCAGCACGTCCGCGGTGATCTTCAGCGCCTTGTCGGCGGGCATCGCGCCGTACTGGCGGATGTCCTCGTCCAGGACCGAGCCGAGCGGGCGGCCCTCGACGTACTCCATGACGATGTAGGGCGTCGCCATGCCGGCGAGGTCGTCCTCGCCCGTGTCGAAGACGGAGACGATGTTGGTGTGCGTGAGCTTGGCCACGGCCTGGGCCTCGCGGCGGAAGCGCTCGCGGAAGGCCTGCTCCCGGCCCAGCTCGCTGTGGAGCGTCTTGATCGCGACCTGGCGGTCGAGTACGGCGTCGTACGCCAGATGCACCGAGGCCATGCCGCCCTCGCCGAGCAAGTCGCGCAGCTGGTAGCGGCCTCCGGCGAGCGCCTGCCCCGCGTACCGGCCGTGTGCGCCGCCGTCCTGGCTCATCTCTCCGCGTCCCCCAGTGGCCGTCCGGCGCCGTCGCCCGGCGAACAGGCCTTGATCGAATGTGTCATTCCCGGCCAAGTCTGCCCCGTGGCACCGACACGTCAAGCTCGGTGCCCGTTCCGTGACCGTACGCGAAGGAAGCGTCGCGGAAGCGTTACGCCGGACGTACGGGCGGTACACACAATTTGCACGAGAGCGCGTGCTAGAGGTTTCATGACCGGTCCGTCTCGGGGCCGGTCCCGGTACCGGATCCGAACCGGCGGCCACCACGAAGGCTGTAGCGTGGCCGACGGAGACCGTGACAACACCGCGCGCACCGCGGGCAGAAACGACGGCGAGGACCGATGGCACAGACGCACAGCGCCCAGGGCCCGTCCGACCCCGAGGCGTCTGGCGGCGGCATGTCAGAGACGCCGGAGATGTGGGGCAACGGCGGGCTCGTCGGCGACGGCCGGTACCGGCTCACGCACCGGCTCGGCCGCGGCGGCATGGCCGAGGTGTTCGCGGCCGAGGACGTGCGTCTCGGCCGTACGGTCGCCGTCAAGCTGCTCCGCGCCGACCTGGCCGAGGACCCGACCTCGAAGGCCCGTTTCACCCGCGAGGCCCAGTCGGTCGCCGGTCTCAACCACCACGCGATCGTCGCCGTGTACGACTCCGGCGAGGACTTCGTCGGCGGTCAGTCCGTGCCGTACATCGTCATGGAGCTGGTCGAGGGCCGCACCATCCGCGACCTGCTGCTGAACGCCGAGGCACCCGGTCCCGAGCAGGCCCTGATCATCGTCTCCGGGGTCCTGGAGGCGCTCGCCTACTCGCACCAGCACGGCATCGTGCACCGCGACATCAAGCCGGCGAACGTCATCATCACCCACACCGGCGCGGTCAAGGTGATGGACTTCGGCATCGCCCGGGCCCTGCACGGCGCGTCGACCACGATGACGCAGACCGGCATGGTCATGGGCACCCCGCAGTACCTCTCGCCGGAGCAGGCGCTCGGCAAGGCCGTCGACCACCGCTCCGACCTGTACGCGGTCGGCTGCCTCCTCTACGAACTCCTCGCGCTGCGCCCGCCGTTCACCGGCGAGACCCCGCTGTCGGTGGTCTACCAGCACGTCCAGGACATCCCGGTCCCGCCCTCGGAGACCTCCGACGGCTGCCCGCCGGAGCTGGACGGCCTGGTCATGCGGTCCCTCGCCAAGGAGCCCGACGACCGGTTCCAGACCGCCGAGGAGATGCGCGGCCTGGTCCAGTACGGCCTGCAGATGCTGTACGAGGCCGGCGGCCACACCGGTACCTGGAACACCGGCCCGGTGGCGGCGCACGACGGCCGGCACACCCCGGCGGGCGGCTTCGCGGGCACGACCGCCATGCAGCACCCCGGCGACTTCGGCGCGGGCACCGCGCAGATCCCGCAGCCGATCCTGCCGGGCGGCTACGGCAACGGTGACGACGGCGGCTTCGAGGGGCACGGCAACAAGGGCAGCGGCCGCGGCAAGCTGTGGATCCTCGCCGTCCTCGCGGTCATCGCGATCACGGCGGGCGTCGCGCTGGCGCTGAAGGGCGCCGGTGGCGGCGGCGGAGGCGGCACGGACCTGAAGCCGACGAAGACGCACTCCAAGAGCACGAAGGACGACCGGGACTCCGCGACCCCGTCCGACGACAACACCGACCAGCCCTCGGCCCCCTCCACCGACACCGGGACCGGCACCGGCGGCACCGGCTCCGACTGGCCCCCGTCGTACACGCCGTCGTACACGCCCTCGAAGTCGGCCCCCACCGAGCCCAGCGACGAGCCGTCCGAGCCGCAGACCTCGCAGTCGCAGCCCTCGGACCCGGCGGACGGCGGCACCGACGCGGGCACCGCGGACGGCGGCACCGACGCCGGTACCGCGGACGGCGGCACGGACGCGGGCGGCACCGACGCGGGCGCCACCGCCGGCACCACGGCGGACGGCGGCACGGGCGTCACCGGCGGTTGAAGCACACCCCCGGCGGCCGGGACGGCGTCCCCCTGACGCCCTGATCCCGCGCCGCCGGCGACGGCGCGTGCCGTCTCAGCGCACGAACGCGTCGCACACCGCCTCGTACTCGCGCGTCCACCACACCGCGAGCGCCGAGGCGGCCGGGAACTGGCAGTCCGCGCGCGTGTCGCCACGCTCGTAGTGCCAGCGCAGCATCCAGAAGTCGTTCAGCCGCTCCCACCACACCCGGTGCACGGCCGCCGCGAGCTCCGAGGGCGTCGCCCCGGCCGCCCGCCGGTACGCGCGCGCGTACGCCCTCACCTTCGGCAGGTCCAGCGCCCCCACGGGCCGCACGAAGAAGATCGCCGCGGCCCGGACCGCCTCCTCGGCGCGGGGCTGCACACCGAGCCGGTCCCAGTCGACGATGGCCGCCGGGGCGTCGCCCTTGTAGAGCAGGTTGAACGGGTGGAAGTCGCCGTGCACCCAGCCCACCGGGCCGCCGGGCGGGGGGCGCCGCCCGGCGTGCTGCTCCAGGAGCGCACGGCGTTCCAGGAGCCGGTGCCGGGCCAGTTCGTCGAAGGCGTCGGCGGGGCGGTGCCGGCGGACGTGGGCGAGCAGGTCGTCGATCAGCGCGAAGGTGTCGACGGGATCGGCGCTCTCCACGGGATGAGGGCTGGTCGCCGGGCGGGTGCGGGCCTTGGGGGGCATCACCCGCTCCAGACAGGCGTGTACGGCCCCCAGGAGCGCCCCCAGGCGGGCGCTCTCGCCGCGGGTGAGCTGACCGCCGTGGCGGTGCCTGCCGTCGATCCAGGGGTGCAGGGCGTACGCGTGGCCGCCGACGACGGCGACCGTGCGGCCCTCGCGGTGCGCGAGCGGCTGGGCGACCGGGACACCGAGGTCGGCGAGACGCTGGGTGGCCCGGTGCCGGCGTTCGATCGCGGCCGGGTCCGCCGTGTCCGGGTCGAAGTGGTGCTTGAGGAAGTAGCGCCCCTGTGTCGTGCGCACGCGGTAGCCGCGGTTGAGCAGGCCCTGGTCGACCGGCTCGCACGTGAGGGCGCTACCGGCGGCGTAGAGGCGTAACAAGGTGCCCAGAGGGGGCGCTTGGGGCACTGGGGGTGGTACACAAGAGCACGACACGCGCCAGATGCTAGGGCACGAAAAGCGGCCGTGAGCTGGGGCTTGTCACAGGCAGTCGCCGTCGATCGCTTTCGGTCACAGGCCGCACCGGGCCGGACCCCGGGAGTGGCGCTCCATGATCCATTCGGCCGATGCGGAGATGCGGCGAATTCGCGGGCCGCGAAGAATTCGCGGAAGTCCGAACGCCTTCCGTGATCCCTCCGTACACTTCCGTGATCGGCGCGTGGAAATACTCTGACTTTTGCGGCTTCATGCACGAGTCCGGTCTCACATGCAAGTCTTCCCGTGACCTGGGTGGGCGGGATAACGTGCGGTAGCTCCGGCCTGAGGCAAGGCTGTGACCAGCATGCTTTCGCACCACCTCGATTTACTTGGAAATCCAAGCAAAATCGCAGGTCAGGTGAGGTTTCACAGAAATGTGAAGCACTGGGTAACGTGATGGTTGCAGGGCGCTCGCCGGGGCACCTGTCACGCCTGTTCCCGGCCGAGTGGCACCCACCCCGTGCCCCGGTGGTCGAAACAGGTGAGCCGCACTGGCCTACCGGCAACCCCGGGGGCCGGAACGACGGAGGAGCACACGTGAGCGTGGAGAGCAGTGCCGCGCGCAAGCCGCGACGCAGCGCCGCAGGCAAGGCCGGCACCACCGGCAGCGGGACCGGCACGGCCGGTGACGCGACCGGAGCCACCGGCACCAAGCGCACCACCCGCAGCACCGCGAAGAAGAGCGCCGAGCCCGAGCTCGTGCAGCTTCTGACTCCGGAGGGCAAGCGGGTCAAGAACGCCGAGTACGACGCCTACGTCGCCGGCATCACCCCGGACGAGCTCCGCGGCCTGTACCGCGACATGGTGCTCACCCGCCGCTTCGACGCCGAGGCCACCGCCCTGCAGCGCCAGGGCGAGCTGGGCCTGTGGGCCTCGCTGCTGGGCCAGGAGGCCGCCCAGATCGGCTCCGGCCGGGCCACCCGCGAGGACGACTACGTCTTCCCGACCTACCGCGAGCACGGCGTCGCCTGGTGCCGCGGGGTCGACCCGACCAACCTGCTCGGGATGTTCCGCGGCGTGAACAACGGCGGCTGGGACCCGAACAGCAACAACTTCCACCTCTACACGATCGTCATCGGCTCCCAGACGCTGCACGCCACCGGCTACGCCATGGGTATCGCCAAGGACGGCGCGGACTCGGCGGTCATCGCCTACTTCGGTGACGGCGCCTCCAGCCAGGGCGACGTGGCCGAGGCGTTCACCTTCTCCGCGGTCTACAACGCCCCCGTGGTGTTCTTCTGCCAGAACAACCAGTGGGCGATCTCCGAGCCCACCGAGAAGCAGAGCCGCGTGCCGCTCTACCAGCGCGCCCAGGGCTTCGGCTTCCCGGGCGTCCGCGTCGACGGCAACGACGTGCTGGCCTGCCTCGCGGTCACCAAGTGGGCGCTGGAGCGTGCCCGCAGCGGTGAGGGCCCGACCCTGATCGAGGCGTTCACCTACCGCATGGGCGCCCACACCACCTCCGACGACCCCACCCGCTACCGGGGCGACGAGGAGCGGCTCGCCTGGGAGGCGAAGGACCCGATCCTGCGCCTGCGCCGGTTCCTGGAGACCGCCGGGCACGCGGACGACACGTTCTTCGCGGAACTCGAGACGGAGTCCGAGACGTTGGGCAAGCGGGTGCGCGAAGCGGTCCGCGCCATGCCCGACCCGGACCGGTTCGCCATCTTCGAGAACGCGTACGCGGACGGGCACGCGCTCGTCGACGAGGAGCGAGCCCAGTTCGCCGCCTACCAGGCGTCGTTCGCGGATGAAGGGGGTCACTGACATGGCCGAGAAGATGGCGATGGCCAAGGCCATCAACGAGTCGCTGCGCCGTGCCCTGGACGCCGACCCCAAGGTCCTCGTCATGGGTGAGGACGTCGGCAAGCTCGGCGGTGTCTTCCGTGTGACGGACGGTCTGCAGAAGGACTTCGGCGAGAGCCGGGTCATCGACACCCCCCTCGCGGAGTCCGGCATCGTCGGCACCGCCATCGGCCTGGCCCTGCGCGGCTACCGCCCGGTGGTGGAGATCCAGTTCGACGGCTTCGTCTTCCCCGCCTACGACCAGATCGTCACCCAGCTGGCGAAGATGCACGCCCGCTCGCTGGGCAAGGTGAAGATGCCGGTCGTGATCCGCATTCCCTACGGCGGCGGCATCGGCGCGGTCGAGCACCACTCCGAGTCCCCCGAGGCGCTGTTCGCGCACGTGGCGGGCCTGAAGGTGGTCAGCCCGTCCAACTCCTCCGACGCGTACTGGATGATGCAGCAGGCCATCCAGAGCGACGATCCGGTGATCTACTTCGAGCCCAAGCGGCGCTACTGGGACAAGGGCGAGGTCGACTTCGAGGCCATCCCCGCCCCGCTGCACAAGGCCCAGGTCGTCCGCGAGGGCACCGACCTCACCCTGGCCGCCTACGGCCCGATGGTGAAGCTCTGCCAGGAGGCGGCGGCCGCCGCGGCCGAGGAGGGCAAGTCCCTGGAGGTCCTCGACCTGCGCTCGGTCAGCCCCCTCGACTTCGACGCCGTCCAGGCCTCGGTGGAGAAGACCCGCCGTCTGGTCGTGGTCCACGAGGCGCCGGTGTTCTTCGGCTCCGGCGCGGAGATCGCCGCCCGGATCACCGAGCGCTGCTTCTACCACCTGGAAGCCCCGGTGCTCCGCGTCGGCGGTTACCACGCGCCGTACCCGCCGGCCCGTCTGGAGGAGGAGTACCTCCCGGACCTGGACCGCGTGCTCGACGCCGTCGACCGCTCGCTGGCGTACTGAGGAGAGGGTCGTGACGACGATGACGGAAGCGTCCGTACACGAGTTCAAGATGCCGGACGTCGGCGAGGGACTCACCGAGGCCGAGATCCTCAAGTGGTACGTGCAGCCCGGTGACACGGTCACCGACGGACAGGTGGTGTGCGAGGTCGAGACCGCGAAGGCGGCCGTCGAACTGCCCATCCCCTACGACGGCGTGGTCCGCGAGCTGCGGTTCCCCGAGGGCACCACGGTGGACGTGGGCACGTCCATCATCGCGGTGGAGGTGGGGGGCGGCGCCCAGGCGCCCGCCGAGCAGCCCCAGGCACCCGCCGCGCAGCCGCAGACGCAGGCTCCCGCCGAGCCGGCCGAGGAGCCGAAGCCGGAGGGCCGTCAGCCGGTTCTCGTCGGCTACGGCGTGTCCACCTCCTCCACCAAGCGCCGTCCCCGCAAGGGGCCCGAGGTCGCCGCCCCGGCGCCGGCCCAGGCGATCCAGGCGGAGCTGAACGGCCACGCCCCGGCCGTGGACCGGCCCCGCCCGCTGGCCAAGCCGCCGGTGCGCAAGCTGGCCAAGGACCTCGGCGTCGACCTCGCCGCGATCACCCCGTCCGGCCCGGACGGTGTCATCACGCGTGAGGACGTCCACGCGGCGGCCACGCCCGTGGCCGCCGTCCCCGAGACGGTGGCGCAGGCCCCCGCGGCCGCCCGCCCGGCCCCCGCCCCGGTGGCGGCCTACGACGGGGCGCGTGAGACGCGTGTGCCGGTCAAGGGCGTCCGCAAGGCGACGGCGGCGGCGATGGTCGGCTCCGCGTTCACCGCGCCGCACGTCACGGAGTTCGTGACGGTGGACGTGACCCGGACCATGAAACTGGTCGAGGAGCTCAAGCAGGACAAGGAGATGCAGGGCCTGCGGGTCAACCCGCTGCTCCTGATCGCCAAGGCCCTGCTGGTCGCCGTCAAGCGCAATCCGGACGTCAACGCGTCCTGGGACGAGGCGAACCAGGAGATCGTGCTCAAGCACTACGTCAACCTGGGCATCGCCGCGGCCACCCCGCGCGGTCTGATCGTGCCGAACATCAAGGACGCCCACGACAAGACCCTCCCGCAGCTCGCAGAGGCGCTGGGCGAGCTGGTGTCGACCGCCCGCGAGGGCAAGACGTCCCCGGCCGCGATGCAGGGCGGCACGGTGACCATCACCAACGTCGGCGTCTTCGGCGTCGACACCGGCACACCGATCCTCAACCCGGGCGAATCGGCGATCCTCGCGATCGGCGCGATCAAGCTGCAGCCGTGGGTCCACAAGGGCAAGGTCAAGCCCCGTCAGGTCACCACCCTGGCCCTGAGCTTCGACCACCGCCTGGTCGACGGTGAGCTGGGTTCGAAGGTCCTGGCGGACGTGGCGGCGATCCTGGAGCAGCCGAAGCGGCTGATCACCTGGGCGTGACGGCACTGCCCGAGTAGAGTCCGACCCCGAAGGGGACGGCCGCAACTTTGACTTGCGGCCGCCCCCTTCGTCTGTGCCGGAGACCTCTCAGCGCCGGTTCAGCACGTACACCGGCGCTCCGTTCTCCGCCCCGCCCTGCGAGCGGATGCAGGCGTGCCGGCGCAGCAGACGCAGGCATTCGTTCACGCGCCGTACCGAAAGGCCCGTGCGGGCCGCGATGGACTCCAGGGGCTCCCGGAGCTCCCCCTTCTCGACGAGCACCGGCGCGATCACCACGGCGACCGTCCACACGTCCTCCGTCACGGACAGCCGTTGCCGCCAGTCGGCCAGCACGGACTCCGTGGTGGGGTGGGCCCCGGGGCGGTCGCCCGGCGGACCCCCGAGGACCAGGGTGTCGAGCCGGTCGGCGATCCGCTCCATCGCCCGGGCCATGGCCTCCTGAACGGCGAGCGCGGCCTGCTGGGCGGCCAGCGCGGCGTGCTGGGTGGCGAGCATCTCCTTCTGCACGGCGAGGGATTCGCGCTGTGCGACCGCAAGCTCCTCGTCCATCTGAAGGTTGTGGGACTCCAGCCGGACGATGGCCTCGGCGACCTGCTCCGGCATGGCGTAGGCGATGGGGGCACCCGGCTCGGTGGGCTGCACCTCGGCCTCCTCCAGGGTGTAGGAGCCCTCCCGCTGAACGGTCTCGATCACCTCGGCGACCCACTGTTTGAACGGGGCGCAGGCGGCCTTGGTGCAGGCGTTGACGAGCAGGACGAGACCTTGCAGAGAGATGATGTTCAGGTCTCGACGCCACTCCCTACCTGCGGGAATGCTGAGACCGTAACCTCCAGTTAGGGTCTCGAGCGTCTCTCGATGGCCGTCGGGCACATGGTCGGAGAGCGCCTTCTGGGTGTTGCTGTGTCCGAGTTTCTTGCAGACATCCACCGCCGGGAACCAGTGCCTTCCGTCCGGCATGGTCAGCCGGCGGACGCGGGCTCCGGTCGCCGCGTACACAAAGTCACTGATGTCGATCGCCTCGTGCCGATCGGCCGGACGGGATCGCTTACTGGGTTCGTGCATGTGAACCACCTCCGCCGCGGAACGTAGAGCGGAGAATCACGAATATGCCAGCTGCAAGGGTGATATTCACGATTCGGAGTGAAGTTTGCGATCTTTCCGCCCCAGCAGGGGTGCGGATACGCATCCCTGACGTGCCATCAGGGTCGAGTGAGGGTCGTACCAGGGTGATCACCGATAGTGACCGGCAGGCCGCTCACGGCACTCTGGTCACATGCCGAAGACCACTGCGACTCGCCCCGGTTCCCCGCTCCTGCGACGCGCCGCCGCTACCGCCGCCGGCGTCGCCGCCCTGGCGACCGTGACGGTGGGCACGACGGGCGTCGCCCACTCCGCGCCCGCTGCCGCCGCCACGCCCGCGACCGACTTCAGCGACTGCCCCGCGCTGCCCGACGGTGTCGACCCGGCCCGCTGGAAGTGCGAAGTACACACCGCCGCGCCCCGCCTGACGATGGGCAAGGTCACCGTGACGCTCGCGCCGATCACCATGACCCACGCCGAGGGTCCCCTGCCGGACGGCGGCAACGGGCAGGTGTGGGGCGCGATGCACGGCGCGCCGACCGCGGTACCGGGTGTCCGGGGCCTGGCGATACGCCCGGAGTACGGAGGCCGGTCGGACTTCTACACGGGGGAGTTCAGCCTGCGTCTCAGGCTCCTGAGTCCGCTGCTGGCGAAGAGCTGCACCGTGGGGGCGGGCGAGCCGGTCGATTTCCGGCTGAAACGCTCGGGCCCCTCCAAGTGGGTCTCCCAGGACCCGCCGGTCATCGAGTTCTCGGCGTACGACGACACCTTCTCCGCCCCCGCGGCCGAGCACTGCGGACCGCTGACCGGTGCACTGAACCGACGCCTCGGCCTGCCGGCGGCCGAGGGGAACCTGATGTCCTACGACGCCTCCTACACCTTCCGGACCTACGACCGGCTGGCGGCGAGGCCCTGAGCGGGCTCTGCGGAGGCGCGTGCAGCGGAACGGGCCCGCCGCATTCCGCGACGGGCCCGTGTGCCGAGAGCGGGATCAGCCCAGCTTGGCGAAGCCGTAGGTGAGGAGCTTCTTCGCGTCCGCCTCGCGCTGCGGGATGGAGGAGGAGGCGAGGACCGTGCCGATGACCGTCTTGCCGTTGCGGGTGGCGGCGAAGACCAGGCAGTACTTGGCCTCGGGGCCGGAGCCCGTCTTCACGCCGATGGTGCCGCTGTAGCTGCTGAGCAGACCGTTGGTGTTGTCCCACGTCTTCATGGTGCGGGTGCTACCGGTCTTGGTGATCGTCTTGGCGGTGTAGTGCTTCGTCTTGACGACCGTGCGGAACGTGGAGCTCTTCATCGCGCTGCTGGCGATCTTCGTCAGGTCGCGCGGCGTCGAGTAGTTGTTGCCGTTGCCGATGCCGTCGAAGGAGTCGAAGTGGGTGTTCTTCAGACCCAGGTTCTTGGCGGCGGTGTTCATCTTGCCGATGAAGTTGCTCACGCGCGCGGCACGGGTGGAGCCGGAGCCGTACTTGTCGGCGAGCGCGTAGGCGGCGTCGCAGCCGGACGGCAGCATCAGGCCGTACAGCAGCTGACGGACGGTGACCTTGTCGCCGACGATCAGGTGCGCCTGGGAGGCGTTGTTCTTGACGACGTAGTCGCTGTACGCCTTCTGGATCGTCACCTTGGAGTCGAGGTTGAGGTTCGACTGGGCGAGCACGACCTTGGCGGTCATGATCTTGGTGGTGGAGCCGGTGGACAGCTGCGTGTCCGCCTTCTTGGTGTACAGCGACGCACCGTTCGCGTTGTTCATCGCGTAGCCGCCCTTGGCCACGATCGACGGGACGGTGACGGCCTGCGCGGGTGCCGCCGTGAGGGCGCCGGTGGCGAGCAGCGCGCCGGAGGAGACGGCGACGGCAGCGGCTCTGCGGATGCGGGTGCCCTTAATGCCGGTAATCAAAGCGAAATACCCCGATTGTCTTGAATGCCCCTGTGGTGCGGCCGAGTTGAGAAGGCACGAGAGTGGTGCCGCACGTGTGTGACACGTAAGTAGCACAGAAGGTTGTGCGGTTGCTGCAAGGGATTTTCGTCACGTCCGCATGATGGACGCCACCCCCGCATGCGTGCGTGTTGTATCTATCCTGTCGGCATGAACACGGCCGTCCAGCAGACCGCCCCCCAGTCCCTCAAACAGCCACCCGCCGCCGACCGCGTCTACAGCCACGTCAAGCAGGGCGTGCTCGACCGCCGTTACGAAGGCGGCACCCTCCTCACCGAGGGCGAGCTCGCCGAGGCCGTCGGCGTCTCGCGCACCCCCGTCCGGGAAGCCCTGCTGCGCCTGGAGGTCGAGGGCCTGATCCGGCTCTACCCGAAGAAGGGCGCCCTGGTGCTGCCCGTCTCCGCGCAGGAGATCGCCGACGTGGTGGAGACCCGGCTGCTGGTGGAGGAGCACGCGGCCCGCAAGGCCGTACCCGCCCCGCCGGTCCTGCTGGAGCGGCTGACGGAGCTGCTGGAGCAGCAGAAGACGCAGGCGGCCGCCGGTGACTTCGCCGCCGCCGCCGTCACCGACCGCTGCTTCCACGCCGAGATCGTGCGCAGCGGTGGCAACGAGATCCTCTCCCGGCTGTACGACCAGCTTCGCGATCGCCAGCTGCGGATGGGCGTCGCCGTCATGCACTCGCACCCCGACCGGATCGCCAAGACGCTCGCCGAGCACGAGGAGATCCTCGAGGCGCTGCGCGCCGGGGACGCGGAGGCGGCCGTCGGCGTCGTGCACCGACACGTGGGCTGGTTCTCGCACCTCGCACGAGGTGAGGTCCGATGACGAACGCCACCCTTCCGGGTGATCCGCCGGGCGGCCGCCGGGCGGTCGCCGTGTGGTCCATAGGCGTGGCCGTCTACTTCGTGGCCGTCATCTTCCGCACCTCGCTGGGCGTGGCGGGACTGGACGCCGCCGACCGCTTCCATGTCAACGCCTCCGCGCTGTCGACGTTCTCCATCCTCCAGCTGATGGTCTACGCCGGCATGCAGATACCGGTGGGCCTGCTGGTCGACCGCCTCGGCACCAAGCGGGTGCTGAGCATCGGCGCCGTGCTGTTCACGGCCGGGCAGCTGGGCTTCGCCTTCTCCCCGTCCTACGGCACCGCGCTCGCCTCCCGCGCGCTGCTGGGCTGCGGTGACGCGATGACCTTCATCAGCGTGCTGCGGCTCGGCACCCGCTGGTTCCCGGCCCGCCGCGGGCCCCTGGTCGCACAGCTCGCCGGCCTGGTCGGCATGGCGGGCAACCTGGTCTCCACCCTGGTCCTCGCCCGGCTGCTGCACGGCATCGGCTGGACCCCGGCGTTCGCGGGCAGCGCGCTCGCCGGGGTGATCGTCCTGGTTCTGACCCTGCTCTTCCTCAGGGACCACCCGGAGGGGCACGAGCCCGAGCCCTTCCCGCACCAGGGCGCCGCCTACGTCCGCCGGCAGATCGCCGCGTCCTGGCGCGAGCCCGGCACCCGGCTCGGTCTGTGGGTGCACTTCACCACGCAGTTCCCGGCGATGGTGTTCCTGCTGCTGTGGGGCCTGCCGTTCCTGGTGCAGGCGCAGGGCCTCAGCCGGGCCACGGCCGGTGAACTGCTCACCCTGGTCGTCCTGTCCAACATGGTGATCGGCCTGGTCTACGGCCAGATCGTCGCCCGGCACCACGCGGCGCGGCTGCCGCTCGCCCTCTGCACGGTGGGGGCGACCGCGCTGGTGTGGGCGGCGACGCTGGCGTACCCCGGCGACCACGCGCCGATGTGGCTGCTGCTGGTCCTCTGCACGGTGCTCGGCGCCTGCGGGCCCGCCTCGATGCTGGGCTTCGACTTCGCCCGGCCCGCCAACCCGCCCGAGCGACAGGGCACCGCGTCCGGCATCACCAACATGGGTGGCTTCGTCGCCTCCATGACGACGCTGTTCGCGATCGGCGTCCTGCTGGACGCCACCGGCGACGACTACACCGTGGCCTTCTCCGCGGTCTTCGTGCTGCAGGCACTGGGCATGACCCAGATCCTCCGGCTGCGGGGCCGGGCGGCCCGCCGGGAGCGGGAGCGGCTGGTGGCGAGCCGGATCGAGACGGTGCACGTCCCCGCCGCCTGAACCGGCCGCCCCCACGGGGGCGTCAGCGCACGACCGGGACGAGGGTGAGGTAGGCGAGGCCGAGGACCCCGCGGTAGTGCATCCACTGTCCGCGGTGGCGGTCCAGGCGCTCCCGGGTCTCGGCGGCCAGCGGATGGTCCGGGTGGGCGGCGAGCCAGACCTCCGTGTCCGCCTGGTACGCCGACTCGAACTCCTCCCACTCCTCGGCCCCGGCCGTCTCGGTCCACTCCGGCCGGAATCCGGCATCGACGGCCAGGTCGAGGACGGCCGCGAGGTCGTGGTGGTCGTCGGCGCGCGCTCCCGGCCACATGCCGGACAGCTCGGTCGCGGTGGGCGGGCGCTGCCAGAACCCCTCGCCGAGCAGCACGCGCCCGCCGTCGGTCACCAGCCGGCGCAGCTCGCGCAGCGCCTCCGCGGTGCCCGGCTCGGCCGTGCTCAACGCCTGGCCCGAGCCGACGCACAGCACCAGGTCGGCGGGCCCGCGCCGGGTGCCCAGCGCGGATTCCTCGACGAACTCCGCCCGGTCCGCGAGCCCGCGCGCCTCGGCGTTCCGCCGCGCCCGCTCCAGGTCGGTGCCGTTGATGTCGACACCGGTGCCCTTCGCGTCCGGTACGGCGTCCAGCACACGGAGCAGCAGCTCCGCCCAGCCGCAGCCGATGTCCAGTACGGTCCGGGGCCGGTTCGCCGCGAGCCGCTGGACGATTCCGGCCGCGCGGGCCTCGGACAGGGGGCTGTGGAAGGTGAGGCGGCCCAGACGGGGCGGGGTGTCGGTCATGCCGGGACGCTAGGCGATCTTCGTACCGGCACACCACCGGTTTCCGGCCGGCCGGGAGGCGGGAGCAGCCCGACGGGGCCCGCCGCCCGCGGCCCGCTGCGCCGTGCGACCGCGGAGACCACCACGGCGCTCGGCCGTTTTGGCGCGGGTGCCCGCCCTGCCTACGGCGTCACCGCGAAGTGGCGCAGGATCGCCGCCGCCAGGTCCGGGTCGCCCTCCGTCTTCACCCGGTCCGCGGCCGACTCCGGGGAGATCCGGCCGCAGGCGAGGCGGACGTACGTCTCCCAGTCGAGGGTGAGGGTGACCGCGGGGCCGAGCGCCGGGGCGGTCTCCAGGGTGCCGCGGCCCTGGATGTCGACGCGGACGGTGCGCAGGAACTCCACCGGGCCGTGCACGTCGATCACGACGGCCGAACTGCGGGGCGCCTCCGCGTTCTTGGCGACCACCTTGGGCAGCGCTTCCAGCAGCATGTCCCGTGCGACGTGGGCGCCCGGCGAGTCGAGGCCGCCGGGCCGGCCGAGGGCGGCACGCAGGTCCTGCTCGTGCACCCACACGTCGAAGGCCCGCATGCGGTAGGCCTGTTCGAGGGTGACCTCCGTGCCCAGCGGGCCACGCACCATGGTGCCGGGGTCCCGGGACTCGTTGCGCAGCTGGCGGTTGCGGCGGATGACCGTGTACTCCAGCTCGGCCGTCATCTCCGGCGCCGTGTGATGGCGGCGGACGTCGACCTGTATCTCCGTGTAGCGCTGGTGCTCGGTCGTGACGTGGAAGAGGTCACGGGGCAGCGAGTGGATGGGGCGGGGGTCGCCGAGCATCTCGCAGTCCATGCCGATCACATGGGACACGATGTCCCGCACCGACCAGCCGGGGCAGGGGGTGCGCCGGTTCCACTCTCCGTCCGGGAGCGACTGCACCATCTCGGATATCGCGTCGATGGAGTGGGTCCAGGCGTCGGCGTAGGGCTGGAGGGTGGGATGCAGACTCACGGAAACGGGACCCCTCGGCGTTTGGTACACGGGCAGGTTGTGGCGGCGTTGCCAGTGGGCGGTGGCTGCTCTCGGCGGTGTTCTGGGACTCCCCCGGGTTCTCGGCCGTGCTCGAACCCGAGGGGACCCCAAGTTACGCTGCTGTGAGGCACCCCGGCAGTGCTTTCGTGTGACGATCGTAGGCCTGTTGGACGACTCCAATGCCAGGACGGTGGTAGTGTGCGCGCCTCGCTGATCCAGATCGCCGTGGACGAGGACGAATCGGTCGAGGCCCGGCGGCAGCGTGCCGCCGCGCTCGTCCGCGAGCAGGCCGGGGCCGACCTCGTGGTTCTGCCCGAACTGTGGACCACCGGCGCCTTCGCCTACGAGGAGTTCGGCCGGGAGGCCGAGCCGCTCGAGGGACCGACGTTCGACGTGATGGCCAAGGCGGCGAGCGACGCGGGCGTGTGGCTGCACGCCGGGTCCATTCCCGAGCGGGATCCCGAGGGCCCCCTCTACAACACCTCCCTCGTCTTCTCCCCCTCCGGTGAACTGGCCACGGCCTACCGCAAGATCCACCGCTTCGGCTTCGACAAGGGCGAGGCCGTGCTGATGGGCGCGGGGCGGGACCTGGTGACGGTCCGGCTGCCCGGGACCACGCTCGGCGTGGCCACCTGCTACGACCTCCGTTTCCCCGAACTCTTCCGCGGACTGGCCGACGCCGGCGCCGAGGTGCTGGTGATCCCGGCGGGCTGGCCCGAGCGGCGGCGCGCACACTGGACGCTGCTGGCTCAGGCGCGGGCGGTGGAGAACCAGGCGTTCGTGCTCGCCTGTGGAACGGCCGGGACGCATGCGGGAGTTCCACAGGCGGGTCACTCGATCGTGGTGGATCCCTGGGGCGAGGTGCTCGCGGAGGCGGGACCGGGCGAGGAGGTCCTCACGGTGGAGTTCGACCCGGCGAAGGTGGCGGCCACCCGTGAGCAGTTCCCGGCCCTGAAGGACCGGGTCCTCGGCCTGGCACCGCCCCACCACCGAGGCTAGCCACGGCCGCGCGGCCGCCCTCGGCCCGGGCCAATCCCGACGCCGAGCCCACGGCAGCCCCCGCCCCCCAGAAGCGCCGTTCTCGCGTTCCGCAGCAGCTGGGCGGCTCCCGGGCGGAGCCAGCGAGGTAGTCCCCCCAGCCCCGCCCGGTCGGGTTCAGTCCTGTTCCTCGCCCTCCTTCTCCGCCAGGTGGATCACGCACACCGCCACGGCGATGAGCAGGGCCGGGTCGGCGTCGTCCCGTACGACGTCGACGCCGTAGGTGTCCCGGAGGGAGAGCCAGCGCCGGGAGATCACCGCGAGGAGTTCGCCCTCGTACTCGACGGCGAACTCGCGGTCCAGGATCTTGCCGCTGACGTCCAGCTCGGTGCCGTCCACCAGGGAGACGCGGTAGTGGTTGCGCAGCAGCGACAGCCGCTTGCGCTTGATCCTGGCCAGCCCTTCGCCGTCCCGTTCGATCACCATGGTGTCGCGCAGGGCGAACATCTTCTGGTGGATGTCGATCAGGACCCGCCCCTGGGTGTCCTTGAGCTCGAAGGTGTCCCGCAGCCGCATCGCCTTGCCGTCGACGAGGAACACCTTCCGGCCGTGCTCGTCCTCGATCCACCAGTCGTCGCCGATGCCGAGGATGCGGTCGCGTACGAGGAATCTCATGCGGTAACCGTTCCCCGGCGGCGCGTGATCGTCACGGGCCCGGAAGAAGTGGGGGAGATGTCCGGGAGCGGCCACCCGCCGGGCGGAAATAGCGCAGGTCGGTGCCGTGGTTGGGTGAAGCATGGCGAAGCGCGTACGTGTCCGTGCCCCCGAGCTGTCCGGTAGGGGCGGCTGGATCAACACCGGTGGGAAGGATCTGAGGCTCGCCGACTTCCGGGGACGCGTATTGATCCTGGATTTCTGGACCTTCTGCTGCATCAACTGCCTGCACGTCCTCGACGAGCTCAGGGAGCTGGAGGAGAGGCACCGGGACACGGTGGTGGTCGTCGGGGTGCACTCGCCGAAGTTCGTGCACGAGGCCGAGCACCGGGCGGTCGTGGACGCCGTCGAGCGCTACGGCGTGGAGCACCCGGTGCTGGACGATCCCGAGCTCGCCATGTGGAAGCAGTACGCGGTCCGGGCCTGGCCGACGCTCGTCGTGATCGATCCCGAGGGGTACGTCGTCGCCCAGCACGCGGGCGAGGGGCACGTGCACGCCATCGAGCGGCTGGTCGAGGAGCTGGAGGCCGAGCACGGGGCGAAGGGCACCCTGCGCCGCGGTGACGGCCCGTACGTGCCGCCGGAGCCCGAGCCGACGGCCCTGCGCTTCCCGGGCAAGGCGCTGCTCCTGCCGTCCGGGAACCTCCTGGTCAGCGACACCACACGGCACCAGTTGGTGGAGCTGGCACAGGACGCCGAGACCGTCGTGCGGCGCATCGGCTCCGGTGCGCGCGGCTTCGCCGACGGCGGTCCGGGCGAGGCCTCCTTCAACGAGCCGCAGGGCCTCGCGCTCCTCGACGACGGCGCGGTCGTCGTCGCCGACACCGTCAACCACGCCCTGCGCCGGCTCGACCTCGCCACGGGTGTGGTGACCACCCTGGCCGGCACCGGCCGGCAGTGGTGGCGGGGTTCGGCGACCTCCGGTCCGGCCAGCGGGACGGACCTGTCGTCGCCGTGGGACGTGGCCGTGTTCGGCGGCAAGGTGTGGATCGCCATGGCGGGCGTGCACCAGCTGTGGACGTACGACCCGGTGGCCGGGACGGTCGCCGTGGCGGCCGGCACCACCAACGAGGGCCTGGTCGACGGACCGGCCGCCGAGGCCTGGTTCGCGCAGCCCTCCGGTCTCGCGGCCACCGCCGACCGGCTGTGGGTCGCCGACTCCGAGACCTCCGCGCTGCGCTGGGTGGACCGGGACGGGCACGTGCGTACGGCGGTCGGCACCGGCCTGTTCGACTTCGGGCACCGGGACGGCCCGGCGGGCGAGGCGCTGCTGCAGCACCCGCTGGGCGTCACCGCCCTGCCGGACGGCTCGGTCGCCGTCGCCGACACCTACAACCACGCCCTGCGCCGCTACGACCCGGCCACCGGTGAGGTCACCACGCTCGCCACCGATCTGCGCGAGCCCAGCGACGCCGTCCTCGTCGGCACGGACATCGTGGTGGTCGAGTCGGCCCGGCATCGGCTCACCCGGCTGCGGCTGCCCGAGGAGGCGGTCAGGGTCGACGCGGTCGCCCACCGCACACGGCGTGCCGCGACCGAGGTCGCTCCGGGCACGCTCCGCCTCGACGTGATCTTCGAGGCGCCCGCGGGCCAGAAGCTGGACACCCGCCACGGTCCCTCGACCCGGCTGCTGGTCTCCTCGACCCCGCCCGAGCTGCTGCTCAAGGGCGAGGGGGCGGACACGGACCTCTCCCGCGAGCTGGAGCTGAACCCGGCCGTCGCGGGGGGCGTCCTGCACGTCTCGGCCATGGCGGCGAGCTGCGACGACTCCGCCGCCTCGTACCCCGCGTGTCACGTCCACCAGCAGGACTGGGGTGTCCCGATCCGCCTCGCCGAGGGCGCGGCGCACCGGCTGCCCCTGGTGCTGGCGGGGATGGACGCGGGCTAGGGCCGGCCTGTCGTTCGTTTCGGGCCGGCCCGGCTCACGGTGCCCTGCCGGCCGACCCGAGCGCCCTGCGACGCGGGCGTGATCCGGACGACGGGCCCCGGCGGCCCGGTCCGGGAGCCGGCCGTGCGAGGGCCGGCTCACCCGCCGGGATGGATCTCCGCGTCCGATGGGCGCAACCCGGCTCGTGGCGGCCGGACCCGTGTGCGAGTGCCGGAACGCTGTTTCGCATGCTCACCCCTCATGTGCGATCGGCGTGGCGCCGGTTCCGCGAGAAGCGCCGCCGGTCTCTCACGGCGCGGTCCGCGACCGTGGCCGGCAGCGTGCTGGCACTCCTGCTCACCCTGCCCGGTACCGCGGTCGCGGCGCGGGGGGACCTGGACCCCTCCTTCAGCGGTGACGGCAGGGTCCTCACCGATCTCGGCGGCCTCGACCAGGCCAACGACGTGGCGTTGCAGTCCGACGGCAGGATCGTCTCCGTCGGCTCGCACGACGGCGACTTCGCGCTGACGCGGCACCTTCCCGACGGCACGCCGGACACCGGTTTCGGCGCCGACGGGACGGTGACCACCCCGCTGGGTCCCGAAGGGCTGGACGACCAGGCGCGCGGCGTGGCCGTGCAGCCCGACGGCAAGATCGTCGTGGTCGGGAGCGCCTGGCGGGACTACGAGGACTGCTGCTGGTTCGTGGTGGCCCGCTACAACCCGGACGGCAGTCCGGACAGGAGCTTCGACGGCGACGGCTTCGTGTTCACCGATTTCGGCCGCCCCGAGGAGGCCATGGACGTCGCGGTGCGGCCCGACGGCAGGATCGTCGCCGCCGGCTATGTCGGCGGCCGTGCCGCCGTGGCGCGGTACAACCCGGACGGCAGCCTGGACAGGAGCTTCGACGGCGACGGCATGGTGACCACCGCGCTGTCACCCTCCCTGGAGGAGGGCGGCGACCTGCGGGCCCTGGCACTGCAACCGGACGGAAAGATCGTCGTCGGGGGCGAGGTGGGGACGACCCGCTTCGACTTCGTCGTGATCCGGTACAACGCCGACGGCAGTCTCGACACCGGTTTCGGCGGTGACGGCATCGAACGCACCGACTTCGGTGCCTACGAGTCCGTGGAGGGTCTGGCGGTCCAGCCCGACGGCAGGATCGTCGCGGCGGGCCACAGCGACGACAGGCTGGCGATGGCCCGGTACCACACGAACGGCACCCTGGACACGGGGTTCGACGGGGACGGCAGGGTCCTCACGACCGGCGCGTTCGCCGAGGACGTGGTCGTGCAGCCGGGCGACGGGAGGATCGTCACCGCGGGCGGCCGGTCCGGCGGAGGGTTCGCCGTGCTGCGGTACAACCCCGACGGCGGCCTGGACGGCGGCTTCGGGTCCGGAGGCCGGGCGACCGCGGGCTTCGGCGGGAGCGATGTGGCGCACGGGGTGGCGCTCCAGTCCGACGGCAGGATCGTGGCCGCCGGACAGGGCGGCCCGAACACCGACTTCGCCCTGGCCCGCTTCCTGGGCGGGGCCGGCACCCCGCCGCCTCCGGCCGGCGCGAACCTCTCCGTCACCACGACGGGCCCGTCCTCGGTCGATCTGGGGGACCGGGCCACGTACACCGTGCGCGTGACCAACTCCGCCGCGTCCCCGGGGTCCGCTTCCGGCGTCACGCTCGGCGACGCGCTGTCGGGAGTGCAGGCGACCGTGGTGTCGGCCACCGCCGGCCAGGGCGGTTGCACCCTCACCTCGGCCACCGGTGCCACCTGCTCGCTGGGTTCGCTCGCCCCGGGCGCGAGTGCCACCGTGACGGTGGTCGCCGAGCCGCGGACGACCGGCACGCTCAGGAACGCCGCCACGGTGACCGCCACGCAGACCGACCCGGCACCGGCGGACAACACGGCCGCGGCGACCACGGGCGTGGGCAACGCCCGTGGCTGCACGATCGTCGGCACCAGCGGGTCCGACACCCTCACCGGCACGGGTGGCGACGACGTGATCTGTGCTCTGGGCGGTAACGACGTCGTCCGCGCGGGCGGCGGCCGGGACACCGTCCACGGCGACTTCGGCGACGACTACGCCGACGGCGGCCTCGGCGACGACACGCTGTACGGCGGTCCGGGCAACGACACCCTGACCGGCTCGTCCGGCAACGACCGCCTGGTCACCACCGACGGGGTGGCCCGCAACGACACGGCGGACGGCGGTACGGGTTTCGACACCTGCACCACCGACTCCGGTGACACCCGTGTCAGTTGTCCCTGACCGTGCCTCTCACCCGCGGGCGGGATGTCACCCGCGGGTGGACGGCGGCGGCGGGAGCTATACGCCGTACCCGTCGCGGTAGCCCTCGGTGTACCCGTCGGCGCGGCGGTGGTGCAGGGGTTCCTCCTCCACCACCGGCGTCGTCGGGGGCACGACCACCCTGCGGCGCCGGGCGATTCCGCTGAACGTGGCGACGCCGATCAGGCCGACGGCCATCAGGATCACTCCGACGATGGTGAGGTTGACGCCGTGCATCTGCCAGTCGGTCGCGAACGTGAGGATGGCCCCCACGGCGATGAGGATGATGCATCCTCCGAGCCCCATGAGAAGTCGCCTCCCCTTTTCGGTTCCGGAATCTCCGGTGGCAACCGGGTACCCGGCGCGGCTTGGGGCATGCCCACCACGGACGGTGACGAGAACTCAGGCGTACGAGGGGGTCCGGAGGCGCGGTCCGGCGGTCAGCCCTCCAGGAACGCGGTCAGGGCGTTCGCCAGGAGGAACGGGTCGTCGGCGCCGCAGAGTTCGCGGACGCTGTGCATGGAGAGGATCGCCACGCCGATGTCGACCGTGCGGATCCCGTGCCGGGCCGCGGTGATGGGTCCGATGGTGGTGCCGCACGGCATGGAGTTGTTGGAGACGAAGGACTGGAACGGGACGTCGGCCCGTTCGCAGGCGGCGGCGAACACCGCGCGGCCCGAACCGTCCGTGGCGTAGCGGTTGTTGACGTTGACCTTGAGGATGGGGCCGCCGTTGACCCGCGGGTGGTGCGTCGGGTCGTGCCGCTCGGCGTAGTTGGGGTGGACGGCGTGCCCCGTGTCGGAGGACAGGCAGACCGTGCCGGCGAAGGCGCGCGCCCGGTCCTCGTACGATCCGCCGCGCGCGAACACCGAGCGCTCCAGGGCCGTGCCCAGCAGCGGGCCGTCCGCGCCGGTGTCGGACTGGGAGCCGTTCTCCTCGTGGTCGAAGGCGGCCAGCACGGGGATGCGGGTGAGCTCGGCCCCGGAGGTCGCGGCGGCGACCAGGGCGGCGACGCCGGCGTGCACGGACAGCAGGTTGTCCATGCGCGGGCCGGCCACCAGCTCCCGGTCGCGGCCCAGGTAGGCGGGCGGCTCCACCGGGTACGTCATCAGGTCCCAGCCGGTCACCGAGCCCGCATCCAGCCCGGCCTCCTGCTCCAGGAAGGCGATCAGGTCGCCGTCCAGGACGTCGTCGCCGAGGCCCCAGACCGGCTGGAGGTGCCGCTGCTTGTCGAGCTTGAGCCCGTCGGTGCCGACCGTGCGGTCCAGGTGGATGGCGAGCTGGGGGACCCGCAGGAGCGGCCGGTCGACGTCGACCAGGACGGTGGAGCCGTCGCGCAGGGTGAGCCGGCCGGCCAGGCCGAGGTCCCGGTCCAGCCAGGAGTTCAGCAGCGGACCGCCGTAGATCTCCACGGCCACCTGACGCCAGCCCTGCGCCCCGCTGTCCGGGCGCGGCTTGATCCGCAGGTTCGGGGAGTCGGTGTGCGCGCCGATGATGTGGAAGGGAGTGTGCGGTGCGGCGCCCTCGGGCACGAACCAGGCCACGATAGCGCCGCCGCGCAGCAGGTACTTGCCGCCGCTCGTCCCGTCCCAGGCGTCCGTCTCGGCGACCTGACGGAAGCCCGCCTTCTCCAGCCGCTCGGCGGTGTTCGCCACGGCGTGGTACGGCGAGGGGCTTGCCGCCAGGAAGGACATCAGGTCGTCGGTGTGGCCGCGGTCGAAGCGGGCTGGTGCGCTCATGGGTTCACCTTAACGACGTGCACGGGCCCGCTCCCGGGAATGGGGAGCGGGCCCGTGCGGGGTATCGACGGGGTCGTCCGGAACGTCGGTAACGCGGCCCCGGCCGGTCGGGAGCGGGTCCCGACCGGTCCGGAAGGCGGTCTCGCCGGCCGGAGGACGCGGCCTCGCCGGGTCTAGAACGCGGCCTCGTCCAGCTCCATGAGGTCGAGCTCGACACCGGCGGCGATCTTGCGGGCGAGGGTGACGCCCGGCAGGACGTTCGCCGCGAAGAACTTCGCCGCGGCGATCTTGCCGGTGTAGAACGCCTTGTCCTTCGCCGAGGCGGTGGCGAGCTTCTCGGCGGCGATCGCGGCGCCCCTGAGCAGCAGGTAGCCGACGACGACGTCACCGGAGGCCATGAGCAGGCGGGTGGTGTTCAGGCCCACCTTGTAGATGTTCTTGGTGTCCTGCTCGGTGGCGGCGAGGTCGGTCAGCATGAGGCCGACGATCGCCTCCAGCTCCACGGCCGCCTTGGCGAGGTGCTCGCGGGCGCCGGACAGGTCCTCGCCGCCGGTGCCGAGCGCCAGGAACTTCTTGATGTCCTCGGCGAGGGAGTTCAGCGCGGCGCCCTGGTTGCGGACGATCTTCCGGAAGAAGAAGTCCTGGCCCTGGATCGCCGTGGTGCCCTCGTAGAGGGTGTCGATCTTGGAGTCCCGGATGTACTGCTCGATCGGGTACTCCTGGAGGAAGCCGGAGCCGCCGAAGGTCTGCAGCGACTGGGCGAGCTGCTCGTAGCCCTTCTCGGAGCCGTAGCCCTTGACGATGGGCAGGAGCAGGTCGTTCAGCGCCTCCTCGGCCGAGGCGTCCTCGCCGTTGGCCTCCTTGAGCTGGATGGCGTCCTGGACGGAGGCGGTGTGGAGCACGAGGGCGCGCATGCCCTCCGCGTACGCCTTCTGCGTCATCAGCGAGCGGCGCACGTCGGGGTGGTGCGTGATGGTGACCTTGGGCGCCGTCTTGTCCATGAAGTCGGCCAGGTCCGGGCCCTGGACGCGCTCCTTGGCGTACTCCAGCGCGTTGAGGTAGCCGGTGGAGAGCGTGGAGATCGCCTTCGTGCCGACCATCATGCGGGCGAACTCGATGATGCGGAACATCTGGCGGATGCCGTCGTGCTTGTCGCCGATCAGCCAGCCCTTGGCGGGGTGCTTGTCGCCGAAGGTCATCTCGCACGTGTTGGAGGCCTTGAGACCCATCTTGTGCTCGACGTTGGTGGCGTAGGCGCCGTTGCGCTCGCCCAGCTCGCCGGTCTCGAAGTCGAAGAGGTACTTCGGGACGAGGAAGAGGGACAGGCCCTTGGTGCCGGGGCCGGCGCCCTCGGGGCGGGCGAGGACGTAGTGGAGGATGTTCTCCTCCATGTCGTGCTCACCGGAGGTGATGAAGCGCTTCACGCCCTCGATGTGCCAGGAGCCGTCCTCCTGCTGGATCGCCTTGGTGCGGCCGGCGCCCACGTCGGAGCCCGCGTCGGGCTCGGTGAGCACCATCGTGGAGCCCCACTGCTTGTCCACGGCGACCTTGGCGATGTGCTTCTGGACCTCGTTGCCCTCCTCGAAGAGGATGCCGGCGAACGCGGGGCCCGAGGAGTACATCCAGACGGCCGGGTTGGCGCCCAGGATCAGCTCGGCGTAGGCCCAGATCAGGGAGCGGGGCGAGGTGGTGCCGCCGATCTCCTCGGGCAGGCCGAGCCGCCAGTACTCCGAGTCCATGAAGGCCTTGTAGCTCTTCTTGAAGGACGCCGGGACCGGCGCGGTGTTGGTCTCCGGGTCGAAGACCGGCGGGTTGCGGTCGGCGTCGGCGAAGGACTCGGCCAGCTCGTTCTCGGAGAGGCGGGTCAGCTCCTCCAGGACGCTCTTGGCGGTCTCGACGTCCATCTCCTCGAACGGGCCGGTGCCGTACACCTTGTCGCGCCCCAGTACTTCGAAGAGGTTGAACTCGATGTCGCGGAGATTCGACTTGTAGTGCCCCATGGCGACTGCTCCGTTGAGGGATCGGCGAGGCACTGACTCCTCGCATCTGGTTCACGTACCAACAAGTAGCTACGATGATGCTACCCGTCGGTAATAAGAAGCAACCCCTGCCCTGCCAAGTGTGAGAAGGGTCTACTCCACCCTCCACATGTGCAGCCCTTCCGGCCGCTCCGGTATTCCGGCGGAAGGCGGGTGACCGGCCGGTTTTCTCCGGTGGGGGGAAGGGGGCGGCCGGCGCCGCCCGCGCTCGGTACTCTTGCGCGCATGTACGGATACGGCCAGCCCATGGACGGTGGCGCCGCGCAGCAGGGGTACGTGCCGCCGCAGCAGCAGATGCCGGGCGGTGTCGGGGGGTACGGCCAGCAGCCGCCGCTCTATCCCGAGCCGTCGCCGCCCTCGCTCGCGGACGCGGTGCGCGCCTTCACCACGGGCTCGATGGCCGCCGAGGACTTCCAGCAGATCTTCGCCACGTCGAAGGTGTACTGCCCGCGTGGTGACACCCCCGGCTTCCTGGCCCTGCACAACACCCAGCAGCCGGTGATCCCGATGTTCACCTCCCTCAAGGAGCTGCGGCGATACGCGGGCAAGGAGTCCAAGTACTTCGTGATCACCGGCGCCGAGGTGATCGATCTGCTGCCCACCGGCTACGGGTTCGTTCTGGACATGGAGGGCGAGCACCGGATGGTGTTCGACGCCAAGGCGGTCGAGCAGATGGTCGAATTCGCCATGCGCCGCATGTACGGCGGCGTCTGAACCGTTCAGACCCCGTGGCGGGCCCGGAGGGAATTCCCTCCGGGCCCGCTCTGTTGGGGGTGACAAGAAGTTCAACGCTCAACTAAAGTGGGCGTACCAAGGAGGTCCCACCATGCCTGCAGTGACCGTCGAGAACCCGTTGACGCTGCCCCGCGTGACCGCTCCCGCCGACGCCGTGGCACGCCCCGTGCTCACCGTCACGACCGCTCCGAGCGGTTTCGAGGGCGAGGGCTTCCCGGTGCGCCGCGCGTTCGCCGGGATCAACTACCGCCACCTCGACCCGTTCATCATGATGGACCAGATGGGCGAGGTGGAGTACGCGCCGGGCGAGCCCAAGGGCACCCCCTGGCACCCGCACCGCGGCTTCGAGACCGTCACCTACATCATCGACGGCATCTTCGACCACCAGGACTCGCAGGGTGGTGGCGGCACCATCACCAACGGCGACACGCAGTGGATGACCGCCGGCTCGGGCCTGCTGCACATCGAGGCCCCGCCGGAGGCCCTCGTCGTGTCCGGCGGCCTCTTCCACGGCCTCCAGCTGTGGGTGAACCTCCCGGCCAAGGACAAGATGATGGCCCCGCGCTACCAGGACATCCGCGGCCGCAACGTCCAGCTGCTCACCTCGCCCGACGGTGGCGCGCTGCTCCGCGTCATCGCCGGCGAGCTGGACGGCCACGAGGGCCCGGGCGTCACGCACACGCCGATCACGATGATCCACGCGACCCTGGCGCCGGGTGCCGAGATCACCCTGCCCTGGCGCGAGGACTTCAACGGCCTGGCGTACGTCATGGCGGGCCGCGGCAGCGTCGGCGCCGAGCGCCGGCCGATCCACCTGGGCCAGACCGCCGTCTTCGGCGCGGGCTCCTCGCTGACCGTCCGCGCGGACGAGAAGCAGGACTCCCACACGCCGGACCTGGAGGTCGTGCTGCTGGGCGGACAGCCGATCCGCGAGCCGATGGCCCACTACGGCCCGTTCGTCATGAACACCAAGGACGAGCTGATGCAGGCCTTCGAGGACTTCCAGAAGGGCCGTCTGGGCACGGTCCCCGCCGTGCACGGCATGACGGAGAGCGGCCCGCAGGCCTGACGGAAGCACCCCCCGGGCCCGGCGCTGAGCGGCCCTCGGGCCCGGGGGACGGTGGCCGCGCGGGTCTGACGGAAACCCGCGCGGCCATCCGCACGTGCGGCGCCGCGAGCGCTCACCCGCCCGGCCCCGCGCGGCAGGACAGCCATCGGCGACCATGATCCGCTGGGGGTGTGTCGCTGCTGCCCGACCCCGTCCGCCGGTTCGCCGCCTGGTGCGCCGTGCTGCTGCTCGCCGCCGGGGTGGGCTGGGTGGGGGTACGGCTGTGCGGCGAGTTCCGTACGGCCGTCACGCCGGTGCTGCTCGCGCTGCTCGGCACCGCGCTGCTGAGGCCGCTGTACCGGCGGCTCGTGCGGACCGGGGTGCAGCGGTCGCTGGCGGCCGGGCTCACGTGCGTCGCGGTCGTCGCCGTCGTCGGCGGTGCCGTGTACATCGTCGTCGCCGCGCTCATCGACAGCGGCGAGCAGATCCTCGTCTCGCTCCGGCTCGCCGCCAAGTCGGTCGCCCGGCACTTCGGCGCCGCCGGCACCGGGCTCGACGATCTCGCCGTCCATTCGCGCGAGCTGCTGGGCAAGTTCGGCGGGACGGCCGCTTCCGGCGTCATCAGCGGGGTCAGCGTGGTCGGCGAGAGCATGGCCATGGCGGTGCTCGCGCTGCTGCTCGTCTTCTTCTTCCTGCGTGACGCCGACCGGGTCCTGAACGCCCTGCGCTCCGTGGTGCCCGGCGGCGCCTCCGGCACCGTCGAGGCCATGGCCCGGCGGGCCTTCCGCGCGGTCGAGGGGTTCATGCGCGGGACCACGCTCATCGCCCTCATCGACGCCGTCTGCATCACCGTGGGCCTGCTGATCCTCCAGGTGCCCGGCGCGGTGGGGCTCGGCGCGCTCGTCTTCGTCGGCGCCTACATCCCCTACCTCGGCGCCTTCATCTCCGGCGCGGTGGCCGTGCTGGTCGCCCTGGCCGACCGGGGATTCGTCACCGCGCTGTGGGCGCTCGGGGTGGTGGTGGCGGTGCAGGTGCTGGAGGGGCACGTGCTCCAGCCGGTCATCCAGAGCCGGACCGTGCAGATGCACCCGGCGGCGGTGCTGCTGGCCATCACCGCCGGCGCCTCCGTCGCGGGCATCCTCGGCATGCTGCTCTCCGTCCCGCTGACCGCCGCGGCCTTCTCGGTCGCCCAGGAGCTGAGGGACCGCCACGGCGGCCAGGGCCCGCAGGACACGGCTGCCTCCGGCGAGGACCGTCCGGCCGAACCCTCCGGCACCCCGTCGGCCCCGCCTCCCGGTCCGTCCCCGAGCACCCCGCCGGACCGGCCGGCCTCCTAGACCACCGGCCCGGGCGGCCCCCCCCCGGCGGTCGGCTCGGGCACCGGCCCGCTCCGGACCGGCCCGCGCGGGCTCCTTGCCCGGCCTGTCCAGCCGGTTCTCAAGGCCGGGCCCCTAGAGGGCTTCGTCGTCGTACCCGTCCGCCCGGTCGGGCGCCGCGGATTCGACCGGAACGACCGGCGCGGCCAAGCCCTCGTCCCCCGTCCCGGCCGACTCGTAGAGCTCGAACCAGATGCTCTTGCCCCGGCCCCGCGGGTCGACTCCCCAGGTGTCGGCGAGGAGCTCGATCAGCATCAGGCCGCGGCCCGAGGAGGCCAGTTCGCCGGGGCGGCGCCGATGGGGGAGGTCGTCCCCCGCGTCGGTGACCTCCACCCGCAGCCGCCGGCCGTCCGCACCGGCCACCTCGGCGAGCAGCAGCGCGTCGGCGTCGGTGTGGACGAGGACGTTCGTGACCATCTCGGAGACCAGCAGGACCGCCGAGTCGACCTGCTCCGCCGAGGCCCAGTCGTGCAGCAGCTCCCGCAGGTGCTGGCGGGCCTCGGCGATCCGCTCGGGTTCGTCCTGCGCCACCGACAGCAGCGTGCGCCGCACCGCGGGCCGCGCCGTCCCGGTGTCGACGCAGTCGTGGCCCTCCCCGGCCCGGCACAGCAGCACCAGGGCGATGTCGTCCTCGCGGCGGTCCGCCAGCGGCCCGGTGGTGTGGTGCGACGACGGACCGTGCACCGCCTGCACGAGTGCGTCGGCCAGCGTCTCCGCATCACCGTCGTGGTCCTCCAGGACCGCCCGGAGCCGCCGCCAGCCGCTCGCCATGTCGTGGCCGCCGGTCTCGATCAGGCCGTCGGTGCAGAGCATCATCGTCTCGCCGGGTTCCAGCGCGAAACGGGTCGTCGGGTAGTCCGCGTCCGGATCGATGCCCAGCGGCAGCCCGCCCACCGTCGGCCGCATCATCACCGTGCCGTCGGCCATCCGGATCGCCGGGTCCGGGTGCCCGGCGCGGGCGATCTCCAGCATTCCGGTCGCCGGGTCGGCCTCCACGTACACGCAGGTCGCGAAGCGGAGGTCGGCCAGGTTCTCGTCCCGGGAGTCGTGCGTGATGCCGTGCAGGAAACGGGAGGCGCGGGAGAGGACGGCGTCCGGACGGTGCCCCTCCGAGGCGTACGCGCGCAGGGCGATCCGCAGCTGGCCCATCAGCCCCGCCGCCCGTACGTCGTGCCCCTGCACATCCCCGATGACCAGCGCGAAACGGCCCGAGGGCAGCGGGATCATGTCGTACCAGTCGCCGCCGACCTGCAGTCCGCCGCCGGTCGGGATGTAGCGGGCGGCCACTCGCATCCCGGGGATCTCCGGGCCCAGCGTCGGCAGCATGGAGCGCTGCAGGCCCTCGGTCAGCTCCCGCTCGGACTCCGCGGCGCCGGCCCGGGACAGCGCCTGCGCGAGCATCCGCGCCACCGTCGTCAGTACGGCGCGCTCGTCCGGGGTGAAGGCCACCGGATAGGTGAACGCCGCCATCCAGGCGCCCATCGTGCGTCCGGCCACCGTCAGCGGCAGGAACGCCCAGGAGTGGCGGCCGAAGCGCTCGACGTAGGGCCAGATCGCCGGGTAGCGGCTCTCGTACTGCTCCGGCGAGGCCACGTACACGGCGCGTCCGGAGCGCACCACCTCCGCCGCCGGGTAGTCCGCGGCGAGCGGCATGTCGGAGAAGGGCCGGATGTCGCCCGGCTGGTGCCCGTGGTGGCCGATGATCGTCAGCCGGTCGCCCTCCACCCCGAACACCACGAGCCCGTCCGGGGAGAACCCCGGCATCGACAGGGCGCCCGCCACCCGCAGCACCTCGGCCGTGGAGCGCGCCTCCGCCAGCGCCCGGCCGGCGTCCAGCAGGAACGCCTCCCGCGAGCGCCGCCAGTCCCCGGTGACCGTGCTGCGCCCGGCCGCCGTGCCGGGGGTCGGCTCGGTCACCTCCTGGAGGGTGCCGATGAGCTCGTACGCCCGCCGTTCGGGGTCGAAGGACGGCTTGGAGCGGCTGCGGACGACCCGCAGGACGTTCCCCCGCGGGTCCATGATCCGGATGCGCACCTCGGCGAGGGTGCCCTCGGCCGCCGCGAGCTGGACCACACCGGTGATCTCGTTCCAGTCGACCGGGTGCAGCCGGGCCCGGGTCTGGGCCTCGGTGAGGGTGGCGGACTCGGGAGGCAGGCCGAGCAGCCGCGCCGCCTCCGCGTCCACGCTGACCAGGCCGGTGGCGGTGTCCCAGTGCCACAGACCGGTCGCGAGGGCGGCGAGGACGTCGCCCACGGACGGCAGGGGCTCGCCAGTGCGCATTGACCCACTTTAAGAAGATCCGATCGATAGATGCCACCGTGGGCCGCCGATGCCCGCCGCCGGGGGCCGGCACCGGCCCCGGTACCGCGGACCCGTGGGCCGTAATGGTGGGGAGCCGATCTTGGGGTGCCCGGTACCCTTGACGGGTCCGGGCCCCGTGCCCGTTCCCGCCGGTCCGCGAGGCCGGCAGGAGAGAACCCCACCACGAAGGACGATGAACGACGATGCATCGGTACAGGTCCCACACCTGCGGCCAGCTCCGCGCCTCTGACGTCGGCACCGACGTCCGGCTGAGTGGCTGGCTGCACAATCGGCGCGACCTGGGCGGCATCCTCTTCATCGATCTGCGCGACCACTACGGCATCACCCAGTTGGTCGCCCGCCCCGGCACCCCGGCGTACGAGGCCCTGGACAAGATGTCCAAGGAGTCCACGGTCCGCGTCGACGGCCAGGTTGTTTCACGTGGAACCGAGAACGTGAACTCCGACCTGCCCACGGGTGAGATCGAGGTCGAGGTCGCCGAGGTCGAGCTGCTCGGCGCGGCCGCCCCGCTGCCCTTCACGATCAACGCCGAGGACGGGGTCAACGAGGAGCGGCGCCTGGAGTACCGCTTCCTGGACCTGCGCCGCGAGCGCATGCACCGCAACATCATGCTGCGCACGGCCGTGATCTCCGCGATCCGCCACAAGATGGTCGCCATGGGCTTCAACGAGATGGCGACGCCGATCCTGTCCGCCACCTCGCCCGAGGGCGCCCGCGACTACGTGGTCCCCTCCCGTGTGCACCCGGGCAAGTTCTACGCGCTGCCGCAGGCCCCGCAGCAGTTCAAGCAGCTGCTGATGATCTCCGGCTTCGACCGCTACTTCCAGATCGCGCCCTGCTTCCGCGACGAGGACGCCCGCGCCGACCGCTCGCCGGGCGAGTTCTACCAGCTCGACGTGGAGATGTCCTTCGTCGAGCAGGAGGACGTCTTCCAGCCCATCGAGAAGCTCATGACGGAGCTCTTCGAGGAGTTCGGCGGCGGCCGCCACGTCACCTCTCCCTTCCCGCGTATCCCGTTCCGCGAGGCGATGGCGAAGTACGGCTCCGACAAGCCGGACCTGCGCGCCAAGCTGGAGCTGGTGGACATCACCGATGTCTTCGAGGGCTCGGAGTTCAAGGCGTTCGCGGGCAAGCACGTGCGTGCCCTGCCGGTGCCGGACGTCTCCGCGCAGCCCCGCAAGTTCTTCGACCAGCTCGGTGAGTTCGCCGTCGAGCAGGGCGCCAAGGGCCTGGCCTGGGTGCGTGTGGCCGAGGACGGCACGCTCTCCGGCCCGATCGCGAAGTTCCTCACCGAGGCGAACGTCGCCGAGCTGACCAAGCGCCTCTCCCTGGCCCCCGGCCACGCCGTCTTCTTCGGCGCGGGCGAGTACGACGAGGTCTCCAAGATCATGGGTGCCGTCCGGGTGGAGGCCGCCAAGCGCGCCGGCCACTTCGAGGAGGGCGTCTTCCGCTTCTGCTGGATCGTCGACTTCCCGATGTACGAGAAGGACGAGGAGACCGGCGGGATCGACTTCTCCCACAACCCGTTCTCGATGCCGCAGGGCGGCCTGGAGGCCCTGGAGACCCAGGACCCGCTGGACATCCTCGGCTGGCAGTACGACATCGTCTGCAACGGCGTCGAGCTGTCCTCCGGCGCGATCCGGAACCACGAGCCGGACATCATGCTGAAGGCCTTCGAGATCGCGGGCTACGACCGCGAGACCGTCGAGGAGAAGTTCGCGGGCATGCTCCGCGCCTTCCGCTTCGGCGCCCCGCCGCACGGCGGCATCGCCCCCGGCGTGGACCGCATCGTCATGCTCCTCGCGGACGAGCCCAACATCCGCGAGACGATCTCCTTCCCGCTCAACGGCAACGCCCAGGACCTGATGATGGGCGCCCCGACCGAGCTGGACGAGTCCCGCCTGCGCGAGCTGCACCTGGACATCCGCAAGCCGCAGCCGAAGTAGCGGCGGGCCGGTCGACGGCGAGCAGAACGGGAAGGGCCCGGAACCGGGATCGGTTCCGGGCCCTTCCCGTCGCATCCGCGCTCAGGACAGGGACTTGTAGCCGCCCCAGCCCGTCGCGATCTTCGTGCGGGCGCCGAAGGAGCCCTTGCCGTCGCCGTTGTTGCGGTACAGGTTCCCGCCGGTGTCGCGGGAGACCAGGTCCGCCCTCCCGTCGTCGGTGATGTCGCCGACGCCGACGACCGCGTTGTACGAGCCGCCCCAGGCGGTGAACAGCTTCACGCGTGCCGCGAAGGTGCCGTTGCCCCTGCCGTCGTACCGGTAGAGGGTGTTCGCCTTGTCCTGGGCGAGGAGGTCGCCGATGCCGTCGCCGTTCAGGTCGCCGGCGCCGATGACCTTCTTGTAGCCCCTCCAGTCGTCGTACAGCTTCACGCGGGCCGCGAACTTGCCGGTGCTCGTGCCCTTGTGGAGGTGGACGGTGCCGGTGGAGGCGGTGCGGGTGACCAGGTCCGGGCGCCCGTCGCCGCTCACGTCACCGGGCGAGGTCAGCAGGTCGTACTGGGTCCAGCCGCTGCTCGCGAGGGTGGTGTACGACGTCTTCGGGGTGACCGCCTTGCCGCAGCCCGGCTTGTACAGGCGCAGGGCGCCGCTGCTCAGCCGGACGAGGACGTCGTTGCAGCGGTCGCCGCTGAGGTCGCCGAAGGGGATCGCCCGGACGCTCGTGGCCCAGCCGCTGCCGCTGATCTTGCTGTTGAACTTCCCGGTGCCGGTGCCGACCTGGAAGGTGAGGCCGCCCGAGGAGTTCAGGGTGAGCAGGTCGCCCCGGCCGTCCGGACCGTCCAGGCTGCCGAAGTCGTGGCGCACGGCCGACCCGTGGCCGAGGAAGCCCGTGCCCGAGGCGGCCGTCGCCGGTCCGCTCGTGCCGATTCCGGTCGCCTTGAGGGACCAGGTGTACGCGCCGTTCGGGAACGGGGTGCCGTCCGCCGCCTTGCCGTTCCAGCTCACCGACACCCGGGCCCGGGTCGCCCCGCCGGTGAAGGTGCGGGTGGCCTTGCCGGCCGGGCCGCTCTGCACCGAGGTGAACGACAGGGACCAGGACGTGACCGGGCGGGACAGCAGCACCTGCGTCCAGTACGGCGTCGAGCCCGGCTGCACGTAGCTCTCCGTCTCGGTCTCGAAGGACGTCACGGCCGACGGCGCGACGCCGGTGGTGGCGAGGTGCGTCCGCTCGTACGGGTCGGTCCAGGCGACCAGGCCCGTGTACTCGTCCACGGTCCACTTGAAGCGGCGGTCCGCGGCGAGACCGGTGTCGGCGACCTCGCCGGCGAGCACCCGGACGGCGCCGGTGGCCGCGTCCGTCAGCACCAGGGTGTCGGCGTCGTGGTCGTGGCGGACCGTGAAGCCGTCGCCGAGCAGCACGTCACCGCCGGTCACGGCGCGAGAGGTGGCGGCCTTGGTGTCGTACACACCGGCGGAGCCGTTGCCGCACGCCCAGTACACCCAGCGGCCCGCCGCCTGCAGCTCGCTCGGCACACAGCCGAGACCGGGCACGGTGACCGTGGCCAGGGCGCGGTGCTCGGTCAGGCTGTACGAGGAGAGCTTGCCGGTGGTGGCGGCGCTCCACAGGGTCGAGCCGTTCAGCGCGGCGGCGCGCACCGACCGCTTCAGCTGCTGGCCCTGCCCGAACTCGCCGACGTACTGCGCCGGGGAGGCGCCGCCGGAGTTGTAGACCGCGTAGTCGTCGGAGACGTCGACGATCGTGCCGCCCTCGGTGCGGAACTCCAGGGTGCGGTCGGACGAGCCGTCGTTCATCGCGACCAGCCGGTCCGCGTCGCCGAGCCCGGTGCCGCCGTCGTCGCCGTCGTAGAACGTGGTGAGGAAGACGTCGTCCGGCTCGTCGCCGGTGTTGCCCCAGAGCGTCGAGCAGTCGGCGCCCGCGTACGGGCAGACCGGAGCGATCCGGTCCCCGGCCTGCGGCGCGGAGGCGGTCAGCGCGGTACCACCGTTCGTGGCGAGCGTGCGCAGCGAGGTGGTGTCCATGGTGCTCTTCGGGTCGTCCTCGGCGATGCGCAGACTGCCCCGGCTGAGCGCGAGACCCGTCTTGGCGTTCTCCACGGCCGGGACCTGCGTCAGCTTCTCCAGGGCGATCGTGCCGTCCGCGGCCTGGGTGGCCCGCCGGACCCACCAGTCGCCGGCCTCGGTGCCGCCGGTGACGAGGGCGGAGCCGCCGGCGGCGCGGACCAGGTACTTGCCCGCCTCGGCGAGCAGGGTCTGCGAGGTGCCGTCGTGCAGGGAGACGGCGGTCAGCTCACTGGTGCCGGTACCGGTGTGGCGCGGCAGCAGCAGCCGGTCGCCGACGAGGACCGGGGCGCCGTCGAGCACGGCACCGGGCGACGGCAGGTCGATCACCTGCTCGTCCGCGCCCGGGTCGGTGCGCGGCTTGAGGTGCAGGTCGCCGGAGCCGGGCTCGTACCAGCCGAACCGGTCGTCGCCCAGCACGGTGACCGGACGGGAGCCCGAACCGGAGAACGCCTTGGTGGCGACGGCCGTGTCGAGATCGAGGTAGTACAGGTCCGTGGCGACCCGGAACAGCACGCCGTGCGCGTCCGCCGCGGTGATCATGCCCGAGGTGACCCTTGTGTCGGCCGGGGTGACGGCCCGGGACCGCCAGGCGCCGTCCACGCGGTCGTACAGCGCCTTCTCGGTGACCACGGTCCGCCCGGCGAGCCCCCGGTAGGGCTGGTCGGAGGTGAACTCCGACGTGGTCCGGGTCGCCGGGTCCCACAGGGCCACGGACCCGGCCGACGGCAGGGCGACCAGGTCGCCGTCGGTGCCGTACCAGGCCGTCGGGCAGAGGGTCGAGCCCAGAGTCGCGCAGCTGCCGCCGGGCGCGGGTGTGTACACGCCGTCGGCGGTGCGGACGGTGACGGTGGTGCCGTCGGTGTAGTCCGTCCACAGGAACCCGGTGATCCCGCTCTGCCGGTGCAGGAAGCCGCTCGGCCCGGCGACCAGCGGCTGGTCGCTGCGCGGCTGCGTGGAGGCGGGGTCGGTCAGCGTGATCTCGGTGGTACCGGCCGCCGGGGCGGCCGGATCGGCCGAGGCGCCGCTCTCCGGGAGAACGGCGACGGATACGGCCGCCACGGCGACCGCGAACGAGGAGACGGCCGCGGCTATGCCGCGCCGTCTCGGGGCGTGTCTGCCCACGTGCGATTCCCTCCCCGCGAGGGCCCCCGCCCTCGCCAAGTGAGCGGACTTTACCAGTCCTTTGAACGCTCTTGGTCCGGCAGGGGAGCCCGGGAGGGACGCGGGTGCGGGCTCTCAGTCGTCGGTGCCGGGCTCGGGCTCCTCGTCCCAACTGGCACCGTCCTCCAGCAGCCGCTCGGCGATGTCGTCCGACCAGTGCTGGGCCCAGGCACGCAGGTCCGCGATGTCCGGTTCCGTCAGGCCGTACCGCAGGAACTCCCGGTCCGCGTAGAAGTCCGTGCCGGTCAGCCGGGACTGCAGGGTGGACAGGTCGAAGGGGTCGTGGGCGTGCCGACGGCCCAGTTCCTCCAGGCCGGGCAGGGAGAAGCGGGTGGCGGCGGCACGGGCGTCGATGAGGTCGACGGCGGCGCCCCGGTCGTACAGCGCGCGGATCTTCGTGCCCACGGCGTCCTCGACGGAGAGGGCCGGGCCGTGGCCGGTGAGCTCCGGCGGCTGCCAGAAGGCCTCCTTGTGCAGCGCGAGGGCACAGGATTCGCCGGTGGGCGGGTCGGTGACGGTCAGCTGGGCGGTGCGCACGCCCGCCGGACCGGGACGCACCTGCCGGCCCCTGGCCTCCAGCGCCGCGCCGACGGCACCGGCGATCCGGTCCAGGGCCTCGGGACTCTCCGTGGCGAAGTCGAGGTTGGCGTGCGGGCGATGCAGCAGACCGTGCGCCTGGAGGGCGTGTCCACCGGCGAGCACCAGCCCGTAGGGGCCGCCCGCCGTGACGACGTCCGCGAGGAGCCGACGGTGAGGTTCGGAGAGGTTCACGGCATGCGTACTCTGCCAGAAAAAAATCTCCGCTCGCTGTCACACCGGGCCCGCCGGCGGTGTCAGAGGGGTGTTCGCCCATCGGAAACCGACCCCCGCAGGAGCCTCTCATGCATGTCGCCGCCGTCGTCGTGACCCTGGTAGCCGCCCTCATGGCGGGTTTCTCCGGGACCGTGCTGCTGATGCGGGCCCAGTGGATCGTGAAGGCGCTCGAGGACTACCGGGTGCCGAAGTCGTGGTGGACGTGGCTGGGGCTGGCCAAGGCCGCCGGCGCCGCGGGGCTGGTGGCCGGGCTGTTCGTCCCGGTCGTCGGAGTCCTGGCCGGGGTCTGCCTGGTGGCCTACTTCGCCGGGGCGGCGATCACCGTGGCGCGGGCGCGGTGGTACGCGCACATCCCGTTCCCGCTCGTCTACGCCGCACCGGTGGTCGGGGCGCTCGTGCTCGGGCACGCGGCCTGAACGGGCCGGCCGCGGAAACGCGCGTGCTCGCCGCGCCGGCGTCGGCCGGCGGGCGAGCACGTCACGTCGTCGGGGGTCAGCCTTCCTCGCCGCCGAAGCGCTCCTTGTACGTCGCCAGGTCCTCCTCGGTGAGCTTGGCGAACAGCACCGGCGGGACCGTGAACGGGGTGCCGGCCGGAACCGCGGCCAGGGACTTCGCCTCGTCGGCGGTGACCCAGGTCGCGGTGTCGTCCGTCAGCGCGAAGGCGCCGCGCATCGCCGCCGAGGTGGCCGGGATGAACGGCTCGGAGACCACCGCGTAGAGGTGGATCAGGTTCATGGCGGTGCGCAGGGTGAGGGCCGCGCCGTCCTTGTCGGTCTTGATCTCCAGCCAGGGGGCCTTCTCCTCCAGGTAGGAGTTGCCGGCCGACCACAGGGCACGCAGGGCGGCGGCCGCCTTGCGGAACTGGAGGGACTCCATGTGCGACTCGTACTCGGCGAGGAGCTTCGCGATCTCCTCGCCCAGCTTCGCCTCCGCCTCGCCCGGTGCGCCGCCCGCCGGGACGTCGTCGCCGAAGCGCTTGCGGGAGAAGGACAGCACCCGGTTGACGAAGTTGCCGAGGGTGTCGGCCAGGTCCTTGTTCACCGTGGCGGTGAAGTGCTCCCAGGTGAAGGACGAGTCGTCCGACTCCGGGGCGTTGGCGATCAGGAAGTACCGCCAGTAGTCCGCGGGCAGGATGTCCAGGGCCTGGTCGGTGAAGACGCCCCGCTTCTGCGAGGTGGAGAACTTGCCGCCGTAGTACGTCAGCCAGTTGAAGGCCTTGACGTAGTCGACCTTCTTCCACGGCTCGCGCACGCCCAGCTCGGTGGCCGGGAACATCACGGTGTGGAAGGGGACGTTGTCCTTGGCCATGAACTCCGTGTAGCGGACGTCGGTGTCGACGTCGTACCACCACGACTTCCAGTCGCGGTTCTCCGGGTCCTGGTCCGCCCACTCCTTCGTCGCGCCGATGTACTCGATCGGGGCGTCGAACCAGACGTAGAAGACCTTGCCCTCGGCCGCCAGCTCCGGCCAGGTGTCCGCCGGGACCGGGACGCCCCAGTCCAGGTCACGGGTGATCGCCCGGTCGTGCAGGCCCTCGTTCAGCCACTTGCGGGCGATGGAGGAGGCGAGCTGCGGCCAGTCGTCCTCGTGCCGGGCCACCCACGCCTCGACCTCGTGCTGCAGCTTCGACTGGAGCAGGAAGAGGTGCTTGGTCTCGCGGACCTCCAGGTCGGTGGAGCCGGAGATCGCCGAGCGCGGGTTGATCAGGTCGGTGGGGTCCAGGACGCGGGTGCAGTTCTCGCACTGGTCGCCGCGGGCCTTGTCGTAGCCGCAGTGCGGGCAGGTGCCCTCGACGTAGCGGTCCGGCAGGAAGCGGCCGTCGGCCGGGCTGTACACCTGGCGGATCGCCCGCTCCTCGATGAAGCCGTTCTCGTTGAGGCGGCGGGCGAAGTGCTGGGTGATGTCCCGGTTCTCCGCGGAGGAGCTGCGGCCGAAGTAGTCGAAGGCCAGCGCGAAGCCGTCGTAGACCGCCTTCTGCGCGTCGTGCGCCTGGGCGCAGAACTCGTCCACCGGCAGGCCCCGCTCCTTGGCGGCCAGCTCGGCCGGGGTGCCGTGCTCGTCGGTGGCGCAGATGTACAGCACGTCGTGGCCGCGCTGGCGCAGATAGCGGGAGTACACGTCCGCCGGGAGCATGGACCCCACCATGTTGCCCAGGTGCTTGATCCCGTTGATGTACGGAAGGGCGCTGGTGATGAGGTGTCGAGCCATCGCGGGCTGCTCCCAGGTCGGGTTGTTTTACGAACCTTGAAATGGTAGCCGAGACGGGTGGGCCGCCCGCTTCCCGTTTTGCAGGGTGGGAAGGGGCGGCCCGGTGACCGTCAGCCGGTGCGGCCGTGCGTCACGGACGCCAGTCGGCGAGTACGCCCTCGTAGAGCTCCCCGTCGGTGAGCTCGCGGGGGGTGGGGCCGGCGTGGAAGAAGGACGTGTTGCCGGTCTTCAGCCTGCGGAGGTAGTCGAAGGCCTTGTTGTCGTGCTCACCGAAGGCGACGAAGGAGAAGAACACGGTGGGGTGCTTCTCCGCGGCCTCGGTGAGGGACTGGGTGGCCGGGGTCTTGGCGTCCGGGGCGCCGTCGGTCTGGAAGACGACGAGGGCGGGGGTGCCGGGGGCCTCGTTCTTCTCGTAGTGGGCGAGTACGGCCTCGACGGCGGCGTGGTAGCTGGTACGGCCCATGCGGCCGAGGCCGGCGTGGGTGTCGTCGATCTTCGTCTCGTGGCCGGGGGTGAGGGTGAGGTCGGTGGTGCCGTCCACCTCCGTGGAGAAGAAGACGACGTGGACCGTGGACGCGGGGTCCAGGTGGGCGGCGAGGGCGAGGGTCTGGTCGGCGAGGGCCTGGGCCGAGCCGTCCTTGTAGTACGGGCGCATGCTCGCCGAGCGGTCCAGCACGAGGTAGAGCTTCGCTCGGGTGCCGGTGAGGTCGGTCTTCTTGAGGGTGGTGGTGGCGGCCTTGTAGGCGGTGGCCAGGGCGGGGGCGGTGGACCTGACCTTGGCGAGGGGGGTGGCGGTCACCTGCGGTGCGGGGGTCGGTGCCTGAGCTGATGCCGGTGCCGGTGCCGGTGCCGGGGTCGGTGCCGGGGTCGCCTCGGCTTCGCCTTCGGCGTCCGTGTTCCCACCCGCACCACCCGTGCGGCTCTCGTCGTCGGCCGCGGGTGCCTCCTGCGGGGCGACCTCGCCGTCGGCGGCCGCCGGCTCCGGGGTCTCCTCGCCAGCGTTCGCCTTCGGCTCCGCCTTGGCCGCTGCCTTCTCCTCGGCGGCCTTCGCCTCTGCCGCGGCCTTGGCTGCCGCCTTCTCCTCGGCGGCCTTCGCCTCTGCCGCGGCCTTGGCCTCCGCCTTGGCCTTCGCTTCCGCCGCCGCCTGAGCGGCCTTCGCCTCTGCTTCGGCCTTGGCCGCCTCGGCGGCCTTCGCGTCCGCTTCGGCCTTGGCTGCCGCCTTCTCCTCGGCGGCCTTTGCCTCGGCCGCGGCCTTGGCCTCCGCCTCGGCCTTGGCCTTTGCTTCAGCCTCAGCCGCGGCTTCCGCCTTCGCCTTCTTCTCTGCCTCCGCCTTCGCCTGGGCTTCCGCCTCAGCCTCGGCCTTGGCCTTCGCGTCAGCCGCAGCCGCAGCCGCAGCCGCAGCCGCAGCCTCGGCCTCTGTGTCCGCCTCCGGCGCAGCCGTCTCCGCGTCCGTCGGGTCCGTCGGGTCCGACGGGCGGGGGACCTTGATGTTGTTGAAGGCCGCCGTCACGAGGTCGTGCTCGCTGTCCGTGGCCTGGCGGGGCTCGGGGATCTCGGGGGTTTCCGGTGCCGCCGGGGCGGGTTCCGGCTTCTTCGGGGCCGGTGCCGGGGCCGTCGCCTCGGCCTCGGGTGTGGCGGACTCGGTGTGCTCCGCGGCCGGGCTCTCCGTGGCCGGGGGCTGCGTGGGAAGTCGCTCCGCACCCTCCGCCTCGGTGGCTCGTGCCTTGCGTGAGCGGCCGAATGCGTTCCGCAGGAGAGTGAGAATGCCCATGTTCGCAACCCTTCGCGTGAGTTGAACCGTCGATCGCTGGCCACGACGGACACGTAAGGTTAGCGAAGCGCTCAGTGGGGGGACGCGATCGACCTTGCCGCCGCGACTTCCTGCCGCAGAGGCTCCAGGACACTGCCGGCGGGGCCGGTGAGATCCGTGCGGACGGCGACCAGTGTCTCCGCGTTCCGAACGCCTTTCGAAAGCTCCCGCAGTTGCAGGGTGACCTGGGCGATCTCGCCCGTGGACGGCGCCGCGGCCCCGTGCCGGACGCGGACGCGGGCCGCCGTCGTCGCGTCCACGATCCGTTCGACGGCGACGACCAGGGGCCACCACGCGGCGGCGCGCCGCCCGGTCGGCGGGGGCTCGGTCAGGGCCCGCTGGAACTCGGTGCGGATGACGGACAGGTCCCGGTAGAGGCGGCGGCGCATCCGGGCCCGGGCGGCCGGCTCGGTGTCCGTGCCGAACGCCCCCTCCACGTAGGCCGCCGTGTCCGCGACCGCGTCCGCGAGCCGGTCGCCGACGCGGGTGTGCCAGCTCTCCGGCCACAGGAGGTAGCCGGCGACGAGCGCGATGGCGCAGCCGAGGAGCGAGTCGGCGAGCCTCGGGAGCAGCAGGGCCGTTCCCTGGTGGTTGAGGATGTCGGAGAGCAGCAGGATCGCCGGGGTGATGGCGGCCGTCTGGTAGCCGTAACCGCGCGGGGTCAGCGCCGGGATCAGCGGCGCCAGGACGAGCATGACCGCGACGTCGCCCCAGCCCTCGGGCACCGCCGCCAGGACGACCGCCGCGACGACCAGGCCGGCCACCGTGCCGACGGCGCGCAGCAGGGCGCGGGAGAAGACCGAGCCGAAGTCCGGCTTGAGGACGAAGGTGATGGTGAGGGCGACCCAGTAGGAGCGGGCGACGGGGACCAGGGAGACGAGGGACTGCGCGATGCCGATGCACAGCGCGAGGCGCAGGCCGTAGCGCCAGGAGTTCGCCGACAGGACGACGTTGCGGGCGGCGCGGGCCGTGCGGATGCCGAGGGCGGCGGGGCGGCCGAGGCGGTCGTCGATGCCGCGGGGGTCGACGTCGGGCGCGGCCACGACGTCGGCCGCGTGGCGCAGGGCGTGGTCCACCGCCCGGCCGGTCTCGGTGGTCGGGACCGGGAGGTCGAGGGCTGCCGGGCCGGTGTGGCCCGTCTCGACGGCGTGGGCCAGGTGGTGCAGCGCCCGCGCGGTCTCCGGCGGGAGGGGCCGGCCCGCCAGGTGCGCCGCGGGAGCCGCCTCGATCACCGGGGTGATCGCGTTCAACTGGGCCAGCATCCGGGTCAGTTCGGGGCTGCGGCCGTGATGGCGGGCGCGCCGGGCCAGGATCAGGTCGTAGGACTGGTTGAGGGACTGGGTGACGGTGCGGCGGGCCTCGTCGTACTCCTCGGTGCGGTCCGTGCCGGAGACGGCGAGGAGGTCCGCGGCCGTGCGGTAGGTGTCGGCGACCGCCGCCCGTTCGGGCACGCCCGAGCGCAACGGCCAGGCCAGCAGGGCGAGCAGCAGGACCAGGAGGCCGCCGCCGGTCATCAGGACCGGGGCCAGCCACCAGGGGGAGGGCAGCGGGAGGCCGGCGCCCACCACGCAGTTCAGCAGGAGCAGCAGGCCGGAGACCGAGGCGACCGCGCCGATCGTCGAGATCATGCCGGACACCAGGGCGACCGCGGTGACGACGGCCACCGCGTACCAGCCGTGCCCGTACACCAGCGTGCCCAGGGTGACGCCCACCGCGCCGAAGAGCTGCGGTACGGCGATGTTGAGGATGCGCATGCGGTAGGCGTCGGCGGTGTCGCCGATGACGCCGGACAGGGCGCCCATGGAGGCGAGGGCGCCGTACTCCGGGCGGCCGGCGGCGAGGCCGGCCGCGAGGGGGAGGGCCATGGCGAGTGCGGCGCGGGCGACGGCGGCGCGGTTGACGGGGGCCTGCTGGGGTTGGAGGTTCCGGACCAGCCAGTCGGGAGGGGTGAGGCCGATCGGGAACTCTCGGGACATGCACACATTATGGCGACCGCGTCCCGGTGGGCGGGGGCGCCGCGGCTCATCGACGCTGGTGGAGCGTGAGATCGACGACGAGGGCGCGGTGGTCGGTGCCGGTGACGCGCAGGAAGCGGGCGCCGGTCGCGGCGAAGTCCCGGGAGATCAGGACGTGGTCGATCTGGGCGCCGATGACGGAGGCGGTGCGCGAGGGCCAGCTGGGTGTGCGGTCGTGGCCGTCGAGGCGGGCCGCGTCGCCCAGGCCGGTGTCCAGGATGCGGCGGAAGGCCGCGTGGTCCTGGGAGGCGTTGAAGTCGCCGGCGAGGACGGTGGGGAGGTCCGTGCCGGTGGCCGCGAAGGCGCGGAGCCTGCCGAGTTCGCCGCGCCACCGGCCGAGCTGCCGCGGCGACGGGGGCATGGGGTGGGCGAGCTGGAGGCGTACGGCGTGACCGCGCACGTCGGCGACGGCGCCGGGCATGCCCATGGTGCCCTCGACGCCGGCGGCCGGGGTGAGCGGGAAGCGGCTGAGGATCAGCGAGCCGTGGGAGCCGGCCGCGCGCACCGCCCGCCGGTACGGGTAGGTGTCCGCGAACGCGGCCTCCAGCGTGGCCTGGCACCGGTACGCGCACTCCTGCACGAACACCACGTCCGGCCGCCGGTCGCGGATGACCGGGACGAGCGCGGGGGTGCCGCGCCCGAACTCGACGTTCGAGGTGAGCACGCGGAACGCGGCGAGGGGCGGTCCGGCGGGTTCGGCGGTGCGGCCGTACGGCTCCAGGTACCAGGCGAACAGGCCGAGGACGGCGATCCCCCAGACCAGGCCCGTCCACCAGCGCGCGAGCAGCGCGCAGAGCAGGGCGAAGCCGGTGGGCAGCAGCAGCCAGGGCAGGAAGGCGAGGAGCTGGGGCACGGGCGTGACGCCGTCCGTGTCGGCCACGCGGCAGCCGACGACCGCGCTCACGCCGGCCAGCAGCAGTCCGGCGCACCAGGCGCCGGGCCTGCGTCCGGGGCGTCGGGTCACGACGGTGAGCCTACGATCACCCGTCCAGGCGCGCCAGGAAGTCCCCGAGGACCCGGTTGAACTCCTCGGGCCGCTCCAGATTGGGCAGGTGGGCGGCGCCCTCGACGACGTGCAGGACGGAGTCGGGCAGGGCGGCGTGCATGGCCTCGGCGTCGGAGACGGGGGTGTAGGTGTCGTCGGCGCCGACCACGACCAGCGCGGGCACGCGCACCCCGGTCAGCAGGTCCCGGTAGTCCGGGCGTTCGGCGCGGCCGCGCAGGGCGGCCGCCGCACCCTCGGGCGGGGTGGCCGCCATCATGCGGTGCACATGGGCCTTGACGTCGGGGTGCGCGTAGGGCGCGACCATCTTCTCCAGGACCTCGTCGGCGTAGCCGCGCATGCCCTCGGCCAGCAGCCGCTCGGCCGTCGCCGCGCGGTTCCGCCTGCCCTCGGGGGTCTCCGCGTCGGGGAAGGTGTCGGCGAGGACCAGGCCGCGGATCCGGTCGCCGAAGCGGGCGTGGCACTCCATGGCGATCTGGCCGCCCATGGACAGCCCGGCGAGGACGAAGGTGTCCACGCGCAGCAGGTCCAGCAGGTCGGCGAGGTCCTGGGCGTGGCGGGAGAGCGGGACCGTGCCGGGGGTCACCGGGGAGGCGCCGTAGCCGCGCAGGTCGGGGGCGATCACCCGGCGGCCGGTGGCGAACTCCGCGAGCTGCGGGTCCCACATCGTGCGGTCGAAGGGGTGACCGTGGACGAGGACGAGGGGTACCCGGTTCGTCACGCCGGGGTCTTTGTCCTCGTACGCGAGGAAGGGAGGCATGTGATCGACCCTAGGTGCCTCAACTGCTCGGTGCAATAAGATCTTTGCTCTCGGTGCAATCGCCGGCACCGGTACGGACAGGGGGACGTGTGGACGACTACCGGCGCATCGCCGACCGGATCGCCGAGGAGATCACCGGTGGACGGCTGCGGCCCGGCCAACGACTGCCGCCGCAGCGCGCGTTCGCCCGCCGGCACGGGATGGCGCCCTCCACGGCGGGACGGGTGTACGCCGAACTCGTGCGCCGGGGCCTGGTGGTGGGCGAGGTGGGCCGCGGCACGTTCGTGCGGGCCACCGAGCCGGACGGCCAGCCGGGACGTGCCCTGGCCGAGGCGGCCGGTGCCGCGCCCGTGAACCTGGAGCTCAACTACCCGGGCGCCGAGGGCCAGACGGAGCTGCTGGCCGCGGCCCTCGCGCCGCTGCTGCGGCCGGACGCGCTGGGGCAGGCGCTGCGGCCGGCCGCCGCCGCGGGCACCCCGGCGGCCCGCGAGGCGGTGGCCTCCCTGCTCGCCCAGGCGGGCCTGCGGTCGGCCGCCGCGCGGATCCTGTTCACCGGCAACGCCCGGCAGGCGATCGCCGCGACCCTCGCCTCGCTGGTGCGGCCGGGCGGCCGGGTGGGGGTGGAGGCGCTGACGTATCCGCTGGTCAAGGAGATCGCGGGGCGGCTGGGCATCACTCTCGTGCCGCTCGCCGTGGACGCGGAGGGGCCGCTGCCCGAGTCCGTCGCGACGGCCCACCGCGGCGCCCCGCTGTCCGCGCTCTACCTCCAGCCGACCCTGCACAACCCGACCTCGCTGACCACGAGCCCCGGCCGGCTCGCCCAACTGGCCGACACCGTCCACAGGTTGGGGATACCGGTGGTCGAGGACCGGATCTGGTCCTTCCTGCATCCGGGCGGCGCGACCCCGCTCGCCTCGCTCGCGCCGGATCTCGTCCATCTCGTCGACGGGCTGTCCAAGCGGGTCGCGCCGGGGCTGACCGTCGGTTTCGTCGTCGTACCCGAGGGGCGCGCCGGGGCGGTGGCGCGTGCCGTGCGGTCCGGCGGGTGGAGCGCGGGCGGGTTCGCGCTGGAGGCGGCCGTGCGGTGGATCGCGGACGGGACCGTGGACCGACTGGTGGCGGCCAGGCGGCAGGACGCCCGGCGCCGGCAGCGGCTGGTCGCCCGGGAGCTGGCCGGGTTCGCCGTCCGGTCCGATCCGGCGGCCTATTTCGCCTGGTGGGAGCTGCCCACCCGGTGGCGGGCGGACACGTTCACGGCCGCCGCGCTGGCCCACGGGATCGCCGTCACGCCCGGTACGGCGTTCTCGGTCGACCCCGGCCGTACGCCGGACGCGGTCAGACTCGGGCTCGCGTCGGCGTCCGAGCCGGAGCTGACGCGGGCGCTGGCGACTCTGGCCGGCGTCGCGCGGCGCGGGCCGGAAGGAGGTACCGGGTGAGCCAGGCGGTGAGGGCCACGGCCAGGCCGAGCCCGAGCAACAGCCAGGCGACCGTGCGCAGGGTCCCGGTGAGGGCGTCGTAGACCGCGCCGGCGGCCGGGTGCGGCACGTCGGGCGGCAGGTCCGCGAGGGTCAGGCTGCGGCCTACGGCGAGGGCCGCGGCGAGCAGGCCACCGCCCAGGGCCGTGCCCAGCGCGGTCGCGGTGACGGCCCGGCGGCGGTGGACGGCCAGGCCGATGCCGCACACGGCGAACGCCACGGCCGCCACCGGCAGCCAGAAACCGGCGACCTCGAGCACGTGGAACCCCTTCCGCAGCGTGGACAGTTCACCCGCGGGCAGCACGGCGACCGCGGTGTGCTCCACCGGGATGCGCTGGGCGAGCGGTACGTGGTCATGGGTGAGCTGTCGCTTCACCTGGGCGGTGACGGGTGCGAGGTCCACGGTGACATCGCGTTCGTCCCCCTCGCGCAGGGCGCGCAGCACCGCGTCGTGGGTGACCCGGTTGCCGGTGTCCCAGGCGAGCCGGAACGCCTGCGTCTGGGTGAAGGAGCGCACCGCGTCGCGGACGAACGGGCGGACCGAGCCGCGCACCGGGCGGACGTCCAGGTGCTCGTCCACCGCGCGCAGGATGCCGTCCCCGACCGTGTCCGCGACTGCCTCCCGCACGTCCGGGTCGGCGGCGAGCGGGGCCATCGCGGTGACGTACCGGCCCGTGTCGGCGAGCGCGTACGACGCCCACGCCGCCAGCGCGCCGAACGGCACGAGGAGGCAGGACAGGGTGATCAGTACGGCCGACAGGGCGCTCCGGAGGCGTGGGGGCACACGTCCAGGCAAGGCCCCGGGAGGTCCGCCCGCGAGCGGGAGGACTGCGTTCGGGCGGACCTCGGCGGCGAACGGGTGTCATCGGGTTTCGCCCGGGGTTCGTACGGCGACCGGCCCGGGGGCTTCCGCTCTCCGGTGGAGGGTTCCCCCGAACGGGTGTTTCCTGGTGCTGGTGGGACGGGTGGTGATACAGGGGAGTGCGTGGGCCCCGGCCGGAATCCGGCCGGGGCCCACGCGCGTGCGTCGGGTTCAGCGGATGCGGTTGCCCGCCGCGTCCTCGTGCGTGTAGTAGCGGTAGAACATCACCACGAACGTGGGCACGGCGAACGCGAGGCCCAGACCCGCGGACCCCAGGATGGAGTGGCCGTGGTTGCTCAGGCTGTACAGGAAGCCGACCGCGATGCCCGTGAAGGCCGCCCACAGGAACGCGTGCACCTCGCGCCGCATGCGCGGCGCGAACGTCTCCAGGGCCCGGAAGACGGCGAAGAACACGAAGCCGGTCACGAAGCCGAACAGCACGTTCATGCCGGTGATGGGACCGCCGTAGCGGACGTTGGCCGCGGCCCAGTAGCCGTAGATCAGGCCGAGGACCGCGGGCAGCAGCCACCTCGCCATCTCGTGCGTCCGCTCGCTGAACACATTGGGTGGCCGGTACCCGATGGCCGGGACCTGCCCGCCGGGCGCGGGTGCCGCATGAGCCATGAGAGCGCTCCTCTCTCTCCTCGCCCCCGGTCTCCAATGCACACCTGGGGGCGCGGCCTGGCAAGTCGGCCAGGCGGGTGACGGGTGCCCGGATGCGACCGGATGTCTCCCGTGTTTGTCTGAAGGACATGGAGAGCTGCCCGCCGTGACGCGGATGGAGTACGGACGGCGGCGGCGCCAGCTGCTGCGGGTACGCGGCCGGAGCATCGCCTGGGTGGTGCCGCTGCTGCTGCTCATCGGCATCGTGCTTCTCGACTTCAACACGGGCGAACAGTTCCGGATCATCTCCTGGATCGTCCTGGTCCCCGGCATCGCCGCCGCGATCTGCGGGGTGTGGACGACGGCCGCCTTCAGCCTGGTGTCGGTCGTGACGTACGTCGGCGTCGACGACGCCTGGCCCGACCAGTACAAGGCCGGTCTCCCCGACTTCCTGCTGGTCGCCCTCGGCGGCCTGCTGGCCACCCTCGCCAGCGCCGTGCGGGTGCGCCGCGAGAAGCAGATCCTGCACATCCAGGACATCGCCGAGACCACCCGCCGCACCGTGCTGCGCCCGCTGCCACCGCGCTGGGCGGGCCTGGAGCACGCGGGCGTCTACCTGGCCGCCGACGTCGACGCACGGGTCGGCGGCGACTTCTACGACATCCAGCCCGGCCCGCACGGCACCCGGGTCCTCGTCGGCGACGTGCAGGGCAAGGGCCTCGGCGCGGTGGAGACCGCCGCCGCGCTGCTCGGCACCTTCCGCGAGGCCGGCTACTACGAGCAGGACCTCACCGTCGTCGCCGCCCGGCTGGAGAACCGGATGGTCCGGCACCGCTCCCACACCGCCGCGCTCGGCCGCGGCGACCGCGACCGCTTCGCCACGGCCGTGCTGATCGGCTTCCACGACGACGTCCGGGACGCGGTCGAGGTCGTCAACTTCGGCCACGAACCCCCGCTCGCCGTCGGCCCGCGCGGGGTCCGCGAGCTGCCCAGCGGTGACGGGGTCCCGCTCGGCCTCGGCGACCTCACGGGCCGTCTGCCGCCACTGCACCGGGTGCCGCTCGCCGCCGACGAGACCCTGCTGCTGGTCACCGACGGGGTGACCGAGGCCCGCGACGAATCCGGCCTCTTCTATCCGCTGGCCCGCGAGGTCGACCGCGCGGTGACCGCCGACCCGCACCGCGCCGAACCCGGGCGCCTGGTCCGCAGGGTCCGCGACGGGGTGCTGCGGCACAGCCGCGGCCGACTGGAGGACGACACCACGGTGTTCGCGGTGCGGCGGCTGCCGGAACCGGCGGGGGAAGCCCCCGAACGGGGACGTTCACCGACCTGAGGCGCACGTTTGCGGCAGCAGCGACTACGGTGCTGGCTGGAGAGCGCATCCGAGGAACCACGGGGTCCGCGGATCACAGGTCTACAGGGGGAGGGCCGATGCCCGGAACCGTGCTGCTGCTCGCGGCCTCGCCACTGGGCCGGGGCCGGCTGGTGGACGCGGCCGCCGTGCTGCCGGTGCTGGCCGCCGTCGCCCCGTCCGTGCTGTCCGGCACCGACACCGCCAACGTGGTGGAACTCGCCGACCCGCTGGAGCCGCAGGCCGTGCTGACCCGGCTGCGGGCCGCCGCGGCCGCCCCCGGCCCGCTCACCGTGTACCTCACCGGCCAGCTCCAGCTGGACAAGCGGCAGCGTCTGCCGCATCTGGCGCTCGCCCGCACCACCCCGGCCACCGTCCGCTACACCGCGCTGCCCTGGCACTGGATCCGCGAGGAGCTGCGGTTGCGTTCGGCGGCGCAGACCGCGCTCGTCCTCGATCTGCACGCGGACGCCGAGGCCTGGCGGTTCGTCGCCGAGCGCGGACTGGACTCGGGTCCGACCACCACCGTTCACGGTCGCATCGCCCCGGCGCGGGCGTCCGGCCGCCGGGGTCCGGCCGAGCCGGCGTACATGAAGGCGGTGGCGACGCTGCTGCGCAGCGGGCACCGGCCGCCGCTGCCCGAGCTGCACGAGCGGGCGATGGCGCGGATCGCCGAGTCGAGCGCGGGCCGGGACCTGGTCCTGGCGAGCCCCGGGGGGCCGGCCGCCGGGCCCCCGTACCGGCCCGAGCGCCCCCGTCCTGCCGTGCCCGGTGGGGTCCCCTCTCAGCAGGCGGTGGATCCGCACGCCGCCATCAGCGCCGCCGTGCAGGCCGGGCGGCACACCGAGGCCGACGCGCTCGCCGCGCACCACGAGCAGGCGGCCGTACGGGCGCGGGGGGCGGCCTCCGAGGACGCCCTGCACTGGATGGAGGTGCGGGCGGACCTCGCGATGTTCGCCGGGGACGCGGCGCGCAGCTGCCGGGCCTGGCTGGGGGTCGCCGAGGTGCGCCTCGCCGCCGGGCAGGCCGCGGACGGCGGCGCGGTGGAGGCGGCCGTCGACCGCGCGCACCACCAGTGGACCCGTATCGGGGACACGGCGCGGGCCCGTGAACTCGGGCCCGTGCTCGCGGAGTTGAGACGGCGGGTGCCGGGGCGCCGCAGCGGCGCGCTGGAGAACGTCCAGCGGCAGCTGCGGCAGCTCCAGGCCCAGTAGGCCTCAGCCGGTGAAGGTGAAGTACTTCCAGGCGCCGTGCGTCGTGGAGTTCACGGTGTCACCGGAGGAGCCGTTGATGTACGACGAGCGGACCCGGAAGCGCCAGCCGACGTCCTGGCCGTGGTTTCCGGTGATCTGCACCCGGGAGACCCCGTCGGCGCGCACCGCGAAGTAGTCCGGCTCGCCCGGGTACCACTTGCCCTGGTAGTACACCTCGAACTCGAACTTCTGCTTGCGGCCCTTGTAGTACGACATCTTCGTCGTGATCAGCGGGTCCTTGGACTTGTGGAAGAAGTAGTACGTGTGGTTCCACGTGTACTTCGCCTTGTAGTGGTTGCTCACCGAGGTGGACACGCTCACCTTGGCGCCGACCGTGCTCGCCGCCGTGGCGGCCTTGTACCGGGAGTCGCCGGCGAACTTCGCGGTGACCTTGGTGTCCCGCTTCAGGTCCAGGGTGACCGACAGGTTGCCGTGCGAGTCGACCTTGCCGGACTTCATCCGCTTGTTCGGCTTGTCGCCGCCGAACGGGTCGGCCCAGATCTCCACCGTGCGGTTCTTCCAGGTCTTCCCGAGGTGGGCCGTGAACTTGACGTCCTTGCCGTACGAGTAGACCTTGCCGTCGTTGTTCACGGTGAGGGTCGGCCTGGCGCGCGAGACGTCCACGGAGTCGGAGCCGGAGCCCGCCGCGTGGTCGGCGTCGCCCGCGTAGGCCACCGTGTACTTCACCTTGCCGCCGGCCGGCGGGGTGTCGGTGAAGGAGAAGGTGCCGTCCGCCTTGGCGGTGACCGAGGGAAGCGTCTTGCCCTTCGGGGAGTCCAGGTCGGTACGGGTGACGGTCAGTTTCGTGCCGGCGGCGAAGGCCGGCTTGGAGGTGACCCTGCCCTTCACGGTGAGCTTCTTGGCGCGGGTGGCGCTGGTGGGGGCGTCGACCTTGACGGTCGTGGCCGCCTTGGTGGGCGCGTCGAGGACGCGCAGGCGGTGGACGCCGTCGTAGTTGTGCGACACCGCGAACAGGCGGGAGCCGTCGGGCGCCCAGGCGAGGGAGCCGTCGGCGAGCAGGTCGGCGTTGCCGCCCGTGGTGGTGGACGGGAAGTCGTACTCGCGCACCGAGGTGTGCGAGCCCGGCTTGAAGACGTACACGTCGGGCTCGTACGCGCCGTCGATGCCCGCCGCGACCGAGCCGTCCGGGGCGATGTCCACCGCGTTCGGGTAGGCGTTGGTCGGGTACTGGCCGTCGGCCGTCAGGTCCGAGGTCCGGTAGACGGCCTGGTAGTAGGGCGAGCCGCTGGCCACCACGACGTCCTTGCCGTCGGGCGTGACGGCGAGCTCCCGCATGTTGCCGCCCGCCACGTCGGTGTGGGCGGTGCGGGTGAGGGTGCCCGACGAGGTGTCGTACACGGCCAGTTCGGCCGGGCTCTGCACGGCCATGCCCGCGACGAGCACGCCCTGGGCGCCGTCCACCATCGGTGCGGAGAACCACGGGCTCTGCGCGTCCAGCGCCAGGGACACCTTGTGCTCGGGGTCGGCGAGGTCGATCGAGCCGATGTTGCCGCCCGACTCGGCGGTGCCGTAGCCGAACCACAGCTTGCCGTCCGTCAGCGTCAGGGAGACGGGGTTGGGGCCCACGGACCAGCGGGCGGTCTCGGCCCCGGTGGCCGTGTCGAAGGCGACGATCGCGCCGCTCCTGAGCACGGCCGCGTACACGGTGTTCGAGTCGGCCGACAGTTCGAGGTCGGTGACCCCCGGCAGCGAGGTCAGCTGCTGGACGACCGTGCCGGTCCAGTCGGTGACGACGATCTTGCCGTTGTCCGGGTCGCTGACGAAGACCTTCTTGTGGGTCCCGTCGGCCACGAGGTCGCCGGTCGACTTGACCGGCAGGATCCTGCTGGTGTCCGCGAAGGCCGGAGTGGCGGTCAGGGCCGCCGAGCTGAAGAGGACCGCCAGGGTGGTGGCGGCGGTGAGGGTGCGCATACGCACGCTGATTCGAACCCCCCGGAACGAATGGTGAAAGGGCGCCTGAGCACGGCTGTTGTGCGAGTCCCCGGTGAGCCGTGTGGCGGATGGGTGAAGACTAGGCCGCGAACTCTAGGTCATGCCACTGACAAAAAAGCGAGCGCCCCCGACACCAGGGTCCGGACACCGGGGGCGACCGTGGACAGATCGGGTGCGAAGTGCGGACTGTGGTTGCTCGGCACCGCCGCCAGCTTCTCCGGCAGCGTCTCGCCGGGCGCCTGCTCCCACACCTCGGCCGGGGTGGTCGTCACGAACCAGTACGCGTACGGGATCGCTCCGAGCGCCAGCTGCGGGAAGTCCTCGCTGCCCATCGCCGGGCCCGGGTCGAACACCGTGCCCGCGCCGAACACCTCGCCGTGCACGGCGGCCACCGCGGCGTCGGCGCCGGCGTCGTTGACGGTCATCGGGAAGGTGCTGCCGACGGTCACCTCGGGCTCACGGGGGCAGCCCGACGCCAGGCACTCGCCGAGCGCCATGCGCCGGACGGCGGCCAGCATCCGCTGCCGGACCGGCTCGGACTGGGTGCGCAGGTTCAGCGCGATGCGCGCCTCGGCGGGAATGATGTTGTGCCGGCTGCCCGCCTCGATGCGGCCCACGGTCAGCACGGCGGACTCGCCCGCGGCGATCTCCCGGGAGACCACCGTCTGCAGCCGGGTGACCAGGTGCGCGGCGGTCACCACCGGGTCCACGGTCGCCTCCGGCCGGGAGCCGTGGCCGCCGCGGCCGTGCACCACGATGTCCACGTCCGTGGAGGCCGACATGATCAGCCCCGGCACGTGCGGGTACAGGCCCGCCGGCCCCGGCGCCGCGTGCTGGCCGAGCAGCGTGTCCGGGCGGCCGAACCGCTCGTACAGCCCGTCGGCGACCATCCGGGCCGCGCCCTGCCCGGTCTCCTCCGCGGGCTGGCCGACGACCAGCAGGGTGCCGTTCCAGGCGTCCCGCCCGGCGGCCAGCGCCTCGGCGGCCCCGGTGAGCCAGGTGACGTGCAGATCGTGCCCGCAGGCGTGCATCACCCCGGCCGCGGTGGAGGCGTACGGCAGCCCGGTGGCCTCCTGCACCGGCAGCGCGTCCATGTCGGCCCGCAGCAGCACCGTCGGCCCGTCCCCGTTGCGCAGCCGGCCCACGACCCCGGTGCCGCCGACGCCCTCGGCGGTCTCGAACCCGGCGCCGCGCAGCCGTCCGGCCAGCTTCCCGGCGGTGCGGTGCTCGTGCAGGGACAGCTCGGGGTGGCGGTGCAGATCGCGGTAGAGGTCCTCCAGGTCCGCCACCGGGAGGCCGGCCGTCAGGTCGAGGGCGGCGCGGGCCGCGGTCGAGGTCACGGCAGCAGCCTAGGGGCGGCCGGCCCGCCGCGGGGAGTGCTCAGGGGTGGACGTGCTGGACGGCCGCGGGCGCCGGTGCGGGGGCGGTGTCCGTCGCGCGGGCGGGCCCGGCGTTCGCCGCGAGGATGAGGGCCGCCGCGGCGATCACGGCCGCCGCGACCGCCCGGGCGGCGGGAGTGCCGCCGTTCATCCGCAGCCGTGCGGGGGTCAGTTCGGGGGTGGGGCGTCCGTAGGGTGCGGATGTACGTCCGGGCACGGCGACCTCGCAACACGACAGCGGTGTATTAAGCAGGCTTAATCCGCCGTTTAACCTAGGGGCTTCGGAAGCCGAACGGCAAGAGGGACCAGGTCAGTTGGGAGTCGGGGGATGCGCGAACGGGACGATCCGCAGGTCATCGGGCGGCGCGTGCAGCACTTGCGCGCCCAACGGGGCCTGACGCAGCGGCAGCTGGCGGAGCCGGCGTACACACCGGCCTACATCTCCACCCTGGAGGCGGGCCGGGTCCGGGCATCCGACGAGGCGCTGCGGCACATCGCCGGCCGGCTCGGCGTGGCCTTCGAGGAGCTGGCCGTGGGCCGCCCCGCCCACCTCGCCACCGACCTGCGGCTGCGGCTCACCGAGGCGCAGCGCCTGCTCGCCGACGGCCGGGCGGAGGACGCCGCCGCGCAGTACGCGGCCCTGCTCGCGGAGGCCGAGTCGCACGGCCTCGCCTGCGAACAGGCCACCGCGCTGCTCGGCCTCGGCGAGTGCGCGCTGGAGACGGGCGAGCTGGGCAGCGCCCGCGAGTGCTTCGAGCGGGCCGAGGAACGCCTGGCCGGGGAGTCGCTGCCGGTGCGGGTCCCCGCGGTGCGCGGCCGGGCCGTCTCCCACTACCTCGCGGGCGAACTCCGGTACGCCGTCTACCTGCTGGAGTCCACCCTGGACGAACTGAACCGGGGCGGGCTGCACGACCCCGACGCCCTCCTCCTGCTCTACGCCAGCGTCATCGGCCCCTACATGGACATGGGCGCCCACGCCCGCGCCGCCCAGGCCGCCGAGTTCGCCCTCGCCCTCGCCCCGCAGGCCGCCGACCCGGCGCTGATCGCCCGGATGCACCGCTCGGTCGCCCGCACCCTGCTCGCCGAGGGCCGGGTCGCCGAGGCCGACGCCTCCCTCGCCAAGGCGGCCGAGCTCTACCGCCAGCTCCGGCTGCGCACCGAGCTGGCCAACTGCCACTGGATGCGCGGGTACGTCTACGCCCAGGACGGCGAGCTGGAACGGGCGGAGGACGAACTGCGCCAGGCGCTCGCCATGCTCTCGGAGACCCGGGCGGCCCTGTACCGCAGCCAGGCCGCGGTCGAACTGGCCGACGTGCTGCACCGCCGCGGCAAGTCCGCCGAGGCCGCCCGGCTGCTGGAGGGCGTCCTCGGCGACTTCTCCTCCGAACGCGGCGCCGTGCACGCCGCCGGCGCGCACCGCCTCCTCGGCATCATCGCCGAGGACACCCGGGACACCGAGGCGGCCGAGGAGCACTACGTGCGCGCCCTCAGCCTCCTCGAACGCGCGGGTGCCGCGGGCGACCTGGCCGACCTGTGCCGCCTGCTGGGCGACCTGCTGCGCCGCACGGGCCGCGTCGAGGCGGCGCTGGACGCCTACCGCACCGGTCTCGGCCACCGCACGGCCCCCGGCACCACCACCCTCGGACCGGCACCGGCCCAGCCACCGCTGTGAGACGGACGGGCCGCCCGCTGCCACCGGCGGGCACCCGCCTCAGACCTGGACGCGGCCCTGCCGGTGGACGTCCGCCAGACGCAGCGCACCCATCTGGACGGCGGCCTGGGTGGCGTCGTTCGGTACGTCGCCGAGGCCCGCGTTGGTGAGCGCGAAGGAGTCCTCGCCGACCCGGACGGCGGCCAGGTCGATGGTGAGCACGTACCGCTCCTCCTGGTCCTGGGACGTGGCGCCGACAAGGATGCGCAGGCCCTGGCGGGCGTCCCCGACCTCGGGCAGCGGGGCCTCCATGACCTGCACCTCCTCCGTGAGGCCGGTCCCGGAGGTGGCCATGAAGTCGGCGCACTTGGCGGGCATCGTCCGCAGCCAGGCGAGCGTGGCGTCGACGTCCGCCGGCCGGCGCGCGCCGATCTGGTAGCGCAGCTGGGCGTCGGTGTCGGCGTCGTCCAGGCCCACGGCCAGGCGGGCGGGGGCGCCGAGGAGTTCGTCGCTGTACAGGGCGTCCAGCAGCCGCTGGCACTCCCCGGCGCTGGTGGTCGCCTTCAGCAGACCGTCCCGCCAGGTGGCCGCGCCGCGGGTCGGGGTCCAGGGGGCGCCGAGGTCCGACTGGGTGATGAGCGCGGCCTGCGCCTGCTGGTCGCTGAGCGTGGAACCCCCGGCCTTGGCGGACGCCTTGGGCGCCTGGATCGGCGCGTCGATCGTCGGGAAGGGGTGCGGCGCGGCCGCCGGGTGCCGCAGGCCGAGGGCCGCGCAGCCACCGACCGCGAGCAGTCCGGCGGCGGTCAGGGCGAGGAGGAGGCCACGGGGACGTATCTCGGCGGTCATCGGGTGTCTCCTGGGCTGGGTGCCGGTCGGGGCCGACGGGATGCCGGTGGGGAGTGCCTGCTCTCACGGCACCACCGCCCCGACCGCCCCACCAGCGCTCCGGGGCCGTACGGGTGAGCCGCCGCGGCGGCCGGACCCCCGCGGACGCGGCGCCCGAGGCGCACCCGGCCGAAAACCCGTCGCCCCGCCCCGGGGCCGCTGCTACCGTCCGCCGTATGCAGCGCGCCCCACAGTGCCCGTCGAGCACGACGACGCCGGAGACCGTCCCGGCGCGCTGACACCTGACCAGCATCGAAGCCCCGGGGCGAGCGCCCCGGGGCTTCGGCGTGTCCGCCGCCCGGTCCCTCGCCCCCGTCCGACGAGGAGCCCCGCCATGAACGACCCGCTGCCCGACCACCGCCGACTCGGACGCGAACTCGGCCTCTTCGGCACCGACCCGCTGATGGGCGCCGGCCTGCCCTACTGGCTGCCCGACGGGGCGGCCGTCCGGCACACCCTGGAGGAGTACGTCCGGGAGGCGGAACGCGCCGCCGGCTACCGGCACGTGTACTCGCCCGCGCTCGGCAAACGGGAGCTGTACGAACTCTCGGGGCACTGGGACCACTACAGCGACGACATGTTCCCGCCGATGAGGCTCGGCGCGGAGGAGACCGTCCTGCGCCCGAGCCTCTGCCCCCACCACGCCCTGATCTACCGCTCCCGCCCGCACAGCCACCACGAACTGCCGCTGCGCATCGCCGAGCTGGGCACCATGTACCGCGCCGAGCTGTCCGGCGTCCTGGGCGGCCTCACCCGGGTCCGCGCGATCCAGCTCAACGACGCGCATGTCTTCTGCACCCCCGACCAGGTCGTCGACGAGGCCCGCGCCGCCCTGGAACTGATCGCCCGCGCCTACGCCGACCTGGGCATCGAGGCCGTGCGCCACCGCCTCTCGCTGCCCGGCCGGGGCGGCAAGTACGTCGCCGACCCCGGGCTGTGGAGCCGGGCGACCGCGCTGCTGAGGGAGGTCCTCGCCGAGGCCGGGGTGGCGTACGAGGAGGCGGAGGGCGAGGCCGCCTTCTACGGCCCCAAGATCGACGTGCAGATCGCGGACCCGGCGGGCCGCGAGTCCACCCTGTCCACCGTGCAGATCGACTTCCACCAGCCGGCCCGCTTCGACCTGCGCTACACCGGCGCCGACGGCGCCAAGCACCGCCCGGTGATGGTCCACCGCAGCGTCATCGGCAGCGTCGAGCGGGCGGTGGCCCATCTGATCGAGGCGCACGGCGGCGCCTTCCCGGCCTGGCTGGCACCCGTCCAGCTGGTCGTGCTGCCGGTCGCGGAAGAGCAGGCGGAGCAGGCGGCGGCCCTGGTCCGGCAGGCCGTCGCGCGCGGCCTGCGCGCCGAACTCGCCGGCCCCGCAACCGGCACCCTGGCCGCCCGCGTCCGCGCGGCCCGCCTGGTGCCGTACCAGGCGGTGATCGGCGCCCGGGAGGCCGGGAGCGGCCTGGCCGCCGTGCGTCTGCGGGACGGCCGCCGCGTCGGCGCGCTGCCCGTGGCGGACCTGCTCGGCCGGATCGCCGGCCGGGTCGCCGCCCGCGGCACCGCCCTGTGGGAGTGACGGCCGTCCGGTGGCCGAGCGGTACCGGTCACGGCGCGCCGGCCTGCCTTAAGGTCGGCACGACGGAAGGAGTCCGCCGTGACCGGTCAGCCCATCCCCGTGATCATCGACTGCGACACCGGCGTCGACGACGCCCTGGCCCTGCTGTTCGCCGTACGCCACCCGGGCCTGGACCTCCGGGCGGTGACCTGCGTGGCCGGGAACACGGACGTCGACGGGGTGGTCCGCAACACCCTGACCGTGCTGGAGCGGGCGGGCGCACCCGACATCCCGGTGGGCCGCGGCGCCGAACGCCCGCTGCTCGAACCGGCCCGCTCCGCCCGCCATGTGCACGGCAGCGACGGCATGGGCGACCTCGGCCTGCCCGCACCCACCAGGGCGCCGGCCGCCGAGGACGCCGTGACCCTGCTGCGCCGCGAGATCCTCGCCTCCCCGCGCCCCGTCACCCTGATCCCGACCGCGCCCCTGACCAACATCGCCCTGCTGCTGCGCACCCACCCCGAGGTGACCCGCAACATCGAGCGGATCGTGTTCATGGGCGGTGCGGTGGCCACCGGCAACGCCACACCGGTCGCCGAGTTCAACGTCTGGCACGACCCGGAGGCAGCGGCGGTCCTGCTCACCGCCGGGGTGCCGATCACGATGTACGGCCTGGACGTCTTCATGCGGGTCGTCGTCCCCGCCGGCGAGGTGCACCGGCTGCGCGCGAGCACCGAGCCCGGCACCCGACTGGCCGGCGACCTGCTCGCGCACCGGCCCACCACCCAGGGCGAGGAGCCGGAGGCGGAGGAGGCGGGCGGCCTCGGCGACGCGGGCGCGGTGTGCGCGGTGGCCGACCCGCAGGGCCTCACCACGCGCCTGCTCCCGGTCGAGGTCTCCCTCGCCCCGGGCCCGTCCCGCGGCCAGACGATCGTGGACCGCCGGCCGCGCCCCGGAGAGTCCGAGATCCACGAGGGCCGCCGCGAACAGGCCCTGGTGGAGGTGGCGTTGGAGGTGGACGTGGAGCGCTGGGTGAAGCTGTACCTGGAGACGGTGGAACGCCCTTAGCGCTTCCGGCCGGCCCGGCTCGCCGCGCAGGCCGTTCCGGCGGACCGAACCCCAAGGTTCCCTTTCCGGGCAATGAGGACAGATTCCCTGGTGTCGTCCTTCCCGAAGGGATCCCGTATGGCAGACCTCTCGTCCAGGAACCCCGACTGGTGGCGCCAGGCCGTCGTCTACCAGGTCTATCCGCGCAGCTTCGCCGACGCCGACGGCGACGGCCTCGGCGACCTCCGGGGCGTCGCCGGGCGCCTGAACCACCTCGCCACGCTCGGCGTCGACGCGCTGTGGCTGAGCCCCTTCTACCCCTCCGAACTGGCCGACGGCGGCTACGACGTCGCCGACCACCGGGACGTCGACCCGCGCCTCGGCACCCTGGACGACTTCGACGCGCTGGTCGGCGAGGCCCACCGGCTCGGCCTGAAGGTCGTCGTCGACCTCGTCCCCAACCACACCTCCCATCTGCACCCCTGGTTCCAGGAGGCCCTGCGGTCCGCCCCCGGCTCCCCGGCCCGGGCCCGCTACGTCTTCCGCCCCGGCCGCGGCCCGCACGGCGAACACCCGCCCACCGACTGGCAGTCCGTCTTCGGGGGCAGCGCCTGGCGGCGCACCCCGGACGGCGAGTGGTACCTGCACCTCTTCGCCCCCGAGCAGCCCGACCTCGACTGGGGCAACGAGGAGGTCCGCGCCGACTTCCGGGCCACCCTGCGCTTCTGGTCCGAGCGGGGCGTCGACGGCTTCCGCGTCGACGTCGCCCACGGCCTGGCCAAGGACCTCGCCGAACCGCTGCGGGACATCGGCGGCATCGGCGCCACCGGCGAGGAGGCCCTGCTGCGCGTCGCCCCGGGCAGCCACCCGTACTGGGACCGCGACGAGGTGCACGAGATCTACCGCGACTGGCGCACGGTCCTCGACGCGTACAGCCCGCCGCGCACCGCCGTCGCCGAGGCCTGGGTCCCGGGCGGCCGCCGCGCCCTGTACGCCCGCCCCGGCGAACTCGACCAGGCCTTCAACTTCGAGTACCTGGAGACCGGCTGGGACGCCGGGGAGCTGCGGCAGATCATCACGGAGTCGCTTGCCGCGGCCCGCGCCGTCGGCGCCTCCGCTACCTGGGTGCTCTCCAACCACGACGTCGTCCGCCACGCCTCCCGGCTGATGCTGCCGCCCGGCACCGACCCGGGAGCCTGGCTGCTGTCGGGCGGCAACGCGCCCGCGATCGACACGGAGTCCGGTCTGCGCCGGGCCCGGGCCGCGACGCTGCTGATGCTGGCGCTGCCCGGATCGTCGTACCTCTACCAGGGTGAGGAGCTGGGCCTGCCCGAGGTCGCCGACCTGCCCACCGAGGTCCTGCGGGACCCGATCTGGGAGCAGACCGGCCATGTCCGCAAGGGCCGCGACGGCTGCCGGGTGCCGCTGCCGTGGACGACGGACGGACCGTCGTACGGCTTCGGGACCGGCGGCGCCTGGCTGCCGCAGCCACCGTCCTTCGCGTCGTACGCCGTCGACGCGCAGGCCGGCACGGAGGGCTCCACCCTGGAGCTGTACCGCACCGCCCTGCGCATGCGCCGCAAGCTGCTGGAGGGGGAGACGCTGACCTGGACGGCCGACGCCCCCGACGGGGTCCTGGACTTCACCCGCACCGAGGCCTGGCGCTGTGTCACCAATACGACCACCGCCCTGGTGCCGCTGCCGGCGGGCGAGGTCCTGCTGAGCAGCACGCGGCTGCCCGGCAGCGGGACCCTGCCACCGGACGCCACGGTCTGGCTCGCTTAGGGCCCGCCGTTCGGATCATGCCCGCGTCGCGGGGCGTGGCACGCCCCGCTCGGGCCGGCCGGCAAGGCGCCGTGAGTCAGGCGGGCCTGATCCGAACGACAGGCCCTAGCCCACCGTCGGGCTGGGGTTGGGTGCCGGGGTGGTGCCGGGGTTCGCGCCGCCGCCCATGGCGCCGCTCAGGTCCAGCGGGGTGGACGTGGCGGTCGGCGGCGGCGTGAGCACGATCTCCGGCTGGCCCGCGGGCGGTGCCGGCGGAGTGAGGTCGGAGGAGGGCAGCTTCGGCGGCGTGGTCTGGTTGAAGAGGGTCTGGTCGAAGTCGACCAGACCGGTCTTCTCCATGACCGTCATGTGGTCCAGCACCGTGTCGTTCGCCTGGTCGGCAAGCGCACGGACCAGCGAGTTCTTGGTCGTGGAGCGGATCTTCGCGATGGCGTTGAAGATCGAACCGTGCGTCATGCGCAGGATGTTGGCGAAGTCGGTGTCGAACTGCTTGCCCGTCTCGGCCTTCAGCTGGGTGACGAAGCCCTCCTGCTGCGGACTCGCCACGTTGGGCAGCGTGATGTTCAGCATGGGCGCGATCTTGCGGCAGGAGGCGTCGAGTGCCGCGTGCCCGTCGACCAGGTGCTCGCTGGCCGTCTTGACCCCCTTGGAGGCGCCCTTCTGCAGGCCGATCTGTCCGAGCGGGTACTCCCACAGCCCGGCCGCCCGCACTTTCACCACGAAGTCCCGGTCCTGCTCGGTGAGCGGTCCCCACTGGGTGTTGGCGATGATGCGGTCCTGCGCGGTGGCCGTCGTGCTCAGACCGAGCATGCCCGGGTAGGCGAGTGCCGCGAGGGTGAGGGCCATCGCACCGCCCACGAAGAGAGTTCCCGTCGTATTCCGCGAAAAGCGCACCGTGCCTCCTGCCCGGTCGTGGATCCGGCCCACGGCAGCGGCGTGGGCGGGTGGGACGCACAGCAGTACGGACGCCGACGCGATTCTTCTCTGTTGCGCAGGTAAAAGATGCTGAAGTCCGTCGCGGCGGAACGGGCTTGCCAGTTGTTGGTGTAGGTGGCAAACGGTTGAGGGAATGTTGACCTCTGCCCGGGAGAGCCGGGCCGGACGCGGGCCTAGATTCGCCGCATGCCCCCGCAGCCACCTCCCCGGATGCCGGCAGCGCTGCCCGTGCTGCCCTACCGCAAGCCCACCAAGGGACGCGACTACTGGGTGCTGGACGACGTCCTGCCCGGCGTCGACGCCGTACGGGAGCGGTGCCTGGCCAAGGACGACTGGGTGAAGGGCCACCCGTACACCTCCGAGACCTGGCCGGGCCTGCGGGCCATGCCGGGCCTGGAGCCGGGCGAACTGGCCCGGGTGGAACGGCTGGTGAAGTCGGCCACCGGCGCAAAAGAGCTGTGGGTGCAGCGGGCGCCCGGCGGCGGCACCCTCAACCACAACTGCGTGCAGGTGGTCGGCGAGGGCGAGAGCGAACCCCGCCCGCACACCGACTCGCGGGCGCTGTGCCGGTACGCGGCCGTGCTCTACCTCAACCCGGACGTGCCCAAGGACTGCGGCACCAGCTTCTACCGCCAGCACCTGCCCGGCGGACGGCTCGGCGGCAACGTCGTCCAGGCCCCCCACACCAACCTCGTCGAGGCGCTCGGCACCCGCTTCGTCAGCCCGGACGCCTTCGAGGAGGACGTCCGCGTCCCGCACCGGTACAACCGCCTGCTCCTCTACAACGCCAACCTCGTGCACAGCGCGACCGGCTACTTCGGCCGGACGCTGGAGGAGAAGCGCATGACGGCGGTCTTCTTCTGGATGGCCTGACCCGGGCCGCGCCCCCGGCCGGCCGCCCGCGGGCCACCGCTCGCCGATTGGCCCGCGACCCCGGCACGGCCCCCCTGGAAGACTGACGCGCCCCGCCGCCGTACTTCGAGGAGATGCCGTGCAGGTAGCCGTGGTCACCTTCGACGGGTTCAACGAGCTCGACAGCTTCATCGCCTCGGCGCTGATCAACCGGTGCCGCAAGGACGGCCTGGAGGCCTTCGTCACGACTCCGACGCCGGTGGTCACCTCCATGAACGGCGTCGAGGTGACCGGGCAGCGCCCGATGGAGTTCGTCACCGAGGCCGACGTGGTGCTGATCGGCAGCGGGGTGCGGACCCGGGACGTCGTCGCCGACGACCGGCTGATCTCCCGGCTGCCGCTCGACCCGTCGCGCCAGCTGATCGGCGCCCAGTGCTCCGGCGCGCTCGTGCTCGCCCGGCTGGGGCTGCTGAACGGCATGCCCGCCTGCACGGACCGGACGAGCCGGCCCTTCGTCGAGGCCCGGGGCGTCACCGTGCTGGACGCGCCGTTCCACTCGGAGGGGAACATCGCCACCGCGGGCGGCTGCCTGGCGTCGCAGTACCTCGCCGCCTGGGTGATCGACCGGACGCTCGGGACGGACGCCGCGCGGGACGTCCTGGACTACGTCGCCCCCGTCGGCGAGAACGACGAGACGGTGGAGCGCGCCCTGCGTGCCGTCGACATGGGCCGGACCGCCCTGCGCTGAGGCGGCCCGTGGTGAGGCTCACCCTGGTGGCCCCGGCCGCGGGCGGGTGAGGATGACCCGGTGACCGAACATGTGAACAAGCAGGCTGCTCAGCTCCCCGCCTTCCGGCCGGTCCGGCCGTCGGCGCGGCTGGCGGTCGGGGGACTGCTGCTCGCCGGGGCCGCCTGGGTGGTGCGGGCCGTGTGGGAGTTCCGGCTCTCCCTGGCCGGGGAGCCGGCCTCCGGACCGCCGGACCAGGGCGAGGGCGTGCACCGGCCGCTCAACGCGCTGGAGAACTCGTACCACGCCGTCAGCTCACTCGCCGGTGGTGCCGTCGTCGTCTGCGGGCTGCTCTTCGTGTCCTGGCTGTGGCTGCTGCGGGACAACGCGCGCGCCCTGTCGGGGCAGCCGCCCCGCTACCTCGGGATCTGGGTGGTCCTCGGATGGTTCTTCCCGCTCGTCAGCTTCTGGTTCCCGCGGGGCATCGTCGTCGACGCGTTCCGGGCCGGCGAGCCCGGCCGGAAGGTGCCCGTCTCCGTCGAGGTGTGGTGGGGGCTGTGGCTGATCGGCATGGTCAGCGGCGTCGGCATCGTGGCCCGCGACACCACCGACGAGCTCATCGCCCGCGCCTACACCGAGGTCTGGCCGCTGCTCGCGAGTGACGCGGCCGTGATCGGCGCCGCCGTCGCCGGCGTGTTCGCGGTCCTCGCCGTCAGCCGCTCCCAGGAGGCCCGCATCCGAGCCGCCCGGACGGTCCCGTCCGCCTCGGCCGCCGGCACCCCGGCCCCGGCGTAGCCGCAGGCGCCGACCGGGTGTGCGGCCGGACCCGGCGCGGTACGGATGCTGGGCATGAGCAGCATCGCGATCGTCGGGGCCGGGCCCGGACTGGGGGCCGCCGTCGCACGCCGGTTCGGGCGGGAGGGGTACGACGTCGCCCTCGTCGCCCGTGACCGGCGGCGGCTGGACGAGCTCGTCGGCGGCCTCGCGGCCGAGGGCGTCACCGCGCACGGGTTCCCGGCCGACGTGCGCAGGCCGGAGGAACTGGTCGCGGCCCTGGACGCCGCCGACCGCGCGCTCGGCACCGTGGAGGTGCTGCAGTACAGCCCCGTCCCGCACCGCGACTTCATGCGGCCCGTGCTGGACACCGGACACCGGGACCTCGTGGGGCCGATCGAGTTCTCCGTCTACGGACCCGTCGCCGCCGTGCAGCAGGTGCTCCCCGGAATGCGCCGGCTCGGGCGCGGGACCATCCTGTTCGTCAACGGGGGCAGCGCCGCCGTACCGCACCCCGAGCGGGCCGGCACCTCGATCGCCTTCGCCGCGGAGAGCGCCTACGGGCATCTGCTCCACGACCGGCTGGCGGGCGAGGGCATCCACGTCGCCCAGCTGGTGATCCCCGGCGCGATCGTGGCCGGACACGCCCGCAAGGACCCCGTGGTGCTCGCGGAGACCCTGTGGGGCATGCACCAGGACCGGCACGGCTTCCGGCACTACGCGGACGATCTCGACGGCTGACGCAGCCCTGTCATCCTGCGTGGAGTGAGTTTGTGGGCCAATATGGTCCATATTGGCCGCATTGCTCTCTTCAAGGGGGCCTCAATGGCTGTCGAAATCCCTTCGCTCATCAAGCCGTCCCGGCTCAGAAGCCGGGGAGGGCTGCTGGGCGAGTGCCTGGCGGAGTTCCTCGGGACCTTCGTCCTCATCTCCTTCGGCTGTGGCGTGGTCGCCATGGCGGTCGCCGCGCTGCCCGGCTCCGGCCGTGCCGCGACCACGACCACGATCTTCCTGGCGGCCGGTGACTGGCTGCTGATCACCTGGGGCTGGGCCCTGGCCGTCATGCTCGGCGTGTACGTCGCCGGCGGCGTCAGCGGCGCCCATCTCAATCCGGCGGTGACCCTCGCCATGGCCGTGCGCCGCGGCTTCTCCTGGGCCAAGGTCGTGCCGTTCATCCTCTCGCAGGTCATCGGCGCGTTCACCGGCGCGGCACTGGTCTACCTCGTCTACCACAACGCGATCGACGCCTTCGACGCCACCGTCCAGGGACCGAAGGTGAACGGGCACACGAACGCCACGTTCTCCATCTTCGCGACCTTCCCGGCCCCGTACTTCCACGGCGGCGTCTGGGGGCCCCTGATCGACCAGATCGCCGGTACGGCCTTCCTGCTGATGGGGATCGCCGCCGTCCTCGACATCCGCAACCAGGCCGTCAAGGCCAACCTCGCGCCGCTCATCGTGGGCTTCATCGTCGCCGCGATCGGCATGTCGTACGGCGCGAACGCGGGCTACGCCATCAACCCCGCCCGTGACCTTGGGCCGCGCCTGTTCACCTACGCGGCGGGCTGGGACAGCCTGGCGTTCCCAGGGAGTGTCTCCGGCGCGTTCAGCGCCTACTGGTGGATCCCGATCGTCGGGCCGCTGATCGGCGGTGTCATCGGCATCCTGGTCTACGACCTGTTCATCGGTGACGTGCTGGTCGTCCGCGACGAGATGGCCCGCCTCCCCGAGCCGGGCCGGTCCCGCCCGGTGAAGTCGGTCGACGAGGACGAGGAGTTCTGATCCCGTCCGGCCCCCGGGCGGTCCCGGGCGACGGACACGGACGAGCGGACACGGGCCCGCCCTGGCGCGACGGTGCGGTACCAGGGCGGGGCCGGTGACGAGCGGGACCGGACGGATCAGCCGGGCACCGGCCCGCCCCCGCTCCCAGCGGGCCGACCGGGGTGCGGGGGCCGTGGGTAGGGTGAGCCCATGCGAACGTCGGCGGCGGGGGCCGTTCGGAGACGACGATGAGAAGCCCGGATCCCGGTGATCCGGCGGCTGTCGGGGGGTATCCGCTGCTCGCGCGGCTCGGGGCCGGTGGCATGGGGCAGGTCTTCCTCTCCCGCACCCCGTCCGGCCGGCCGCTGGCGCTCAAGACGGTGCGTGCCGAGTTCGGCGACGACCCGGGCTTCGAGCAGCGCTTCGCCCGGGAGATCGCCAGCAGCGACCGCGTGCGCTCGCCGTGGACCGTCTCCGTCGTGGACTTCAGCCCGCCCGGGCAGCGGCCCCAGTGGCTGGCCACGGAGTACGTCGCCGCTCCCTCCCTCGCGGAGTGGGTGCGGCGCCACGGACCGCTGCCCGAGCCCGCGCTGCGGGCGCTCGGTGCCGAACTCGCCGACGCGTTGCGGGCGGTGCACCGGGCGGGGCTCGTCCACCGGGACGTCAAGCCGTCCAACGTGCTGCTCGCCCGGCACCACCCGCGGCTCATCGACTTCGGCATCGCCCGCGCGGTCGACGACACACGACACACCCGCACGGGCGGAGTCATCGGCTCACCCGGTTACCTCGCGCCGGAGCAGATCACCGGCGGCGTCTCGGCCGAGCCCGGTGACGTCTTCGCGCTCGGCGGGGTCCTGGTGTACGCGGCGACCGGCGCGGGGCCCTTCCTGCACCCCGGTGAGGACCCCTCGGCGGCCGGGCTGCTGTACCGGGTCGTGCACGAACGCCCCGACCTGTCCGCCGTACCGCCCGCCCTGGCCGGGCTGCTGACCGCCTGTCTGCACAAGTCGCCCGCCGAACGGCCCACCGCCGGGGAACTCCTCGACCGGCTCGGCGGCACCCGCTGGGCGGACTCCCCGCCGGCCGGCCTGGAGCCCGAACTGGAGCGCCGGGAAGCGGAGTTGCGGGAGGCGCTGGAGCGTCCACCCGTGCGTCCCCCGGTCCCGGGAGGGGCACCGGCGGCCGTGGACGGGATGCCGGTCGCGACCGCGCCGGCCACTTCGGCGCCGGCCGGCTTCGGGCCGCCCGTCCCGGTGCCGGCTCCGGCCGGGCACCCGTACCCCGGCCCCGCTCCCCTCCACCGTGCGCGGTCGCGTGCCGCCGTGGCCGGCGCCTTCGCGGTCGCGGTCGTGGCCGTCGTCGCCGCCGTTGTCACGCACACGGGCGGCGGCCCGGGCGGGGACGGCGGGCACCGGACCTCAGCCACCCCCGGCGTCTCCGGTTCCGTCGCCGCCCTGCCCGCCTCCTGGTACGGCACCTGGAAGGGCAGGGGGCCGGGCAGCGGCGCGGCCGACGGCGTCCTGCACGCACCGACCAGCGGTGTCTCCGTCACCCTGACCCTGCACGCGGCGAAGCGGGGCGAGCTGGTCGGGCGGCAGGTCAGCCAGATCAGCGAGGCCGGTACCGGCCGGGAGGTCGGCTGCACCGAGACACTGCTCCTGCGGGAGGTCCACCGTGACTCCATGGTGTTCGAGGCCGCCACGGGCAAACCCACGGATCCGTCGTCCGGCGTGCTGTGCGGCCGCGGGAACGTCTACAGCCTCGGCATGAGCGGGTCCGGCACCCTCACCCTGGACGCCGAGGGCGCGCAGGCCGAGGGATCGCCGAAGACGCTGACCCGGACCTCCTAGCGGCGGCACCCGACCGGGTGCCGCGGCCGGTCAGCCGATGCAGAGCAGGACGAGGCAGAGCTGCGTGGGCGAGGTCGAGGCCGGGGCCGGGGCCGTCGCGGGGGTGCCGGAGTCCGTGCCGCCGGTGGAGCCGCCGGTGGAGGTGGCGGGGGTCGATGCCGGTGCCGGTGCCGCGGTCGTGCCGTCGGAGGCCGTACCGGCGTCGGACCGCGGTGCGGAGCGCGGCTGCGGGGCGTCGTGCACGACCGCCCGCGGCGCCTCGGCGGCCTGCGGCCGGCTGTCCCGCACAGCGGTGCGGGGCGCGGCGGACAGGGTCTGCTCGCGCGGCGCGTCGGTGGCCGGCGGGTGCGCGGTGGGAGTGGCGGCGCGGTCCGGCCGGTGCGGGGCGGGGGGCGTGGACGCCGGGCTGGTGGGGTCGACCGACTGTTCGTCGGCCACGCCCATGCTCCGGTGGTCCGGCGCGGTGGCGGCCTGCGCCCGGTCGCCGGAGTTCCGGTCCATCGTGGCGAGGGTCAGACCGCCGCCGACGATCGCGAACGCCGTCGCGACCGCCGCCCGGCGCTTGCTCTTCTTCCAGCGGGCCAACTGCCGTCGCCGGGCCGCCCGTCCGTTCGGCGTGGCCGGCGCGCTGGGCGCGTCCTCGACATCGGCCTCGTACGCGGCCGCGACACCGGCTTCGGACGCGAGAGCGGCCACCGGTGCCGCGCCGGTGTCCGGCGACGGCTCGAAGACCCCTGCGCCGAAGGCGTCCCGGTGTGCCGTGTCCTCGGCCGGCGGGCCGGCGTAACGCGCCTCGAAGCCGCCCGTGTGCCGGGCCGGACCGGCGAGGCCGTCGGTGCGGACGGCCCGGTCGGTGAGGGGCGGTGCGATGTCGGGGGCGTACGCGCCGCATCCGGGACACACCAGGGCGCCGTTGAGGTGCCGGCGGCACGAGGAGCAGTAGTCCATGCGCGGTCTTCCTGGGTGGACTGCGCCGTCGGCCCCACCCGGGGCCACGGCCTGGTCACGCTCGTCAGGAGATCGAGCGACCAGTCACGCTAACGATCCTTTCGAAAGTCTGTGTGCAGCCCGTGTGGCACTCCTGCGCAGATTCTCCGGGCTCCCGTGTCCGGTCGGCCGGGCCCGCACGGCCTTCCCCGGCCGGGTGAACCCGCCGGGTCGTACGGGCCGACGCACCGCACCGCGCCCCGCCGGTCGGCATAGTGGCGGGCGGCTCCGCACCGGACCGGCAGGAGGAAACGCATGCTCGGCACAGAATTCCGCACCGGCTCGCCCATCTGGATCGACCTGGGCAGCCCGGACCCGGACGCGGCCGCCGCCTTCTACGGCGCCGTCTTCGGCTGGCGGTTCGCCTCGGCCGGCCCGGAGGGCGGCGGTTACGGCTTCTTCCAGAAGGACGGCGCGACCGTGGCCGGCCTCGGACCGCTGACCGAGGAGGGCGCCCGGTCCGCGTGGATGACGTACTTCAGCACCGAGGACGCCGCGGCGACCGCGCGTGACGTGGCGTCCGGCGGCGGCACGGTCCGTGCCGAACCGGTGAACATGGGCGAGGCGTCCATGGCCCAGTTCACCGACCCGCAGGGCGCGCAGTTCGCCGTACTGCACTCCCGGCAGGGCCTGGAGAAGGCCTCCGAGGACGACACGCTGGTCTGGGTCGAGCTGCACGTGGGCGACCCGGCGGCGGCGATCGCCTTCTACCGCGGCCTGTTCGGCTGGCGGGCCGAGGAGATGCGGGCGCCCGGGATGACGTACCAGGTGCTCAGCATCGAGGAGGGCGACCGGCAGGAGGGCGCCTTCGGGGGCGTGGCCCCGCTCCAGGCCGGCCAGGAGGACGCGCGCTGGGTGCCGTACTTCGCCGTCGCCGACGTCGACGCCCTCGTGGCCGCCGTGGAGGGCAACGGCGGGACGGTGCTGATGCCGGCGGCGACCGTCCCGGACGTCGGCCGCATCGCCTGGCTGACCGATCCGGCCGGGGCGGTGTTCGCCGTGCTCAGGCCGGATCCGCGCCAGGCGGCCTGAGCCCCGCCGGCCCCGCCGCGCCGCCGGCGTTCCGTCAGCCCTGCTGCGTGCCCTGCTTCTCGAGGGACGCCACGATGTGGGCGGTCAGCTTCTTCCCGCTCGCGGCGCCGTTGTCGTCGCCCTCCGTGGAGAGCACGCTGACGACGGCGGTGCCCACGCGGGCGGCGACCAGCGTGGTGCCGTTCTCCCAGGCCGGATTGGTGAGCGTGATGGTGTACGCCTCGTCGCCGAGGCCGCCCGTCGGGGCACCGGTGACCTTCACCTTGCCGCCGACGTCGGAGTCCGGGTAGCCGGGGCAGGCGGTGACGACCTTCGCCAGGCCCTTCATCACGTCCGCGGCGGCCGAGTCGCGGTAGGCGTCGATCTCCTGGTCGAGTTCGGTGGTCCGGGCGTCGTTGACGTACGAGTTCTGCGCGAACGACACCCCGTCGATGCCGGTCAGCCCGATCCAGCCGGTGGCGCCGAGGTCGGCGCAGCGCGGCTTGGCGGCGCTCTTGGTGGTCTGCGGCTGGAAGTCGTCCCCGGTGTCCCGGCTGAAACCGGCGTCCACGGCGAAACCGGACGGGAAGTACGACGCGGGCGCCAGGGCCTTCTTCAGTTCGGTACCCGTCGGCAGCTCGGCGGCCGGGGACTTGGGCGCGGCCGATTTCGCGGACGGGGCGCTGTCGGAGGAGGACGTGCCGGAACCGGAGGAGCAGGCGGCCAGGGCCAGCGGGAGCGTGGCGACGGCGAGCACCTTGAGGGCGGGGGAGGAGAGACGCATCGGGGTCCTTGCGAGCGGGGGAGGGCATGGGATTCGGTACGCACAGGTGACGGGTGAAGTCCGAAAATGGTTGTCCTGAATGCGCGGTACACGGACATGACCTTGATCACGTCGACCGCCGTGCGCGTCCGCCGGGCGGGTGCGTACGCCGGGCACCGGTAGAGACACCGTCCAAGACGGTGCAGGGTGGGATACGTGGACATTCGGCGAATACGGGACCGTATGGAGCCGCAGTGGCAGCGCAGACACGCGCTGCTGGTGATCCCGATCGTGCTCATCGTCGTGATCACCGTGGTGGACCAGCTGGTCCCGGCGGACATCCACCTGGGTCCGCTGCTGGTGATCGCCCCCGCCATCACCGCCTCCTTCGCCGGACCCTGGCTGACCGGGCTGGTCGGCTTCCTGGCGGTGGGGGCGCAGGCGTACATCGGCTGGCACTTCGACGTGCTGTTCACGCGCAACGTGCTGGTGCAGATCCTCGCCCTGGCGGTGCTGTCGGCCCTCATCGTGTTCTTCTGCGTGATGCGCGAGCGCCACCGTCACCAGCTGGCCCGTGTGCGCTCCGTCGCCGAGGCCACCCAGCACGTCCTGCTGTGGCCGCTGCCGGAGCAGATCGGCCCCCTGAGGATCGCCTGCCTGTATCTGGCGGCCGAGGACGAGGCGCAGATCGGCGGCGACCTCTACGCCGCCACCTCCACCGACAACGGCGTGCGCGTCATGATCGGTGACGTACGGGGCAAGGGCCTGACCGCCATCGGGGAGGCCGCCCTGCTGATCGGAGCGTTCCGCGAGGCCGCCCACCAGCACGACGACCTGCAGAAACTCGCCATGGCCCTGGAACAGAGCATGACCCGGAACCTCGCCGGCCTGGAGCCCGAGGAGGAAGCGGGGGAACGGTTCGCCACCGCGCTGCTGGTCGAGGTCCCCGAGGCGGACCACGTCACGCGGGTCATCAGCTGCGGGCATCCGCCGCCGCTGCTGCTCAGCCACGGCAGCGCCGTCACGGTCCCCGTGCACCCCGCGCTGCCGCTCGGCGTCAGGGGGCCGGGGCCCGCGGAGTTCGCCGTCGACGTGTTCTCCTTCCAGCCCGGGGACACCCTGCTGCTCTACACCGACGGCGTCATCGAGGCCCGGAACGCCGCCGGCGCCTTCTATCCGCTCGCGGAACGCATCGTCCAGTGGGCCGGCAGCGGTCCCGAGAAGCTGCTGCACTGCGTCCGGCGGGATCTTCTCGCCCACGTCGGCGGCCGTCTGGACGACGACGCGGCGGTCATCGCCCTGTGCCGCGCGTCCACCGGCCACCGGGGCCGCCATCCGCACCTGCCCGGCAGATAGCCGGGCCGCGCCCCGCGCCTTTCCCGCCGGTACGAGACCCCCGTCCCGCCCGCCGCTCCCGCCCCACACACCCCAGGGCGGAAAAACTGTCACGTCCCAACCGGTATCAACCGGATGGGACGGGTAGACGACCAGAACGGGATCAGGCGCTCAGGCAGAGGGCGGTTGGCATGGACGAGTTCGCCCGCACAGGGCTGGAGTCTGCCGACTTCCTGATGTCGTCGGCGGTCTACGAGGGCGTGTCCACGGACATAGCCCGGGCTCGCGACCTGGCCCGCGCCTTCCTGACCCGCGTCCAGGCCGAACACGGCATCCCGGTCTCGGACCGGGCGATGGGCGTGACCCTGCTGGTGGTGAGCGAACTGGTGACCAACGCCTGCAAGCACGCGCCCGGCCCCTGCCTGGTCGATCTGGAGATCTCCGGAAGCGCCGTCGACATCACGGTCTGGGACAGTGTGCCCGTCCTGCCGGTGGCCACTACGGGCGACCCCGGCCGGGTGGGGCAGCACGGCCTCGAGATCGTGATGGCCGTGTGCCAGGGCTTCGACGTGCACCGGGAGCCCGTCGGCAAACGGACCACGGTGTCGGTGATGCTCGCGGACGACCCCGGGGGAGACGTGACGGGGCGGACGCCGGACACCTGACCGGGCCCCGGTGCCACACCGTCGAGGGGGGCATCGACCCGCATCTCCGGAAGGCACGCCATGGCCACGGTCCGCTACATCGTCGACGACGTCGACGCGGCCCTCGCTTTCTACCGCGAGCACCTGGGGTTCCGTGTGGTCATGCACCCGGCGCCCGCGTTCGCCATGCTCGCCCGGGGCGATCTGCGGCTCCTGCTGAGCAGGCCCGGCGGCGGCCCCGGCGGTGGCGCGCCCCTGCCGGACGGCACCCTGCCCCGTCCCGGTGGCTGGAACCGCATCTCGTTGGAGGTCTCCGGCATCGAGGCCGAGGCCGACCGGCTGCGCCGGGCCGGCGTGCGGTTCCGCGGCGGGATCGTCACCGGCGTCGGAGGCAGGCAGGTGCTGCTCGACGACCCCTCCGGCAACCCCGTCGAACTGTTCGAGCCGCTCCTTCCCGGGGCGCGCGAGCAGACGGCGACGGGCCCGACGCCGACCGTGCCCGGCACCGACGCGTCCGGGGGGTGAGCCCCGCTCCCGGTTCTCCGGGGTCAGCCGCCGGGCGGGCGGAAGTCGACCTGCCTGCGGGCTGCCTCGTCGACCTCGTCGAGCGTGAGCAGCAAAGTGGCCCGGGTACTGAGTCCGCCGCTCGCCTTCACGGCGAGGCTGACGGCGGCCATGGACACCGGGTCGGGGAAGTCGACGACGAGGACGACGTCGTCCGCACCGAAGGCGAAGTACATGGACTCGACCCGCCCGCCGAGGCCCGTGACGACCCGTTCGACGGCCGCGCGACGGCCGCTCGCTCCCTCCCGGAGCAGGCCCCGGACGCCCTCCGGTGTGTAACTGGCCTGGATGAGGAACTTCGGCATGGCAATGCTTCCTGCCCGTCGGGACCGGTACGCGTAGTGGCCTTCCCGCGGCCGGGGCGGCCGGTGCCGGGGAAGCGGCGGTATTCACCCGTCGGACGCCGCACCTTCCGCGGACGGCGCACGCGCCGGTACCCGCGTCCGGGGGCTGCGCAGGTGCCGCCGTCCCCGCCGGGCCCCCGGCCGGCCGAGGCCGCCGCGTGCCACGGGGGCTAGGATCCGGGCCATGGCGCTGACCATGAAGGACGTGGACCGGTTCGAGACCGCCAGGCCCCGCCTGGAGGCCATCGCCTACCGCCTCCTCGGCTCCGCGAGCGAGGCCGAGGACGCGGCGCAGGAGACGTTCCTGCGCTGGCAGGCCGCCGACACCGACCGCATCGAGGTCCCCGAGGCCTGGCTGACCAAGGTGCTCACCAACCTCTGCCTCAACCAGCTCACTTCGGCCCGTGCGCGGCGCGAGACCTACGTGGGCCAGTGGCTCCCCGAGCCGCTGCTCGCCGGGGACCCGATGCTCGGCCCGGCCGACACCGCCGAACAGCGCGAATCGGTCTCGTACGCCGTCATGGCCGTACTGGAGCGGGTGTCCCCCAACGAGCGGGCGGTGTACGTGCTGCGGGAGGCCTTCGACTACCCGCACCGGGAGATCGCCGAGATCCTGGACATCACCGAGGCGGCCAGCCAGCAGATCTTCCACCGCGCCAAGAAGCACGTGGCGGGCGGCAAGGCCCGCACCGAGATCGACGAGGCCGCCGCCCGGCGGATCATCGACGAGTTCCTCGCCGCCGCCACCAGCGGCAGGACCGAGCCGCTCGTACGGCTGCTCACACAGGACGCAGTCGCGATCGGCGACGGCGGCGGCAGGATCCCGGCCCGCACCAAGGCGTTCGAGGGCGCCCTCGCGGTGGCGAAGTTCATGCGGGGCCTGTTCAAGCCCGGCGCGGCCAAGCGCGCCCTGACCGGCGGCTCGCCCGACGTCCACGTCACGACCGCCAACGGCGAGCCCGCCGTCGTGGCGGTCCTCGACGGCCGCGTCGTCGGCGTCATGTGCCTGGAGATCACCCCCGAGGGCATCGCGGCGTTCCGCAACCAGGTCAACCCCGACAAGCTCGCCCGCGCGACGCGCCGCTGGGCGGCCACCGACCACGGAGAACCCCTGTTCAAGGCCTTCTGACCGCCATGTGACCTGCTTCACACCCCGCACCTGTCAGGAATCGGCGGGCCGCCCGGTTCAAGGGGGGAATCCGCTGAAGACAGGAGCAGGGACATGCAGCACCGCATCGTCGTCCTCGGAGCCGGATACGCCGGAGCCATCGCCGCCGGGCGCCTCGCCAAGCGGCTGCACCGCGAGGACGTCGCCATCACGCTCGTCAACGCCGAACCCGACTTCGTCGAGCGCGTCCGGATGCACCAGCTCGCGACCGGCCAGGAGCTGCGGCCCCGGCCGTTCGGCGAGATGTTCGCCGGCACCGGCGTCGAACTGCGGCTCGCGAAGGTGACCGCCGTCGACGTCGACCGCAGGACCGTCACCCTCCACGACACCCACGGCACCGGCGCCGGGACGGAGTTGGCGTACGACACCCTCGTCTACGCCCTCGGCAGCGGCTGGCACGACCAGGGCGTCCCCGGAACCGCCGAGCACGCCCACGAGATCGCCGGCCGCCCCGGAGCGCTCCGGCTGCGCGAGCGCCTGGCCGGCCTGGCCGCCGGGCAGCCCGTGGTCGTGGTCGGCGGCGGTCTCACCGGTCTGGAGGCCGCGACCGAGATCGCCGAGGCCCGCCCGGACCTCGACGTCGCGCTCGCCGCCCGTGGCGCCCTCGGCGACTGGCTCTCGCCCAAGGGCCGCCGGCACCTGCGGAAGGTCTTCGGCAGGCTCGGCATCACCGCGCACGAGCACGCCGCCGTCACCGCCGTCGAGGCGGACCGCGTCACCACCGCGGAGGGCGGGGCGATCCCCGCCGCGGTCACCGTGTGGACCACCGGCTTCGCCGTCCACCCGATCGCCCGCGCCACCACCCTGGAAGTCACCGACGCCGGGCAGATCCTGGTCGACCGGACCATGCGCTCGGTCTCGCACCCCGACGTGTACGCCGTCGGCGACGCCGCCCTGGCGATGGGCCCCGGCGACAAGCCGCTGCGCATGTCCTGCGCGTCCGGCACGCCCATGGCATGGCAGGCCGCCGACGCCATCGCGGCCCGCCTCACCGGCGGAAAGCTCCCGAACGTGCCGCTGCGCTACTTCAACCAGTGCATCTCGCTGGGCCGCAAGGAGGGCCTGATCCAGTACGTCACCGCCGACGACCGCGCCGTCCGGGCCGCCCTCACGGGCCGGACGGCCGCCCTCTACAAGGAACTGGTCTGCAAGGGCGCGGCCTGGGCCGTGGCCAACCCGCTCCCGGCCCGCCGCCGCCGTGTCGTACGGCAGCCGCTGGAGACGGTCACCACGGCGGAGGCGTCGGCGGAGGCGACGGCCTGACCCGCCGGCCCCGGGGTGATACTTCGGTGCCCCCGCGCGCTGCAACGGGCATGAGTGCGTACCTCCGTCTGCGAGCGGTGCCGCCTCCGGCCCTGCGCAACAGCGCGACCTGGCTGGAACGGCTTTTCGAGACAGACGCGGGGACGGTCCGGTACCGAGCCGGCCGTCCGCGCGGGGAGACACCGGGCCGGCGCTACCTGGACCAGGAGCGCATCTACGCGGGCGCTCCCCCGTACCGCGCCGAGAACCGGCCCCAGACCCAGGTGGTGCTCGGCGGCCGCCCCGTGTTCCGGCCCGGCCGCCACAGCTCTCCCCTCCGGGTGCTGACGGCGGCCCAGGCCCGCCGGGTCGCCGAGTTCCTGACGACGGCCGACTTCGACGCGCTCTGGGACTTCGCCCGCGGAGAACTCCTCCCGCGCTACGGCGGCGTGAGCGCGGAGTCCGAGACATGGGGTGCCTTCGCCTCCGCGCACCAGGAGCTGAGGGCCTTCTACACCCGGACGGCGGACAGCGGCGACGCGGTGGTCAAGTGGCTCCCGGGCGACGGCGGTCCGGGCGACCCGGAGGACGCCGGGCCACGGCGATGAGCACTCCGGCGGACGTTCGTCCCGTCGTCCTGATCGAACGCCGCGGCCCGCCGTCGCCCGGGAGGCGGATCAGCGCTTCAGCGTGAAGTCGAAGTCGCCGCAGCTCCGCCCGCTCAGCCGCACGGCCGAGACGAGTTTCCCCTCCTCGGCCAGCCTCGCCACCTCCGACCGCGCCAGACCGCACCCTTCGGCGATCAGCCGTACCGGCCGGACGGGGATCCGCGCCGCGAAGCGGACCGAGACCTCGATCACCTCGCGGTCCAGGTGCTCCGATCCGCCGGTGTCGAGGCGCCAGGCGCCGTCCCAGTCGAGGGCGACACGATTGCGGCGCCGCACCACCGGGTCCTGGAGCAGTTCGGCCGCCAGGGCGGGGTCGTTGGCATGGAACCGGTCGAGCAGCTCGGGCCGTACGGAGCGCACGTTCGTGCGCTCCAGGACCGTGAGCTTCGCGGTCTGCGCGCACAGGGCGCAGAGCACGAGGAGCCAGACGTCGACGAGTTTGTGGTGCGCGTTGACACGGAACTTGCCGTCCGCCCGGAAGCGGTCCGACGCGCACGTGTGGCAGCGGCGGAGGACGAGCGGCAGGCAGGTGGGCGTGACCACCCAGGTACTGAGCACAGAAGTACACCGTTTCCAGTGAGAAGTCCGCAGCAGGAAGCAGCGCGTCGCACAGGTGCGACGCGCGACAGATCAGCGCTCGGGGGTTCTCACAGGGTGTACAACGGCACGTCCTCGCCTGGACAACGTCGGTCGGCAGCACGGTAGTTGTGGACGGCGACGCCGGGCCACCGGATTTCACAGCACGAAGGCCGTTCGCCGCCTTCGGCCGGCTTCCGGCTGCCGTCGTGTGTGACGTCTGAGCACACAGGTGCGCTGGGTGGGGGGGCGGCCTGTGTGACGGCTGTGCCCACGTCACACCCCGCCGCTCGCGCTCGGCGGGTTCCCCCTCTTCCCTCTGTGAAGGAGCCGCATGCGCAGACGCGCTGCCTTTGCCCTGTTCGGTACCGTCGCCGCGCTGGCCGGCCTCGCCACCCCCGGCGCCTACGGTGACGAGACCGGGACCGACGTCCAGATCGGCAACGTCACCTTCGACGGCGGCAAGAACATCGTCGTCGGTCTCGACTCCAGGACGATCACGGTTTCCGGGACCTTCACCCATCCGTCGGGCGTTCAGGACGCGGACTTCGTCCTGTGGCGTGGACCGGACGGTGCGAACCCCTACGAGACCTACGACGACCGCATCGTGTCGAACGAGTACTACTCCCATGCGGACTGCGTCGCCTCGAGTGCCACCACCTCCACCTGTTCGCAGACGTTCTCCCTCGAACCGGACTGGAAGTACGGCGGCACCGCGCTCACCAACGCCCACGCCGGCACCTGGAAGGTCAGCGTGCAGGGGGTGGCCGGCGACGACAGCTGGACGCAGTCGGCGAGCTACACCACGACCCGTCTGCAGCGGGACTCCAGACTCACCGTGAACGCGGGCCCCGAGCCGGTCGCCAAGGGCAAGACCCTCACCGTCACCGGCAAGCTCACCCGGGCCGACTGGAACAACCTCGACTACTTCGGTTACACCAAGCAGCCGGTCAAGCTCCAGTTCCGCAAGGCCGGCACCACGACCTACACGACCGTCAAGACCGTGTACACCTCCAGCACCGGCACCCTGACGACCACGCTCCCCGCGTCCGAGGACGGCTACTGGCGCTGGAACTTCGCCGGCACCTCCACCACCCCGGCCGCCAAGGCGACGGGAGACTTCGTGGACGTGCGGTAGCCCGCACGGCACTCGAACCCCCGGGCCCCCGACCCGGGGGTTTCCCCTGGGGCGTGGGGTTCTCCGCCGCGACGAGTCCTGCTGCCGGGCGGGGTTGACCCTCGACCTTGTACAGGGCCCAGAGTTCCGGGTGTGGAGAACGACATGTACGGCATCGGCGAGACGGCCCGCGACAGCGGTCTGGGCGTGAGCGCCCTGCGCTTCTACGACCGTGCCGGTGTGCTGGTCCCGGCCTGGGTGGATCCCGTGAGCGGCTACCGCTGGTACGCACCCGAGCAGCTCGAGGAGGCCCGGGTGCTCGCCCGCTTGCGCCGTGCCGGAATGCCGCTGCCGGACATCAGGCTGGTGCTGGCGGGCTGGTCCGGCGCGGACACCGACCTGGTCCGAAAGCTGCTCCAGGCGCACCTGTGCCGTCTCGAACAGGGACTGTCCGACGCCCGCGGCGAGTTCTCCGCGCTCCGAGCTCTACTCGATCACCGGGAGAATGCCATGACGTCGCTCCGCATCGACACCGTCCGGCTGTCCAGCGCCGCACCCGAGTTGGCAGCCGCGCTGGACGCGGTCCGTTTCGCGGCGAGTACCGCCCCCGAACTGCCGATGCTCGCCGGGGTCCTGTTCGACATCGAGGGCGACGGACTGCACGTCGTGGCGACCGACCGGTACCGCATGGCTGTCGCGCGGACCGGAATCGCCGGGCACGGAGGGAGCCGCGTGCAGGTCGTCGTGCCCACCCCGCTCGTCGACGCGATGCGGGCGCTGCTGGACGGCGAGGGACCCGTGCGGCTGTCCGTCGACGGTGATCGCGTGACGCTGGAGGCGGGGGACAGGCAGGCGGCCGGTCCGTGCCTCGACCACGACTTCCCCGACCACCGCCGTCTCCTCCCCCGGGTCGCGGGGCGCCGCGCCGTCGTCGAGGTGGCGGCCTTCCGGAAGGCCGTGGAGACCGGCCCCGTCCGTTCCGAAGGGGCCGGAGCGCCCGACCTCAGCGTGCTCAGGGTGGAGGACGGCGGCACGGCGACCCTTTGCACGGACGACGACGCGGACCCCAACCGTGTCGCCGTCAACCGGGAGTTCCTGCTGGACGCGCTGGCCGCCGGGGCCCGGGACCGACTGATCCTCGAGATCGACACCCCCACGACGCCGATCACGATCCGCCGCCCCGACGACGAGGACACCTTCTCGCTCCTGATGCCGGTCCGCATGGACGACTGACGGGCCCCGCACCCGACCCGGCCCGCCCGGCCGTCGGGCGCGGCTTCGGCAGACCTCAGGACATCTGCCGCAGGCCGCGCAGAGCGTAGTGGAACCGCCGCCCGGAACCCCTGCCCCGGTTAAGGGACCGGTGCGGTACTGCGCGACCTGCCGGAAGCCATGGCCGGGGGCGATCCTCGGTTCAGCCGAGGGGAACCCCGGCTCCGTGCCCTGCCGCCGGCTGGCCGGCTGGTGAACATCACCACGTCGTCACCGGCCTGCCCGGAACGGCAGTGCACTCCCGTGCGCATACGGTGCGCCGCCACTGACCACCCCGCACAGCAAAAAGGCCCCGGTCTCCGACCTGGGCCTTCTTCATGGAGCGGGTGACGAGAATCGAACTCGCGCTCTCAGCTTGGGAAGCTGATGTTCTACCATTAAACTACACCCGCGTAAGTCGGACATGTCCCGAGGGACCCGATGTCCGGACGCTCGCTCACTGTACATCATCACGGACCCGCGGTGCCCGGTCCCCGGTGGAGTGAGTCGCCGCGAGAGGGGTAACCGGCTGCGGGCGCCCGGAGTTGGGGCGTACCGTGGAGGGGTGGGAGAGGGTCCGGGTGCGGTCGGAGTGCCGCCTGGAGAGTCGTCTCTTTGATCCCGTAATGTGGCTTTTGCCGTCGGACAGTTGAGCAAGTCCGACGAGGGTCTTGGGGAAGGGACATAAGGGACTTGATGGAACGCACCGTCGTCCGCTGCGCGGACGGGCACGTCTTCAGCACCGCTTCGTTCCCGATGCAGCAGGCCGATCGGCTCGGCCCCGGCCGGCTGCTGAGGTGTCCACGATGTGCCCGGCTGCGCAGCGTCGTGCCGGTCACCCTGGAGAAGCGGTAGCCGCACGGAACGTAGTGGCGCGGCAACACCGTGCAACAACATCTGGCGCGCGGGTCCTCACGATTGTCGGGGCCCCGCGCGCCTTGCGTATCCTCGCTACGTGCTTCTCTCAGACAAGGACATCCGGGCCGAGATCGACGCCGGGCGGGTGCGGATCGATCCCTTTGACGAATCCATGGTGCAGCCGTCGAGCGTCGATGTACGGCTGGACCGTTTCTTCCGGGTGTTCGAGAACCACCGGTACCCGCACATCGACCCCGCGGTCGAGCAGGCGGACCTCACCCGGCTCGTCGAGCCCGAGGGCGACGAGCCGTTCATCCTGCACCCCGGCGAGTTCGTGCTCGCCTCCACGTACGAAGTGATCACGCTTCCCGACGATCTCGCCTCGCGTCTCGAGGGCAAGAGCTCGCTCGGCCGGCTGGGACTCGTCACGCACTCCACCGCCGGGTTCATCGACCCGGGCTTCAGCGGGCACGTGACGCTGGAGCTGTCCAACCTCGCCACCCTCCCCATCAAGCTGTGGCCGGGTATGAAGATCGGGCAGCTGTGCCTGTTCCGGCTGACCTCGCCCGCCGAGTTCCCGTACGGCAGCGAGCGGTACGGCTCGCGGTACCAGGGGCAGCGCGGGCCGACCGCCTCGCGGTCCTTCATGAACTTCCATCGGACCCAGGTGTGAGGGCGACGACCACATGAGTGACGTACGGGAGAACCTGACGTACGAGCGGTTCGGCACCGCCGTGCGCGAGCTGGCGCAGACCATCGCCGACGACGGGTACGAGCCGGACATCGTGCTCAGCATCGCCCGTGGCGGGGTGTTCGTCGCGGGCGGGCTCGCGTACGCCCTGGACTGCAAGAACATCCACCTCGTGAACGTCGAGTTCTACACCGGTGTGGGCACCACGCTGGAGATGCCGGTCATGCTGGCGCCCGTCCCCAACGTGATCGACTTCTCCGACAAGAAGGTGCTGATCACCGACGACGTCGCCGACACCGGCAAGACGCTCAAGCTCGTGCGCGACTTCTGCCTCGACACCGTCGCCGAGGTCCGCTCCGCGGTGATCTACGAGAAGTCCCACTCCCTCGTGAAGTGCGAGTACGTCTGGAAGCGCACCGATGAGTGGATCAACTTCCCGTGGAGCGTTTTGCCTCCCGTGGTGCAGCGCGCCGGACAGGTGCTCGACGCCTGATCCGGTGTGGGCCGGGCGGGCCCACGCGACGCTCACCCACGCGACTGCGCCGGCGTCATGGCGTGGTTCGCCTGCGGCCGGAGCACCGGGGATGCCGGCTGAGCCGGGCCCGCGGGTGCCGTCCGTGCCTGCGTGAGCGCCCGGCGGAGCCTGCGGGCCCCGCCCAGGGCGGTGGCCGCGGCGAGCAGTGCCGCGATGACGGTCACCCCGTATCCGGCCGCGGCGCCGGAGCGTTCCACCACCGTGCTGGCGATCGCGGAGCCGCAGGCCGCGCCGACGGCGAGTCCGGTGACGGTCCAGGTCATCCCCTCCGTCAGCCGCGCCGCGGGGACGATGCGCTGCACCAGCAGCGTCGTGGTAATCATGGTCGGCGAGAGCAGCATCCCGGCGACGAACAGGGCCGCTGCCAGGACCACGAGGTTCGTCACGAACAGCAGCGGCAGCATGCTCAGCGCCATGACCACCACCCCGGCGAGGTAGCGCCGGGACAGGGGGCCGCGCAGGGTCAGCGTGCCGAAGACGAGTCCGGCGATGCACGAACCGAGCGCGTACACGCCCAGCACCACGCCGGACAGCGCCTTGTGGTGCAGATGGTCGGCGAAGGCGACGGTGACCACCTCGAGCGAGCCGAGGATCGCGCCCACGCCCACGTAGGTGAGGACCAGGATGCCCAGTCCGCGGCAGCGCAGCACGGAACCCCGGGCTTCCTTGCGCTGCCGGGGCGCGCGCAGCGGCGGCTCGGTACGGCGCTGGGCCGCGAGCAGTACGGTCCCGACGGCGAGGAGCAGCGTGGTCAGGGCGGGCCCGGCCTCGGGGAAGAGGGTCGTGGACAGGGCCGCGGCGAGCGGCGGCCCGACGACGAAGCTGATCTGGGTCAGCACCGACTCGAACGAGTAGGCGGGGTGCAGCATCGGTGAGCCCCCGTAGATGTGGGCCCAGCGGGCGCGGACAAGCGAGCTCATGCTGGGCATGCACCCGGCGACGGCGGCGCTCGGGAACAGGGTCCAGGCCGGGGCGTCCAGGTAGACGCAGAGCACCAGCGTGCTCATCGCGACGACGGTGACGCCGGACGCCGTCAGCATCACCCGGCGCTGTCCGAACCGGTCCACGAGCCGGCTCACCTGCGGTCCGATGACCGAGGTCGACAGCGCGATGGTGGCCGCCACCGCGCCGGCGAGGGCGTAGTGGCCGTGGGCCGCGGACAGCATGGCGACGACGCCGACGCTCTGCATGGACTTCGGCAGGCGCGCGATGAACCCGGCGGTGGAGAAGGCCAGGCTCCCGGGGGCGTCGAATATTCGCCGGTAGGGGGAGAGCGCAGACTGCATGGGGTCTTCCTGGCGGGCTCGGGGGCGGGAACGGTCGGTGGGGCGGGCGGTGCACTGATCCGAACGTAGTCCGGCCCCGGCCTCCGTTCCGTCGGCCGATCGGCCCTCGCCGCGGTGGACGCGGACTCGCGATCCCGCCCGGCCCACGGCAAAGGCCCCCGGCTGCCGTGCCGGGGGCCTTGTCACGTGCCCTGTGTGTCCTAGAACGTGCCGAGCTTCACGATCGACAGCAGGGCGATCAGCTGGATCGCGGACGCCCCCAGCGCCTTGGGCCAGGGCAGGTCGTGGGAGCGGGAGACCATCAGGGTCAGCAGGGCGCCCGCACCGATCCAGGTGGCCCAGCCGAGCAGCTGGACGAAGCCCGCGTCGCCGCCGAAGAACATGGCGATGACCAGGCGGGGCGCGTCCGTGAGCGCCGTGATCAGCATGGACAGGCCCACGGTCGGCTGCCAGGCGCCGTCACCGCCGAGCTGGCGGGCCAGGGTGTGGGTGACCACACCGAGGACGAACAGGCCCAGCACCATCACGACCGCGGTGACGAGGACGATCGGCACCGCGTTGGACAGCGTCGCGTCGATCGCTTCCTTGCGGGCGCCGTCGAAGCCGAAGACGGCGAGCAGGCCGTACAGGAAGGTGACGATGAGGGCGGGGGCCCACATGGTGTAGTCCCGCATGCGCAGGAAGGTCGGGCCGGGGGAGAAGACGATCCCCTTCAGCAGTTCCTTCCAGTGCAGCGGCGGGCCCAGCGGTGCCGCGGGGGCGGCGGAGCCCGCGTGGTAGGTCGAGCCCTGCGTGTAGCCGGCGGCCTCGTCGACCGAGAACGCCTGGGTGTGGCCCGGCTGGTTCGCCGCGTACGGGTCGTGCCCGCCGGGTCCCGCGCCCGGGTGGCCGCCGTCGCCGAAGTACTCCGGGCCGTCGTCGGCCGGCCCCGGGTACCCGTACGACTGCCCCTGCTGCGGGTACGGCGGCTGCGGTGCCGCCGGGTAGCCGTACGAGGGGCCCGCGGGCTGCCCGTACGACGGTCCCTGCCGCCCGTGCGACGGGCCGCCGGGCCGTCCCTGTCCGTACGACGGTCCCTGCGGCGCCTGCTGTCCTTGGGGGGTGCGGTTGTCCCGCCCCCCGCGTCCGATCCTGAATCCAGCCACGTCTTCGAACGTACCTGGTCCCGGAGACCGACGTGCCGGACCCGGGTGTCCGGGCCCGGCTTTGCGGCCGACCTGTGACATCCCCTAAGGGACCGTCAGCGGTACGGCCGCAGGTCCCTCGGGGTTCGTCGGGGTTTTCCGGGAGGGGTTCCCGGGGCCGTCCGCGTACGGCGGGACGGCGCCGGGGGCTCAGTCCGCCATGACGACGCCGAACTGCGGGGTGCCGGTGGTCGAGACGCCCAGGGCGGACGGGCCGATGGCGCGCGCGCCCGTCGTGGTGATCTTCTGTCCGGTGGAGGGCAGGTAGGTGAGCGAGCCGTCGCCGCTGTTCTCGTACGAGCCGATCACCAGGTCGGCCTTGCCGTCGCCGGTGAGGTCGTCGAGCTTGACCTCGGCGCCGAACCGGTCGGACTTCTCGTCGGTGCCGGGGACGCCCGCGGTGCTCTGGCCGAAGGACTGCATGCCGGAGGCGGTGTTCACGCCGGAGGCGGAACCGTACAGGACGGTGACGCTGCCGGCGTCGACCACGGTGCCGACGTTCTCCTGGGGGCTGCTGACGACGAGGTCCTGGTAGCCGTCGCCGTTGACGTCGCCGAGGTCCAGCTCGTAGCCGAAGGCGTCGCCCTTCTCGGAGGTGCCGGGCACGCCGCCGGTGTTCTGGGTGATGGCGGTGGTGGCGGCCGGGCCGGACGCGGAGCCGTAGGTGACGTTCACCTTGCCGCCGTCGGAGGCGTACGGGATGGAGGTGCCGTCGCTGGTCTTGGCGTCCCAGTCGGCGCCGCTGACGATGTCGCCGAAGCCGTCGCCGTTGACATCGCCGATGGCGGTGATGATGCCGGGCTTGAGCGTCTTGGCGGAGGCGCCGCTCAGGCCGCTGGAGGTGCCCGGCAGCCAGTAGTTGGTGTTCCAGCCGTACTGGGTCTTCGTCTCGTAGCCGTCGACCACGAGGTCGGTGCGGCCGTCGCCGTTGACGTCACCGGCGGTGAGGTTCAGCGGGCCGTACGGGTAGTCGTTGGTGCCCGATTCGATCGGCGGCTTGACGGTGGTCCGGCTGCCGTAGCCGCCGGCGGTGGTGAAGCCGCCCTTGTACAGGTAGAGGGTGCTGCTGGAGCTGCCGACGGCCAGGTCGGCCTTGCCGTCGCCGTCGAAGTCGCCGGCGGCCAGGGTCTGGCCCCAGAAGTCGTGGGAGGAGGTGGCCGGGTCGGACACGGTGACGCCCTTGCCGGTCAGGCCCTCCTTGGAGCCCCAGAGGATGGCCAGGGTGCCGCCGTTGGTGTCGGTGCCGACCTTCTCTCCGGGGCTGCCGACCGCGAGGTCGTCGTAGCCGTCCCCGTTGAAGTCGGCGTACGCCAGGTCGCCGCCGAACACGTCGCCGGCCTCGGCGGTGCCGGGGACGCCCGCGGAGTTCTGGCTGAGGGTGGTGTGCGCGGCGCCGGTGGGGCCGGTGGACGTGCCGTACATGACGACGACCTGGCCGGCGCTCTTGAGGCCGCTGACGTAGGCGGTCGGCGCCGAGGTGGCGACGTCGCCGATGCCGTCGCCGTTGAAGTCGGCCTTGGCGACAGCGAAGGAGTCGGCGGCGGTGGCGGTGACGGCGGAGAAGGTGAGCAGACCGCCCGTCAGAGCGGCGGCGGTGGCCGTCGCGAGGGCGAGTCGCAGTGGCTTGTGCATGCGGGTTGTCTCCTGCGGCATGCGGGGATGCCTGGCGGGCATCCACAGTCGATGGGGTGCGGACGCTCCCGGTTCGTCGTGGGTTGTCCCGCGGTTCACGGAGCGTTCGGCGATCAAGAGACCCGCGCCGGGGCGTCAGGGTTGTACGCGAGTTCGAGGAAGTTCCGGATCGCCCCGGCGGGAGGCGGCGGGCCGCTACCGCGCGAGGAACTCCGAGGTCGAGAAGCGCACCGCGGGCCGGGTCTCGAGCAGTCCCTTCGCCGACCCCCGGTACACGGCGACCGTGTCCTTCGTCTCGCCCTGGTACGTCCGCACCGCCAGGTCGGCCTTCCCGTCGCCGTCGAAGTCGCCGGCCGCGAGCACACGCGTCGTCCCGGCCGCGGCCGGCCGGACGGTGACCGCGTCCCGTGCCGACAGGCCCGCCGCACCGGCGCGCAGGACGCGCAGCCGGGAGCCGCTGGTGAGGAGTTCGTCGCGGCCGTCGCCGTCGAAGTCGGCGGCGTCGAGCACCGAGCCCGCGGAGGGGAGCGAGGCGCGGGCGGCGGGGAGCGGGAGGTCGTAGCGCAGGGACGTTTCCGCCATGCCGCCGACCGCCGCGTCCAGCGCTCTGCCGTGTCCGAAGCGGCCGAGGGCGACGTCGACGCCCGAGGGCAGGACGGTGCCGGTGCGGGCCGGTCCGGTGGGTCCGCCGAGGACCACGGCGGCGGTGCCGGGGCCCTCCGCGGTGCGGACGACGAGGTCGTCGTACCCGTCCCGGTCCACGTCGACGGCGGGTCCGGCCGGCACCTCGCCGGGGGCGGGCAGGGGTGCGCCGGCCGCGTGCGGGGCGCCCTCGCGGCTGAAGGGCCCGCGCAGGTACGACAGCCGTCCCCCGGACGCGTGCAGCACCAGGTCCATGCCGCCGTCGCCGTCGAAGTCGCCGCACACCGGCTGGTCGGGCCAGTCGTTGCCGAAGCGGGCGCGGGCCGGGACGGCGAGCTTCACCCCGCGCCCGGTGAGCCCGGACGGGGAGCCGAACAGGATCTGCAGCGGCACCGGCGGCTGCCCCTGACCGTCGTACGGCGGGTCGGTCGCGACGATGAGGTCGGTGAAGCCGTCGCCGTCGAGGTCGCAGGTCTCCTCGGCGTCGAAGGCGGCGGGCAGCCTGCCCTTGGTGGGGGCGGCGTACTTGCCGGGGCTCAGCAACTGCCGCGCCCCGGGGGCGAGTCCGCGCGGGCCGCCGTACACGATCCCGATGCCGGGGTCGTCGGCGTGGCTCTGCGCCTTGACCAGGTCGTCGAGGACGAGGTCGCGGTGACCGTCGCCGTTGAAGTCGTCCCGGACCTTGCTGCCCCTGCCGTGCGGGACGGGCAGCCGGGCGGGGGCGTCGGCGATCCTCGTCCCCGCCGGCCGGGCGGTCCCGCTGTCGTCGCCCGGACCGCACGCGCCGAGCGCGATCACACAGCCGACGGCGACCGCCGCACCCGCTCTGCCGCTCCGCATCCGCACCGTCCACCTCACCCGCCCCGCCGTCACGACCCCGCAATGATGCACGTGTTCGAGAACGGGCGACACCCCTGCCCCCCAGGGGCGGGCGGGCGGCGACGCTCTTCCGAGAACGGCGGCCGGGTGGGCCAGGATGGAGGCATGAGCGTAGTGAAGATCAACGTGCTGTCCGTTCCCGCCGAGCAGCGGGAGGTGCTGGAGAAGCGGTTCGCCTCGCGGGCCCACGCCGTGGAGAACTCCGACGGCTTCGAGTGGTTCGAGCTGCTGCGGCCCGTGGAGGGCACCGACCAGTACCTCGTGTACACGCGCTGGCGGGACGAGGAGTCGTTCCAGGCGTGGATGGAGGGACCGATGAAGACCGCGCACCAGGGCGGCGGCGAGGGTGCCGAGCGGCCCCGGCCGGCCGCGTCCGGCTCCACGCTGTGGTCCTTCGACGTGGTCCAGCAGGCGGGCCCGAAGGGCGCGTAGCGCGCCGGCGCCTCGCGCACACGACAGCGCCCCCTGCCTGTGCGGGTCAGGGGGCGCTGTCGGGTCTCGGGGGCGGTTACTTGACCGGCTCCGGTTCCGGGGCGGTCTCCGAGTCGGCCGTGCCCGCCGGGGGCTCGTCGTCGGTGACCGGGGTCCTGACGGAGTCCAGCAGGAGCTGGGCCACGTCCACGACCTGGATGGACTCCTTGGCCTTGCCGTCGTTCTTCTTGCCGTTGACCGAGTCGGTCAGCATGACGAGGCAGAACGGGCAGGCGGTGGAGACGATGTCCGGGTTGAGGGCGAGGGCCTCGTCGACGCGCTCGTTGTTGATGCGCTTGCCGATGCGCTCTTCCATCCACATCCGGGCGCCGCCGGCGCCGCAGCAGAAGCCGCGCTCCTTGTGGCGGTGCATCTCCTCGTTGCGCAGGCCCGGGACCTTGCCGATGATCTCGCGCGGAGGCGTGTAGATCTTGTTGTGGCGGCCCAGGTAGCACGGGTCGTGGTAGGTGATGATGCCCTCGACCGGGGTGACCGGGATCAGCTTGCCCTCGTCCACCAGGTGCTGGAGCAGCTGGGTGTGGTGGATGACCTCGTAGTCGCCGCCGAGCTGCGGGTACTCGTTGCCGAGGGTGTTGAGGCAGTGCGGGCAGGTGGCGACGATCTTCTTCGCCGCCTTCGGCTTCTTGGTCGACTCGTCCTCGTCGTCCTCACCGAAGGCCATGTTCAGCGCGGCGACGTTCTCCATGCCGAGCTCCTGGAAGAGGGGCTCGTTGCCCAGACGGCGGGCGGAGTCACCGGTGCACTTCTCGTCGCCGCCCATGATCGCGAACTTGACGCCCGCGATGTGCAGCAGCTCGGCGAAGGCCTTGGTGGTCTTCTTGGCGCGGTCCTCCAGGGCGCCGGCACAGCCGACCCAGTAGAGGTACTCGACCTCGGTGAGGTCCTCGATGTCCTTGCCGACGACCGGGACCTCGAAGTCGACCTCCTTGGTCCACTCCAGGCGCTGCTTCTTCGCCAGGCCCCAGGGGTTGCCCTTCTTCTCCAGGTTCTTGAGCATCGTGCCCGCCTCGGACGGGAACGCGGACTCGATCATCACCTGGTAGCGGCGCATGTCGACGATGTGGTCGACGTGCTCGATGTCCACCGGGCACTGCTCGACGCAGGCGCCGCAGGTGGTGCAGGACCACAGGACGTCCGGGTCGATGACGCCGTTCTCCTCGGCGGTGCCGATCAGCGGGCGCTCGGCCTCGGCGAGGGCGGCGGCCGGAACGCCGGCCAGCTGCTCCTCGGACGCCTTCTCCTCGCCCTCCACGGTCTTGCCGCCACCCGCGAGCAGGTAGGGCGCCTTGGCGTGGGCGTTGTCGCGCAGCGACATGATCAGCAGCTTCGGCGACAGCGGCTTGCCGGTGTTCCAGGCGGGGCACTGCGACTGACAGCGGCCGCACTCGGTGCAGGTGGAGAAGTCCAGCAGGCCCTTCCAGGAGAACTGCTCGACCTGGGAGACGCCGAAGACGTCGTCGTCACCGGGGTCGGTGAAGTCGATCGGCTTGCCGCCGGAGGTCATCGGCAGCAGGGCGCCCAGGGAGGTCTCACCGGTGGCGTTGCGCTTGAACCAGATGTTGGGGAAGGCCAGGAAGCGGTGCCAGGCCACACCCATGTCGGTCTTCAGGGCGACCGTGATCATCCAGATGAACGAGGTCGCGATCTTCAGGCCGGCGAAGAAGTAGGTGAGGTTCTGGAGCGTGGAGACGTCCATGCCCTCGAGCCAGTTCACCACCGGGTACGAGATGAAGAACGAGCTCTCGTAGCCGTCCACGTGGTGCTGCGCGCCTTCGAGGGCGTGCAGCATGAAGATGCAGACGCCGACGATGAGGATGACGGCCTCGACGAAGTACGCCTGGCCGAAGTTGGAGCCGGCGAAGCGGGACTTGCGGCCCGGGTTGCGCGGGTGGCTCAGCTGGCGGATCGCGATCAGGACGAGGATGCCGACGATCGTCATGGTGCCGATGAACTCGACGTAGACGTTGTACGGCGCCCACTCGCCGATGATCGGCAGGATCCAGTCCGCCACGAACAGCTGCCCGATCGCGTTGACGATCGTCAGCAGCAGGGTGAAGAAGCCGACCGCCACGAACCAGTGCGCCACGCCGACGATGCCCCAGCGGTTCATCCGGGTGTGGCCGAGGAACTCCTTGACCACGGTGATGGTGCGCTGTGTGGGGTCGTTGGTCCTCGTGCCTGCCGGCACCGGCTGGCCCAGCCGCATGAAGTTGTAGATCTGCAGGAGGGCGCGGCCGAACAGTGCCACGCCGACCACGATCAGGACCAGCGACACGATGATCGCGGCGAGTTGCATTGGGGGCTCCTGAAGCGGCCTCGAATTTAACCGAGCGACATTACTAAGCGGTAACTTATGCAGTCTGTCTGAGACTACCCCCATCTTCCAACGGGATGCAGCAGAGCGCGGGGTGATCTGAGTCGCTGAGGGTGACCTGCCTGCTCCTTCTGCAGGCAATCCGATCGTGTTATTCATCCCGAATTGATACATTCGCCCCTACCTTAGAGCCGTGCTCTACGGGATCGCCGCCGCAACCGCCGCCCTGCTCCTCGCCGCCGTGCTCGCGGCGCTGCTGCGGGCGCCCGCGCTGCGGCTGGGCGTCCTCGACCGCCGCCGGCAGCGGCCCCTTCCGGTGCTCGGCGGGCTCGCCGTCGTGATCGTCACCTGTCTCGTGGCCTGGACGGGGGAGTGGACCCGCGTCGCCCCGCTCGGAGACGGCGTGGGACGGCTGCTGCTCGCCGCCGCCGGGGTCGCCGCGCTGGGTCTGGTCGCCGACGTCTGGCGGCTGCGCGCGCGGGTGCTCGTCGCCGGTACGGCCGTGGCGGCGGTCTGCGTGGTGCCGTACGACGAGACCGGGGTGCCGGGCGGGATGCTGGCCGTCGTCTGGATCGTGGTCGCCTCCCTCGCCTTCCGGGGACTCGACCACGCCGACGGGCTGGCGGGGACGGTCGGGGTGGTCACCGCCTTCGGCGCGGGGGCCTGTGCCGCCGCCGAGGTGATGGACGGACTCGCCGTGCTGCTCAGCGTGTTCGCCGCCGCCCTCACCGGATTCCTGATGCACAACTGGCATCCCGCGCGGGTCGGCATGGGGGCCTGCGGGTCGCTGTTCACCGGATTCCTGCTGTCGTCCTCGGTTGTCTTCACGCGCGCGGGGTACGCGATCGGGCCGAGCGCCGCCGTGGTCTGCTGCCTCGGCGCGGTCGCCGCCGCGGACGCCGTGCTCGTGGTCCTCACCCGGGCGGTGGCCCGGCGTCCGCTGCTGCGGCAGCGGCCGGACCACCTCGCGCACCGGCTGCGGCGGCTCGGGCTCACCCCGCAGGGGAGTGTCGTGCTGCTGGGCGCCTGCTCCTTCTCGGCGGTGCTCGTCGGGGTGCTCGTGCACACCGGGTGGACCGGCGACGGGGCCGCGCTGTGGGTGGCGGGAGGGGCGCTGCTGGCGGTCCTGGTACTCCTTCGGATCCCTGTCCGACCGCCGAGGCGAGCGCCGTCGACGCAGGTCACAGGCCCGTTGCGTGTAAGGAACGGATAAGACTTGAGTCCGTACGGCTCAGGTCTGTTGACCCGGAGAATCTCCTCGTGCACACTTGAGCCTGTTCCACTCAAGTCAGCTGGAGGAATCAACCATGGCACGTGCGGTCGGCATCGACCTGGGCACGACTAACTCCGTCGTCAGCGTTCTGGAGGGCGGCGAGCCCACCGTCATCACCAACGCCGAGGGTGCCAGGACCACGCCGTCCGTCGTCGCCTTCGCGAAGAACGGTGAGGTGCTCGTCGGCGAGGTCGCCAAGCGCCAGGCGGTCACGAACGTTGACCGGACCATCCGCTCGGTGAAGCGCCACATGGGCACCGACTGGAAGATCCAGCTCGACGGCAAGGACTTCAACCCGCAGCAGATCTCCGCGTTCATCCTGCAGAAGCTGAAGCGGGACGCCGAGTCCTACCTGGGCGAGAAGGTGACCGACGCGGTCATCACCGTCCCGGCGTACTTCAACGACTCCGAGCGTCAGGCCACGAAGGAGGCCGGCGAGATCGCCGGTCTGAACGTCCTGCGCATCGTCAACGAGCCCACCGCGGCCGCCCTGGCCTACGGCCTCGACAAGGACGACCAGACGATCCTCGTCTTCGACCTCGGCGGCGGCACCTTCGACGTCTCGCTGCTGGAGATCGGCGACGGCGTCGTCGAGGTGAAGGCCACCAACGGTGACAACCACCTCGGTGGTGACGACTGGGACCAGCGCGTCGTCGACTACCTGGTCAAGCAGTTCCAGTCCGGCCACGGCGTGGACCTGTCCAAGGACAAGATGGCCCTGCAGCGTCTGCGCGAGGCTGCCGAGAAGGCCAAGATCGAGCTGTCCTCGTCCACCGAGACCTCGATCAACCTGCCCTACATCACGGCGTCCGCCGAGGGCCCGCTGCACCTGGACGAGAAGCTCACCCGGGCCCAGTTCCAGCAGCTGACGGCCGACCTGCTGGAGCGCTGCAAGACGCCGTTCCACAACGTCATCAAGGACGCCGGCATCAACCTCTCCGAGATCGACCACGTCGTTCTCGTGGGTGGCTCCACCCGTATGCCCGCCGTCGCCGAGCTCGTCAAGGAGCTGACCGGTGGCAACGAGGCCAACAAGGGTGTGAACCCCGACGAGGTCGTCGCCATCGGCGCCGCCCTCCAGGCCGGTGTCCTCAAGGGCGAGGTCAAGGACGTCCTGCTCCTCGACGTCACCCCGCTGTCCCTCGGTATCGAGACCAAGGGCGGCATCATGACCAAGCTGATCGAGCGCAACACCACGATCCCGACCAAGCGGTCCGAGATCTTCACGACGGCCGAGGACAACCAGCCGTCCGTGCAGATCCAGGTCTACCAGGGCGAGCGCGAGATCGCGGCGTACAACAAGAAGCTCGGCATGTTCGAGCTGACCGGTCTGCCGCCGGCGCCGCGTGGCGTCCCGCAGATCGAGGTCGCCTTCGACATCGACGCCAACGGGATCATGCACGTGACCGCCAAGGACCTGGGCACGGGCAAGGAGCAGAAGATGACCGTCACCGGCGGCTCCTCGCTGCCGAAGGACGAGGTCGACCGGATGCGCCAGGAGGCCGAGAAGTACGCGGAGGAGGACCACGCCCGCCGCGAGGCCGCCGAGACCCGCAACCAGGGCGAGCAGCTGGTCTACCAGACCGAGAAGTTCCTCAAGGACAACGAGGACAAGGTCCCCGGTGAGATCAAGACCGAGGTCGAGGCCGCGGTCGGCGAGCTGAAGGAAGCCCTCAAGGGCGAGGACACCGCCGAGATCCGCACCGCCACCGAGAAGGTCGCCGCCGTCTCCCAGAAGCTGGGCCAGGCCATGTACGCCGACGCCCAGGGCGCGCAGGCCGCGGGTGGCGCGTCCGCCGGTGCCGACGAGGCCAAGGCCGACGACGACGTCGTCGACGCCGAGATCGTCGACGACGAGCGCAAGGACGGTGCCGCGTGACGGAGGAGACCCCGGGCTTCGAGGAGAAGCCCGACGTCCCCTCCGGCGCCACCTCTGACGACGCCGAGCCGAAGGCCGCCCCCGAGGAGGGGGCGGCCCCGGCCGGGGACGCGACCGCAGACGCCGGTCTGGTCGCCCAGCTGGACCAGGTCCGCACGGCGCTGAACGAGCGCACGACGGACCTCCAGCGCCTCCAGGCCGAGTACCAGAACTACCGCCGCCGGGTCGAGCGCGACCGGATCGCGGTCAAGGAGATCGCCATCGCGAACCTCCTGACCGAGCTCCTGCCCGTGCTCGACGACATCGGCCGCGCGCGGGAACACGGCGAACTGGTGGGCGGCTTCAAGTCCGTCGCCGAGTCGACGGAGACCGTCGCGGCGAAGATGGGGCTGCAGCAGTTCGGCAAGGAGGGCGAGCCCTTCGACCCGACGATCCACGAGGCCCTGATGCACTCGTACGCGCCGGACGTCACCGAGACGACCTGCGTGGCGATCCTGCAGCCCGGGTACCGCATCGGCGAGCGCACCATCCGCCCCGCGCGGGTGGCCGTCGCCGAACCGCAGCCCGGCGCGCAGACCGTCAAGGGCGAGGGCGCCGAGGAGAACACCGCGGCGAGCGGCGACGACAAGGAGAACGGTGGCCCGGAGGAGGGCTGACGTAATCACCGACGACGCAGGAGAGGAGGGACGTCGAGGATGAGCACCAAGGACTTCATCGAGAAGGACTACTACAAGGTCCTCGGCGTCCCCAAGGACGCCACCGAGGCCGAGATCAAGAAGGCGTACCGGAAGCTCGCCCGCGAGTTCCACCCGGACGCCAACAAGGGCAACGCCAAGGCCGAGGAGCGGTTCAAGGAGATCTCCGAGGCGAACGACGTGCTCGGCGACCCCAAGAAGCGCAAGGAGTACGACGAGGCGCGCACCCTGTTCGGCAACGGCGGCTTCCGCCCGGGGCCGGGTGCCGGCGGCGGCTCCTTCAACTTCGACCTGGGTGACCTCTTCGGAGGCAACGCCCAGAGCGGCGGAGGCTTCGGCGGCGGCATCGGAGACGTCTTCGGGGGCCTGTTCAACCGGGGCGGCACGGGCACGACCCGTACCCAGCCGCGGCGCGGCCAGGACATCGACACCGAGGTCACCCTCAGCTTCACCGAGGCGATCGAGGGCGCGACGGTCCCGCTGCGAATGACGTCCCAGCAGCCCTGCAAGGCCTGCTCCGGCACCGGCGACAAGAACGGCACCCCGCGGGTGTGCCCGACCTGCGTCGGCACCGGGCAGGTCGCCCGGGGTTCGGGCGGTGGCTTCTCGCTCACCGACCCCTGCCCCGACTGCAAGGGCCGCGGCCTGATCGCCGAGCACCCCTGCCTGGAGTGCAAGGGCAGCGGGCGCGCCAAGTCGTCGCGCACGATGCAGGTCCGCATCCCGGCGGGCGTCACCGACGGGCAGCGCATCCGGCTGCGCGGCAAGGGAGCGCCCGGCGAGCGGGGCGGCCCGGCGGGCGACCTGTACGTCACCGTGCACGTCGGCGAGCACCCGGTGTTCGGGCGCAAGGACGACAACCTCACCGTCACCGTGCCGGTCACGTTCGCCGAGGCGGCTCTCGGCGGCGAGGTGCGGGTTCCCACCCTCGGCGGCCCCGCCGTCACCCTGAAGCTGCCGCCCGGCACTCCGAACGGCCGCACGATGCGGGCGCGGGGCAAGGGCGCGGTCCGCAAGGACGGCACCCGCGGCGACCTGCTGGTCACCGTCGAGGTGAGTGTTCCCCCGGACCTGTCGGGGAAGGCTCGTGACGCACTGGAGGCGTATCGCGAGGCGACCGCGGGCGAGGACCCGCGGGCGGAGCTGTTCGAGGCCGCGAAGGGAGCTTGAGAGTGATGGACGGCCGTCGGCGTAATCCGTATGAACTGACCGAGGAGACCCCGGTCTACGTCATCTCGGTGGCGGCCCAGCTCTCCGGACTCCACCCGCAGACGCTGCGCCAGTACGACCGCCTGGGGCTGGTCTCCCCGGACCGCACCGCGGGCCGGGGCCGCCGCTACTCGGCCCGCGACATCGAACTGCTCCGCCAGGTGCAGCAGTTGTCGCAGGACGAGGGCATCAACCTGGCCGGCATCAAGCGGATCATCGAGCTGGAGAACCAGGTCGCCGCGCTCCAGTCCCGCGTCGCGGAGATGGAGGCGGCCCTGGACGGCGCGGCGGCCGCGATGCGGCAGCGCGAGGCCGCCGTCCACGCCTCCTACCGCCGTGACCTGGTCCCGTACCAGGAGGTCCAGCAGACCAGCGCGCTGGTGGTGTGGCGGCCCAAGAGACAGCAGCAGTCGGACTGACGCGCACGGCACGACACGCACGACGAGAGGGGCCCGGACGTCCGGGCCCCTCTCGTCGTGCCGGGCGGCGGTCGCCGCTGTGGCCGGGTTCGTTCGGTCCTCTGCTCGAATCGGGAGAAGCGGTACGCGCGGCCCCGGATCGCGGCCCCGGGCGTACGGCCCGGGTTGTCCGGGTCTTTGCCCTCCCGTGAACTCCGCTTGGATGGAGGGTCCGTAAAGAGAGTTTGGAGGCGATTCCGCTGACCCTTCACAGGAGCAGCGGAGCGTGGTGTTGCGCACTCGTTAAGTGATTCCGCTTGACGCCGGTGGGCGGCTCCAAGTTGTCTTTTCAGACACCTGGGTCGTATAGCAGCGCCCACGTCCGGAACACACCTGAAGTGAGCCCTCGAATGCGTCGTATCGCCATATCCGTGGCTTCGTCCACGTTGATCCTCTCGGTCGCCGGCTGCGGCGTACTCGACGCGACGGGGGACGGCGCCAGCGCGAGCCCCACGAAGGGCGACGACGTGACCGTGGGTCTGCTCCTGCCGGAGAAGGCCAACACCCGCTACGACAAGTTCGACTACCCCATCATCAAGAACAAGGTGGCCGAACTCACCAAGAAGCACGGCAAGGTGGAGTACGCCAACGCCGACGCCAGCGCCACCCGCCAGGCCGACCAGCTCCAGCAGATGATCGACGACAAGGTCGACGTCATCCTGCTCGACGCCGTCGACTCGCACGCGGTCGTCGACGGTGTGAAGAAGGCCAAGGACGCGGGCATCCCGGTCATCGCCTACGACCGTCTCGCCGAGGGGCCGATCGACGCCTACATCTCCTTCGACAACGAGCTCGTCGGCGAGGTGCAGGCCCGTACCCTGCTGGCGGCGCTGGGGTCGGGCGTCGACACCTCCGACAAGATCGTCATGGTGAACGGCTCGCCCACCGACCCGAACGCCAAGCAGTTCAAGCAGGGCGCGCTGTCGGAGCTGAGCGGCAAGGTGACGATCGCGGACTCCTTCGACACGAAGGACTGGAAGCCGGAGATCGCCGAGGCCCGCATGGCCGAGGCGATCGCCAAGATCGGCAAGAACAACATCGCCGCCGTCTACGCCGCCAACGACGGCATGGCGGGCGGTGTCATCAAGGCCCTCAAGAGCGCCGGCGTCACCGACCTGCCCCCGATCACCGGCCAGGACGCGGAACTCGACGCGGTGCAGCGGGTGGTGGCCGGCGAGCAGTACATGAGCGTCTACAAGTCCTACCCGGACGAGGCCGAGGCCGCCGCGCAGATGGCCGTCACCAAGGTCCAGGGCAAGGACATCCAGTTCGACGCCCTCACCCAGGACAAGGTCGACAGCCCCACCGCCAAGGACATCCCGTCCAAGCTGGTCCAGGTGAGCGCGCTGACCCAGGACAACATCAAGGACACCGTCATCGCGGACGGCATCTACAGCGCCGGCGACATCTGCACCGCCAAGTACAAGGCGGCCTGCTCGGCGATCGGCCTGAAGTAACGCCCGGCCGCCCGGCGGCCGCACGACCTCGAGCCGTACGACCCCGTGTCGTACGGCTCGAAGCCGTGGGGCGGGCACCGGCCCCTGCGGCCCTCCCCGCATCGCACCACCCCCGTGGGAGCGATGCGGCGGCCCCGGCGGGGCGGGGGGTGCCCGGGCCGGGGCCGCTCCGGATGCCCGTGGCACCCGGGGGAAGCGGGAACAACGATGCACCGGTGATGTCCGGACCACCACCATCATCTTGTTGCAATGCGAGGTGCGGAGCCTGGACGAAACGTGGGCATAACGTCGGTTTACGGCGGCCCTCGTGGGGGGAGCCGTGTTGCGGACCCGGTCGACGCCGCGCATAGTTGCGCTGCGGAAGTGGCAGCGACCGGGGGTGGAATGGGCGATGGCCGGGCGCGGGGCGGAGGAGCATCCTCACGGTGCCGACCGGCTGTGCGGGGCCGGGGACCGGGTGTACTCGCGCGCCGTACGCCGGGGACGGGTGCGGCGCACGGACGCCGAACAGGTGCCCTGCCTGCTGGATCTGGCCCTGTTGCACCCGGATCCCGACGACATGGACTGGCTGGTGCCGACCTCCCCGCAGGAGGTCATGACCAGGCTGCTGCGCGGTGTCTACGACGAGGTCAGCGCCAGCCAGCGGCGGGTGGGCTCGGCGGTGGCCGCTTTCGAGTGGTACGCGGGCCTGGGACGGCAGCTGAACGCGCTGGCGGCGCCGGCCGAGGGCAGTGCCATCCGGGTGCTGGACGGGCTCTCCCGCATCCAGGCCGCGATGGACGAGGCGACCGAGGCGTGCACGACCGAGGTGCTCACCGTGCAGCCCGGCGGCATCCGGCGGGAGGCCGAGCTGACCGAGGGGCTGCACCGGGCGCTGGCCCTGCGCGGCCGGGGCGTGCGGATGCGCGACCTGTACACCCATGTGGCCCGGCACGGCCAGGGACTGCTCAACTACCTGGAGCTGATGGGTGACACGGTCGAGGCGCGCACCCTGGACGAGGTCATCGACCGGCTGATCCTCTTCGACCGGACCGTGGCCTTCATCCCGGCCAACACCGACCGCACGATGGCCCTGGAACTGCGTCATCCCGCCCTCGTGGAATACCTGGTGACGGTCTTCGAGCGGCTGTGGCGCCTCGCGATCCCGCTCACCGCGGCGCTGCCCGACACCGGCATCGAGGGCATCTCGCACCGCGAGCAGTCCATCGCCGCGCTGCTCGCCGAGGGGCACCAGGACGCGGTGATCGCCGAGCGGCTCGGTATCAGCGTGCGCACCTGCCGGGCCCACATCGCCCGTCTGTCGGAGACGCTCGGCGCGGCCAGCCGTACCCAACTCGGCGTCCGGATCGCCCAGGTGGGCCTGGACGGGCACCGCCCCGGGCGGGCGGCCGGCGCCTTCACCGCTCCTGATCGAGAATCCCCGACCGTCCGATGAGGTAGCCGAGCTGGGCGCGGCTCTCGCTGCCGAGGGCTGCGGCGAGCTTGGCGATGTGCAGCCGTGCGGTGCGGACGTTCATGCCGAGCCGCTCCGCGACGACCGCGTCGGTGTGGCCCTCCACGAGGAGTGCGGCGATGGCCCGCTGCCGGGGCGTGACGCCGCCCAGCGAGGGCGGCTGGACGGACTGCGGGTACATCGGGGTGGCCAGGTGCCACAGCCGGTCGAAGGCGGTGCCGAAGAAGCCCAGCAGGGCCGGGTGGCGCACCTCCAGGGCGAGCCGCTGGTCCTCGTCGGCCGGGAGGAACGCCACCGCGCGGTCGATGATGATATGCCGGTCCGGCAGCTCGTCGAGCGTGCGCGCCTCGGCCCGCCCGCGCAGCGTCTCGTAGCGGGCGCGGATGAGCGGCAGATGGCGCTGCGTGTGCTGGTAGAGGGTGCGCAGCCGGCCGCCCCGGTCGAGCAGCGCCTGGTCCCGCTCCAGGGACCGGGACTGGGCGATCCGCCCGCGCTCGTCGTGGTAGTGGGTGTTGGGCTGCACGCAGCACACCTCGCTGGTGGCCTCCGCCATGGCGTCGCCGATCGCGCGGTTGATGGCCTCGGTGCCGCTGAGCAGGCGCAGGGTGGGCGTGTCGGCGGGCGCGCCCCGCCCGCCGGTGTGCAGGAGGGGTTCGAAGAGCTTCAGCAGCCGGTCCTCGCGCCCCCGTTCCTCGGCGATCCGGGTGCGGGAGGTGCGCAGGAAACGGTTCAGTACGGCGGCGGGGGCGACGGGTTCCAGCCGGGCGAGGTCGTCGACGGCCGGGTGCAGCAGGCCGAGGCCGGTCAGGCAGGGCGCCTCGGCGGCCTCGGCGGCGGGCAGGTACCCGTCCCGCAGGGCACGCTCGTAGAGCTTCTCGCCGGCCGCGCACAGCTCCTCGACGCCGTGCTCGCGGTGGTTCACCGGGCCGTCTCCTCCTGCCGGTCGAGCATCCCGGACCGCCCGATGAGGTAGCCGAGCTGGGCGCGGCTCTCGCTGCCGAGGGTGGCGGCGAGCCGGGCGATGTGGACGCGGGCGGTACGGACGTTCATCCCCAGCCGTTCCGCGATGACCGTGTCCGTGTGGCCCTCGACGAGGAGCGCGGCGATGGACCGCTGGCGGGCGGTGACACCGCCCACGGACGGCCGCCGGACGGCCTGCGGGTACATGGGGGTGGCCAGCCGCCACAGCCGGTCGAAGATCGTCACGAAGTACGTGATCAGCGCGGGGTGCCGGGCCTCCAGGGCGAGGGTGCCGTCGGCGTTCGCCGGGAGGAAGGCGACCGCGCGGTCGATGACGATCAGCCGCTCGGTGACCTCGTCCAGGCTGCGCGCCTCGGTGTCCCCCGTGAGCTGCTCGTAGTAGGAGGCGACGGCCGGCATATGGCGCAGGGTGTGCTGGTACAGGGTGCGCATCCGGCCGCCGCGGTCCAGCAGGGCCTGGTCGCGCGGGACGGCGGTGCGCCGGGAGGCGTGGCCGCGCGCGGTGTTCAGCTCGTGGTGGGGCTGGACGCACAGCACTTCCCGGTGGGCCGCGCCCATGGCCTCCGTGATGGCCTCGTTGATCCGGGCCGTGCCGCTGAGCACCCGGAGCGTCGGGGTGTCCGCGGCGTCCTCGGTCCGCCGGCCGTCGATGCGCATGAGCGTTTCGAACGCCTCGGCCAGCAGGACCTCGCGGCGGCGCTCGTCGGCGATCCGGTCGGCCGACGCGCGCAGCAGCCGGTGCAGCACCACGGCCGGCGGGACGGGCTCCAGGCGCCGGGGGTCCTCCGCCGTGGGCCGCAGCAGCCCGAGGCCGAGCAGACAGGGCGCGTGCCCGGCCTCCGCGGTGCCCACGTGCCCCTCGCGCAGGGCGCGTTCGTAGACCGCGGTGCCCGCCACGCACAGGTCGTCGGCGTCGTGCTCGGTGTGGTGCGTCTCCGTGCCTCTCGCCCCCGGCCCGGCCATCGCGTCAGTGGTCCCGGTCGAGCATGCCGGACTGGGCGATGAGATAGCCGAGTTGGGCGCGGCTGCCGCTGCCGAGGGCCTGGGCGAGCTTGGCGATGTGGGCCCGGCAGGTGCGCACGTTCATGCCGAGACGGCGGGCGATGGCCTCGTCGACGTAGCCCTCGACGAGGAGCTTGGCGATGGAGTGCTGGATGTCGGTGATGCCGTCGGGCGCGGTCTCGTAGGGCGCTCCGGCGCTGAGCGGCACCGCCCGGTCCCACATGAACTCGAACACCTTGATCAGGTAGCGGACCAGGCCGGGGTGGCGCAGTTCGAGGGCCACCTGGCGGTCGTCCTGGATGGGGATGAACGCGACGGTCTCGTCGCAGACGATGAGCCGGTCCACGAGTTCGTCGATGGTGCGGTACTCCACCTTGCCGTTGGCGAAGTGGTCGACGTAGGCCAGCCGGTCGGGGCTGTAGCGGGCCGTGTGCTGGTAGAGCGTCCGGATCCGCACCCCGCGCTCGATCAGCGGTTTGTCGCGTTCGAGCCCCTCGATGAGCCGCTGTTCGGGGCGGCGCCGGCCGCTGGGCTGCACGGTGAGCATCTCGGTCCGGCAGTGGGCCGTGGCCAGGTCGAGCGCCGCGTTGATCCGGTCGAGTCCCTCCAGGACCGTGATGGAGTGGGTCGGCGTGCTCTCCTGGGCGGTGCTGAGGGCCATGAATGGCTCGAAGACTTCGGCCAGGGCGACGGACAGCCGCCGCCGTTCGGTGATCTCCTGCTCCAGGGGGTGGAGGCGCTGTGCGAGGACCAGGGTCGGGGGAACCGGGCGCAGCCAGTCGGCGTCGTCCGGATCGGGGTGAAGGAGGGCGAACTCCATCAGGCAAGGGGCGGTCTCGACATCGGCTCGGGCGATACGTCCGGTGCGCAGCGCCGTCGCATAGAGGCGGTTTCCTTCCTCACACAAGTCGGTAACCGCGTGGGGATGTGTCGCCTTAGTCCCATTTGTTGCCAAATCTCCACCCCCCAGGGTCCTGAACATGCAGGAACATGATGCACCGATCGTGTGGTCATGACGTGCCCGAATGAGCCATCGTCTTACTCGACGGGGGAAGAGGGGACCTTCAAGTGAGGACGAAGCCGACTATGCGTAAGAGAATGCTTCGCTCGGTGCTTGTCGCCGCCTTCTCCGCCGTTGCGGCCTTCGGAACGTTGGCCGGCCTCTCCGGCGTGCAGGGGGACGGTCACGGGGCGAGTGGTGCTCGGACAACGGGGACGGTCGCTGTCGGCGTCGAGACTCCGGTCAGCACGGATGACAGCGTCTGGGACTGACTATGACTACTCCACCCGACGACCGCTCCTTCCGGCGTGAAATGGCCACCGCCTACCGATCCGGTTGGCACTTCATCGACCTGGTCACCGCCATCCCCCACAGTGGTGACTCGCTGATGGTGCCCGTCTTCGGTGAGCCGGTCGTCGTCACACGCGACGAGGACGGCGACGTGCGGGCGTTTCGGTGCCTGCGCAAGCCGCGCGGTGCGCCCCAGCCGGTGCGCTGCGCGATCCGGTACGGAATGATCTTTGTGAACCTGGACCAGCGGGACCACCGGCTGACCGAGCCGGAGGACTCCGACCTGAGGACCATCTCGGCCACCCCCCGCAGTGCCTGACGCGATTCCCCCGTCGTAAAAGATCGCTCAGGCGCTTCCCCCCGCAGCGGCGTCACCGTGACCTGAACACGGTGACGCCGCTGCAGTTTTGCGGGGACATTTCACGCTATCGGCGGGTCTCCACCCTGGCTGAAATCAGCCGTACGACGGCTGGGGCCGGCCCCAGCCGCGGCCGGACGCGCGTGCACTCCCGTCACCCGTGCCCCAGTGCCCTCTCCACCGCGATCTCGATCACGACCCGCGCCGGGTTCGGCGACGGCACCCGCTCGTACCGTTCGGCGTACCGCCGCTCCGCCTCCGCCACCCGCTCCCGCTCGGTGTGCACGTGCGCGCGTCCCTCCAGCGTCGCCCAGCGCCGGCCGTCCACCTGGCACACCGCCACCCGGGCGCCCTCCGCCCCGGCCGCCAGCACGTGCGCGACCTTGGCGCTCGACCCGTTGGCGATCACCCGGGCCAGCCCCGCCCCCGGGTCGTAGGTCACCCCGACCGGCACCACGTGCGGGCTGCCGTCGCGCCGGAGCGTGGTGAGTGTGCACAGATGCCGTTCGCGCCAGAAGGCGAGGTACGGCTCGTCCGGGGCAGTCGGATCTACGGAGTGGGTCGTCATGCCCGAAAGCTAACCCCACCGCACCTTGAGTGGAATCGACTCAACTTTGTGTACGCTGATGTAGTCAGCAGTGGAGAGAGGCCGAGGAGGAGTACGGACACGTGGACGCCGAGCTGACCAACAGGAGCCGGGACGCGATCAACGCCGCGAGCAACCGCGCCGTGGCCGAGGGACACCCGGACCTCACCCCCGCCCACCTGCTGCTGGCCCTGCTCCAGGGGCAGGACAACGAGAACATCACCGACCTGCTGGCCGCCGTCGACGCGGACCAGGCCGCCGTACGCTCCGGCACGGAGCGGATCCTGGCCGGGCTGCCCAGCGTCACCGGTTCCACGGTCGCGCCGCCGCAGCCCAACCGCGACCTGCTGGCCGTGATCGCCGACGCCGGCGAGCGCGCGAAGGACCTCGGTGACGACTACCTGTCCACGGAACACCTGCTGATCGGCATCGCCGCGAAGGGCGGCGCGGCCGGCGAGATGCTCGAAGGGCAGGGCGCAGATGCGAAGAAGCTGCTGGAGGCCTTCCGGAAGGCCAGGGGAGGACGCCGCGTGACCACCGCCGATCCCGAGGGCCAGTACAAGGCCCTGGAGAAGTTCGGCACCGACTTCACCGCCGCCGCGCGCGAGGGCCGGCTGGATCCGGTCATCGGCCGGGACCAGGAGATCCGCCGGGTGGTGCAGGTGCTGAGCCGCCGCACGAAGAACAACCCCGTGCTCATCGGCGAGCCGGGCGTCGGCAAGACCGCCGTCGTCGAGGGGCTCGCCCAGCGGATCGTGAAGGGTGACGTGCCCGAGTCGCTGAAGGACAAGCGGCTGGTCGCGCTGGACCTCGGCGCGATGGTGGCCGGCGCCAAGTACCGCGGCGAGTTCGAGGAGCGGCTGAAGGCCGTCCTCGCCGAGATCAAGGACTCCGACGGCCAGATCATCACCTTCATCGACGAGCTGCACACGGTGGTCGGCGCCGGCGCCGGCGGGGACTCGGCCATGGACGCGGGCAACATGCTCAAGCCCATGCTGGCCCGCGGTGAGCTGCGCATGGTCGGCGCGACCACGCTGGACGAGTACCGGGAGCGGATCGAGAAGGACCCGGCGCTGGAGCGCCGCTTCCAGCAGGTGCTGGTCGCCGAGCCGACCGTCGAGGACACCATCGCGATCCTGCGCGGCCTCAAGGGCCGGTACGAGGCCCACCACAAGGTGCAGATCGCGGACAGCGCGCTGGTCGCCGCGGCCACCCTCTCGGACCGCTACATCACCTCCCGCTTCCTGCCGGACAAGGCCATCGACCTGGTGGACGAGTCCGCCTCCCGGCTGCGCATGGAGATCGACTCGTCCCCCGTCGAGATCGACGAACTCCAGCGCGCCGTCGACCGGTTGAAGATGGAGGAGCTGGCGATCGGCAAGGAGACCGACCCGGCCTCCCGCGAACGCCTGGAGAAGCTGCGCCGCGACCTCGCCGACAAGGAGGAGGAGCTGCGCGGCCTGACCGCCCGCTGGGAGAAGGAGAAGCAGTCCCTCAACCGGGTCGGTGAGCTGAAGGAGAGGCTGGACGACCTGCGCGGCCAGGCCGAACGCGCCCAGCGCGACGGCGACTTCGACACCGCGGCCAAGCTGCTCTACGGCGAGATCCCGGAGCTGGAGAAGGAGCTGGAGGCCGCCTCGGAGGCCGAGGAGGAGGCCGCCAAGGACACCATGGTCAAGGACGAGGTCGGCTCCGACGACATCGCCGACGTCGTCGCCGCCTGGACCGGCATCCCGGCCGGCCGCCTGCTGGAGGGCGAGACGCAGAAGCTGCTGCGCATGGAGGACGAGCTGGGCAAGCGGCTCATCGGCCAGAGCGAGGCCGTGCGCGCCGTCAGCGACGCCGTACGGCGCTCCCGGGCCGGCATCGCCGACCCCGACCGGCCCACCGGCTCCTTCCTCTTCCTCGGCCCGACCGGTGTCGGCAAGACCGAACTCGCCAAGGCGCTCGCGGACTTCCTCTTCGACGACGAGCGGGCCATGGTCCGCATCGACATGTCGGAGTACGGCGAGAAGCACAGCGTGGCCCGGCTCGTCGGCGCGCCCCCCGGGTACGTCGGCTACGAGGAGGGCGGCCAGCTCACCGAGGCCGTCCGCCGCCGCCCGTACAGCGTGGTGCTGCTGGACGAGGTGGAGAAGGCCCACCCCGAGGTCTTCGACGTCCTGCTCCAGGTGCTGGACGACGGCCGCCTGACGGACGGTCAGGGCCGCACGGTCGACTTCCGGAACACCATCCTGGTGCTCACCTCCAACCTGGGCAGCCAGTTCCTGGTCGACCCGCTCACCGGCGAGGCCGAGAAGAAGGAGCAGGTGCTGGAGGTGGTCCGGACCTCCTTCAAGCCGGAGTTCCTCAACCGGCTCGACGACCTGGTGGTCTTCTCGGCGCTGACCAAGCCCGAGCTGGAGCGCATCGCCGCCCTCCAGCTCGACCGGCTCGGCCGGCGGCTGGCCGAGCGCCGGCTCAGCCTGGACATCACCCCCGAGGCGCTGGCCTGGCTCGCGGAGGAGGGCCTGGACCCGGCGTACGGCGCCCGGCCGCTGCGCCGCCTCGTCCAGACCGCCATCGGCGACCGGCTCGCCAAGGAGATCCTCTCCGGCGAGATCAAGGACGGCGACACGGTCCGCGTGGACCGCTTCGGCGACGGCCTGCTGGTCGGCCCGGACACCGGGAAGACCCTGTAGCCGGGGGTACGCGGACGCGGGGCGCCCCGGTGCGCGTGCGTCCCGTGTAAGCCCTGGGCTGACACGGGGCGGCCGGGGCTTGCCACCCCCCTCCCCGCATGGGGGAGGATGACGGAATCCGCATGAAGGGAAAAACACGGTGAGCATCGACCCGTCCTCGATTCCGAACTTCGGGGGCCAGCCAGAGCCGCAGCCCCAAGGGCCGGCGGGCCCCGTCGTCCCGGATCAGGACCTCGTGAAGCAGCTCCTCGACCAGATGGAGCTGAAGTACGTCGTGGACGAGGAGGGCGACCTCGCGGCTCCGTGGGAGCAGTTCCGCACGTACTTCATGTTCCGTGGAGAGGCCGAGCAGGCGGTCTTCTCGGTGCGGACCTTCTACGACCGCCCCCACAAGATCGACGAGAAGCCCCAGCTGCTGGAGTCCGTCGACGACTGGAACCGCCGCACCCTGTGGCCCAAGGTCTACACCCACACCCACGACGACGGCACGGTCCGGCTGATCGGCGAGGCCCAGATGCTGATCGGCACGGGCGTCGACATCAACCACTTCGTCTCGTCCACGGTCAGCTGGGTGCGGGCCGCCATCGAGTTCGACAAGTGGCTCGTCGAGCAGCTCGGCATCGAGCAGGAGGTCGACGAGGCAGAAGAGCAGCAGGACGACGGAGAGTAGCTCCGCCGGACGTCACAGAGGCGCGCGCCCGAACACGACCAGGTACGCGCCGTAGACGTAGCCGAGCCCGGCCAGGGCCGCGACCACCACGGTCGCGTGCCAGGGCCGGGCTCTCGCCGTCCGTACCAGCGCCCGGGCGAGCGGCAGCAGCAGCGGGAACGCCGGCAGCAGGAACCGCGGCTTGGACTCGAAGAACCCCGAGCCGCCGATCACGACGAGCAGCAGCACCCCGCTGTACACCGACAGGGGCAGCGGCACCCGCTCCAGCAGCACGAGCGCGTACAGCACCACCGCGACGGCCACGAGGACCAGCGTCACCGGGAAGGCGAACTTGGTGGCGTGCAGCAGCGCGCGGCGCACCATGTCCAGCGAGCCCTCACCGAGGTCGAACCTCGACCCCCAGCGCCGCTGCACCTCGAAATAGCCGCCCAGCGGGTCCCCGGTGCGCCCGCCGACCCAGAGGACGTACGCCGTCCAGCCCAGCGGGGCGAGCGCCGCGCCCGTCCACAGCCTGGGGGAAACCCGGCCGCGGCGCCGCCACACCGCGGCGCCGGCCGCGGCCAGCACGGCGGCGGCGACCGCGAACCCGTTCGGCCGGGCGAGGCCCGCGCAGGCCGCCAGCGTGCCCGCCCAGACCCAGTTGCCGGCCAGCACCGCGTACAGCGACCAGGCCGCGAACGCGGTCAGCACCGGCTCGGTGTACGCCATCGACAGCACCACCGAGTGCGGCAGCAGCCCCCACAGCAGCACCAGCACGGTGCCGACGGCCCGGCCGTACAGCCGGGCGCCGACGGCGTAGATCCCGGCGGCGGCCACCGCGGCCGCCGTCCACGACACGAGCAGTCCCGCGCCGATCCCGCCGAGCGGGGTCAGCGCGGTCACCGCCCGCACCAGCGCCGGGTACAGCGGGAAGAACGCCAGGTCGCTGACGACCGTGGCGCGCAGGTGCAGCAGGCGGCCGTAGCCGTGCACGGCGATCCCCAGGTACCAGACCGAGTCCCAGGACCGGCCGAGCAGCGTCAGGGGGTGTCGGCCGCCCGCCTGCCCGACGAGGGCGAGCACCAGGGTGCCGACGAGCCGCACCCCGAGGAACAGGCCCACCGCGACGGAGGCCGCCCTGCGGAAGGACGGCCCGCCGCGCCTCGGGGGCGGGGGCGCGGGTGCGACGACGGGCGGAGCGGCGGGCGGGGCGAGGACGGTGCTGGCGTGCGTCACACCACCGCACCTTGCAAGGGCCCGGCCGCCGATGCGAACACCCGGCGGCCGAGTGCGTCACCGGTTCACCTGTGTCGCGTACAGGACCCGCTCACATGGCCCGCAGTCGCCGTGCCGCCTCCCGCAGCACTTCCTCCCGCTTGCAGAAGGCGAACCGCACGAACGGCGCCCCCGCCTCCCGGTCGTCGTAGAAGACGGCGTTGGGGATCGCGACCACGCCCGCGCGCTCGGGCAGGGCCCGGCAGAAGGCGAAGCCGTCCTTCTCGCCGAGGGGGCGGATGTCGGTGGTGACGAAGTAGGTGCCGGCCGGCCTGAAGACCTCGAAGCCCGCCGCCGTCAGCCCCTCGGCGAGGATGTCCCGGCGTTCCCGCATGGACCGGCGGAAGTCCTCGAAGTAGGAGTCGGGCAGCGCCAGGGCCTCGGCGACCGCGTACTGGAAGGGCCCCGAGGAGACGTAGGTCAGGAACTGCTTCGCCGAGCGCACCGCCGTGACCAGCTCCGGAGCCGCCGTCACCCAGCCGACCTTCCAGCCGGTGAAGGAGAAGGTCTTGCCGGCCGAGCCGATGCTCACGGTGCGCTCGCGCATCCCGGGGAACGTGGCGAGCGGCAGGTGCCCGGCGTCGTCGAAGACCAGGTGCTCGTACACCTCGTCGGTCACCACGAGCAGGTCGCGCTCCACCGCCAGCTCGGCGATCGCGGCCAGCTCCTCGCGGGTGAGGACCGTACCGGTCGGGTTGTGCGGGGTGTTGATCAGCAGCAGCCGGGTGCGGCCGGTGACCGCCGCGCGCAGCTCGTCCAGGTCCAGGCGGAAACCGCCGTCGTGCGGCCGCAGGGTGACCGGCACCCGCGTGCCGCCCGCCATCGCGATGCTCGCCGCGTAGGAGTCGTAGTACGGCTCCAGTGCCACGACCTCGTCGCCCGGTTCGAGCAGCGCCAGCAGCGAGGCCGCGATCGCCTCCGTGGCACCCGCCGTGACCAGCACCTCGGTGTCGGGGTCGTACGCCAGCCCGTAGCGGCGCAGCTGGTGCGCGGCGATCGCGGAGCGCAGCTCGGGGATGCCGGGACCCGGCGGGTACTGGTTGCCGCGCCCGTCGCGCAGCGCCCGCACGGCGGCCTCCCGGACCTCCTCGGGCCCGTCGGTGTCCGGGAAGCCCTGTCCCAGGTTGATCGACCCGGTGGCCACGGCGAGGGCCGACATCTCGGCGAAGATCGTCGTCCCGAACTCGGCGAGACGGCGGTTCAGGAAGGGACGCGCGGTGGAGGTCATGCCGGCCATCCTCCGCCCAAGCTCTGGAGTTCCTCAACTCTGCTTTGAGCCCTCGGGCGGCCGGGCATCCCCCGGTCACCGCGGCGGACACGGCAGCGGGCGAGGCGCCCACGGGGGGCCGCTTCGGGGGAACGGAAGGAGGGTGGCGCCATGGAGTTCGGCATCATCCTGGCGGTGGTCGCGGTGCTGGTCCTCGCGGCGGTGGCGGGCCGGTCCCGCCGGAACCGGCACGCCGGGGTCTCGCTCGGCAAGAGCGGCCGGGGCGGGCGGAACCGCTCGTCGTCGTCATCGTCGTCGCACGACAGCGGGAACAGCTGGTGGGCCTGGGGCGGCGCGACCGACTTCGGGTCGTCGTCGGGGGGCCACGGGGGGCACGGCGGCGGTCACCACTCCTGCGGTGGCGGCCACTCGTGCGGGGGCGGTTCGTCCTGCGGCGGCGGTTCGTCGTGCGGCGGGGGCGGATGCGGGGGAGGCAGCTGACACGGGGCAGCTGAGCTCACCGAGAGCCCGCCGGAGGAGGACGTCCGGCGGGCTCTCACCCGTTCGGGTGGCGCGCCCGGCGCACGCCGTTGTTGAACAGTTGAGCTGTGGAGCCCTCTGAGGGATGGAAACCGCACGAAGTTGGGTAAAAACGCTGTGGCGTCGCCTGTCTTCATGATTCCCTCTAACTCGCCAACGCAGCCCCTCGGACGTCCCATCAGACTCCCCCTCCCGGCCGGACCGGCTGGGCTGACATGGCCGATCTCCCCCTCATTGCGTGTTAGCGGAGCCGATCCATGCTCACGACCCTGAACACCTCCTACACCGATACGCGTGCCGCCGACCTCGCCTGGGCACTGGGACGCGAGCCGCTGCCTGCGCTGGCCACCCTCGACCTCGAACTCATGGGCGCGAGGATGCAGTTGCGGCTGCTCGGCGCGTCCCACCAGGTGCTCCTCGAGGAGGAGCGCGGCAACTGCTCGGAGACGGTCGCCTGCATCCCCGGCTCCAGCACCCCCCTCCCGCTGGGCGTCGCCAAACGGGTCGGCGACTGGGAGTACGAGTTCGCCGCGCGCGTCGAGGTGCTGACACCCGGCTCTTTCGCGGGCCGCGCCCAGGAGTTGCTGGCCCTCGTCGCCGACCACCCGCACGGCCTCGCCGGTGTCTTCCCCGGCAGCCCGCACGCGTTCACGGCGATGCTGGCCCAGCGGCACGACGGCCAGGTGCACTGGCGCACCTGGCACGCCTACCCGCAGGACGGGCAGTTGGTGGCGACGCGGACCCGGGTCGGGGCGCGGGTCACCGTGCCGCAGCAGGGCTGATCCGGACGAAGCCCCGCAGGGCGTGCCCGGCCGACATAAACACGGAATACGTCAACTGCCCCCAGTTCCACACGTGTGGGTGACGAAGCGTGCCGAGCGTGTGACGTAACGTCGCAGAGTGATCGATCCGCACGCCCCCGCGCCCCCGGGAGCCCCGCCGTCCTGGACCGGCCCCGCACGGCTGCCCGTCCGGCCCGGCACCGGGCGGTTCCTGGTCCTCGTGTGCGTCTTCGTCTGCGCGGCCTGCGGCCTGGTGTACGAGCTCGAACTCGTCGCGTTCGCCTCGTACTTGATGGGCGACTCGGTCACCCAGGCGTCCGTCGTGCTGTCCGTCATGGTGTTCGCGATGGGCATCGGCTCCCTCGGCGCCAAACGGCTGCGCTGGCACGCCGCCGCCGGATTCGGCGCGGTCGAGTCGGCCCTGGCGCTCGTCGGCGGTTGCAGCGCCATGGCGCTGTACGCCGTGTTCGCCTGGACCGGCGGCTGGGGCGGGGTGTGGGCGCAGGGCCCGCGCTGTCTCCTGGTCGCCTTCTCCCTCGCCATCGGCCTGCTCATCGGCGCCGAGGTCCCGCTGCTGATGGAGCTGATCCAGCGGATCCGCCGCCAGGACGCGGGCGGTGCGGTGGCCGACCTGTTCGCCGCCGACTACGTCGGCGCCCTCGTCGGCGGCCTCGCCTTCCCCTTCCTCCTGCTGCCCTTCCTCGGCCAGCTGACCGGCGCCCTGCTCACCGGCGCCGTCAACGTCGTCGCGGGCGGCGCCCTCGTCCTCGGCCTCTTCCGCCGCGACCTGACCCGGCGGGCCCGCTGGGCCCTGTTCCTCGTCGGCCTCGGTGTCCTCGGTGTCCTCGGCTCCGCCGCCGCTCTCGCCGACGACTTCGAACGGGCCGCCCGGCACGCCGTCTACGGCAACGACGTCCGGGTGGCCGTCCAGACCGGCGTGCAGGAGGTCGTCCTGGCCGGCGGCACCCACGGCAGGCCCCTCGACCTGTACCTCGACGGCCGCCTCCGCGTCGGCGGCCGCGACGAACGCCGCTACCACGAGGCCCTGGTCCACCCGGCCCTCTCCGCCGGCCCCGAGACGCGCGTACTCGTCCTCGGCGGCGGCGACGGACTGGCCGCCCGGGAGGTGCTGCGCCACCGCGGGGTGCGCCGCCTCGACATCGTCGAACTCGACCCCGGCCTGATCCGGCTGGCCCGCAGCGACCCCGGTCTGTCCGCCGCCAACCGCCACGCCTACGCCGACCCCCGCGTCCATGTGACCGTCGCGGACGCCCTCGGCTGGCTGCGCGGCACCCACGACCGGGCGTACGACGTCGTGATCGCCGATCTGCCCGATCCCGGCATCACCGCCAGCACCAAGCTGTACTCCCAGGAGTTCTACGGCCTGGCCCGCCGGGTGCTGGCCCCGCGGGGCCGCCTGGTGGTGCACGCCGGGCCCGTCACCGCCCGCCCCCGGGTCTTCTGGACGGTCGCCGCGACCCTCCGCGCGGCCGGCTTCACCACCAGCCCCTACCGGGTCCTCGGCCAGGACTCCGGATTCGCGGCCGGCCCCGACCGCTCCTCGGGAGCGTCCCGGGCCCCCCACGACTGGGGCTTCCTGCTCGCGGCCCCCGGCGGCTCGGCACCCGCGCTGCGCCTCGACCCGCGCGGCCCGCGGCCGTGGACCCTGACCCAGGACGGGCTGGCGGCCGACGCGCGCGCCGCGGGCCGCACCCGGACCGGTGGACTGCCGCCGTCCACCCTGGTGCATCCGCGCTACTGAGCGGCCGCGGCACCCGTCCTCCCGGTGCCGTCCCCGAGGGACTGCTGCGCCCAGACGGTCTTGCCGACCGGCAGGTACCGCGTGCCCCAGGCGTCGGCCAGCGTGGCGACGATGAACAGCCCGCGCCCGGTCTCGTCGCTGGCACGGGCGTGCCTGATGTGCGGAGCGGCCGAGGCGACGTCGGTGACCTCGCAGGTCAGCACGCCGTTCAGGATCAGCCGCAGTCGGAAGGGCGGAGCGCCGTAGCGCACCGCGTTGCCCACCAGTTCGCTGACGATCAGCTCCGTGACGGAGGAGGTCTCCCGGTCGATGCCCCACTCCCGCAGCCGCCGGCGCGCCGCCGCGCGGGCGAAGGGAGCGGCCTCGGCCCCCGCCGGCAGCGGGCAGGTGAAGACCTGCTCGGCGGGGAGCGCCGTCGTGCGGGCGAACAGCAGCAGCGCGTCCCCGGCCCGGTGGCTGTGGTCGACGGCGTAGGCCACGCTGTCGCACAGCTCGCTCAGCGGCCGGCCGGCACTGCCGTCGAACAGCGGGCGCAGTGGCGCGGACGGCGCGAGGGCCTCCCGCGCCAGCAGGCTGGTGCCGATCGCGAGGGTGCTGCCGGCGGGCAGGGGGACCGTGGTCGCCGGGAACGGGGCGTTGCCGGGCCCGGCGAGCAGCGGGCCCGCCGGGACGGGCACGGTGGCCGGGTCGCCGTCGGGCGGTACGACGAGCGGGTCCGACAGGCCCGCCCGTACGAAGGTGCAGGTGAGGTCGATCGGGTCGTACACGGCGATCAGGCAGCTCGCGGTCAGCGGCTCGCGGTGCAGCGGGTCGCCCGTGGGCAGCGCGGCACGTTCGTCGGCGAGCCGGGTGGCCGTGTCGTTCAGCCGGGCCATCAGCTCGTCCGGCGCCACGTCCAGCGCGGCCAGCGAGTGGATGACGGTCCGCAGCTGCCCCATCGTGGTGGCGGCGGCCATGCCCCGGCCCGCCACCTCGCCGACGATCAGCGCGGACCGGGCGCCCGCCAGGCCGATCACGTCGAACCACACGCCGCCGCCCTCGGGGGCGGGCAGATGCAGGTGCGCCAGCTCGACCGTGGACGGCACGGTCGGCCGCTGGGGCAGCAGCCTGCGCTGCACGGTCGCGGCGATGGTCCGCTCCCGGGCGTAGCGCCGGGCGTTGTCGATGCACAGGGCGGCGTGCCCGCACAGGTCGGCGGCGAGGGCGACGTCGTCCTGCTCGAAGGGGTCCTCGTCCTCGTGCCGGTAGAAGCTGACCACGCCGAACGCCTCGCCGCGCAGCTCCAGCGGGGCGACGATCAGCGAGTGGGCGGCGGAGTGCTTGATGGCGTCCGCCCGCGCCGGATCGGCCGTGAGCCACAGGCTGTCCTCCTCCACCGACACCAGCCGCGGCCGCAGGTCGCTCAGCACGCGCGAGAAGGGCGTGCCGTAGGGCAGGTGACGCACGTCCCCCAGCGGATAGGCCGACATCCGCCCGCTGAACGCGGCCCGCCGCAGCGGCACGTCGCGATCGACCGGGACCAGGGGCGGCGCCTCACCGCGCACCACGTCGTCGATCACCTCCACCACGGCGATGCCCGCGAACGCGGGCACCACGGCGTCGACGAACTCCTGGCAGGCGGCGATCACGTCCAGCCGCTCGCCCACCCGGCGGCGGACCTCGCCCAGCACCGACAGCCGCTGCAGCGCGCGTTCGCGCTCGGTCACGTCCACCGCGGAGACGACCAGGCCGAGGGTGTCCCCGCGGACGTTCTCCAGGCGCACGTAGGAGACGGAGTAGATGCCGCGTCCCCGGCCCGGTGTCGCGCGCGTCCCCCGTACGAGCCGGTTCAGCTCGGGCCGTCCGCTGTCGAGCACCCGGCGCGCCGCCGCCTCCTCGGCCTCGGGGGCGGCGATGCCGTACGCCTCGGTGAAGAGCCTGCCCCGCAGCCGGCCCACGGCGGTGTCGCGCAGAGCGCGCGTGGCCGTGTTCACGCGGACGATGCGCAGGTGTTCGTCGAGCACGTGCAGGCCCACCGGGGACTGGGTGAACATCGCCCGCAGGATCGCCACGTCCTCGCCGGAGGCGGCGTCCGCCGCCCTGCGCACGTCCCACACCAGCCGCTCGTCCGTGAGCAGCGGCCTGACCAGCACGGCGTGCGTCTCGTCGAGCCGGCTGCGGCCCACCGGTCCGCCCGTCGCGGCCCCCCGCACCAGCGCCGCGACGGACTGGCCGACGGTCTCCTCGGCCGACCAGCCGAACATCTCCTCGGCCGCGCGCTGCCACTCGAGCACCCGCCCGCCCTCGTCAAGACGCATGAGCATGTCGTCGCTGATCATGGCCGCACCACCTCCGACCCCATGCATGCCCCCGCCGTGTGCCGCCCGGACCCGTCGGCCCCCGGCTGCCGCCGATCGGCGCACCGCGGTGAGGACGGTGCGCCCGGTACGCGGGAGGGTACGTTCCGGCCACACCTGGGTAGGCTCAGCCGACATGGAGCACCAGGTCTTCGTCCCGGTACCGGCCGACCGGCTCAGAGCGGCCCTCGCCGACCCCGCGCGGGTGGCACGGGCGGTTCCCGGGCTCCAGCAGGACGCCGGGGCCGAACCCGTCGCCGGACGGCTGAAGGTGCGGGTCGGCGGACACTCCGTCACCTACCGCGGCGCGGTGCGCGTCAGCCGCCGCGAGGACGGCACGTACGCCGCCGAGGGCGAGGCCACCGAGGCCCGCGGCGCCGGCACCGTGAAACTCGCCCTCACCCTGCGCCTCACGGACACCGACGGCGGCACCACCGTCACCGTCGAGGGCACGGCCGACGCCGACGGGCGTATCGCCGAACTGCCCGCGGACGCGGTGGGTTCGGCGGTGACCCGGCTGCTGAACCGCTTCGTCGAAGCCCTCGCCGGCGCGGACCTGCCGCAGGCCCCGGAGGCGGAGGCGGCCGAGGGATCCCCGGAGGGGGAGGCGGAGCCGGAACCTCGGTCGCCGTCCGCGCAGGAGCCGCCCGCCCCGTCCGTCTTCGACACCGAAGTGCCCCCGCCCTCCCTCGATCCCGAAGCCACGGACGGCGAGGACGCGGCCGACCGTCTCGCCGAGGACTTCGCCGACACGGGCGAGCCGCCCGCCGAGGCCGCGCACGCGCGCCGGACGATGATCGGCCGCAGCGCCGAGGAGGTCGACCACGCGCCGCCGCGCGGGCGCTACGCCCCCGTGCCGGCCCCCCAGACCGTCGGCGGGAGCACGGTGCTGCGCTGGGCGGCACCGGCCGCCGCCGTGGCACTGGCCTCGGCGATCGTCGTCGGACGCGCCCTGCGCCGGCGTCGGTAGGGCCTAACCCATCCCGAACGAGTCGTGCACCGGCCGCACCTCGACGGCCACGACATGGAAGTCCAGGACGCGTTCGGTGATCTCGCGGGCCCGCTCCCCGCTCGCGCACTCGACGACGTAGTAGGCGGTCAGGTGCAGTTCCGCGGGGACGAGCGGCCCGTCGGCCACCGCGACCGGCCCGTCCGGCTGCCACCGCAGGGTGGCCGTGTCGGCCGGGTAGCCGAGTCCCGCGCCGTTCAGCATCTCGCCGGTGCCTGCCAGTTCGGCGTGGAGGGCGTCGTGCCGGCGGAACACCTCGGCACGCTGCTCGGCGGTCATCGCCGCCGTGGCCCCGGGGTCGGCGTACATCAGCACCAGATACTTCATGCCCCCACCCTGCCGCTCGCGCGCCGCCCGCGTCCGGCGGACGTCCTCTTGATCTCCCCAGTAGGGTCGGGACGTGAGCAACGACGACATCACGCTGACCGCGGGCGACGCGGAGGTGAGCGTGCTGCCGGGCAACGGCGGCCGCATCGGTGGGCTGCGGATCGGCGGCACGGAACTGCTGCGGCAGGGCGAGCGCTTCGGTTGCTTCCCGATGGTGCCGTGGTGCGGCCGGATCCGCGAGGGCCGCTTCCTGGACGGCGCCACCGTCCGCCGGCTGCCGCTCAACTCCCCGCCGCACGCCATCCACGGCACCGCCCGTGACGGTGCCTGGCGCACCGCGCGCGTGTCGCAGGACGAGGCGGTGATCACGTACGAGCTGGTCGACCCCTGGCCGCACCCCGGCCGCGTCACCCAGATCGTCACGCTCGCCGAGGACAGCCTGACGCTGACGATGTCCGTGGAGACGTACGACGACTCCTTCCCGGCCCAGATCGGCTGGCACCCGTGGTTCCACCGCAGCCTCGGCGGCGACGACGTCCGGCTGGACTTCGCGCCCGCCTGGCAGGAGGAGCGCGGCGCCGACCACCTGCCCACCGGCAACCGCATCGACGTCGAGCCCGGCCCCTGGGACGACTGCTTCGGCATGCCCGGCGGCGTCGACGTCACCCTCACCTGGCCCGGGCAGCTGGAGCTGAAGGTGACCAGCCGGGAGGAATGGGTGGTGGTCTACGACGAGCAGGCCGAGGCCGTGTGCGTGGAACCGCAGACCGGACCGCCCAACGGCCTCAACACCCACCCGCGGCTGGTCACCCCCCTGGAGCCGCTGGAGGCGACGACGACCTGGAGCTGGCGTCGGCTCTAAGCTGTTCGGCATGACGGACGTACGTGGCGCTCTGCTGCAGCAGATCAAGGACAAGGCCGTGGTGCACGGCAAGGTGACCCTGTCGTCGGGCAAGGAAGCCGACTACTACATCGACCTTCGCCGGATCACGCTGGACGGCGAGGCCGCGCCGCTGGTGGGTGAGGTCATGCTCGACCTCACCGCCGAGCTGGACTTCGAGGCCGTCGGTGGCCTCACTCTCGGTGCCGACCCGGTGGCCACGGCCATGCTGCACGCCTCCCACGCGCGCGGGAAGACGCTGGACGCCTTCGTGGTGCGCAAGGCAGGCAAGGCGCACGGCCTGCAGCGCCGGATCGAGGGCGCCGAGGTCAAGGGCCGCCGGGTGCTGGCGGTCGAGGACACCTCCACCACCGGCGGATCCGTGCTGACGGCCGTGGAGGCGCTGCGCGAGGCCGGCGCCGACGTAGTCGCCGTCGCCACGATCGTGGACCGGAACACGGGCGCGGCCGAGGCGATCGCCGAGCAGGCCGGAGTGCCGTACGTGTTCGCCTTCTCGAAGGATGAACTGGGTCTGGACTGACACGCCCCTTTGACCTGGACTTGTCGGGGGCATGGACCAGCGCCCCGTGTCTGGAAAGATGGGGGCGACGATGACGTCACCCCCAAGGTCTAGGTCAGGGCCGTAACGCAGCACGTCAACCGCACACTCAAGGAGCGGACACATGCCCATCGCAACCCCCGAGGTCTACAACGAGATGCTCGACCGGGCGAAGGCAGGCAAGTTCGCCTACCCGGCCATCAACGTCACCTCGAGCCAGACCCTGAACGCGGCCCTGCGCGGTTTCGCGGAGGCGGAGAGCGACGGCATCGTCCAGATCTCGACCGGTGGCGCCGAGTTCCTCGGCGGCCAGTACAGCAAGGACATGGTGACCGGCGCGGTCGCGCTCGCCGAGTACGCGCACATCATCGCCGAGAAGTACCCGGTCAACATCGCGCTGCACACCGACCACTGCCCGAAGGACAAGCTCGACGGGTACGTGCGTCCGCTGCTCGCGCTCTCCAGGAAGCGCGTCGAGGCCGGTCTCAACCCGCTGTTCCAGTCCCACATGTGGGACGGCTCCGCGGAGACCCTCGCCGACAACCTGGAGATCGCGCAGGAGCTGCTGGAGCAGGCCCGCGCCGCGAAGATCATCCTCGAGGTCGAGATCACCCCGACCGGCGGCGAGGAGGACGGCGTCTCGCACGAGATCAACGACTCCCTCTACACCACGGTCGAGGACGCGATCCGCACCGCCGAGGCCCTGGGTCTCGGTGAGAAGGGCCGCTACCTGCTGGCCGCCTCCTTCGGCAACGTGCACGGCGTGTACAAGCCGGGCAACGTCGTGCTCCGCCCCGACCTGCTGAAGGAGCTGGCCGACGGCGTCTCCGCCAAGTTCGGCAAGGCCGCCCCGTTCGACTTCGTCTTCCACGGCGGCTCCGGCTCCACCGAGCAGGAGATCCTGACCGCGCTGGAGAACGGTGTCGTGAAGATGAACCTCGACACGGACACCCAGTACGCCTTCACCCGGCCGGTCGCCGACCACATGTTCAAGAACTACGACGGCGTCCTGAAGGTCGACGGCGAGGTCGGCGACAAGAAGACCTACGACCCGCGCACCTGGGGCAAGCTGGCCGAGAAGTCCATGGCCGCGCGTGTCGTCGAGGCCACGCAGAACCTGCGCTCGGCGGGCAACAAGATCAAGTAAGCGGTGTTCCTCGGTGGGCCCGGCGGCTGTCTGTGCCGCCGGGCCCGCTGTATACCTGGGGGCATGCCCGACGTCCGGCTCGCCTCCCCCCAGGGCAAGTGGATCCTGCTGACCACGGTCCTCGGCTCCAGCATGGCCATGCTGGACTCCACCGTCGTCAACGTGGCGCTGCCGAGCATCGGCCGTGACCTGGACGCGAGCCTCGCCGCCCTGCAGTGGACGGTCAACGCCTACATGGTGACGCTGGCGGGCCTGATCCTGCTCGGCGGTTCGCTGGGCGACCGCTACGGCCGCCGGAAGGTGTTCGTGGTGGGGGTGGTGTGGTTCGCCACCGCCTCCCTGCTGTGCGGCTTCGCCCCGAGCCCGGTCGTGCTGATCGCCGCGCGTGCGCTGCAGGGCGTCGGCGGCGCCCTGCTCACCCCGGGCTCGCTCGCCCTCATCCAGGCGTCCTTCCACCCCGACGACCGCAGCCGGGCGGTCGGTGTGTGGTCCGGCTTCGGCGGGATCGGTGCCGCGATCGGCCCGTTCCTGGGCGGCTGGCTGGTGACCGGACCCGGCTGGCGCTGGGTGTTCCTGCTCAACGTGCCGCTGGCGCTGCTGTGCGTCCCCGTCGCCCTGCGTCACGTTCCCGAGTCGTCCGACGAGAAGGCCCACGGCCGCTTCGACGTCCTCGGCGCGGTGCTGGGCGCCCTGGCCCTCGCCCTCCTGACCTACGCGCTGATCGAGGCGCGGGGCGGCTCGGTGGCGGTGGCGGCCACCGCGGTGCTGGGCGTCGTGGCGGCGGTGGCCTTCGTGTACGTCGAGAGACACCGCCCCGAGCCGATGCTCCCGCCGGGCATCTTCGCCTCCCGCCAGTTCACGGCGGTCAACCTGGTCACCCTGTGCGTGTACGCGGCCTTCGGCGGGTTCTTCTTCCTGACCGCCCTGCAGTTGCAGGTGGTGGCGGGCTACTCGCCGCTCGCGGCCGGTACGGCCCTGCTGCCGACCACCGTCCTGATGCTGCTGTTCTCGTCCCGTTCGGGCGCGCTGGCGGACCGCACGGGACCCCGGCTGCCGCTCACCGTCGGCCCGCTGCTGTGCGCGGTGGCGATGCTGCTGATGCTGCGGGTGGGCGCACACGCGGACTACCTCACCGACGTCCTGCCCGCTGTCCTGGTGATGGGCGCCGGCATGGTCACCCTGGTCGCCCCGCTGACGGCCACCGTCCTCGCCTCCGTCGACACCTCCCGGGCGGGTCTGGCCAGCGGCATCAACAACGCGGCGGCCCGGGCGGCGGGCCTGCTGGCGGTGGCCGCGCTGCCGCTGCTCGCCGGGATGGGACCGGAGGCCTACCGGTCGGCCCCGGCGTTCGACGCGGCGTTCGACCGGGCGATGCCGATCTGCTCCGCCGTTCTCGTCGCCGGTGCGGCACTGGCCTTCACCCTGGTGCGCCGGCCCGCCCCGGGCTGCCGCCGGCCCGAGTGCCGTACACACGGCAACCTGACGGCGCCACCGCTGGAGGGGGACCGGCCACCCGGCTAGGGACTGAGCCGGCCGCAGGCACCGGATGCGGTACGCGTTCTCGGGCGCTGGTGCGTCGTGGTCCGCCGCGTGATTTCCCGTGCCGCGCCGCTCCCGGCCGCCGCCGGTTCACCGGTTGCCCCGGGCACTCGCGCCCCGCGGCCCCGGGTGCGGGAAACTGGACCCATGACGATTCACGAGAACCTCCTCGGCGGCCCGCCCCCGACCCAGCTCCCCGACGACCCGGAGCCCCGTGAGCTCCTCGCCCAGGGCACCGCCCCCGCGGACGTCGCCGCCAAGTACCCGACCTCCTCCCTCGCCTGGGCCCAGCTGGCCGACGAGGCGTTCGAGCGCGGCTCGGTCGTGGAGTCGTACGCCTACGCCCGTACGGGCTACCACCGCGGCCTGGACGCCCTGCGCCGCAACGGCTGGAAGGGCCACGGCCCCGTCCCGTGGGAGCACGAGCCGAACCGCGGCTTCCTGCGCGCCCTGCACGGGCTGGCCCGCGCCGCCCAGTCCATCGGCGAGCAGGAGGAGTACGAGCGCTGCTCGCAGTTCCTGAAGGACTCCTCCGCGACGGCGGCCCAGACCCTGGGCTGACCTGGACGGGAGTTACCGGTGTGGCCCGTCTGGCAGCGGACGGGCCTTGCCGTATCCGGGGGGATTGCGGAGGATTCCGTTTGGGGACCGGGGCCCCCGTGCCGGCATCGGCAGGGGCGGACCGCTACCCGGATCGACAACAGGAGACAGCGATGTCCCACATGGCTCACCCCCCTTCCGAGGCCGCTGAGCCCGAGACCCCGCATCTCGACTTCGCGGGCACGACGCCGTACGAGGACTACGTCAAGGCGGACGTGCTCACCCACCTCCAGCACACCCTCTCCGACGACCCCGGCGAGATGGTCTTCCTGGTGACCACCCAGGTCATGGAGCTGTGGTTCACGGTGATCGTGCACGAGTGGGAGACCGCCGCGCGGGCGCTCCGCTCGGACGACGTCCCGACCGCCGTCGCCGCGCTGAAGCGCTCGGTGCGCGAGCTGGAGGCGCTGAACGCCTCCTGGACGCCGCTCGGCCAGCTGACCCCGGCGCAGTTCAACTCCTACCGCAGCGCCCTCGGCGAGGGCTCCGGTTTCCAGTCGGCGATGTACCGGCGCCTGGAGTTCCTGCTCGGCGAGAAGTCCGCGTCCATGCTCGTACCGCACCGCGGCGCCCCCCGCGCCCACGCGGAACTGGAGAAGGCGCTGCACGAGCCGAGCGTGTACGACGAGGTGCTGCGGCTGCTGGCCCGCCGCGGCCACGCGATCCCCGAGGCGGTCCTCCAGCGGGACGTCTCCCGGCGCTACGAGCCCTCCGACGAGGTCGAGCGGGCCTGGGCGGCGATCTACTCCGGTGACCAGGACGCCGAGCTCGCCCGACTCGGCGAGGCGCTGACCGACGTCGCCGAACTGGTGTGGCGCTGGCGCAACGACCACCTGGTCGCCACCCGCCGCGCGATGGGCGCGAAGGCCGGCACGGGCGGCTCCGCCGGTGTGGCCTGGCTGGAGAAGCGCGCCCGCAAGAACGTTTTCCCCGAGCTGTGGACGGCGAGGTCCCATGTCTGAGCTCGCACTGCTGGCGGAGAAGGCCGACGCGGCGGACGAACTGGCACCGGTGCGCTCCCGGTTCGTCCTGGACGACGTCGTGTACCTGGACGGAAACTCCCTCGGCGCGCTGCCGGCCGTCGTCCCCGACCGGGTGGCGGACGTGGTCCGCCGCCAGTGGGGCGAGCTGCGCATCCGCTCCTGGGACGAGAGCGGCTGGTGGACCGCGCCCGAGCGGATCGGCGACCGCATCGCCCCGCTGGTCGGCGCGGCGCCGGGCCAGATCGTCGTGGGCGACTCCACAAGCGTCAACGTCTTCAAGGCGCTGGTGGCGGCGGTCCGCATGGCCGGTGAGGGGCGTGACGAGGTCCTGGTGGACGCGAGCACGTTCCCCACGGACGGGTACATCGCCGAGTCGGCCGCCCGCCTGACCGGCCGCACCCTGCGCGCGGTGACGCCGGCGGAGGTGCCCTCGGCGCTGTCCGGCCGTACCGCCGCGGTCCTCCTCAACCACGTCGACTACCGCACCGGCCGCCTGCACGACCTGCCCGCGCTGACGGCGGCGGTCCACGCGGCCGGCGCCCTCGCGGTCTGGGACCTGTGCCACAGCGCGGGCGCGCTGCCGGTCGGCCTGGACGAGCACGGGGTCGACCTGGCGGTCGGCTGCACCTACAAGTACCTGAACGGCGGCCCGGGTTCCCCCGCGTACCTGTACGTCCGCCGGGAGCTGCAGCCCCGCTTCGACTCCCCGCTGCCCGGCTGGAACTCGCACGCCGACCCGTTCGGCATGAGCCCGTCCTACACCCCGGCGCCGGGCGCGCTGCGGGGCCGGGTGGGCACGCCGGACATCCTCTCCATGCTGGCGCTGGAGGCGGCCCTGGAGGTCTGGGACGACGTGTCGGTCACCGCGGTGCGCGCCAAGTCCCTGGCCCTGACGGACTTCTTCCTGAAGTGCGTCGCCGCCTACACCGAGCCGGGCCGGGTCGAACCGGTGACGCCGGAGCGGCACGAGGAGCGGGGCAGCCAGATCGCCCTGCGGTGTCCGGACGCCGGTGAGGTGATGAAGCGGCTGATCGCCCGGGGCGTGGTGGGCGACTTCCGGCATCCCGACGTCCTGCGCTTCGGCTTCACCCCGCTGTACGTGAGCTTCGGCGACGTGGAGCGGGCGGCCCGGGTGCTGGGGGAGGTTCTGGCGTAGTCCGCCGGGGGCGGAGTCGCGCGTCCGGCGGCTCCGCCCCCTCGGAACCGTTCCGCCCCTCACCCTCCGTCACATCCCCGTGTCCCCGCACGTCACCCGCCTGATACCGTCCCCGTCCAACGGCCGGCGAACGATCCCCACCTGGTCCGTCACATCACGCACCCGTTCCCTCGCCGAGAGGTTGGAGCATGCCGGACGACTCCGCAGCAGCCCGCGCCGCCGCCGAGGAGGAGTCGGCCTTCTCGCACCCCCCGGTCGACCCCGACGCGACCGCCGCCTACGGCGACCACCCCGACCAGGTGATCGACTTCTACGCCCCCCGGGCCGACGCCGGCGCCCCCCTCGCCCCCCTGGTCGTCGTCCTGCACGGCGGCGCCTGGCGCGCCCCCTACGACCGCCGCCACATCACCCCCTTCGCCGGCCTCCTGGCCCGCAGGGGCTTCGCCGTGGCCAACGTCGAGTACCGGCGGGGCGGTGAGCCACAGATCCCGGCGCAGAACGCCGGGACCGGTTCCGCGGGCCCCCTCGCCGGCCGCTGGCCCGACACCTTCGACGACGTCGCGGCCGCCCTGGACGCGCTTCCCGCGCTGGTCCGCGCGTCGCTTCCGCAGGCCGACGCCCGTCGCACGGTCCTCACCGGGCACTCGGCGGGCGGCCACCTGGCGCTGTGGGCGGCGGCCCGCCATGTGCTGCCCCCGGACGCCCCGTGGCGCACCGACCGCCCCGCCCTTCTCCGCGGTGTCGTCGCCCTCGCCCCCATCGCGGACTTCGAGGTGGCCGGGAAGCTGGACGTCTGCGGCAACGCGTCCCTCCAACTCCTCGGCGGGCCGGACCACTTCGATGAGCGGCGGCCGTACGCGGACCCCGCCCTCCTCCTGCCGACGGGCATCGCGACGACCGTGGTGCAGGGCCGTGCCGACCTGGACGTACCGCAGGCGGTGGCCGAGGCCTACGCGGACGCCGCGGCGAAGGCCGGCGAGATGGTGGGCCTGACCCTGCTGGAGGACGTGGGCCACTTCCCGCTGATCGACCCGGCCGCGGACGCGTGCGCGGTCGCGGCGGAGGAGATCGCTCAACTGGCCTGGTGAACAAGCGGGTTCCGGACGGACCGGAGCCCGGCCGCGCCTGCGGTTCCCGGACCCCGGTGATACCCGTAGTACCTGAGAGCTACCCCGCGGGACAGCTCTCCGGCGGGACGCCGACGACCGGTGCCGATCCCTAACTTCCCTGGTGGACAAGCCCGATGGCCGGGCACTCCGAAGGGAAGCGCACCATGGGGCACGCCGCACCGCCCGCCAGGAACCCCCGCCCGCCGACTGCTCAGCCGCTCGCCGAGCGCCGCCCGCCGGCGCCGGAAGCCGGGCCGGTGACGCGGTGGGGACGACGGACCTCCTGGCTCCGGGCGATGCTCGCCGCCCTCCTCACCGCCGCCATCGTCGCCCCCCTCGCGGGCGCCGCCCGCCCCGGCATCCCCGCGCCGCCCCCCGCCGCCCTGGCCGCCCCCCTCACCCCGGCGGCCCTGCGCAGCGCCTACGGCGCCAACCGGGCCGACGCCGCCGAGGCGGCCCGCATGGCCGCCGGCCACGGCGACGCACACCGCGCCGCCGCGGACCGCGCCCTGGCCGCCCCCGCCCGGCACCTCCTCTCCTTCGACGGCCGGGGCACCGGCCTGGCCACCGAGGTCCTCGGCGACCTGCCCCGTGCCGACCACGTGGCGGTGCTCGTCCCCGGCTCCGACACCACGCTGGACACCTACGCCCGCTTCCACCGGGCCGCCGCCGCCCTGCACACGGAGCTCCTGCGCCGCGCCCCCGCCGGCCACCACGTCGCCGTGGTCGCCTGGCTCGGCTACGAGACCCCGGCGACGGTCAGCGCCACCGTGGCCACCCCGGCCCGCGCCGATCACGCGGCCCCCCGACTGCGCGCTCTCGTGCGGCAGTTGCACGCTCTCACCGCGGCCGGGGCGCGGATCTCGCTCCTGTGCCACTCCTACGGTTCGGTCGTCTGCGGCCGGGCCGCCCCCGGCCTCGACGTGGCCGACATCGCCCTGGTCGGCAGCCCCGGCACCGGCGCCGGCTCGGCCGCGGACCTGCACGCCCGCGCCCGGATCTGGGCGGCCCGCGGCAGCGAGGACTGGGTCGGGAACGTCCCGCACGTCCGTGCCCGACTCTTCGGCACCACCGTCGGCTTCGGCACCGACCCGGTCTCCGGCGCCTTCGGCGCCCGGGTCTTCGACGCGGCCCGCGCCGGGCACAGCGGCTACTTCACCCCGGGCTCGGCCTCCCTCGCCAACCTGGCCCGGATCACCCTCGGCGCGACCTCGGAGGTCACCCGTGCCTGAGCGGACCGAGACCGCCCTGCGCCGGCGCGCCCGGCACCTGGACACCCTCACCCCCGCGTCCCGGGACCGCGCCGTCGACGCCCTGCGCGCCCTCGCCATCCTCGGGGTCGTCCTCGGCCACTGGCTGGTCACCGCCCTGGTGGCGGAGGACGGCACGCTGCGCACGGCGAGCCCCTTGCAGCATCTGCCGTGGCTCGCCCCGATCTCCTGGGTCTTCCAGACCCTCGCCGTGTTCTTCCTGGTCGGCGGCCAGGTGGCGGCCCGCGGTCACGCCTCGGCCGTGGCGCGCGGGGTGCCGTACCGCGCCTGGCTGCGCGGCCGGCTGGACCGGCTGCTCCGCCCGGTCGGCGCCCTCCTCGCCCTGTGGACGGTGGCGGCGACGGCCCTGCTGCTGACCGGCACCCCCCTGGACACCCTGCACACGCTGCTCAAACTGGCCCTGTCCCCGCTGTGGTTCCTGCTGGTCTTCGCCGCGGTCACGGCGGCCACCCCGCTCGTCGCCCGCCTCAACCCGCTCTGGCCGCTGGCCGTCGTCCTGCACGTGGACGTCCTCCGCTACGGCCTGCACACAGGCCCCGACTGGCTGGGCTGGGTGAACCTGCCGGCCGGCTGGCTGGTGCCGTACACCCTGGGCGCGGCCTGGGCCCGCGGAGAGCTCCACACCCGCCGCGCGGCCCGGACGCTCTTCTACGGCGGGACGGCGTCCACGGTCGCGCTCGTGCTGTGGGCGGGCTACCCCGCCTCCATGGTCGGCGTCCCGGGCGCCGCGATCTCCAACCTCAACCCGCCGACCCTGGCGGCGGCGACCTTCGGCCTGGCCCAGTGCGGTCTGGCCCTCCTGCTGCGCGACCGGCTGCGCGCGGCGATGCGCCGCCCCCTCGCCTGGGCGGCCGTGGCACTGGTCAACCTCTCCGCGATGACGATCTTCCTGTGGCACCAGACGGCGCTGATGGTGACGACGGCCGCCGCCCTCCCGGCCGGCCGGCTCCCCGGTCTGCACACGCTCCCCGACGGCCTCGGCTGGGTCGCGGCCCGGCTCGCCTGGCTCCCGGTGTTCGCCCTGGTCCTCGCCGTGTGCTGGACGGCGTTCCGCTTCCGCGAACAGGGGACGCGCCGCCGCGACCCCGGCTCCGGCGGGGGACGGTCCCGGGTGGTCCGGGTGCACCGCACCGCGGGCCCGGAGGCCGGGCAGGGGGTCCGCCGTGTTGTCTAGGGTGGTCCGTGTGACGGAAACGGGGGGCCGCCGGGTGTTCGCGCCGATCGCGTACCTGGTCCGGCGCTGGCTACGGGTGCTGCGCGCGGACCTGTGGACCCTCCGCGCGGACCCCCTGCCCCCCTCGCTGTGGCTGCGCTGGTTCCCGCACGGCCTGCTGTGCCTGGTGGCGTTCGGGGTGTCCTTCGGCGCGGTCGCACAACTCGGCTCCGACGGAGGCGTGGGCGCACAGCTCTCCCTGCTGATCGGACTCGCGCAGGGCGGTGCCGTGCTGCTCGCGCTGTGGCGGCCGGTCCCGGCGTGGTGGCTGTCCATGGCGGCCATGCTGGTGGGGGCCGTGGAGGTACGGCGCCAGCTGCTGGCGGGCGGCGCCCACGCCTTCACCTGGCCCTGGTCGTCGGCCGGGATCGTCGGTCTCCTGGCCGTACTGCTGCTGCTCGCCCTGCGGGTGCGCACCCGGGCGTCCGCCGAGGCCCTGGCCCTGACCGCGCTGCTCACCTACGCCGTCCAGGGGCTGTGGGGCGCGTGGGACTACACGCCCACCGGGGTGCTCACGCTCATCCTCTCCACGGTCGTCGTGATCCTCGGCACCGCGCTGCGCGGCCGCCGGGAGGCCCGCGCCGAGCTCGTCGAGCAGACCACCCTGACGGCCGAGGAGCGGGCCCGCCGCACCCTGCTGGAGGAGCGCAGCCGTATCGCCCGGGAACTGCACGACGTCGTCGCGCACCACATGTCGGTCATCTCCATCCAGGCCCAGGTGGCCCCGCACCTCGTCGAGCGGCCGTCGCCGGAGCTGGTCGAGAACCTGGAGGGCATCCGGCACAACGCGCTGGAGGCGCTGACCGAGCTGCGCCGGGTCCTCGGCGTGCTGCGCTCGGAGAACCCCGAGGACCCCTACGGCCTCGGGAACCCCGGCACCGGAGCGGCACCGGACGCCCCGCAGCCCACCCTCGACCGGCTGGACGCGCTGATCGAGAACACCCGGGCGGCGGGCCTGGACGTGACCGCCGGCGTCAAGGGACGGGCGCGCCCCTACCCGCCGGGCGTGGAACTGTCGGCGTACCGGATCGTGCAGGAGGCGCTGAGCAACGCGCTGCGGCACGCGCCGGGTTCCGAGGTGCGCGTCGAGGTCGCGCACCTGCCGGCCGGGCTCCGCCTGGCGGTCACCAACTCCCGCCCCGACCGGCCCGTCCCGCCGTCAGCGGGCGCCGGACACGGCCTGCTCGGCATGCGGGAACGCGCGGCGATGCTCGGCGGCACCGTCACCGCGGCCCGTACCCCGGCCGGCGGCTTCACCGTCTCGGCCTTCCTCCCCCGCGACGGCACCCCGCCCGCGCTCCCGCCCGACCCGGCCCCGACAGGAGAACCGACCCCATGACGAGCGGCACCATCCGCGTACTCATCGCCGACGACCAGCAGATGGTCCGGCAGGGCTTCACCGTGCTGCTCAACACCAAGCCGGACATCGACGTGATCGGCCAGGCCGTGGACGGCCGGGACGCGATCACCAAGGTCGGCGAACTGGTTCCGGACGTGGTGCTGATGGACATCCGGATGCCCGAGCTCGGCGGCATCGAGGCGACCCGCCGCATCACCCTCGACCACCCGGGCGTCCGGGTGCTGGTGCTGACCACCTTCGACCTCGACGAGTACGTCTACGAGGCGCTGCGGGCCGGAGCCGCCGGGTTCCTGCTGAAGGACGCCTCCGCCGACCAGCTCGCCGAGGCGGTCCGCGTCGTGGCGGCCGGCGACGCGCTCCTCGCCCCCGGCATCACCCGCCGGCTCATCGCCGAGTTCTCCCGGCTGGACGGCACCCCGCGCGCCCCGCTCAAGCAGCGCGTCGGCGACCTGACGGAACGCGAGACGGAGGTGCTGGCGCTGATCGCGCAGGGCCTGTCGAACGCGGAGATAGCCGGACGGCTGGTCGTCGCCGAGCAGACCGTGAAGACGCACGTGGGCCGGATCCTGGTGAAACTCGGGCTGCGGGACCGTACCCAGGCGGCGGTCTTCGCGTACGAGTCGGGGCTGGTGCGGCCGTCCGGATACTGACGTCCGCAGGCGCGGGAATGCGGTCCCGGACCCCGCACCCGGCCTCGGATCCCGCCCGTAGTACTTGAGGGGGACGCCCGAGGACCCGTCTGCGAGGTGACGACCGCGGCCCGCGCTCGGCCTACCGTTTCCTCCGTGACCGACACGACGCACACGCAGACGACACCGGCGGGCGGGGCCGAGCGACCGCGCAGCCCCGAGTTCCGGCTCGCCGCGGACGCCCTGCGCGGCCTGCGGCAGGACCTGTTCCACGACGCGTTCGCCTACCGCCCGCTGCCCCGGGTCCAGCCCCGCGGCGGACTCGCCCGCCGTTCCGGGCGCGTCCGGGAGTACGCGGCCTGGACACCGCACGTGCTCGTGACCGGTCTCGGCGCGCTGGCGATGCTGGTGGCGCTGGCGGCCGTGAGCGACTCCGGGCTGCCGTCCCTGCTGTGCGGGCTGCTGGCGCTGGGCCCGGTGCTGCTGACCCTGGCGCGTCCCGTGGGCGCGTTCTGGTTCTCGCTGGCCGCGACCATGGTCACCTCCGTCATGAGCGGGGCGACCGGCTTCGACTGGCCGTGGTCGCCGGGCAGCTTCGTCTCGCACCTGGTGGTCCTCACGGTCGTGGCGATACGCACCCGGCCGCGCACGGCGGCCTGGATGTGGGTGCTGACCGCGGTCTACGGCTTCGTCGCCGAGACCGGCTTCGGCTGGGGCCACTTCGACACCGACGTCGGCCCGATGCTGATCCTCTCCGCGATGATCCTGCTGGCCGTCACCGTCCGGCACATCCGCCGGGAGGCCCAGCAGGAGGTCAGCGCGCAGCAGACGGTGACCGCGGCGGAGCGTTCGCGCCGCACGCTGCTGGAGGAGCGCACCACGATCGCCCGCGAGCTGCACGACGTCGTCGCCCACCACATGTCGGTGGTCGCCATCCAGGCGGAGGCCGCGCCCTACCGGGTGGAGAACCCGCCGCCGGAGCTGGAGAAGGCGTTCGCGACCATCCGGGAGAACGCGGTGGCGGCCCTCGCCGAGCTGCGGCGGGTCCTCGGGGTCGTCCGTGCGGAGGACTACGAGGCCCCGGACGCACCCCAGCCCACCCTGGCCGACCTCGACGGACTGATCGCCAACGTGCGGGAGGCCGGGCTGGCGGCGGAGAAGGCGGTGACCGGCGCGGTGCGCGAGCTGCCGCAGGGCGTGGAGCTGTCGGCGTACCGGATCGTGCAGGAGGCGCTGAGCAACACCCTGCGCCACGCTCCCGGCGCGGGCGCCCGGGTGGAGATCGGCTACGTGCTCGGCGGTCTGGGGCTGCGGGTGGTCAACGGTCCGCCGCCCGCGTCGGCCCTGCTGGGGCCCTCGCCGGGGGCCGGGCACGGCATCACGGGCATGCGGGAGCGTGTCACGATGCTGAACGGGGAGATGACGGCGGGTCCGACCGCCGACGGAGGCTACGAGGTGACGGTGTTCCTGCCGGTGGCGGCCACCGCGATCGAGGACGAGGCATGACGATCCGCGTACTGATCGCGGACGACCAGATGATGGTCCGCGAGGGATTCTCGGTCCTGCTGAACGCGATGCCGGACATCGAGGTCGTCGGCGAGGCCGTCAACGGCCGGGAGGCGGTGGACCGGGTCCGTGAACTGGCCCCGGACGTGGTGCTGATGGACATCCGCATGCCCGAGCTGAACGGCATCGAGGCGACCCGGGAGATCGTCGCGGCGGACGCGGCGGCGAAGGTGCTCGTGCTGACCACGTTCGACCTGGACGAGTACGTGTACCAGGCGCTGCGGGCGGGCGCCTCCGGCTTCCTGCTGAAGGACGCCTCCGCCCGGCAACTCGCCGACGGAGTAAGGGTGGTGGCGTCGGGGGAGGCCCTCCTCGCGCCCTCGGTCACCAAACGGCTGATCTCCGAGTTCTCGCGGCTGTCCGAGGCGCCGCGCCTGCTTCCGGCGGGGGCGCAGGCGGCCTACGGCGAACTGACCGAACGCGAGACGGAGGTGCTGGTGCTGATCGCCCAGGGCCTGTCCAACGCGGAGATCGCCGAGCGGCTGGTGGTGGCGGAGTCGACGATCAAGACCCATGTCAGCCGCATCCTGGTCAAGCTCGGCCTCCGCGACCGCACCCAGGCGGCGGTCTTCGCCTACGAGGCCCGACTGGTGACTCCGGGCTGACGGCACCGCCGCAGCCGGTCCCGCCGTGTGCGGACCGAAGGCGGCCGAGGGCACCCCTGGTCAGACGCGGGCGCACGCGTTAGCGTCCCCGCATGGCAGGCCCCCTCGACCTCGCTTTCGACCCCTGGGACCCCGCGTTCCTCGCCGACCCGTACCCGGCCTACGCCGAGCTGCGGGCGCACGGCCGGGTGGTCCGCTACGAGCCGACGGACCAGTGGCTGGTCCCGCACCACGCGGACGTCTCGGCCCTGTTGCGGGACCGGCGGCTCGGGCGGACGTACCAGCACCGCTTCTCGCACGAGGACTTCGGCCGGACCGCGCCCCCGCCGGCGCACGAGCCGTTCCACACCCTCAACGACCACGGGATGCTCGACCTGGAGCCGCCGGACCACACCCGGATCCGGCGCCTGGTGTCGAAGGCGTTCACCCCGCGCACGGTGGACCGGCTGCGGCCCTACGTGCACGGGCTGGCGCACGACCTGGTCGCCGCCCTCGTCGAAGACGGCGGCGGTGACCTGCTGACGGACGTGGCGGAGCCGCTGCCGGTGGCCGTGATCGCCGAGATGCTGGGGATCCCGGAGGCGGACCGGGCACAGCTGCGCCCCTGGTCGGCGGCCATCTGCGGGATGTACGAGCTGAACCCGCCGGAGGACACCGCGGCCCGGGCGGTGCGGGCGTCGGCGGAGTTCTCGGACTACCTGCGGGAGCTGATCGCGGCCCGCCGCGAGGAGCCGGGGGAGGACCTGATCTCGGGCCTGATCGCGGCCCACGACGACGGCGACCGCCTCACCGAGCAGGAGATGATCTCCACGGCGGTGCTGCTCCTGAACGCCGGCCACGAGGCGACGGTCAACGCCACGGTGAACGGCTGGTGGGCGCTGTTCCGCAACCCCGGCCAACTGGCGGCCCTGCGCGCCGACCACTCCCTGGTCCCGTCCGCGATCGAGGAGCTGATGCGCTACGACACCCCGCTCCAGCTCTTCGAGCGCTGGGTGCTGGACGACATCGAGATCGACGGCACGGTGGTCCCCCGCGGCGCGGAGATCGCCATGCTCTTCGGCTCCGCCAACCACGACCCGGCCGTCTTCGCCGACCCCGGCCGCCTGGACCTCGCCCGCGCGGACAACCCGCACATCTCCTTCAGCGCGGGCATCCACTACTGCATCGGCGCCCCCCTCGCCCGCATCGAACTGGCCGCGTCGATGACGGCCCTCCTGGAGCGGGCCCCGACCCTGACCCTGGCCGCGGAACCCCGACGCAAGCCGAACTTCGTGATCCGGGGGCTGGAGGGACTGCACGTGGAGGTGGGCTGAGCGCCCCCTCGGCCGCTCAGCGGCCGGCGGGCAGGGTGAGCGACCAGGCGGCCTCCCGTACGGTCCAGGTCCGCCGTCGTACGGGGCCGGAGACCGCCGCGTCCGCCCGGTAGCGGAAGTCGGCGCCCACGACCGTCACCGTGCGCCCGGAGGCCAGCACGGGGGTCGCCGCCGCGCCCAGCGACAGGGGGCGTACCTCCACCGAGGCCACCCCGCCCGTGCGCGGCGTCACCGACACCGCCTCGACCGGCTGGTCCAGGTCCACGACCGTCTCGCCGTCGACCTCGACCCGCAGCCGGGCCGGCCCGGGCGAGGGCACGGCCGACAGCCGGGTGGGGCGGGGGGCCAGGGTGCGGACCAGGGAGCGGTACGTCGTCCGCAGCCAGGGGCGGCCCACGGGGACGGCCACCGGTTCGGCGGCGGCCTCCCGCACCGGCGTGGGCGGAATGCCCAGCGCGCCCAGCACCACCCCGTCGCTGTCGTCGACCAGCAGGTCCAGGCGCCGCTCGGCCCCGTCCAGCACGGCACGCGCCGCCGCCACGGTCCCGCCGGGCACCCCGAGGGACTCCGCGAGGGCGGTGTCACCCACCGGGACCATCGCCAGCGCGCATCCGGCCAGCTCCCGCCGGCGGTGCAACAGGGTCACCGCACGCACCAGGGCGCGGTCGTCGCCCACCACGACCGGCCGCCGGGCCCCCCTGCGGCCGAGTGCGCGGGCGAATTCCTCGGGGCCCTCCGGCAGGCACACCTTGGCCGTCGCACCCGCGCTGAGCACGTCTTTCGCGATCCGTACGGACTCCCCGTCCGCCTGCCGTGCCGCCGGATCGATGATCACCAGCAGCTGATCGGACGTCGCGAAGGTCGCCACCTCGGTCCTGCCTCGCTTCCTCGGGTAGCATCTTTGTGCAAGAGCCCCTTGCGCTATTGCGCCAGGGGCTTCGTCTATTCCGGGGCATCCGGTCCGACGGTTGTGCGACCAACGGCGGTCGCTGTGGCACGCGGCGGTGAACCTTACGCCCACGCCCCCGACCTTGGACATGCCCCGCCCGGAAGGGGTGTACGCGCGTGCCCGCACTTGTGCTGCTCGGTGCTCAGTGGGGTGACGAAGGCAAGGGAAAGGCGACCGACCTGCTCGGTGGCTCGGTGGACTATGTAGTGCGATACCAGGGCGGCAACAACGCCGGCCACACGGTCGTCGTGGGCGACCAGAAGTATGCACTCCACCTGCTCCCTTCCGGAATCCTCTCGCCCGGTTGTACGCCGGTCATCGGCAACGGAGTCGTCGTCGACCCGTCGGTCCTGCTCTCCGAGCTGAGCGGTCTGAACGAGCGTGGCGTCGACACGTCCAAGCTCATGATCAGCGGTAACGCGCACATCATCACGCCGTACAACGTGACCGTCGACAAGGTGACGGAACGCTTCCTCGGCAAGCGCAAGATCGGTACGACCGGCCGCGGCATCGGCCCGACCTACGCGGACAAGATCAACCGCGTCGGCATCCGGGTCCAGGACCTGTACGACGAGTCGATCCTGCACCAGAAGGTGGAGGCGGCCCTCGACGTCAAGAACCAGGTCCTCACCAAGCTCTACAACCGGCGGGCCATCACCGCCGACCAGGTGGTCGAGGAGCTGCTGGGCTACGCCGAGCAGATCAAGCCGTACGTCGCCGACACCGTGCTGATCCTCAACCAGGCCCTGGAGAACGACAAGGTCGTCCTGTTCGAGGGCGGGCAGGGCACCCTGCTCGACATCGACCACGGCACGTATCCCTTCGTCACCTCCTCGAACCCGACCGCCGGCGGTGCCTGCACCGGCGCCGGCGTGGGCCCGACGAAGATCAGCCGCGTCATCGGCATCCTCAAGGCCTACACGACCCGTGTCGGCGCCGGCCCGTTCCCGACGGAGCTGTTCGACGCGGACGGCGAGGCGCTGCGGCGGATCGGCGGCGAGCGGGGCGTGACCACCGGCCGCGACCGCCGCTGCGGCTGGTTCGACGCGGTCATCGCCCGGTACGCGACCCGCGTGAACGGCCTGACCGACTTCTTCCTCACCAAGCTGGACGTGCTGACCGGCTGGGAGGAGATCCCGGTCTGCGTGGCGTACGAGATCGACGGCAAGCGGGTCGAGGAGCTGCCGTACTCGCAGACGGACTTCCACCACGCGAAGCCGGTCTACGAGACGCTGCCGGGCTGGTCGGAGGACATCACCAAGGCGAAGTCCTTCTCCGACCTGCCGAAGAACGCCCAGAACTACGTCAAGGCGCTGGAGGAGATGTCCGGCGCCCCGATCTCCGCGATCGGCGTGGGCCCGGGCCGGGACGAGACGATCGAGATCAACTCGTTCCTGTAGGCACCTCGCGGGAGCACCCGCCGTTCCGCCCCCGGGCGGCCCGGCGGGTGCTCCCGTTCCGGGTGCGCTGCACAATCGGGGTATGGGCGTCCACCGGAGCGCACGATGCCGGGGACCGTACGGCGGTGAGGGCCACCAGGCGGACGGCACGGACTGCTCCGACCCCGCCGTCTTCGAGGTCGCCCGGCACAACCGCCCGCCCCTGCCGGTCTGCCCGGTGCACCTGGGACCGTCCCTCCTGCTGGCCTCCGGCATCCTCTGGCCCCCGCAGATCCACCTCATCGCCCGCGCACCGGGCCTGCGTCCCTAGGGCCCGAAAAGCCCGCGGACGCGGCCACGCGGTCAGCTGAAGACGATCATGGAGCCCTGGGCCAGGGAGCGGGTGGCCGCCGCGTGCAGGCCCAGCCACACGTGGCGTTCGCGGGCGAAGGGGCTGGGGTCGTACGGCGCCGGGACGGCCGGTTCCTCCAGCTCCGTCGGGGCGGCGGGGGGCTCGGGCGCGGCCGGGGGGTTGGCCGGGTCGATGCCGATCGTCGGGGCGACGTACTGGAGTTCCCGCAGCAGGGTCTGGGCGGATCCCAAGGGGCCGCCGCCCGCGAGGAGTTCCTCGTTCGACAGCGGATGCGGGAACTCGACGGGGACGTACGCGCCCGCGTGGTCGTAGTGCCAGACCAGGTGGGACTGCTGGGCCGTGGACTCGAACATCTCCAGCAACTGCTCGTAGTCGCCGCCCAGTTCGTCGACCGGGGTCACCGGCAGACCGCAGACCTGGAGCAGATAGGCCCGGCGCAGGAAGTGCAGGGCGTCGTAGTCGAAGCCGGCCACCGGGGCCACGTCACCCGACAGGCCCGGCATGTACTGGTACACCGGCACCGCCGGCAGCCCGGCCTCGGCCAGCGCCTTGTTGTATTGCGCGAGTTCCTCGGCGAACGGGTTGTCCGGTGTGTGGCACAACACGTCGACGAGCGGTACCAGCCACAGGTCACAGGCCAAAGAGGGCTCCTCGCATCGGCAGGCGCCCGGTCCCGCACGGCGCCACTCGGTCAGGGAAGGGTAGTCGCTGCGGCCCCGGAGCGGCTCCCCCGTGCGGGCCGTACCGGTCACTTACCCGTTGGCCAGGTGTTCCAGCAGCGCCAGCGAGTGCGCGTTCGCGGCGGCGACGACCGCCCGGGCGGCGTCGGCCTCGCGGCGGGCCAGCGCGTCGACCAGTTCCGTGTGCCCGGACCACAGGCGGCCCCGCAGATCGGGCAGCCGCAGCAGGTGCTGCACGGCGCAGACCCAGGACTGCACGCGCAGCCGGTCCAGGAAGTCGGCCAGATAGGGATTGCCGAACAGGGAGCTCAACTCGCGCCAGAAGCGCAGGTCGTAGCCGACGAGGATGGTCAGGTCGCCGGCCGCGGCGGCGCGCTGCGCCTCCTCGCCGCGGCGGCGCACGGTGGCCAGCGCGGCGGCCGTGCGCGGATCGTCCGGCGGGGTCCGGAAAGCGGGGTGCCCCGAGACGAGGGCCTGGAACATGCCGTCGGTGACCAGGCTGCGGGCCTCGATCATGTTCCGGTAGTCGGTCAGGGAGTACTCGGGCACGCGGAAACCGCGATGCTGGTCGGCCTCCAGGATGCCCTGCGCGGACAGGTCGACCAGCGCCTCGCGGACGGGGGTGGCCGAGACGCCGTACTGGTCGGCGATCTCCTTGACGGTGAACGCCCGGCCCGGTCGCAGCCGCCCGGCCAGCACCTCGTCACGCAGCGCGTCCGCGATCTGCTGGCGCAGGGTGCTGCGCGTCACGGCGCCGTTGCCGGGCATGGTCCGGGCCTCTCCTCACGCGGGGGTGACGTACTCATCCGGTACGTACGAGCACGTCACCTTACGCGTTCGGATCGGCCCGGCGGCAGCCTCGGCCCGGTCACGGCCGGCGACTCGCGCGACCGTGTCCCGGTGGTTACACCGTGTACTCGTCGGCCACGGTCAGCGCGGCGTCGAGCGCGGCCAGACCCTCCTTCAGCTCGGCCTCGGAGACGTTGCACGGCGGGACGACGTGGGTGCGGTTCATGTTCACGAAGGGCCACAGACCGTGCTGCTTGGCGGCGGCGGCGAAGGCGGCCATCGGCGCGTTCGCCTCGCCGGCCGCGTTGTACGGCACCAGCGGCTCGCGGGTCTCGCGGTCCTTCACCAGCTCCAGCGCCCAGAACATGCCGACGCCACGCACCTCGCCGACGCTCGGGTGCCGCTCGGCCAGTTCGGCGAGGGCGGGTGCGACGACCGTCTCGCCGAGCCGCTTGGCGTTCTCGACCACACCCTCCTGCGCCATCACCTCGATCGTGGCGACGGCGGCGGCGCAGGCCAGCGGGTGACCGGAGTAGGTGAGACCGCCGGGGTACGGGCGCTTGCCGAAGGTCTCCGCGATCTCCTGCGAGATGGCGACACCGCCGAGGGGCACGTAGCCGGAGTTCACGCCCTTGGCGAAGGTCATCAGGTCGGGCACCACGCCGGACAGGTCGGCCGCGAACCACTCGCCGGTCCGGCCGAACCCGGCCATGACCTCGTCCAGGACGAAGACGATGCCGTGCCGGTCGCACAGCTCGCGCACCCCGGCCAGGTAGCCGGGCGGCGGGACCATGATCCCGGCGGTGCCGGGGATGGTCTCCAGGATGATCGCGGCTATCGTCCCCGGGCCCTCGAAGGCGATCGTCGTCTCCAGGTGCTCCAGCGCCCGCGCGGTCTCCTGCTCCTCGGTCTCGGCGTAGAAGCGCGAGCGGTAGAGGAACGGCGCCCAGAAGTGGACGACACCGGCGCTGCCGCTGTCGGAGGCCCAGCGGCGCGGGTCGCCGGTGAGGTTCACGGCCTGCTGGGTGCCGCCGTGGTACGAGCGGTACGCCGAGAGCACCTTCGGGCGGCCCGTGTGCAGCCGGGCCATGCGCACCGCGTGCTCGACGGCGTCCGCGCCGCCGTTGGTGAAGAAGATCTTGTCCAGGTCGCCGGGGGTCCGCTCGGCGATCAGCCGGGCCGCCTCCGAGCGGGCCTCGACGGCGAAGGCGGGCGCGAAGGTCGTCATCTTCGCGGCCTGCTCCTGGATGGCCGCGACGACCTTGGGGTGCTGGTAGCCGATGTTGGTGTAGACGAGCCCGCTGGTGAAGTCCAGGTACCGCTTGCCGTCGTAGTCCCAGAAGTAGGACCCCTCGGCGCCTGCGACGGCGAGCGGGTCGATGAGGTCCTGGGCGGACCAGGAGTGGAAGACGTGCGCGCGGTCCGCGGCCTTCACTGCGGCGCCGGCGGAGGGGTTGGGCTGAGGGGTCATGCCCGCGAGCGTAAATGTCCGCGATGCGGAAGCGACATCGGCGTCCTGTTCCCTGCGCGGGCGATTTCCGCGACAGGTTGTCGACGCGCGCGCTGTTACGGAACCGTAGACGCAGGCCCGCGCCCCGCCCTGGGCGACCGCACTATTCTCGGTCTGTTGCACACGCAGGGGCCGTGTGCACGGGGGGAAGGCGGGGCAGCCATGGAGAAGCTCGGACCGGGGGATCCGCAGCGCATCGGGGCCTACCGGCTGCTGGCGCGGCTGGGCGCGGGCGGCATGGGGAACGTGTACCTGGCCCGCTCGGACCGGGGACGCACCGTCGCGGTGAAGCTGGTCCGGCAGGAGCTGGCCGAGCAGGAGGAGTTCCGCGCGCGGTTCCGGCAGGAGGTGCAGGCCGCCCGGCGGGTCGGCGGGTACTGGACCGCGCCCGTGCTGGACGCGGACACCGAGGCGGCCGTGCCGTGGGTGGCGACGGGCTACGTCGCCGGGCCCAGCCTGCAGCAGGTGGTGGGGCACGACCACGGGGCGCTGCCCGAGCGGTCGGTACGGATCCTCGCCGCCGGACTCGCGCACGCGCTCAAGGACATCCACGCGGCGGGGATCGTGCACCGCGACCTCAAGCCGTCCAACGTGCTGGTCACCATCGACGGACCGCGCGTGATCGACTTCGGCATCGCGCGGGCGCTGGAGACGACCACGGTCGGCGGGGAAGGACTGACCCGGACCGGCTCCCTGGTCGGGTCGCCCGGGTTCATGGCGCCCGAGCAGGTGCGGGGGGAGCGGATCACCCCGGCGTGCGACGTGTTCTGCCTCGGATCCGTGCTCGCCTACGCGGCCACCGGGACGCTGCCCTTCGGAGCCGCCAACAGCAGTGTGCACGCGCTGATGTTCCGGATCGCCCAGGAGGAGCCGGACCTCGACGGTGTGCCGGAGGGGGTCGCCGACCTGGTGCGGGACTGCCTGCGCAAGGACCCCGGGGCCCGGCCCACGCTGGACGCGATCCTGGAGCGGACGGGCGCGGAGGACACGGTCGCCGGCGGTCGGTCCCGTGACCCCTGGCTGCCGGGGTCGCTGGTGGCCCAGCTGGGGCGGCACGCGGTGCGGCTGCTGGAGGCCGAGGACCCCGAGGGCGACGGGGCCGGGCCGGGCGAGGAGGCGGCTGCCGGCGTCGCGGGCGCGCCGCCGGGTGCGGCCGGGTCCGCGCTCCCGCCCGTACCGCCCGTGCGGCCGGGCCCCGGTGAGGGGCAGGCGCCGCCGGCGTCCGCGGGAGCGGGGAGCGGCGCTGCGGGGGCAGCTCCTTCCGGCGCAGCCGGTGCCGGTGGGGCCTTCGGGGCGTCGCCCGCGGCCGCGGGAGGGGGTGAGCACGCCGCCGTCTCCGACGGGGGCGTGGTGCCGCCCGCCCCGGGCGCCGCGCCCGCCGGCGCCGTGAACCACCTTCCGACCGTCGTCGCCGGGCAGACCCCGCCGCCCGGCGCGCCGCCGGCGGCACCCGGGTTCGGGGCGGCGCCCGGGGCCTACGGCTATCCGCAGCAGCACCCGCAGCCCGCCACTCCCTACGGCTACCCGCAGCAGCCCGGCCCCGGGGCCTGGGGCGGGGCGCAGCCGCAGTACAACCCCTACGCCGGCGGGCTCGGCGCCACCCCGCCGTACGGGCCGCCGCCCGTCGGACCGGCGCCGGAGCCGGAGCGGCCGGGCCGGCGCTCCACCGCGCTGCTCGTCGTGATCGCCCTGGTCGTGGCGCTCGGCGCGGGCGGCACGGTGTACGCGCTGATGCGCAACGGCAACGGCACCGACGACAAGGGCGGCGACACGGTCAGCCCCGCGCCGATCGGCAGCTCCGCGCCGGCGACGACCGGCGGCAGCTCCGGGACCCCCGGTCCGACCGGCCCTACGCCCTCCGACTCCGCGTCCGCGTCCGCGGACGGCACGATCCCGGCCGGGTACCTGGGCAGCTGGGAGACCACGATCGACAACGCCAACGGCACCAACACCCGCGAGCTGACCATCCGGCAGGGCGAGGTCGGCGACACCGTGCTGACGCTGGTCGCGGACGGCCCCTCCGAGGGCGGCGGCACCTACCACTGCGTCTTCGAGGCCTCGCTGTCCGAAGCGCCCGGCAGCGGCGGGCCGTTGGAGATCGGGCCGTCCACCGTCACCACCGGCGAACCGGCCTCCTCCTGCTCCCCGGGCGAGGCCACCGAGGTCACCCTGCTGCCGGACGGGAAACTGAAGCGGACGAAGCGGAGCGGCGGGGAGAGCCTGACCTACACCCGGCAGTGAGCGGGAGCGGCCGCGCCCCGGCGGCTAGCGCGGCTCCGGCGGCCGCTGCCGGGGCATGTTCGGGCGGGAGCCGTTCGCCGGGGGCAGCGGGAACCGGCCCCCGGGCACCCCGTGGTCCTGCCGGGGCACGGACGCCACCGCCGTCTGGATGCCCAGCGGCGCCGACCCGGTCCGGAACTCCACCATCCAGTCGGTCGTCTCGGTGCGCACCAGCTCCGTGACGTCCTCCGAGAACCGCCGCAGGACGCCCAGGCACCGCTCGGCCGCCTCGCTCGCCGTGCCCTCCGCCGGGCCCAGCACCTCCCGCACGCTCTCCGAGGCCCAGTCGAACTGCAGCGCCTGGAGCCTGCGCTGCACCGCCTGCGCGGTGGCCACGTCCCGCATCCACCCGGACGTGACGCCGAAGAACCGGTCGATGCCGACACAGGCGACCCCGAGCAGCAGCGCCAGACAGCCCCAGGGGGCCACTCCGCCGGCCACGCCCGTGAGGTCCAGCAGAGGCAGCGCCGCGCCCGCCACCGCGCCCGCCGCGGCACCGGCCCGCAGCACTCGCGCGCCGCGCCGCTTCCACACCCGGTCCCGCAGGTACCAGTCCGTCGTCCGCAACGCCCCGCGCTCCACCCACCGGTACAGCTCGTCCAGCCGTTCGGCGGGCTCCCCCCAGTCCCCGAGCGGGAAGGCCCGCCCGGTCAGGTCGCCCGGCCGCAGCTCGGCCGCGCCCTCGCCCCGCCCGTCCTGAGGCGGTCCCTCGGGCTGCATCTCCGGCTGACCCACCCGGCACTCCCTACTGATCCCGACCAGTCACTTTGCGTGACATTTCATGACGACGCGCGGCACCCTTCCTACCGCCCAATGGGTGGCGAAGAGGGAGCTTTCCCGGCTTTTCCGCTCGGAAGAGGGCCTTGATCAGGTATAGGGCGCCCGACTTTCTCACTCGAAAGAGTGGCGGGGCGATGGTCGCGTGGACCACGTAGGCTCGTGGAAAGCGGAGAAGCAACGGTGAGACAGCGAAGACAGCGAGGAGCCGATCGTGATCCCCGGTGGCGGCCAGCCCAACATGCAGCAATTGCTCCAGCAGGCCCAGAAGATGCAGGAGGACCTGCAGCGGGCGCAGGAGGAACTGGCGAACACGGAGGTCGAGGGTCAGGCGGGCGGCGGCCTGGTGAGGGCCACCGTGACCGGCGCCGGTGAGCTGCGCGCGCTGGCGATCGACCCGAAGGCGGTGGACCCGGAGGACACCGAGACCCTCGCCGACCTGGTCGTGGCGGCCGTCCAGGCGGCCAACGAGAACGCGCAGGCCCTCCAGCAGCAGAAGCTGGGCCCGCTCGCCCAGGGCCTCGGCGGCGGCAGCGGCATCCCCGGCCTGCCCTTCTGAGTCCCGACGCGTCGATCGTTCTGGTGTTCGCCACCGGTGCGACACCCCCACCGCCTTCCAAGGACAGGCGGCAGCCAACTACCGTACGTACCGAAAGGTCTTCAGGAAGGGCAGTCCGTTGTACGAAGGCGTGGTTCAGGACCTCATCGACGAGCTGGGGCGGCTGCCCGGCGTCGGTCCCAAGAGCGCGCAGCGGATCGCCTTCCACATCCTGCAGGCCGAGCCGACGGACGTGAAGCGGCTCGCGCAGGCCCTCCTGGAGGTGAAGGCGAAGGTCCGCTTCTGCGCGACCTGCGGCAACGTGGCACAGGAGGAGCTGTGCAACATCTGCCGTGACGCCCGGCGCGACCACTCGGTCATCTGCGTGGTCGAGGAGCCCAAGGACGTCGTCGCCATCGAGCGCACCCGCGAGTTCCGCGGCCGCTACCACGTCCTCGGGGGCGCGATCAGCCCGATCGAGGGTGTCGGCCCCGACGACCTGCGGATAAGGGAACTCCTCGCGAGGCTGGCGGACGGGACGGTCACGGAGCTGATCCTGGCCACGGACCCCAACCTCGAGGGCGAGGCGACGGCGACGTACCTCGCCCGCATGATCAAGCCCATGGGCCTGAAGGTCACCCGCCTGGCCAGCGGCCTCCCGGTGGGTGGCGACCTGGAATACGCGGACGAGGTCACCCTCGGCCGCGCCTTCGAGGGGAGACGACTCCTAGATGTCTGACGCCACGCTGCACGACACGACGCAGAACCCGGACGACTTCGTGGTCCAGATCGCGGACCAGGTGGAGAGCTTCCTGGTGGCCGTCACGGAGGTGTCGAAGGGCGACGAGCCCGAATCGGCCGTCCCCTTCCTGCTCCTGGAGGTCTCCCAGCTCCTGCTGGCCGGCGGCCGCCTCGGCGCGCACGAGGACATCGTCCCGGACGAGCGCTACGAGCCCGACATGGGCCCGGAGCCCGACGTCGACGAACTCCGCGAGAACTTCGCGCGCCTGCTGGACCCGATCGACGTCTACTCCGAGGTCTTCGACCCCTACGAGCCCCGCAAGGCGCCGGTGCCGGCCCGGCTCTCCGACGACCTCGCCGACATCATCACCGACCTCCGCCACGGCATGGCCCACTACCGTGCGGGCCGCACCACGGAGGCCCTGTGGTGGTGGCAGTTCTCCTACTTCTCCAACTGGGGTCCCACGGCCTCCGCGATGCTGCGCGCCCTGCAGTCGGTCCTCATCCACGTCCGCCTCAACCAGCCGCTGGAAGAGCTCGACGGCCTCGACACCGACCAGGCGAGCGTCGGCGACGAGACCCTGGAGTTCGAGGCGGGCCGGGTCATGGCGGAGGAGATCGGCGCCCCCCTGGGGATCCGGCCCGGGAAGTAGCGCCCGCACCGGTCACTGTGAGCCGGGGCACGTTCCGCGTGGAGCGGCCCGGGCTGGGCAGGTTCCGCAATCGAGCGGGCGTCGCACATGGCGGCGCTTTACCGATGTCTCACCATGCGGGAGCAGGGTGGTGGAATTCGGACGCTCGATAGACTGAGCCGACACAAACGAACCGAGCGAGGAGCGCACGTGGGCCTTGTCGTGCAGAAGTACGGAGGCTCCTCCGTAGCCGATGCCGAGGGCATCAAGCGCGTCGCCAAGCGGATCGTGGAAGCGAAGAAGAACGGCAACCAGGTTGTCGTCGTCGTTTCCGCGATGGGCGACACGACGGACGAGTTGATCGATCTCGCCGAGCAGGTTTCTCCGATGCCTGCCGGGCGCGAATTCGACATGCTGCTGACCGCCGGAGAGCGTATCTCCATGGCCCTGCTGGCCATGGCGATCAAAAACCTGGGCCACGAGGCCCAGTCCTTCACCGGCAGCCAGGCCGGCGTCATCACCGACTCGGTCCACAACAAGGCCCGGATCATCGACGTCACGCCGGGCCGGATCCGCGAGTCCCTGGACCGGGGCAACATCGCGATCGTCGCCGGGTTCCAGGGCGTCAGCCAGGACAAGAAGGACATCACCACGCTGGGGCGCGGTGGTTCCGACACCACGGCCGTGGCGCTCGCCGCCGCCCTCGACGCCGAGGTCTGCGAGATCTACACCGACGTCGACGGCGTGTTCACCGCCGACCCGCGCGTGGTGAAGAAGGCGAAGAAGATCGACTGGATCTCCTTCGAGGACATGCTGGAGCTCGCGGCCTCCGGCTCCAAGGTGCTGCTCCACCGCTGTGTGGAGTACGCCCGCCGCTACAACATCCCGATCCACGTCCGGTCCAGCTTCAGCGGACTTCAGGGCACGTGGGTCAGCAGTGAGCCGATTGGGGACCAGAAGGTGGAGCAGGCCATCATCTCCGGTGTCGCGCACGACACCTCCGAGGCCAAGATCACGGTCGTCGGCGTGCCGGACAAGCCGGGTGAGGCGGCCGCGATCTTCCGCACCATCGCCGATGCCGAGATCAACATCGACATGGTCGTGCAGAACGTGTCGGCCGCGTCCACCGGTCTGACGGACATCTCCTTCACGCTGCCCAAGACCGAGGGCCGCAAGGCCATCGACGCGCTGGAGAAGAACCGGTCCGGCATCGGCTTCGACTCGCTGCGCTACGACGACCAGATCGGCAAGATCTCGCTGGTCGGCGCCGGTATGAAGACCAACCCGGGCGTCACGGCCGCGTTCTTCGAGGCGCTCAGCGACGCCGGGGTCAACATCGAGCTGATCTCCACCTCCGAGATCCGCATCTCGGTCGTCACGCGTGCCGACGACGTGCCGGAGGCCGTGCGCGCCGTGCACAGCGCCTTCGGTCTCGACTCCGACACCGACGAGGCCGTCGTGTACGGAGGCACGGGCCGCTGATGGCGCCGACCGGGAAGCCGACGCTCGCGGTCGTGGGAGCGACCGGGGCCGTCGGCGCGGTCATGCTCCAGATCCTGTCCCAGCGGGCGGACATCTGGGGCGAGATCCGTCTGATCGCCTCCCCGCGCTCGGCCGGCCGCAAGCTGGCCGTGCGCGGCGAGGAGGTCGAGGTGGTGGCCCTCACGGAGGACGCCTTCGCCGGGGTCGACATCGCGCTGTTCGACGTCCCCGACGAGGTCGCCGCCGAGTGGGTGCCGGTCGCCGCCGCGCGCGGTGCGGTCGTGGTCGACAACTCGGCCGCGTTCCGGATGGACCCCGACGTGCCCCTGGTGGTGCCCGAGGTCAACCCGCACGCGGTGCGGACCCGCCCGCGCGGGATCGTCGCGAACCCCAACTGCACGACCCTGACGATGATCGTCGCCCTGGGCGCGCTGCACGCCGAGTTCGGGCTGCGCGAGCTGGTGGTGTCGTCGTACCAGGCGGTGAGCGGGGCCGGGCGGGCCGGCGTGGAGACGCTCAGGTCCCAGCTGTCCCTGGTGGCCGGCACCGAGCTGGGCACCAAGCCCGGGGACGTACGGCGGGCCGTCGGGGACGACACCGGGCCGTTCCCGGAGCCGGTCGTGCTGAACGTCGTCCCGTGGGCCGGGTCGCTGAGGGAGGACGGCTGGTCGTCGGAGGAGATGAAGGTGCGGGACGAGTCCCGCAAGATCCTCGGGCTGCCGAAGCTGCCGGTCGCGGTGACCTGTGTACGGGTGCCGGTGATCACCACGCACTCCCTGACCGTGCACGCCCGCTTCCAGGGCGAGGTCACCGTCGACGGCGCCCGCGAGATCATCGCCACGGCGCCCGGGGTGGTGCTGTGCGACGACCCCGCCGCCGGCGAGTTCCCCACGCCCGCCGACGTGGTGGGCACCGACCCCACCTGGGTGGGACGGGTGCGGCGGGCGCTCGACGACCCGACCGCGCTCGAACTCTTCGTGTGCGGCGACAACCTGCGCAAGGGCGCCGCCCTGAACACCGCGCAGATCGCGGAGCTGGTGGCGTCGGAGCTCTCCTGAGAACGCCGTGGTGCCCGCCGAACGCGCCCGGGGCCGTAAAGAAGTCGGCTGGGAGCGGGTCCATTTATAGGATCTCCGTAAGAGGTGTGTTGAGGAGTATGGTCCGGACCACTTGAACCGGGCCGTGCGACGACAGAGGATTTCCTCCCCGCCCCACGCAACCGCGTGCAGGGCGGGGAGCGTCTTTCCGGTCACCCTTGCGGGACCTGAGGACGGTGACGATCCAGGCGTGGGGACGCTGCGATCGGGGCGTGGGGACGCCCGTTCAACATGGACACAGCGGGAGAGCGGGACGCATGACGGCACTTGAGGCATCGCCGGTTGTCGCACATGTGACGTCCGGCACGTACAACCCTCGCGGGGGGAAACGTGTCCAACTGGCGTGGCAGAGGTACTCGAACTCCCAGCGGCCCGCGGCACGGCACTGCGGCCGCCCCGTGCGGCGCTCCGGCCCCGCACGCCCGGCGGCATGCCGGTGATCGCGCCCATGCCCGCAGCGCGGCCCGCCCGCATACCCAGTCAGCGTGACGGCGTCGAGGACTCCCCGACGACCGAGGCGGCCGAGGCCGCCGGCACGACCGTCGACCATCTCACGGAGACGTACCGGGCCCACTACCGCTCGCTGCTCGGCCTCGCCGCGCTCCTCCTCGACGACACCGCCTCCTGCGAGGACGTCGTCCAGGAGGCCTTCATCCGGGTGCACTCGGCGCGCAAGCGCGTCCGTGACCCCGAGAAGACCCTCGCCTACCTGCGGCAGACGGTCGTCAACCTCTCCCGGTCGACGCTGCGCCGCCGCATACTCGGCCTCAAGCTCCTCTCCAAGCCGATGCCCGACATGGCGAGCGCCGAGGAGGGGGCCTACGACCAGCTGGAGCGGCGGGACCTCATCAAGGCGATGAAGGGGCTCCAGCGCCGCCAGCGCGAGGTCCTCGTGCTGCGCTACTTCGCGGACATGACCGAGGCCCAGGTCGCCGAGAGCCTCGGCATCTCGCTGGGGTCGGTGAAGGCGTACGGGTCGCGGGGCATCGCCGCGCTGCGGGTGGCCATGGAGACACCGGCATGAGCGGGGGCGCCCACGGGGCGATGCCGAGGCCCATCACCCGCACGAACGTCATGAGCCCCGCGCCCGGCACGAGCCGGCGGAACAGCATGAGCACGGGCACAAGCAATCGCACGCTGGGAACGGAACTGTGAACCACGGCCCCGACGCGAAGGGCCCCGAGGGGCCCGGACCGGACCTCGACGGGCTCGACCCGGATCTCGACGGGCTCGATCGGGACGAGCTGGCCCTGCGCCGGATGCTGCACTCCGCGGTCGGTGACATCGAGCCGGGCAACGGCACCCTGGAGCATCTGCGCCGGGCGGTGCCGGCGCGGCGTGCCCGCAAGCGGCAGGCCGCCGTCGGCATGGCCGCGGCCGCCCTGTTCTTCGGCACCGCGATCCCCGCGCTCGTGCACGTCTCCCACTCCGGTGGCTCCGACCCCAACACCGCCATGGCCGGGCAGAGCTCCCAGGCCCAGGGCGGCACCGGGCAGGGCAGGACCAAGGGCGGTCACACGCCCGGGAAGCACGACGCGGGCAGCGCCACCGTCAAGCCCGAGGAGAGCGGCAAGCCCGACAAGAAGGACGACAAGGGCGGCGGTCCCGGCGGTTCCACCGGCGACGTCAACCCCTCCGCGACCCTCTCCACGGGCACCCCGCTGTGCACGCCGTCCCAACTGGGCTCCGCCACCGGGGCTGCCGACGCGCCGGACTCCGCGGGCGTCGTCTACGGCACCTTCCGGGTCACCAACGTCTCCGCCACGGCCTGCACCGTCGGCGGCGCGGGCAGCATCACCCCGTCGGCCCAGAACGCAGCGGACCCGGCCAAGATCAGCGCGGCCCGGCATGTGGCCGGGGACGCGGCGACCAGCCTGCCCGACCCCTCGCTCGAGGTCCCGGCACTGGTGCTCCAGCCGGGTTCGGCGTACGAGGAGAAGTTCGCCTTCGTGCCGTCGGAGACCTGCCCCACCACCGGCGGCGGCACCGGCGGCTCGGACAGCGGCGGCCCCTCGCCCGACCCGACGCCCACCGGCGAGACGAGCGCCTCCGGCGGCACGGACACCGGCAGCACGTCGTCCGGTACGACCACCCAGCTGTTCACCGAGGACGGCGGCACGGCCGACGGCAGCATCCTGCTCACGCACACGGCCCAGGGCGGCTCCCCCGCGGCGTCCACGGTCATCCCCAACGCGTGTGCCGGCACGGTGATCTACACGGGGGTGCTGGCAGGGGCGTAGGGCTCCGCCGGGACGGCGGTGGATCCCCGACCGCGGGCGGGCACCGCTCAGCCGCCGACGACGGCAGCCCGCTCCGGCTCCTCCGGTACCAGGCCCAGCGCGGCGTCCCGCTGGAACTCGATCTCCCGCCGCAGCAGGCGGAACCACATGAACACCACGAAGCCGGCGAAGACGAACCACTCCCCGGTGTAGCCGAGGTTCTGGAACGCCTTCAGGTCCAGCCCGGTCCCGGCGGGCGCGCTCGCGGGCACGGCCTTCATCCCCGAGTCGCCCCGCTCCAGCGTGACCCAGGCGTCGTACAGCCGGTAGGGCACCAGGTTCACCAGTGACGCGGAGCTGATCGCCGCCGTCTGCCCGGCGGGCAGCCCGCCCTCGGCGCTGACCCCGTTGTCCCCCGGGGTCTCGGAGGCCTGCAGCGACCCGGTGACCGTGACCTCGCCCGAGGGCGGGGCGGGGGCCTTCGCCGCGTCCGCCGTGCCGGGCAGCCAGCCCCGCACCACCGGCAGCGCCCTGCCCGAGTCGGTGCGCAGCAGGGTGAGGACGTAGAAGCCGCGCTTGCCGTCCAGCTCCCGCCCGGGCACGAGGAGCTGCTTGCCGTACCGGCCGCTCGCGGTGACCCGCTGCCCCGAGGTGCTCTGGTCGACGGGCAGCAGCCGCGTCAGCGGCCGTGCGGCCGTGTGCCGGCCTGCGGTGGCCTGCTCGGTCGCCGTGCGGTGGTCCTGCACCCGTCCCTCGAACCGGCTCAGCTGCCAGGACCCCATGAACACGCAGAACGGGATGGCGAGCAGCACGAAGACGTTGATGCCCCACCAGCGGGGTGTCAGCAGAAACCGGTACACGCCCTCCACGGTACGGCGCCCGCGCCGGTGCCCCGCCCGCGGGTCAGCCCTTGGTGGCCTTCAGCGAATAGATGAGCGGGACGCGCGGGTGGTCCGCCGGGAAGCGGTGGTAGCCGTCGCGGATCTCGAAGTTCCCGAAGCGCGGGAAGAGCGAGACCTCGTGCTCGTGGAGGAACTCGATGCGCAGCCCGGTCGCGGCGAGCGCGGAGACGACGTCGCCGAGGGTGTGCTGCCACTCGACGCTGCGGTTGTGGACGGTGACGGCGTCCGGGTCGGCGTAGGTGCCGGGCAGGTCGTACACCTGGGCGTCCCGGGAGAAGTAGTCGCGCACGATCCGGGTGCCGGTCGTGTCGTCCAGCATCTCGGTGACCGGGTGGAACTCGGCGAGGTAGAGGAAGCCGCCGGGTGCCACGAGCGCGGCCGCGGTCTCGGCCCAGCGCCTCAGGTCGGGCAGCCAGCACAGCGCGCCGAGCCCGGTGTAGACGATGTCGTACGACGGCTCGGGGACCGCGGCGGCGGCCTCGTACACGTCGCCGGTGACGAAGGCGGCGCGCTCCGGGCCGTGGCCGAGGCCGGCGGCGAGGGCGCGGGCCGCCTCGACGGCCGGGACGGAGAAGTCGAGGCCGACGACGCGGGCGGCGCCGCGGTGCGCCCAGGAGAGGGTGTCGGTGCCGATGTGGCACTGCAGGTGCAGGAGGGTCTTTCCGGTGACGTCCCCGACCTCGGCGGTCTCGAAGTCCCGCAGCACGTCCGGGCGGGCCCGGAAGCCGGCGAGGTCGTAGTACTTCCCGGCGACGTGGACGGGCACCCGCTCGTCCCACATGGCCCGGTTGTCCTCGCGCCAGCCCTCGGGGAGGGACGCGGAGGCGGTCTGTGCGCTCATGGTCGGAAAGTTATCCACAGGCTGCGCACACCCACCACCCAATTGTCGGCGCAACCAGGCACTATGGGCGCATGACTGGGGCCATGAGTGAGAGCAGGACGCCGGACACACCGGACATGCCGGACTGGGAGAGGCGCTTCCGCGCGCCGCGGGTCTCGCTGCCCGACTGGGCGGAGGACGCGCCCGACCGCTCCCTGTTCGTGTCGAACGCGACGGGGACGTACGAGCTGTACGCCTGGGACCGCGCCACGGGCGAGCAACGGCAGGCGACGGACCGGCCGAACGGCACGACGGACGGCGTGCTCTCCCCGGACGGCGCCTGGATCTGGTGGTTCGACGACAAGGACGGCGACGAGTTCGGTGTCTGGCGCCGCCAGCCCTTCGCCGGCGGGCCGGACGAGCCCGGCGTCCCCGGCCTCGACGCCTCCTACCCGGCCGGTCTGGCCCTGGCCCGCGACGGCCGCACGGCGGTCGTCGGCCGTTCCACGGACGAGGAGGGGACGACCGTCCACCTCGCCCGGGAGGGCGAGGACACGGTCGAGATCTACCGGCACCGGGAGTCCGCGGGCGTCGGCGACCTCTCCCACGACGGCTCCCTGATCGCCATCGAGCACACCGAGCACGGCGACGCCATGCACGCGGCGCTGCGCGTACTGCGCCCGGACGGCTCGGCGGTCGCCGAGCTCGACGACACCAAGGGCGGCACCGAGGAGCTGGGCCTTGAGGTGCTGGGCTTCGCCCCCGTCGACGGCGACACCCGGCTGCTCATCGGCCATCAGCGCCGCGGCCGCTGGGAGCCGCTGGTGTGGGACGTGGCGACGGGTCTGGAGACGGACCTCGCTCTGGACCTGCCCGGTGACGTGAGCGCCGAATGGTGTCCGGACGGCTCCGCCCTCCTCATCGCGCACAGCTTCGAGGCGCGCAGCGAGCTCTTCCGGTACGACCTCGCGGCCGGAGAGCTCACCGGTGTCCCCACCCCGCCCGGCACGGTCTCCGGTGCGACGGCCCGCCCCGACGGCAGCGTGGAGTACCTGTGGTCGTCGGCCGCCGAGCCGCCGGCGGTGCGCTCGACGACCGGCCGCGTCGTGCTGGACCCGCCCGGCATGACCTGCCCGCCGTCGGTGCCGGTGGAGGACGCGTGGGTGGAGGGTCCGGGCGGCCGTATCCACGCCCTGGTGCAGAAGCCGGCCGGTGCCACCGGCCCGCTGCCCACGGTGTTCGACCTGCACGGCGGCCCCACCTGGCACGACAGCGACTCCTTCGCCGCGGGCCCGGCCGCCTGGGTCGACCAGGGCTACGCGGTGATCCGCATCAACTACCGCGGTTCCACGGGCTACGGCCGCGCCTGGACGGACGCCCTCAAGCACCGGGTGGGCCTGATCGAGCTGGAGGACGTGGCCGCGGTGCGCGAGTGGGCGGTCTCCTCCGGACTCGCCGACCCCGAGCGCCTCGTCCTCACCGGCGCCTCCTGGGGCGGCTACCTCACCCTGCTCGGCCTCGGCACCCAGCCGGAGGCGTGGTCGGTGGGCATCGCGGTCGTTCCGGTCGCGGACTACGTCACGGCGTACCACGACGAGATGGAGTCCCTGAAGGCCATGGACCGCACCCTGCTGGGCGGCACCCCGGAGGAGGTCCCCGGGCGGTTCGCGGCCTCGTCCCCGCTGACCTACGTCGACCAGGTCAAGGCCCCGGTCTACATCTCGGCCGGGGTGAACGACCCCCGCTGCCCGATCCGCCAGATCGACAACTACGTCAAGCGCCTGGAGTCGCGCGGCGCCCCGCACGAGGTGTACCGCTACGACGCGGGGCACGGCTCGCTGGTGGTGGAGGAGCGGATCAAGCAGGTGAGACTGGAGATGGAGTACGCGGCGAGACACCTGCCGGCGTAGAGCGCTTTTCCGGCCGTCGGTCGCGGGCTGCCGGGCGGGGGCCGGTGGTCCGGGGGGTCTTCCCCCCCCCGGACGGTCACCGCAGTTCCGCCAGACCGCGGCGCGTGGCGGCGACGACCACCCGGTCGCCCTTCACCAGCACGTGATCGGGCGCCGTGTCGGTCCGGCCCGACAGGGCGAGCACCCGCCAGGACCCGGCGTGGAAGGCGTCCCGCACGGTACGCCCCTCCAGCCGTGGGTGCCCGTCCACGTCGACGGCGGCGAACAGCAGCACCCGCCGCTCGACGGGGATCGCCCCCAGCACCTGCCGCCCGAGCATCGCACCGGCGAACGCGGGCGCGGCGAGATGGGTGACGCTCCGGCTCCGGGTCAGCGCCTGCGGATAGGCGGCGCGCAGGGTCCGGTACACGGCGGTGGCGAAGTCGTCGTCGTACAGCCGCAGCACCACCCGCAGATCGGGCCGGACGGTCCGGGCGGCGAGGACGGCCTCCAGGTTGGTGGTGTCGGCGCTGGTCACCGCGAGCAGGGCGTGCGCCCGGTGGATCTTCGCGGCCTCCAGGACCCCCTCCTGGGTGACGTCCCCGAAGACCACCGGCACCCGCAGCCGGCGGGCGGTGGCGAGGCCGCGCGCGTCCGGGTCGGCCTCCACGCAGACCACGGGGACGCCGAGTTCGCGCAGCCGGGTCAGCACCCGGGTGCCGATCTTCCCCAGCCCGAGCAGCACCACGTGCCCGCCCATGCCGCGGGGAGGCCGGCGCAGCGCGGAGGCGGTGCGGAAGGTGCCCAGCGCCTCCAGGACGGCCGCCAGCAGCACCGGCAGCAGCAGCAACCCGACCAGTCCGGAGAGGAGTTGGAGGATCTGCCGGCCGAGGGACTGCCCGAGGGCCGGGTCGTCGATCGCGAACATGTCGAGCAGCGTCAGGTAGAACGCCCGCAGCGGGTGGATCCCCGTCACCAGGGAGAGGGCGACGGCGAGCGCCACCACGCACGCCACCATCCCGGCCAGTGACCAGCGCAGCCGGCGGGAGAACAACGAGGCGAGCGGGAGTACGCCGCCCGCACCGCGGCCGGGTGCGGCCGTCTCCTGTCCACCCGCGGAGGACAGTTGCTCCAGCACCACGGCGGGCCGCCCGGCGGCCCGCCGTACCTCCTCGTCGTCGGGCAGCAGCCTCGGCTCCTGTTCGCCGTTACCCCGGGGGCCGCTGCCCGCGGGGCCGTCCGCGGCCGGGTCCGTGCCGGGCGTGGAGAGCAGCGCGAGGGTGCACAGCCCGGCTTCGGCGACCGTCCCGCCGTCGGGCGGCAGCCGTTCCACGGCCCGCAGCAGCAGTCCCTCGGTCTGCACGACCTTGCTGGTGCCGACGACGGCGGTGGCGGCCAGCGCGGGCGCGGCGGTGTCGGCGTCGGACAGCACGGTCGTGGCGGCGTCCGCGCTCGCCTCCGGGTCGCCGTCGCAGGCCAACGTGGCGGCCTGGTCCAGGAGTTCCTCGATGTGCTGGCCGAGCCGCCGGTTGTACAGCCGCAGGACCAGCCGGAGCCGGGGATTGAGCCGGCGGGCGGTCAGCGCGGCCCGGATGTTGGTCTCGTCGTCGTCGTACACGAGGGCCAGGGCGGCCGCGCGTTCCACTCCGGCCTCGGCGAGCACCGCCTCGTCGGCCTCGAACGCCTCCAGGACCCGGTCGCCGTCCGGGCGCCCGCCCGAAGGGCCGCCCGCGGCCGCGGTGTTCCCGATGCCGCCGCGGCCGACGGAGCCGACCGCCGCGCTGACCATCCGGTCGAGCAGCGTCGCGGAAGCGGCCCGGCCGACGACGGGGGGTCTGACCGTCCGCTCGTTCGGTGGGACCACGAGGGTGACCCGCTCGCCGTAGACTCCGCGCAACTCGGCCGCCAGCCGGTGCGCGAGCCCGTCGTCGCCGCACACCACCATGTGCGCCGGCGGGGCCCCCGGCCCCCCTTGATACGGAACGCTCGCCACAACGGAAAAGAGTGCCCCAAGGACAAGCGTGGTTCCAGCAACGGTCTGAACGCCCGTGCCGGAGCCCGCGTACCGAGGGGGAGGGAGAGCACCAGCCGGAGGTATCCGCCCGTGGCCATCACCGAAGACGCCCCGCCCGGCGCCGACACACGGCACCCGGCGCACCCTGCCGGCGACCGGCCGGCCGAGGGGCGGCGGCTCGACTCGCCGCTGGTGCTGACCCTGACGCTGGTCCTCGCGGTGCTCGCGCAGTCCCCGATCCGCGGCTTCCTCGGCACCCCGCTGATGCAGAGCTGGATGACGGTGTTCGTGGCGGTCACCGTCCAGGCGCTGCCCTTCCTGGTCCTCGGCGTCCTGCTCTCGGCGGCGATCGCGGTGTTCGTCCCCCCGTCCTTCTTCGCGCGTGCCCTTCCGCGCCGGCCCGCCCTGGCGGTTCCGGTCGCCGGGGTCGCCGGGGCGGTGCTGCCGGGCTGCGAGTGCGCGTCGGTGCCGGTGGCGGGGGCCCTGGTGCGCCGGGGCGTGACCCCCGCCGCCGCCCTCGCCTTCCTGCTGTCGGCGCCCGCGATCAACCCGATCGTGCTGACCGCCACGGCCATCGCCTTCCCCCAGAACCCGGAGATGGTGCTCGCACGGTTCCTGGCGAGCCTGCTGGTGGCGTGCGCGATGGGCTGGCTGTGGCAGCGCCTGGGCCGCACGGACTGGCTGCGTCCCCCGGCCCACGGCGCGCACGAGGGCGCGACCAGGGGGGAGACGTTCTGGAACTCGGTCCGGCACGACATCATGCACGCCGGCGGTTTCCTGGTGCTGGGCGCGATGGCCGCCGCCACGCTGAAGGCGGTGGTCCCGGCGACCTGGCTGCGGACGGCGGCCGGCGATCCACTGGTCTCCGTGCTGGCCCTGGCCGTCCTGGCCGTACTGCTCTCCATCTGCTCGGAGGCGGACGCGTTCGTCGCCGCCTCGCTCACCCAGTTCTCCCCGACGGCCAAGCTGGTGTTCCTGGTGGTGGGCCCGATGATCGACCTGAAGCTGTTCGCGATGCAGGCCGGCACCTTCGGCCGGGGTTTCGCGCTGCGCTTCGCGCCCGCCACGTTCGCGCTGGCCGTCGTGGGCGCCGTGGTGACCGGGGTGGTGCTGCTGTGAACCGTCAGTCCCAGGCGGCCGTGCTGTTCCTGCTCGGCGCCGCACTGCTGCACGCCGGCACCACCGACCTGTACCTGCGCTACGTGAAGGCCGGCCTGCGCCCGATGCTGCTGGCCTCGGGCGCGGTCCTGATCGCGGCGGCGCTGGCGACGGCCCTGTACGAGCGCCGACGCGGCAGGCCTGCCGGTGCGCGGTCGTCCGCCGCGCACGCCCACCCCGAACCGCGTGTCTCCTGGCTGCTGCTGCTGCCCCTGCTCGCGCTGATCCTGGTCGCCCCGCCGGCCCTCGGCTCCTACAGCGCCCTGCGCTCCGGGACGGCGCTGCAGAAGCCGTACGCCTACGGCCGGCTGCCCGCCGCCGACCCGGCCCCGCTGTCCGTGGTCGACTACGCCTCCCGGGCGGCCTACGACCACGGCCGTTCCCTGCACGGCCGTCCGGTCCGGGTCACCGGCTTCCTCGCCCTGGACCGCTCGGGCGCGCCCTATCTGGTCCGCATGGCCCTCAACTGCTGTGCGGCGGACGCCCAGCCGGTGAAGATCGCCCTGACCGGCGCCCTGCCACCGGTGCTCCGCCCGGACGCCTGGCTGGAGGTCACGGGCACCTACACCCCCCGGCTGGCCCGGGACCCCGTCAACAACGGTCCCGTCCCGTATCTGAAGGTCACGTCGGCGAAGCCGGTCCCGGTGCCGCCCGACCCGTACGACGAGACCTGGAACAACTGAGCCCGCGGCTAGCGCTCGGCTGCCGCGCTCTCGAAGTCGAAGCGTTCGAGGTCGCGCAGCCAGGCCCGGGCGTTGCCGTCGGACGGGGCCCGCCAGTCGCCGCGCGGCGAGAGGGAACCGCCCGCCGAGACCTTCGGCCCGTTCGGCATGGCCGAGCGCTTGAACTGGGCGAACGCGAAGAAGCGGCGGCAGAAGACCTCCAGCCAGTGCCGGATGTCCGCCAGGTCGTACGCGACGCGCTTGGCCTCGGGGAAGCCGGGCGGCCAGGCGCCGCTCGCCGGGTCGTGCCAGGCGTGCCAGGCCAGGAAGGCGATCTTCGAGGGCCGGAAGCCGTAGCGGAGCACCTGGAAGAGGGTGAAGTCGTGCAGCGCGTAGGGGCCGATCTTCGACTCGGTGGACTGCATCTCCTCGCCGGGCACCAGCTCGGGGCTGATCTCCGTGTCCAGGATCGCGGCGAGGACCGCGCCGGTCTCCTCGTCGAACTGGCCGCTGCTGATGACCCAGCGGATCAGGTGCTGGATGAGCGTCTTCGGCACACCGGAGTTGACGTTGTAGTGACTCATCTGGTCGCCGACGCCGTACGTCGACCAGCCGAGCGCCAGCTCCGACAGGTCGCCGGTGCCGAGCACGATGCCGCCGCGCTGGTTGGCCAGCCGGAACAGATAGTCGGTGCGCAGGCCGGCCTGCACGTTCTCGAACGTGACGTCGTACACCGGCTCGCCGGAGGCGAACGGGTGGCCCATCTCCTCCAGCATCAGCCGTGCGGTCGGCGTGATGTCCAGTTCGGCCGCGGTGACACCGAGCGCCCGCATCAGCCGGTGCGCGTTGTCCTTGGTGTGGTCGCTGGTGGCGAAGCCGGGCAGGGTGAAGGCGAGGATGTCGCTGCGGGGGCGGCCCGCGCGGTCCATCGCCCGGGCGGCGACGATCAGCGCGTGCGTGGAGTCGAGGCCGCCGGACACCCCGATGACCACCTTCGGGCCGCCGATCGCGGCCAGCCGTTGCTGGAGTCCGGCGACCTGGATGTTGTACGCCTCGTAGCAGTCGAGGGCGAGCCGGTCGGGGTCGGCGGGCACGAACGGGAACCGCTCGACGCGGCGGCGCAGGCCCAGATCGGTGGTGGGCGGGGCGAGTTCGAACGACACCCGGCGGAAGTCCCCGGTCCGCGCGCCGTGGGTACGGCGGTTGTCGTCGAAGGTGCCCATCCGCATCCGCTCCTGCCGCAGCAGGTCGAGGTCCACGTCGGCCACCGCGTACTGGTCGCCGACCGCGAAGCGGTCCGACTCGGCCAGCAGCATCCCGTTCTCGTAGATCAGGGTCTGCCCGTCCCACGACAGGTCGGTGGTCGACTCGCCCAGTCCGGCCGCCGCGTACACGTACGCGGCCAGGCAGCGCGAGGACGCCGAACGGCACAGCAGCTTGCGGTCCTCGGCCCGGCCGACGGTGATCGGGCTGCCGGAGAGGTTGGCGAGGACGGTCGCCCCCGCCAGGGCGGCCTCGGCGCTCGGCGGCACCGGGACCCACATGTCCTCGCAGACCTCGGCGTGCAGCACCAGACCGGGGACGTCCGCGGCCTCGAAGAGCAGGTCCACGCCGAACGGGACAGTCTCGCCGGCGATCCGGATCGTCCCGCCGCGCTCGTCGTCGCCCCCGGCGATCTGCCGACGCTCGTAGAACTCGCGGTAGTTGGGCGGGTAGGACTTCGGTACGACGCCGAGGACCCGGCCGCGGTGCACGACGAGCGCGCAGTTGTAGATCCGGTTGCGGTGGCGCAGCGGGGCGCCGACGACCAGGACCGGCAGCAGCTCCGCCGACCCCTCGACCACGGCTTTGACCGCCTGCTCGACCTCGTCCAGCAGCGCGTCCTGGAGCAGCAGGTCCTCGATGGAGTAGCCGCACAGGCCGAGCTCGGGGAAGACGGCGATCGCGACGCCGTCCCGCGCGCACTCGCGCGCCTGGCGCAGGACCGCCTCGGCGTTGGCGTGCGGGTCGGCGATGACGGTGTGGCCCGTGCACGCGGCGACGCGCGCGAAGCCGTGCTGATAGATCGACCAGAAGTTCAACGGGACTTCGCTCATGACTCCACCATGACTCAGCGATTCCACCAACCGCGCAGGCGAATCGAATCACCTACAGGTGAAAGCCTAGATCCCTAGACTGGGTACGGTTATCGCAGGATTCTGCCGAATGGGGTGCGATGGATCACATCGACCGCGCTCTGCTGGCCCGCCTCCAGCAGGACGCCACCCAGTCCTACGCGGCCCTGGGACAGGCCGTCGGCCTCTCCGCCGGCGCCGCCCACGAGCGGGTGCGCAAACTGCGGGAACGCGGAGCGATCCGGCGTACGGCGGCCGAGGTGGACCCGGCGGCGGTCGGGGCCGGGGTCCTGGCCTACGTCACGGTCGACTCGACGGCCTGGCTGGGCGACTGCGGTGAGAGCTTCGCCGCGCTCCCCGAGATCCTGGAGGCGCACGTCGTCGCGGGCAGCGCGGCCGTGCTGCTCAAGGTGCGGGCGGCGAGCACCGGCCACCTCCAGGACGTCCTGCGCCGCGTCTACGCCATCGACGGCGTCGGCGCGACCCGGGCGACCGTGGTCCTGGACACCTTCTTCGAACGCCCGGTGTCCCCGACGGCCACACCACCGGCGTAGTGCGGGTACTCGGGTCGAGCTGAGTACGCGCACTCTGCCCGCCGACCGCTTCCGCCGGGAGCCTGGTGCCATGACCCAAGGACTCCGCAAGCCCCTGTTCCCCCTGCTGTCGTTCCTCGTGCCGGCCGTCGCCGCGGTCGCGATGTGGGCGGCCTGGCTGGGCTGGGACCAGCACCGCGATGTACGGCCCGACGGCACGGAGAGCGGTCCGTACGCGGCGTGGCAGGTGATCGGGCTGCTGCTGACCCTGCTGCCGGCGGTGTACTGGGCGGCTTCCCGGCACGGCGCCGCAGGCGCCGTGCTCGGCACCACGGCCGGACTGACCGGCGCCGCGTACTACGACTGGTCGGACGACTCCAGCGGCCTCTACGTGATCGGCGTGGGACTGGTGATGCTGGGCAGCCTGGCCGCGACCGCGGTCGTCTGCGCCCTGGTCGGGGCCGCCGGGCGCGGTAGGGGCAGGAGGCAGTGAGAGCACCGGCGGGACGGGCGCGCGAAGGAGCGTGCCGCCGCCGGGCGACACGCTCTTTCACGATGTGCGACGTGCGATGTGCGAGGGAGCGGGTGGGGAACGGTGGCGGCCGTCCCGCCGCCCGCTCGCGGGATCAGCGCAGGCGCAGCGCCTCGCGGATCGTGGCGAAGAGGTCGGTCTGGTTGGTGACACCGAGGACGCGGTACGCCTGCGGGCCCTGGGCGGCGATGCGGACCTGGGTTCCGGTGTGCTCCTGGGACTGACCCGGGGTGTTGGTCGAGTAGTTGACCTTCAGCGGCTGCCCCTCGTCGGTGACGAGCGTGGAGGACAGGCCGGGCGGGGTGGCCTCCAGCGGGACGATCTGGCTGGTGTGGGCGTGGTCGGCGGTGGTGACGACCAGGGTGTCGGGGTGCTTGGCCGCGTAGGCGCGGGCGACCTTCACCGCGCGGTCGAAGGCCGCGGTCTCGCCGATCTGGCCGCAGGGGTCGGCGGCGTGGTCCTGCTTGTCGATCGAGGCGCCCTCGATCTGCAGGAAGAAGCCCTGCTTGGAGTGGGTCCGCTGCTGCTTGGCCGCCAGCAGCTGGATCGCCTTGGTGGCGGAGTCCGCGAGGCTCGGCGTCGTCGAGGGGCGGTTCGGGTTGGAGGTCACGCACCGCTGCGGGTCCGTGCCGCCGACGGACGCGGCCTTGCCGGTCCACTCCACCGGGACGTTGCCGGAGGCGAGCAGGCCGAGCACCGGCTTGCCGTTCTTCACGCCCTTCAGGCCCGCCTTGTCGGTGACGACCTGGTAGCCGAGCTTCTTCGCCTGCTCGGTGACCGTGAGGCCCTTGTACTTGCCGTCGGTGACCTTCTGGTCGAAGCGCTGCTTGCCGCCGCCGATGAGGACGTCGACCTTGTGCTTGACGGACTGCTCGGCGATGGAGCCGGGGCCGCCGGCCGCGATCGTGTCGGTGGGGCACTTGGCCATGTCGGCCGGGCCCTGGCAGGAGCGGTCGGTGGCGTGGGAGGCGAGCACGGCCGGGGTGGCGTCGGTGAGTTCGGCGGTGGTGACGCTGCCGGTGGCGTAGCCCTTCTTCTGGGCGAGCTCCAGCAGGGTCGGGACGGCCTTGTCGGTGCCGGGCGTCTTGGAGATGCGGCCGTTGACCGTCTTCACGCCGGTGGCCCAGCCGGTGCCGCTGGCGGCGGAGTCGGTGACGTAGTCCGGGGTGCCGTCGGCGTGCACCGCGTAGGTGGTGTAGGCGCCGGTGAGCGGGAACTTGTCCATGTTCAGGCGGCCGTTGGCGCCGACCGTGTAGTCGCGGGCGAGGGTGATCTCCGAGTCGCCCATGCCGTCACCGATGAGCAGGATGACGTTCTTCGCCTTGCCGTCCTTGATCGCGGCCTTCGCCTGCTGTGCGTTGTCGAACGCACCGGCGGCGGACGTGACGGCCACGGCGGCCGTGGTCGCGGCGACGAGGGCGGTGGCGACCGTGAGGTGACGGCGGGTGGGTCTGGGCATGGATACGTCTCCTTGAGGCGTCCGACGTGCGGATGCGGCGTTCAACGTCCGTCAGATCACCATGCGTTGACAAAGGAGAGGTAAACGGCTGGTCGTCCTGATCTAGCCGGAACATGACACGAGGGAGGCCGTGCGCTCCGGCGGCCCCGGCCGGGGGGCGTGGCGCCCCCCGGACCCGCGGCTCGACTGTGCGGCGTCGCGGCTCAGTTCGCGGACGCGGGACCGGGCGGGAGGTGGACGGTCATGATCAGCTGACAGGACTCGGTGCCCTCGCCCCGGTAGGTGTGCGGGGCGTCGCCGTCGAAGGTGGCGGTCTGCCCGGCCGCCACGGCCTGCCCGCCGGCGCCTTCGACCTCGACCGGGTCACCGGTGACGTCGAGATCCGGTACGCGGACGGGACCGAGTCCTTCACCCCGCTCGGCGAGTCCGGCACCGTGGAGACCCCCAGGCCCGGCGAGGTCGTCTACGCCGACACCACCGGCGTCCTCACCCGCCACTGGAACCATCGCGACGCCCACCGCACCCGCGTCACGGAGGACTCCGCGCACGTCACCTTCGTCCTCGAAACCCTCCACGCCGGCCGGGACGGCGACCTCCTCGAGGTCGCGGCGGACGAACTCCGGAGCCTCCTCGCCCCGCACGCCGGCCGGACCACCGTGCACCACCTGAACGGGGCCCGGCCGGAGGCCACCGTCTGAGACGCGGCGACCGGACGAACGGGCCCACGGCTCCGACCGGTTCGGAAGCCGTGGGCCCGTGTCGCCCGGAGCGGCGTGGGACGGACGTGCGCAGGTGGTCAGTTGCGGCAGCCGACGACCACGGTCGGGGCGCAGTTGGTGGGCGTGTTGCCGTTCACCCGGCTGTTGATCAGAGTGACGCTCAGGCTCCCGCCCTCGTTGTCGATGCCGCCGGGAGCGTTGGTGGCGCGGTTGTCGTTGACGTTGGTGTCGGTCAGGGTCGCGGTGCCCGGGCCGATGTTGGCGAATCCGCCGCCCACACCGGCGCTGTTGGCGTTGATGTTGCTGTCGTTCACCGTGACGTGGCCGTCGCTGGCGATGCCACCGCCCTTGCCGTCGGCGCTGTTGTTCACCACGCGGCTGCGCTCCAGCTTGAGCGTGCCGTCGGTGACCAGCCCACCACCGTTGTTGAAGGCGTGGTTGTCGCTGACCATGGTCTGCGTGATGTCGATCGTCGTGCCGCTGAGGCCGCCGATGCCACCGGAGAAGTTGCCCTGGTTGTCGCGGATGGTGCTGCGGTCCAGAGTGAGGGTGCCGCTCTCGACGCCGATCCCGCCGCCGAAGTCAGGGCCCGACGCGGTCGCGTCGCCGTTGGTGATCGTGATCCGGTCCAGGTTCAGGTTGGCGTGGACCTTCACGATGCCGAACGGCCCCGAGCTGTTGTCCCGCGTGAGCCGCGCGTTGTTGCCGTGGATGGTCAGAGGCTGGTTGACCTGGAGCGACGAGGTCAGGACGTACCGGCACCCCGGTGTCAGCTCCAGGACGGGACCGGCGCCGGGATTGGCGACGGCGGCGACCAGCGCCGTGGTACTGCACGGCACCGTGGTCTGCGCGGATGCGGGCGACGCGGTGGCCAGCGCGGTGCCGGCGACGACGACGGATATGGCGGGGGAGAGGTACAACAGGACGCGACGCTGCATCGTGTGCTCCTTCGGACGGTGCGGGACGGTCCCCGCACAGCCAGTCCGATTCCCGCGGGCGCAAGGTCTTTCGCCGTTTCATGCCCCATGTCATCCGAATGCGCCGACATGGTTCACCGCAATGGGCCACGCCTCTCTCCCCGAGGGCGGCTCCCCGGCACACGCGTGCGGCGGGGCGTGGCACTCGCCCGGGAGAGTGCCACGCCCCGCCGGTCACCGGGAACGCGTCTCAGCGTTCACCGGTGCGGGGACAGGGACGGTCAGTGGTGACCCCGGTGGTGGCGGCCCCAGGAGGCGTCGTCGACGAAGCGGCCGTGGTCGTTGCGCAGGGTCGCCGTGTCGGAGCGGTCCCAGACGGACTTGCGGCGGTCCTGGAACACGTCGGTGCGGCTGTCGCGGCCGAAGCCGGTGTGGACGCGGACGGTGGAGCGGCCGGCCAGCCGGTAGTGGTGGAAGGTGTAGGTGTGCCCGTCCTCGTCCGCCAGGGTCCAGCCGTCGAGGTTGACCGCGCGGCGCGAGCTGTTGCTGATGTCCACCCACTCCTTGTTCAGGTTGCGGTTGAAGCGGGCGTCGCGTCCCGGCGCGTCGTACTGCACGCCGCTGATGTAGACCTCGCTGTGGTGCGGGCGGCCCGGGTGGTGGTCGGCGGCCGAGGCCGGCAGGGCCACGGCACCGACGGCCGCGGCCGCCACGGCTGCGACAGCGGTCATACGACGCACGGATGCGGAAACGGTCACGAGGATCCCCCTACAGGAGTCCATGGCACCCCCCTTGCCAACCCACGGGCGTAGAAACGCCGCAGGTCGGCGGTGGTGCGTAGTGCGATCGGCGGCCGGCTGGCCGCGCACTCACACTCTGCAAGGCGGGCGCCCGGCTTGTGGGGGAGATGTGCGCGCCATTACGGGTTCAACATATTTCTGTGACTCTCCGCTGCAACGTCCATGTATGAGTGCAACAAGAGAAAATGAACCTTTGTCAGGAAAATTTCCGCGCCGTCACTGGCCCCCGCGGCGTGCGGCACCCGTCGGCCGCTCCGCTTCTCCGGCAGGCGTCACCTGAAAGTGAGTAACAGCGGCCCACGCGCCGGAACGGACTAGTCCGTTCCGGCGTCCGGCCTGCGCGGACACGGCGAAGGGCCCGGTGCGACGTGCGCACCGGGCCCTTCGAGCGGTGTGGCCGTTACCGGCCGCCGAGGTGTCTGCCGTACGCGAGCGCGCTCTTCGGGGAGGGCAGGCGCAGCTTGGCGGGCGTGAAGGCGGAGGCTCTGTCGGCGCTCGCCCGGGGCAGCAGCCACACGCCGCCGGAACCGGCGTTCTCGCCGGGGGAGCCGACCGCCAGGTCCGGCCTGCCGTCGTGGTTGTAGTCGCCGGTGGCGAGGGCCGTACCGAAGGCGTCGCCGGCCTCCGCGATCCCCGGCACGTGCGGGGTGTCCTGCTGGAGACCGACGGAGCGTGCCCCGCCCGAGGCGTCGAGGAGGCCGGTCGGGCCGCCGAACAGGAGGGTCGCGGCGCCCGCGCCCGCACGGGTGCGGATCGCCTCGCCGGGCGCGCCGGCGATCAGGTCGTCGCGGCCGTCGTGGTCGACGTCGGCGACGGCGAGGGCGGCACCGAAGTGGTCACCGGTCTCGGCGATGCCCGCCACGCCGGTCGTGTCCTGGTTGAGGGTCTGCCGGCGGTGTCCGAAGTTGCCGGGCACGGCGTCGCCGTAGTGGACGTGGACGCCGCCGCCCTTGGCCAGTTCCTCCGGGCCGCACGGGTCGTCGATGTTCTCGTCGGCGATCTCCCGGCACTCGCCGAGGGCCAGATCGTCGTGACCGTCGCCGTCGAAGTCGCCCGCGGCGAGGGCGGAGACGCCGGCGTTGTCGGTGTTCCAGGTGTTCGCCATGGCCTGCTCGGCCGCGTCCCAGGCCCACAGGCGTACGTGCGACTGGGTGAACGGGGTCTTCGTCCAGTATCCGACCGCGAGGTCCGCTGCGCCGTCCCCGGTGAAGTCGCCGGTGGCGAGTACAGGGGCGTGACCGCCCATGGGGGCGGCGACGACGGTGGTGACCATGCTGTCCTCGCCCTGGGCGACCCGGGCGACGACCTTGTCCTTGCCGCCGATCACGATCTCCTTGTGGCCGTCACCGGTGAAGTCGGCCGCGGCGACCGACAGCCCGTACGCCGCCGACGCCGACCGACCGTCGAGGACGACGGACCCCGAGCCCGGGGCGCTCCTGCCACCGCCCACCGCGAGGACCATGCCCACGTCCTTGCCGAGGCCGGTGATGTCCTCACCCGGGACGCCGACCAGGAGCTCCGCGCTGCCGTCGCCGTTCAGGTCCACCAGGGCGACGGAGGCGCCGAAGCGGTCGCCCGCCTCCGGGGTGCCGGGCACCTCGGGAGTGGACTGGCTGACACGGATGCTGCCGTGGGCGCCGATCCCCTTCGGCCCGCCCCAGACGATGTTGACGTAACCGGCCTTCGCCCTGCCGCCGACGGCACCGTCGGGCACCCCGACGGCGAGGTCCGCGTACCCGTCACCGTTGAAGTCCCCTGCGGTCGGCGTGGGAACGGCGGCCGAGGCCGGGAGGGCCGTCCCCCCGATGACCACGGCGACGACGCCGGCGGCTGTGGCGTACGTCCGTATCCGTCTGCGCACGGGGGCTCCAAGGTGTTCGAGATGTCCAAGCCGACGAGTTCACCTGTGGGACATCCGGAGGCCATGGAGGGTTGTGCGGCCCTCTCGGTCCACGTCGGCGCATGACCCGTACAAGCGCCGATCCACTGGGCCTCGTTGCCGGGCGCGAAGTCGGGCTGTACAGCAGCCAGGGCTGGTTCAATGAGCCCGGCATCAAGGCTGCGCCCGCCTCTCGCCGCGGAAGGTTGCACATGAAGTACGTCACGGCGGTCCGGGACGAGGGCGGGTTCGACGTGGACCCGAGTGCCCATCTGGCCGAACTGCCCCGTCTGCGCGCCGGCCTGCCTCCCGGCGCGGCGTCCTTCGCCACCGACAAGAGCGGCGGGCTGGTCCTGGACTTCGCGCCCAACCGGTTCAAGCACGATGCCGGTCTGCGCATCAGCTACTCGGGCGTGACGCACTTTTCCGTCGACTACGAGCACTCGATCGACTGGATGAGCGTCGACACCGTGCTCCTCGACGAGATCCTTCCTGCCGAGAACGGCGGCTGCCGGCACGAGATCGCACTCACCGACGCGACGGTCACCGTCCAGTGCGAGGACCTGCGTGCCGTGTGGGGGGACGCGAGCTGACCTTCGCGAAACCGTGAACTCTCCGGGGCTCATCGGGGAACAGCAGGCGACACACACACGCCGAGGAGTCAGGGGAAGCATGGTGAGCGGACCACCGCCGTCCGGGGCACGGACGGAGGACGACGCGGAGACGGTCGCGCAGTCGTTGGAGCAGCCGGAGCTGTTCGCCCTGCTCTACGACCGCTACGCCCCCGACATCCACCGCTACGCGGCCCGCCGCCTCGGCGACGGTGCCGCCGACGACATCACCGCCGACACCTTCCTGGTCGCCTTCCGCATCCGGTCCCGCTACGACCGCACGCGCGCCAACGCGCGCCCCTGGCTGTACGGCATCGCCGGGAACCTCATCGGCAAGCAGCGCCGCGCCGAGGTGCGGGCACTCAGGGCGATCGCCCGCACCGGCCGCGACCCGCTCGCCGCGTCCGGGGACGAGTTCTGGCTCGAGGACACCGACAGCCGGATCGCGGCGCAAGGCCCCCTGGCCGGCGCCCTCGCGGGGCTGTCGGCGCCGGACCGGCACGTCCTGCTGCTCGTCGCCTGGGCCGAACTCACCTACCAGGAGGTCGCGGAGGCACTGGACATACCGATCGGCACGGTTCGTTCGCGGCTCAACCGGGCGCGACGCAAGGTACGTACGGCGCTGGGCGCCGATCCTGCATTCGTGATCGACGCGGTGGAGGCGGCGTAGCCATGGACGAGATGACCGAACTGCGCGAGCTGCGCGCCCATGTGTCCGCGCCCGACCGGGGCAGGCTCGCGCCGGGCCGGGCCCGGCTCACCGAGGCCGCGCGGGCCGGGCAGTGGCGCCGCGCGTTGTGGCGACGACGGGAGTTCGCGATCGTCGCGGTCGTGGCCGCGGTGACCGCCGTCGCCGTCACCGCCTCCCTGCTGGTGGGCGGGAAGGGCACGGGAGGCACGGTGCAGCCCGCGGCCACGCCGGGTGTGCGCTACAAGGGGGTGAGCGCGGCCGAGTTCCTGCGGCAGGCTGCCGACGCGGTCCAGACACAGCCGGACGGCGCCGTTCCGACGCCGAAGCAGTGGATCTACACCAAGTCGGCGCAGGAGCCTTTGGACAAGGACCACCCGGAGACGGGTGGTCTGGAGAACTGGATCCGCTACGACGGCTCCGCCAGCGCCTTTCGGCTGGGGGACAGGCCGCTCGAGGTCACCAAGATGAACCTGGAAAACGGCGGCGCGGGTGATGACCGCTCGCCGCGCGAGATGTACCGGGTCCTCACCGCCCTGCCGGCCGACGGCAGGGCGACGCTGAAGGCGCTGCGCGCGCAGAACGCCATCGCCGACTCCGAGGAGGACTCACAGGCGCGCAGCGACTACATCGAGATCAGCGTCCTGATGTCGGCCGACGTGATGCCGGCCAAGGGCCTGGCCTCCCTCTACCGCGCCCTCGCACTCGTACCGGGCGGAAAGGTCACCGGCCACCTGGTCGACACAACCGCCGGACGCCGGGTGATCGCCCTGGACTACGGCCACAAGAGGGACCCCCTGACCGGTAAACCGATGTACGACCAGTGGCTGATCGACCCGCAGACCTACCTGCTCGTCGGCAGGCGGACCATCGTGGGCGGCAAGACCGTCAACGGCAGCTCGCTCATCAGGACGGCCGTGGTGGACAAGGCGGGCGAGACCCGCTGACCGACCACGGTCCCGGGCGGCCCGCACCACGGGGGCGGGCCGCCCGGGCGCTCCGCGAGCCCGGCGAGGAGCCGGGTGACGGCACTAGAAGGGACCCGTCGGCCGAGGACGGTCGGCAAGAGTCATGGCGGTTGCTGTAATCCGCCGCTGTACACACGACAAAGGCCCAATCTGTCGTTTGGGCGGGCGGCATGCCGGCGCAACTCACGGTGTGGCGATCTTGCGATGCGCGGGTTGGCCCGCGCACGGCCCGACGAGTACGGCACAACCCGTCAGGCGCTGGGGCGCCCAAAGGGTGACGTCGACATGAGAGTCAAGGTTCAGCGGACCGGTCGCGTCGTCGGTCATGAGCCGGCCTCAGGGCCGGGGCGGCAAGTCGTGACTTCGCCCCGGCTCCCCCACGACCAGCCTGCCGCCCGGCACCCAGCCTTCTCATCGGGCGGGGGCAGAGCAGTCAGCGGTCGAGGTCGATCGTGAAGCGCCTCTTGCCCGTACCGATCGTGTCGGCGTGGACCTGGCCGCGAGCCTGGTCGAATTCCCCGGTGCCGCCGGTGATCGCGTTGTCGAACGACGGGGGAGGGAGCGTCGGACGGCCGTTGGTGAGGATGCCGAAGACCATCCCCTGTACGGAGAGCTGGCCGCCCGGGAGGTTGTAGGTCACGACGCACTCCTCCGCTCCACCGTTTTCGACCGTGGTGGTGGTGCAGGTGCCGTCGGTTTCGCCGACCTGGTTCTTGTCGTCCTTGTCGAAGAGGAGCGAGCGGAAGACGGTCCGGTCGCCCTGGGCGGGGCTGCCGTCGGAGTTGACGGGGAAGCGCGTCTGCTGCACGAGGTGGCCGATGAGTGTGATGACCCGGTCTCCGCCCTTGGCGTGGCCGGAATCGGTGTCCGTCGCGGCGGACGCGACAGGGGCGCAGGCGAGAAGGGTGACCAGCGCAGTGGCCGTGCCGAGGCGGGCTGCTCTGATGGGGCGCATCGTGTGGCTCCTGAGGTGGATGCTCATGGATGGTCCGGTGAAGCATTCATAACCGCGGCTCTGCCGCCGCCCGGAGCGTCCCGGCGTGACCCACCGGAAGATCCGACCAGTCGGACCAACTCGGCACGAGAGACGGCCCGCCCGACCGCGTACTACGAAGAGCGCGATCTCCAGCTGGAGTACTAGGGGAAGGCGTGAGGCGCCCGAGGGGCGCACAGAGGAGCACTGCCGATCACTCTGGAGGCTCCGGTAGTTCGCCACCTTCCGTGCCGTCTTGCGGAGGGGGCTGGACCCGGTAGACAGTCCCGTAGAAACAGGTCAGGCCCGGCACTGATTTCTCAGCACCGGGCCTGACCTGGTGTTTCACTGTCGGGGTGGCGGGATTTGAACCCACGACCTCTTCGTCCCGAAGTAGGCCCTGGAAGATCGCCGAGCTGCGGCTCGCAGCAAATGCGCAGGTCAGGGTGTTGGGGTGTGTCGGTCTACGTCGGTGCTCCGGGCCCCCGATCTCAAGATCATCTCCAGGATTTCTCCATGGACGTTGAGCAGGCCCCGATCTTCCGGATCGAGATCGAGTGCCTGCGCGACAGCTGACTGCCGGCCGTGCCCCGGCGACCGGCAGGGACCGCCGGGTCACCTGCCGCCCTTCTCCCTCCTGGCCGGCACGCTCAGCCGCGCGAGGGCCGCGGCGGTCAGGTAGGCGAGGGCTCCGATGGCCATGCTGGTGCGCACTCCGGCGCCGTAGCCGGTGCTGGTGGCCAGCAAGCTGCCGCCGAGTGCCACCCCGGTGGCGCTGCCGATCTGGCGGGTCGTGTTGAACAGCGCGGACGCGGCCCCCGCGTACGCTGGGGGCGCGGAGCCCATCACGGTGGCGGTCGAGCCGGTGAGGGCGAAGGACGTACCGAACCCGGTGGCCATCATCGGCGCCACCAGCAACGGGTAGGCGGGGTCAGGTCCGGCCGCGGCCCACCCGCCCAGGCCGAGGGCGCCCAGGAGCATGCCGGAGACCACCAGGGGACGGTCACCGGTGCGGCGGCTCAGTCGCCCGGAAATGACGGAGGCGAACATGGTCATCGCCACCGCAGGGAACAACGCAGCCCCGGTCTCCAGGGCACTGAATCCGCGGCGGCGCTGGAAGTCCAGGCTGGCGGTGAACACCATGCCGTAGAAGGCGAAGTTGAACAGCAGGCCGACGACGGCCGCGCCGCTCATGGTGCGTGAGCGCAGCAGCCGCAGCGGGAGGGCGGGAGCCCGGGCCAGCCGCTCCCGCAGCAAGAACGCGGCCACGGCGAGCGCGGCCAGGCCCAGTCCGGCGAGCACGGCGAGGTCGGACCAGCCGCGCCGCCCGGCCTCGTTCAGCGCAGTGGTCAGCAGGGCGACCGCCGCCACCACGGCGCACTGCGCCGGCCAGTCCAGGGCCCGGCCGGCGTTCCGCGGTGAGGGCGCCACGTACCGCAGTGTCAGCGCCAGGCAGACCACACCGACGGGCAGGTTGATCAGGAAGACCCACCGCCAGCCCGCCGTGGACACCAGCAGCCCGCCCAGCAGCGGCCCGGCGGAGGCCGCGATGCCCGCCATCGCCCCCCAGAGTCCGAAGGCGCGCGAGCGTGCCGCCGGCGCCGGGTAGGCCTCCTGAAGCAGGGCGAGGGAGCCGGGGACGATCAGTGCCGCGCCGAGTCCCTCCACCAGCCGGGCGGCGACGAGGGAGGCGGCGTTCGGCGCGAAGGCGCAAGCGGCCGAGGACACCGTGAACACCACGACGCCAAAACAGAAGACACGCCGGTTGCCCAGCCGGTCGCCCAGCGCGCCTCCGGTCATCAGCAACCCGGCGAAGACCAGGGTGTATCCGTCCGTGATCCACTGGATGCCGGTGAGCGAGGCCGACAGGTCCCGGCCCACCACGGGCACGGCGACGTTGATGATCGTGACGTCCAGGATGACCATGAAGTACCCGGCGCACACGGCCAGCAGCGGAGCTGTGGAGCGCCGCCCGGCGTCCGGGTCCGGCCCCGGGCGTTCCGGCTCACCGCCTGCCGGCTCCGCGAAGAGCACGTCGCCAACTCCGTCCTGTCCGCGGACCCCCTGAGCACTCAGCATGCCAAGCGACGCGAAGCACCGCATCGGCGACATGCGTCCCGGAGAGCACACGGGACACCTGGAGCGACCTCATACGATCGCCATGCCAGAGGCAAACGCGCTGGTCGGGGCTTTACAGGGCCCTGCCACGCAGACTTCTTCCGGCCGCTGTACACGGGCACGGCGATCCCGATCGACTCATGGCGGTCGCGGATGCGGATGGACACCTGGATCTAGCTGGTCGCGGTGTGCCTCCGCAGTCCGCATTCCACATCACGGCAGGCATGCGAAAGACGCTCATGAACACACTCACCAAGACGTGCCGGGGCTGTGCCGTTTGGCCCTCCGTTTGGCCCCCCCTGAACGCCGCCAACTCGTGTCGTCGTCTGTGCCCCGACGGCAGGTCGGAACCACGCATTACGAGTTGTCGGGTCCTGGTCTACGGGCATCCAGTAACGTCCGGCCTGACATAGTCACCCCTGCTCAAATGGGGGCAGGACCGTGCTGGACGGCAGGGGACGGGACCGGAATCGTCGCCGATGGAGACCAGGACTGAGACCACACCCCGACACCTGCCGTCGCCACTGTTGGCCACAGCGGGCCTAGTCCAGGTTTGAGGCGGACAGCCCGACCCTTCCTCCTGCCGCCACGAACGCCTGCATCTGGGACGTCAGGTCGTAGGCCATGCCGCGGAAGTAAGCGGGGTACCGGGGAAGTCCTGGTGGCTGGCCGTCGGGCATTTTGGAGTCCGACGTCCCCGCGAAGTTCAGCCCGACGGCGAAGTCGTCGCTCTGGCGGATCGTGACCGAGCCGGAGTCGCCGCGCGCGTTCCACACGTCGCCCGCGCCCTTCTCGCTGCTGATCAGAATGACCTCCTGGTACGGGGGGTCCTGCGGCGGGGTGTAGTTGACGAAGACGACCCGTCCCTTGGTGAACTTGGTCGTGGCACCGTACTTGTAGACGTCGTCCCCCGGAACGGCCAGGCCCACGCCCCTGATGTTCCGGTATCCGGGATACCACGGGTAGTTGGGCACCTTGTTGGCCAGCCTGCGGTCGGTCACCGTGGTGATCGCGCAGTCCCGCGTCGGCGTCAGGTAGCCGGCCACGTAGTTGCCGCACCAGTACTTCTCGGGCGGGGGATCGTCCTTCACCGTCGGCTGGATCACCACCGTGCTCCATTCCGGCGGTGTCGCGTACGCGAGGACGTGCTGGTTGGTGAGCAGGTAGTCACCTGGAGGCACGTTGTTCGCCGGATCACCGGTGGTGTTGATGAAGCAGCCGATGGAACCCCACCCCTGTGGGGCCTCCCAGGTGGAGAGCGAGAGGCCGCCGAAGACGGGGTCGTGCACGGCGAACGGGTCGGTGGCGCAGAGTTCCGGCAGCAGCACCTCCTGCTCCAACACGTCCGTGGGAAAGCCGTCCAGCTCGGTCGGCACCCGTTCCCCCTCCGGCACGTCAGTCCGCTTCCGTTCCACGAACACGGTGATGGCCAGTGTGTCCGTCTCCTGGTCGGGACCGCCCACTCTCTTACGCCCGATGGCCACGCCCGTGCATCCCGGCCGGTCGAGCAGTGCCTGTTGATGGCGTCTCAGCACGGCCGCCATACGCTGGACCTTTTCTTCGTCCTGTGCATTGGTCATGTCGGTTCACAGGCCTCCCTGCGCCGCGGGTGCAGGTCAGATCTCGATGTCCGCGACGAACTGCTTGGCCTTGTCACCCAGCTTCTTGATGACGTCAGCCCGTATCACGGAGTAGAGCTGCTCGTTCAGGACGACGGTCTGCCCGCCCTGGTACAGCTTTGTTTGGGTGGCGTTGAAGTCGGTCCACAGGATCTTGGTGATCCGGCTCGTCGTGGAGAAGTGGAACGCTGCGAGTGCCATGCCAACGTTGTCGCCGTTCGGGGAGGCGCAACCCATCTGGAACGAGCCGTTCGACAGTCCGTGGCTCTGCGTTTCGAACAGTTTCCCGGCGCGGCTGTCGCTGCTCTTCTTCAGGGCCTCCAGTGTGGCTATCGCCAGTGCCAGCTCGTTCCCGGTCGCGATGGCCACGAGGATCTGGAGGATCACCGTGTCGATGTGGAAACTTGCCGTCGACGCCTCGTACTTCGAGAAACGCCACTCCGATGTGACCCAACCGACGTTCTCCAGGACGTGCTTGTAGTACCCGTACCACTCCTCGGTCTCGGTTTCCCTGTCGTACTTGTTGCTCGCCGCGAGCTGGGCCAGCAGGGTGGAGTTGAGCACGTCCTGCTTGTGCACGATGTCCAGCCCGTCGGCGAAACAGACGATACTTCCGTCGTCGACCGCTGCTGACTTCTCCGTCGTGAGCGTGATCGGGGTGTGCGACAGTTCCGCGAGGGCGCGCGGAGTCTCGGCGAGCTCCAGTTCCGCGACGAAGCGCTGCGCCGTCGTCACATCGATGGTCGTCATGATGGTTTTCCTCTCAACGGTTCTCGTGGAGGTTCCTGGCGGAGGGCGGGACGATCGAAGCGTCAACCGACTTCATGCGATGCGTCGATGGCGGCCGGGCGGCAGCATGTCAGCGGCCTTCCTGTCGGCGCCCCTGCTGGGCAGCCGTGGTCCACCGGGCTAAAGCCGGATGAGAAGTCCCAGGTGAATGCCCAACTCATCCAGGACGCCACGGTTTCCCCCGGCCCGCAAATTGGAAGAGCTCGCCGCGCAACGTCGTTCGTTCGGCGTGGGTCCCATGGGTCCGGGACCGTCACCGCCACGGCGTCCGGCGTTCTCCGTCGACCGGTGCGACCCCTAGCTGGGCGGGGTCTCGCTTCGGACGCGCGCTGTCGTCCATGAACCCGTGCCCTTCTGGGCGCGTTATTCGCTGCGCAAGCCACCCGGACACTCGCGGGCCGCCGTTGACGGCGACACCCTGCCGCACGGTACGCACGTGTTCGAATCCATGGCGTAGGTAATACGCCTGCAAGGCGGTGTTGGTTGTCCAGGCGTCCAACCTGAGCCACGTCGCGCCCGTGCGGAAAGCGCGGTCACTCGCCCAGTCGAGCAGCCGACCACCGACGTTTTGGCCGGCGTGTGTACCAGCCACAGTCAGCTTGTTGATGAAAAGGCTGGGCTCGCGAAGTTCGTCCTCGGTCCAGAGCCCCTCTTCTGCCTCCGGAGTCAGCGTGATTGTGGCCGCCGTGGCATTGCCCTCGCGCACCATGAACACCACCCCAGCGTCAATCGTGGCGAGGAGCTTGTCCGCCGGGTATGGGCGCTGCCACTGATCGGTCCCGACACGGGACAGCCAAGTTGCTGCCACCTCTCGGAAGGCAAGCAGCGGGGCCAGGTCCGCGGGCAAGTCCACCGGCGGCCGGATGCTGGTGCGGATCATCCAGATGCGGGCCAAGGTCCCGAGCCCCCCCGAAGACAAAGACGAACTGCCCAGGAGGCACACCGGATGAGCATCACGCTTGCCTCTCCCGCTGAGCGGGTGTTGTACCGACCGGAAGAAGCAGCAGCGGCCTTGGGCATCGGTCGTTCGCTGGTTTACGAGGAGATCCGCCTAGGGCGTCTCCAGACGGTTCGCATCGGCCGTAGGCGGCTCGTCCCGCCCGAATACATCGCGCAGTACGTCGAATTGCTCAAGCGCGAGGCAGAAGCCGCCGCCTGACGCACCTCCGTTCGTTCGCATCAACCGGGCCGCGCCATCGGGCGCGGCCCGCTCGTTTGGAGAACACCACATGTCCGAGACGCCAAAGGTCCGAAGGGCTGGCCACGGTGAGGACACGATCTACTGGGACGCGGCGAAGAATCGCTACGTAGGATCCGTATCCCTTGGGTACGCCCCGAACGGCAAGTGCCGCCGCCCGAAGGTCTACGGCAAGACCAAGACCGAGGTCCGTCAGAAGATCCGGGAGGTGCTTGTTGGCCATCGAACGGTTCTTGCCGATGGTGCCTTTTTCGTCGCGTCCCTTCAGGCCGCGTTCCAGCCAGTCGTTCACCGCATCGGCCACGGTGTAGTTGGCCGGCGTCTTGACGCCCGACTGCAGTTCCTTCTTCAGGTCACCTGCTCGCCGTCCTACGTCGCTCCGTCGAGCATGCTCAGCGCAGGGACAAGACCGCACGGAACGTCGCCCTGCTCGTCACCGCTCCGGAAGGCCGGCCGGGGCGCCCGAGCAAGGCACTGAACCTCAAGCAGACGGAAGCTGTGCTTGCCGCGGCTCGCCCCTCGCGGCTGTACGCCTACCTCGTGCTATCCCTCCTCAGCGGCGTACGCACGGAGGAGGCGCGGCCCCTCACCTGGGATCACGTTTTCCTGGACACGGAGGACGGCACCCCGCCTCACGTCGCCGTGTGGCGATCGGTGCGCAAGCACGGTGAGACCAAGACCAGGAAGAGCCGGCGGACCATCGCTCTGCCGAAGCAGGTGGTGGGTGTCCTCGAAGAACACAAGCGGTGGCAGAAGCAGGAAAGGGCGTCCCGAGGGACGGAGTGGAGCCCGGCCGGCCGCGTCTTCACGACGCGGTCCGGTGAACCGCTGGACGCGGCCAACGTGCGGAGGGACTTCAAGGCCGTCGTGAGGAAGGCGGGGCTTGCTCCTGAGTGGACGCCGCGCGAGCTGCGGCACAGCTTCGTCTCGCTGCTCTCGGACCACGGCATCCCGCTGGAGCGCATCGCGCAGCTTGTCGGGCACACCAGTCAGGCGACGACGGAGGCCGTGTATAGGAAGCAGCTTCGGCCGGTCATCACCGAGGGGGCGGAAGCCATGGACCTGATCTTCGCCCAGCGCGGTGAGGCGACCGCCATCGAGGCTTGATCAAAAGCCGTTGGCCCCCTGTTCGGCCCCCTGAGCACGACAGAGGCCCATTCACGATCACGTGAATGGGCCTCTGACCTGTGTCGGGGTGGCGGGATTTGAACCCACGACCTCTTCGTCCCGAACGAAGCGCGCTGCCAAGCTGCGCTACACCCCGATGTCGCTGCTTCTCGCGGCGACGACGTTTACTTTAGCCCACCGGTGGCCGTAGACGAAATCCGGTTTAGCACCGGTGGCGTACCGGGGTCGGGCGGGTGTGGTCCAGGGCCACCAGGAGGACTGCCAGGGCGTACATCGCGAGGCCCAGGAGGAGGGCGTTGGCCAGGGTGCTGCGGTAGCCGTGGGCGGTGACGTCCAGGAACGGGTAGAGGTAGCGGGCCGGGTCGCCCGGCGGGAGGAAGGCGGCCCTGATGAAGGAGAAGGCCAGGTAGGCCAGGGGGTAGAGGAGCCAGGTCGCGGTCTGGCGCAGGTGCAGGCGGCCGGCGGGGGTGAGGAACAGCCAGTCGCACACCGCCGCCGCCGGCACCAGCACGTGGAGGAACTGGAGGACCGCCCACTGGGCGTGCCAGCGCTCCGGCACCGCCGTGCCGCCGGTCATGGAGAACGGGGGCGTCGTGCGGGCCAGCAGCAGGTGGTAGACCAGCGCGCCGATCACGACGTAGAGGAGCGTGGCCCCCGTCACGCCGGACGGGAGTGGGCGCCGGGCCCGGGAGGCTCTGGCCGCCGACAGGAGCATGACCAGGGCCAGCAGGATATTGGCCTGGACGCTGAAGTAGCTCAGGGTGCGTGCCGGGGTGCCGATGAGGAGTTCCAGGGCGACACCGGCGGCCGCCGCCACGGCGATCAGCAGGCGGCACAGCGCTGCCATCGGGCGGCGGACCGGGGCCACCACCGCCGTGGCCGGTACCGGGGCGGGCACCAGCAGGGGCGGGCCCGGGATCGCGGGCAGGTCCGGGATGTCCCTGGGTATCGGGGCGGTCATGCCCTCACGCTAGGAGCGGGGGAGGGGGCCGGCCATGCGGGTTGGGCCGAGTGGGTTACCTCCCCCCCCGGACTGTCCTCTCCGGCCGCCCCCTCGGTTCCCGGCCCCGGTGGACCCCGATGGACCCCGGTCACGGCTCCGGTGAACCCCGGTCCACGGCCCCGGTGAACCCGGGCGCCGGCCGTGCCCAACCCCGGTTCCCGGCCCCAGTGAACCCGGGCGCCGGCCGTGCCCAGGTGAACCCCGGTTCCCCGCTCCGGTGGACGCGGGCGCCCGCCGTGCCTACTCCCGGCCCACCAGCGTCAGCAGCGTCGCCTCCGGTGGGCAGGCGAAGCGGACCGGGGTGTAGCGGTTGGTGCCGCAGCCCGCCGAGACGTGGAGGTAGGACGTGTGGCCCTCGGCCGTGTGCCGGGACAGGCCCTTCACCCGGTCCGTGTCCAGGTCGCAGTTGGTGACCAGGGCGCCGTAGAAGGGGATGCACAGCTGGCCGCCGTGGGTGTGGCCGGCCAGGATCAGCGGATAGCCGTCCGCAGTGAAGGCGTCCAGGGTGCGCAGGTACGGCGCGTGGGCCACGCCGAGGGAGAAGTCGTACGTCCCCGACGGGCCGCCCGCCACCTGGGCGTAGCGGTCACGCTTGATGTGCGGGTCGTCCACGCCGGTCAGCTCGATCGACACGCCCTCGACCTTGAGCACGCCCCGCGTGTTCGTCAGGTTCAGCCAGCCCGCCGCGTCGAATCCGTCCCGCAGTTCCTCCCACGGGTTGTGGATCACGCCCACGGCCGGCGGGTTGCCGTTCAGGCCGTGCCGGCCGCTGGCCTTCTCCAGCAGGTAGCGGGCGGGGTTGCGGAGCCGGGGGCCGTAGTAGTCGTTCGAGCCGAAGACGTACGCGCCGGGGAAGTCCATCAGGGGACCGAGCGCGTCCAGCACCTCCGGCACGCCCTCGGGGTCCGACAGGTTGTCACCGGTGTTGATCACGAAGTCGGGGCGCAGGCCCGCCAGCGACTGGAGCCAGCGCTGCTTCTTGTGCTGGCCGCTCACCATGTGGATGTCGGAGACCTGAAGCATGCGCAGCGGACGCATGCCGGGCGGGAGGACCGGGACCGTCACCCGCCGGAGGCGGAAGGAGCGGGCCTCGAAGCCCGCCGCGTACGCCAGTCCGGCGGCGCCTGCCGCCATGATTCCCAGGGGTACTCCGTATCGCGCGCGCATACGTCCATCGTGTCAGACACCGGCGGGCCGCCAAGACCGGCGGCCCCTTTAAATGGGCGGGCGTTGGCGGTGGTGCACCTGCGACAATCGACCGTATGACCACCACGCTCAAGTCGAAGCTGCACGACGACCTCAACGCCGCGATCAAGGAGCGCGACGAGCTCCGCTCCTCCACGCTCCGGCTGACCCTCGCCGCGATCACCAAGGAGGAGGTCGCGGGCAAGGAGAAGCGGGAGCTCTCCGACGACGAGGTCCTCAAGGTGATTCACCCGCGAGGCGAAGAAGCGCCGGGAGGCCGCGGACGCCTTCGCGCAGGGTGGCCGTGCCGAGTCGGCCGAGCGGGAGAAGGCGGAGGGCGAACTGCTCGCCGAGTACCTGCCCAAGCAGATGTCCGACGACGAGCTGGACGCGATCGTCGCCCAGGCCGTGGAAGAGGCGAAGGCGGGCGGCGCCGAGGGGCCGCGGGCCATGGGCGCCGTCATGAAGATCGTGAACCCGAAGGTGGCCGGGCAGGCCGAGGGCGGCCGCGTCGCCGCCGCGGTGAAGAAGCTCCTTCAGGGCTGACCGACGGTCGGCCGAGGCCGGCGTCCGGGACCATCACGGCGTCGAAGCCGCGCCCCGGCCGGGAGCGGGTGGCGGAGTCCGGCCTCCCACCGGCGGAAACGTCAACGGGCCCCGGTCCGAGACGGCCACGAAAACCGAACCCGAGGTCCGACGAAAACGGCGGCGGGGGGGCCCCCCCCGGGGCCAGGGGGGGGGCCCCCCCCCGGGAGCCCCGGTGAACCCCCCGGGCCCCCGCGGCGGCGCCCCCCCCGCCCCGCGGGGGCGAACCCCCCCCCCCCCCCC
>NZ_JBIBUW010000002.1:0-458158 GCF_043079785.1 Streptomyces sp. NPDC015139 | reverse complement strand
GGGCGGGGGGGGCGCCCCGCCCCGGCGGGCGCACCCCCCCGGGCGCGGGGAGGGCGCAGGGGGGGGGCCCCCCCCCCCCCCCCCCCCCCCCCCGGGGGGGGGGCCCCCCCCCGGGGGGGGGGGGGCCCCCCCCCGCCGCCGTACGCACGGATTCACCCGGCGTGCCCCGCGGAGCTACCCGCGCCGGCCGCCGTTGCCGTTCCCACGGACGCCCCCGTTGGTCTGGCCCTCGATGAAGTTGTCCGGGAAGGAGAACGTCGGCTTCGGGAGCGGCCCGCCGGTCGTGCCGGCGTTGGCGTCGCCGCCGGTGGTGCCGCCGTCAGTGGCGCCCCCGGTTGTCAGTCCGCCGATCAGTCCGCCGATCACCTGTCCCGCCGTGTTGTTCCCGTTGTTTCCCCCGTCCTCCCCCCTGTCGCCTTTTCCCTGGCCGTCCTCGTCGGTGGCATCGGGGATGTCCACCAGGTTGAAGTCGGGAGCGGGCTTGCCCTCCAGGGCGCCGGCCATCATGTCGCGCCAGATCGGTCCGGGGACCTCACCACCGAAGACCTTGTCGTGCGGGATGCCGCCGATGGTGATGTTGATCATGCGCCGCTTGTGGGTCGGGTCGCCGACCCAGACCGCGCCCGCCATGTTCGGGGTGTAGCCGACGAACCAGGCGGCGAAGCGCTCGTCCGTCGTACCGGTCTTGCCCGCGCTCGCGCGGTCGCCCAGACCGGCCTCCTGGCCGGTACCGTCCTCGACCACGCCCTTCAGCAGCGTGCTCACGGTGTCGGCGGTCTTCTCCGACATCGCGCGCGAGCAGGTCGACTTCGGCACGCTCATGGACTTCTGCTCGCTGCCGATCTTCCGGGTGATCGACTCGATGGCGACCGGCGTGCAGTACATCCCGCGCGAGGCGAAGGTGGCGTACGCGCTCGCCATCGTCAGCGGCGACATCTCCTGGGTGCCGAGCGCGATGGACGGGGCCTGGTCGATCTTGCGGCCGTCGGCGCGCGCCACGCCCATCTTCTTGGCCATGTCGACGACCGGGCAGATGCCGATGTCGCTGATCAGCTGCACGTAGTAGGTGTTGACCGACTTGGCGGTCGCTTCCTTCATGCCGTACGGGCCGTGTTCCGACTCGTTCTCGTTCTGCAGTTTGGCCGGCTTGCGCGGGTCGTTGCGCCAGGTCTTGCCGTCGCACGCGGACACCGAGGTCGGGTACGGCATCTGGTACGGCGACGAGTACTCCTGCGTCGCGGACTTGCCGCCCTCGATGGCGGCCGCGGCCACGATCGGCTTGAACGTCGAACCGGGCTGGTAGCCCGCGCCGCCGCCCATGCCCTGGTTGACGGACAGGTTGATCTGCGTCTCGTTCTTGCCGAAGCCGTACGGCCGGGACTGGCCCATGGCCAGGATCCTGCCGGTGCCGGGCTCGACGATGCTCGCGGCCGTCGCGACACCGTCGCTCTTGTAGACGTGCTCCTTGATGGACTTCTGCATGGACTGCTGCGACTGCGGGTCGAGGGTCGTACGGATCGTCAGACCGCCCTGGTTCCACAGCTTCGCCCGGACCTCCTTGGACTTGCCGAAGGCCGGGTCGGTCAGGAAGACCTCGCGCACGTAGTCGCAGAAGAAGCCGGCGCCCTGGACTGCGGTGATGCAGCCGTTCTTCGGCTGGCTCGGGTGGAGCCCGAGCGGCTTCTCCTTGGCCTCGTCGGCCTCCTTCTGGGAGATGTCGCCCAGTTCGGCCATGCGCTGGAGCACGACGTTGCGCCGCTTGGTGGCCTCGGCCTCGTCGTTGACGGGGTCGTAGCGGCTCGGGGACTGCACGATGCCGGCCAGCAGCGCGGACTCCTGCACGTTCAGGTTCTTGGCGTGCTTGGAGAAGTAGCGCTGGGCGGCGGCCTCGACACCGTAGGCCTGCTCACCGAAGAAGGTGATGTTGAGGTAGTTCTCGAGGATCTTCTTCTTGCCGAGCTTGTCCTCGATCTGGATCGCGTACTTCAGCTCGCGGATCTTGCGGCCGAGGGTCTGCTGGGTGGCCTGGGCGACCTTCGTCGGGTCGTCACCGGCCTCCTCGATGAAGTAGTTCTTCACCAGCTGCTGGGTGAGCGTGGAGGCGCCCTGGGCGACACCGCCTTCCTGCGCGTTCTTGTTCACCGCGCGCAGCACGCCCTTGAGGTCGATGGCGCCGTGCTTGTAGAAGCGCGAGTCCTCGATCGCGACGATCGACTTCTGCATGTACGGCGAGATGTCCTTCAGGTCGACCACCGTGCGGTCGCGCGAGTACACCGCGGCGATCTGGTGGCCCTGGTTGTCCAGGATCGTCGTGCGCTGACTCAGCTGGGGACTCTTGAGGTTGGCCGGGATCTCGTCGAAGCTCTTGACCGAGCCCTTGGCCGCGAGGCCCAGCGCGCCGGCCGCGGGCAGCGCGATGCCCGCCATCACGGCTCCCGCGAGCACACTGACACCGAGGAACTTCGCGGCCTGCTGCGTTGCCGACAGACCACCGCCCGAGCGCTTCTTTGGCATGGGGGCAGCCTAATCCCCACCTCTGAGCGTTCCGAGGGACCGGCTCCCTGTCGGGATGTTCGGGTGCCGGATCGTGACGTACCGGCGCGGAGCGGCGGGCGCCGGTGACCCGCGTCACGGCGCGGCACGGCAAAGCCGGGCGCCTACCTTCTCATTTCCCGGACACGCGCGCAGGCCTTGGCCTAAGCTGCTCTCAACTGTCACAGCACCGCGGCCACGTATCAATACGTCCGGCGACCCCGAATCGTTCTGGACGTGCCCCGGATTTCTGAGGGGAACGTGTCCGAATCCGCCTCGTGTGTCACCTGGCGCCCGGTGTGACGCACCACAGCTGTCCCGGTTTGCCGGGATGGTCGCGCATGTCGCCAGCTCACTCCCGCGGGTGATCTGCCGCTTACCCATAGTCCGTTCGGGCCATTCAAGATTGGGCCCGAAGGGGGTGTTGCGCTGTGCCCACCTTCCGTAACGTCCTCAACTGGCGGCGGTGAATATGCCGCTGCCGCCGTGGGGGAGCCTCGATTCGGGAGAGGACGGCGCCGGTATGGGCTGGGTTACCGACTGGAGTGCGCAGGCCGCCTGCCGCACTACCGATCCGGATGAACTGTTCGTGCAGGGAGCAGCGCAGAACAGGGCCAAGGCGGTGTGCACCGGATGCCCGGTACGCACCGAGTGCCTGGCCGACGCGCTGGACAACCGCGTCGAATTCGGCGTGTGGGGAGGAATGACGGAGAGGGAGCGCCGCGCACTGCTGCGCCGCCGGCCCACCGTGACCTCCTGGCGCAGGCTGCTGGAGACGGCCCGCTCGGAGTACGAGCGCGGCATGGGCATCGTGCCCCTCGACAGCGACGAGGTGTACGAGCACTACGCGGCGGTGAGCTGAGGGCAGCCTCCTCCGGCACATCCCCGGGGCATGTGCTCCGGCCCGCGTGCGCCACGTGAAGCGGCATCAGGCGTACGCCGGGACGTACGGGCCGAGCACCCGCGCGGTAAGACGCCGTACGGGCGCACGTCCTCGAACTCACCGGCCGGCCGTACCTCGCCGGCCGGGCACGCCTTACAGGGATCGCCGGCACCTGCCACCGGGCCTGGGAAGCGCCAGGGGGCAGGGCGCGCCTCGGACCGGGACACGGCCGAAGCGCTCGGACGGCGGACGCGTGCCCTGTGCGCCGTGGACGCGCGTCCTGTCGCGGACGCCCGCGCGCGGCGACGCCTTGCGCGCGGAGACCGCCGATCCCGCCCGTGCCCTGGCGGACGCGGTCGGAGCCGGCCGCGCCGGTGCACGCCATGTGCCCGTGCCGGCAACTGTGCGGGTTCTCACAGTCGCCGGACGGGTGTTACGACGGCTGCGCCGGCTCTTCCGTGCCCGCGGCCAGCCGGATGCCGATCTCCCGCAGTCCTGTGAGGTCGTGGACGTCGCCGGGCAGTGCGGGCACGTCGACCACCGCCACCTCCGGGTGGCGCGCGGTGAACCGGTCGCGTGTGCGCCGCTCGCGCGAGAGCAGCTGCATGCGCTCGGCGTGCAGCCTCAGCAGGCCCGCGGTGAGCCGGTCGACGGGGCGCTCCGTTTCGGCGGGGGAGCCTTCCTCGGAAGCAGTGTCACCGGCTGCGGTCCCGGGTGCGGAAGTGTGTGAACTGCCGTACGTGTCGGGAGAGTTACGAAGTCCAGCTTTCCCGTCCCCCTGATCGACAATGCGGGGCTCCTCAAGATTTTCCGCGGCGGCCAGCGCCCGCTCGGCCGACAGCCGGACGGCATCGCTGCCGTGGACCCGGTTCAGCACCAGCCCGACCAGCGGCATGTCCTCCGCGGCCAGCCGCTGCACGAAGTAAGCGGCCTCGCGCAGCGCGTCCCGCTCCGGGGCCGCCACCACCAGGAAGGCCGTACCGGGTGCCTGGAGCAGCTTGTACGTGGCGTCCGCGCGGGTGCGGAAACCGCCGAAGGTGGTGTCCATCGCGGACACGAACGTCTGGACGTCCTTCAGCAGCTGACCGCCCAGCAGCTTGCCCAGCGTGCCGGTCATCATCGACATGCCGACGTTGAGGAAGGCCATCCCGGCCCGGCCGCCCAGTTTGGCGGGCGCGGTCAGGAGGCGGATCAGACGGCCGTCCAGGAAGGAGCCGAGCCGCTTGGGCGCGTCCAGGAAGTCCAGCGCCGACCGGGACGGGGGCGTGTCGACGACGATCAGGTCCCACTCGTCCTTGGCCCGCAGCTGGCCCAGCTTCTCCATCGCCATGTACTCCTGGGTGCCGGCGAAGCCCGCGGAGAGCGACTGGTAGAAGGGGTTCGACAGGATCACGGCCGCCCGGTCGGGGTCCGCGTGCGCCTCCACGACCTCGTCGAAGGTGCGCTTCATGTCGAGCATCATGGCGTGCAGCTCGCCGTCGCCGTCGGTGCCCTTCACCCGGCGCGGCACGTTGTCCAGGGAGTCGATGCCCATCGACTGGGCCAGCCGCCTGGCCGGGTCGATGGTGAGCACGACCACCTTGCGGCCCCGCTCGGCCGCCCGGAGTCCGAGGGCGGCGGCGGTCGTCGTCTTGCCGACGCCGCCCGAGCCGCAGCACACCACGATCCTGGTCCCCGGGTCGTCCAGCAGCCGGTCGATGTCGAGCGCGCGCGTGGGGGACAGACGCCGGGCGGTCTCCTGCGCCTCGGCCGTCTTCCGCCCCGCGGCGGCCTTCTTCGCCTCGGCCGGGTCCGGACTCATGACAACCCCTGCTTCCGCAGCTCGGTGGCGAGTTCGTACAGGCCCGCGAGGTCCATGCCCTCGACGAGCAGCGGCAGTTCGTGCAACGGCAGGTCCAGCTCGCCGAGGACCGCGCGCTGGTCCTGCTCCAGCGCGTACCGCTCGGCGTACTCGGACGCCTGGTCCAGCAGCGGGTCCACCAGCTTCTCGGCGTTCCCACCCCGCCGGGCGCCGCCGAGCCCCGCGGACGAGAGCGCCTGTGCCACCGAGGAACGCTCCACGGTCCGTACGAGTTCCAGGTCCTCGGCGTCCAACACCTGCGGGCGGACCATGTTCACGATGACCCGGCCCACCGGCAGATTCGCCGCGCGGAGTTCGGCGATGCCGTCGGCGGTCTCCTGGACGGGCATCTCCTCCAGCAGCGTGACCAGGTGCACCGCCGTCTCCGGCGACTTCAGCACCCGCATCACCGCCTGCGCCTGATTGTGTATCGGGCCGATCTTCGCGAGACCCGCCACCTCGTCGTTGACGTTCAGGAAGCGGGTGATGCGGCCCGTCGGCGGGGCGTCCATGACGACGTAGTCGTACACGAACCGTCCGCGCTTGTCCTTGCGCCGCACCGCCTCGCACGCCTTGCCGGTCAGCAGGACGTCCCGGATGCCGGGGGCGACGGTGGTGGCGAAGTCGATCGCTCCGAGCTTCTTCAGGGCCCGGCCAGCGCCGCCCAGCTTGTAGAACATCTGGAGGTAGTCCAGAAGGGCCAGTTCGGCGTCTATGGCCAGGGCGTACACCTCCCCGCCGCCCGGTGCCACCGCGATTTTGCGCTCCTCGTACGGCAACGCGTCCGTCTCGAAGAGCTGTGCGATGCCCTGCCGACCCTCGACCTCCACGAGAAGCGTCCGCTTCCCCTCGGTGGCGAGGGCCAGCGCGAGGGCGGCGGCGACCGTCGTCTTTCCGGTCCCGCCCTTGCCGCTGACGACCTGGAGCCTGCTCACGTCTTCGAGCCTAATTCCTTTCCAACGGCTCCGGTGGGTCGGGTCGAGTCACCGGGGTGTTCGAGTGGTGAGGGTCGTTACGCCTACTTCGAGCTGGGCTTGTGAAGCCTCTGGTTAGAGCGTGCGGACGGTCTTCCTGCTCGTGGTCGTGGCGGTTGTGTAGGCGCCGAGCGGATGTCTTCATGCGACTTGGTCGACGAGAGGCCTACCCAGAGAGCGGCGACGTTCGACGTCTTCACGGCAGCCACGACCGATGCGGTGGGTGTTGACGCCCCATGGGCGCCGAGCGGACGTCTTCGCTGGACCTGGCCTCGATGCCTCTAGCCAGAGCGACGACGCTCGGCGCTCGCGAAGCGTCAACACCCACTCGCTTGATCACTCGTTGGAGTTGGTGGTGCGAGCCCTCCGCACGGTGACCTCTTGATACACCCGAGCCAGTTCGAGCTCCCGAGTAGACCGAGGCCCGCGCAGTGCGCTGGTGCCACGAACACGGCTAATGAGGTGTCGGACCAGCCCCGGCGGCTGAGTCCTGGAATTAGGTCGCTGCGTGGCCCGCATGCGCTCGTGACCAGCGCAAACACCAGCACATCGGGAGGGAACCTTGATCTACTGCGGAATCGACTGGGCGGAACGGCACCACGACGTCGCCCTGGTCGACGACACCGGCGAGTTACTCGCCAAGCGCCGCATCACCGACGACGCGACCGGCTACCGACTCCTGCTCGACCTCCTCGCCGAGTACGGCGACACGGAAAACGCCCCGATCCCGGTCGCCATCGAGACCTCCCGAGGCCTGCTGGTCGCCGTGCTGCGCACCGGCAAGCGACAGGTCTTCGCCATCAACCCAATGGCCGCCGCCCGCTACCGCGACCGCCACAGCGTCTCCCGCAAAAAGTCCGACCCGGGCGACGCCCTGGTCCTGGCCAACATCCTGCGCACCGACATGCACGCCCATCGGCCCCTGCCGCAGGACACCGACCTGGCCCGCGCCATCGCCGTCCTGGCCAGGGCCCAGCAGGACGCCACCTGGAATCGGCAGCAGACCTCCAACCAGCTCCGCTCGCTCCTGCGCGAGTATTACCCCTCCGCCCTGGATGCCTTCGCACCCTGGCAGAACGGCCTGTGCCGTCCCGAGGCCCGCGAGCTGCTCAAGCTCGCGCCCACACCGGCCAGGGCCGCGAGGCTGAGCCGCACGCAGATCCAGGCAGCGCTCAAACGCGCCGGCCGCAAGCGGGGCATCGAAGCCGAGGCCGACCGCATCCGTGACGTCTTCCGCGCTGACTGGGCCCACCAGCCAGCACTCGTGGAGGACGCACTCGGCAAGCAGATGCTCGCCCTCCTCATCCAGCTGGAGGCCGCCTGCACCGCGGCCGACGACCTCGCCGGGGCGGTGGGGGAGGCTTTCCCTCAGCACCCGGACGCTGAGATCCTCCTCAGCTTCCCCGGCCTCGGCGTCCAGCTCGGCGCCCGGGTGCTGGCCGAGATCGGGGACGACCGCGGCAGGTTCGCCGACGCCCGCGGAATGAAGGCATACGCCGGCTCCTCACCCATCACCCGGGCCTCCGGCAAGAAGTCGAGCATCACCCGGCGGCGGGTGAAGAACGACCGTCTCAACCACGCGGGCTATCTGTGGGCCTTCGCAGCCCCGAACGGGTCTCCAGGGGCCAAGTCCCACTACCGCCGTCGACGCGACAAGCACGGAGACTGGCACGCGGCCGCCCTGCGGCATCTCTTCAACCGGATGCTCGGCCAGCTCTACCGCTGTCTACGGGAGCGCGAGTTGTTCGACGAGGGGACAGCGTTCCCTGCCCCGATGACCGCTGCAGCTTGACTCTTAGCTTCATGAGGTGTCTAACCAGTCCGGCCGACGGTCACGCGTGAGGCTGTGGATAACGGTGGTCACAGTCGGCCGGCTGTTCGGACACCGCCGAGGTCCGGGCGGGGTCCGGGTCCGGTCCGGGCAGGACTCCGAGGGCCGGTCCGGGAAGCGGTCGAGGGCGGCACGCGGGCGGTCCGGGGACGATCGGCGGGCGGTCCGCGGCAGGGCGGGTGGTCGGCCGCCGGCCGTCGCGGCCGCAGCGGCTACAGTCGGCCCATGACCAAGTGGGAATACGCAACCGTGCCGCTGCTCGTCCATGCCACGAAGCAGATTCTGGACACCTGGGGCGAGGACGGCTGGGAGCTCGTCCAGGTCGTGCCCGGGCCCAACCCCGAACAGCTCGTGGCCTACCTGAAGCGGGAGAAGCAGGCGTGAGCGCGGTCGAGGCCAAGCTGGCCGAACTGGGTCTGACCCTGCCGGCGGTCGTACCGCCGCTGGCCGCGTACCAGCCGGCCGTGCGGTCCGGCGTGTACGTCTACACCGCCGGCCAGCTGCCGATGGTCGAGGGCAAGCTGCCGGTCACCGGCAAGGTGGGCGCCGAGGTCACGCCGGAGGAGGCCAAGGAGCTGGCCCGCACCTGCGCGCTGAACGCGCTGGCCGCCGTGAAGTCCGTCGCGGGCGACCTGGACCGCGTCGCGCGCGTGGTGAAGGTGGTCGGCTTCGTCGCCTCGGCGCCCGACTTCACCGGGCAGCCCGGTGTCCTCAACGGCGCCAGCGAACTGCTCGGCGAGGTCCTCGGCGACAAGGGCGTGCACGCCCGCAGCGCCGTCGGTGTCGCGGTGCTGCCGCTGGACGCGCCGGTCGAGGTCGAGATCCAGGTCGAGCTCGTCCCGTAGTCCCTCCCACCCCGCTGACCTCGGGCACCTCTCGAACATTCGCCCTATACGGGATAGCCTCCGGCCATGGCGAACGGTCAGTGGTACCCCCCGGAGTGGCCCGACCGGATCCGCGCGCTCGCGGACGGCACCCTCACCCCGGTGACCCCCAGACGCGCGGCGACGGTGCTGCTGCTGAAGGACACCCCGGACGGCCCGGCCGTCCACATGCTGCGCAGACGCGCCTCCATGGCCTTCGCCGGAGGCGCGTACGCGTATCCCGGCGGCGGCGTCGACCCGCGGGACGACGACCGTCACGTCCGCTGGGCGGGCCCCGCGCGCGCGTGGTGGGCCGAGCGGCTGGGGACGGACGAGAGCGGTGCCCAGGCGATCGTCTGCGCGGCCGTACGGGAGACGTACGAGGAGGCGGGCGTGCTGCTCGCCGGGCCCGACGCGGAGTCCGTGGTCGGTGACACCACCGGCGACGACTGGGAGGCCGACCGGGCCGCCCTGGTCGCGCGCGAGCTGTCCTTCGCCGAGTTCCTCGACCGGCGCGGCCTGGTGCTGCGCTCGGACCTGCTGGGCGCCTGGACCCGCTGGATCACCCCCGAGTTCGAGGCGCGCCGCTACGACACCTGGTTCTTCGTGGCCGCCCTCCCGGCCGGGCAGCGCACCCGGAACGCCTCCACGGAGGCCGACCGCACGGTGTGGATCCGCCCCGGGGAGGCCGCCGCCGGCTACGACAGGGGCGAGCTGCTGATGATGCCGCCCACCATCGCCACACTGCGCCAGCTGCTTCCGTACGCCACCGCCGCCGAGGCGCTGGCGGGCGCCCCCGCGCGGGACATGACGCCGGTGCTGGCGAGCGCCCGCCTCAGCGACGGGGAGATCGTCCTGTCCTGGCCGGGACACGACGAGTTCACCAAGCACGTCCCGACGTCGGGGATCCCCGCCGGCGGGGCACCCGGTACGGCACGACCGACGTCCGCCCCGAGCGCCGGAGGAGGCTCCGTATGACCGACCCAGCAGCCCTGCCGGGCCGGCCCCGGGGCGGAGTCCTCTCGGGACCCGCCACCGACCGGGCCGTCAACGTCCTCGCGCCGAACGCCTCCGCGATGACCCTGGACGGCACCAACACCTGGATCGTCGCCGAGCCCGACTCCGACCTGGCCGTGGTGATCGACCCGGGCCCGCTCGACGACGGCCATCTGCGTACCGTCGTGGACACCGCGGAGAAGGCCGGCAAGCGCATAGCCCTGACCCTGCTGACCCACGGCCACCCCGACCACGCCGAGGGCGCCGGCCGGTTCGCCGAGCTGACCGGCACGCGCGTGCGAGCCCTCGATCCGGCGCTGCGCCTCGGTGAGGAGGGCCTGGCCGCCGGGGACGTGATCGGCGTCGGCGGCCTGGAGCTGAGGGTCGTGCCGACACCCGGGCACACCGCGGACTCGCTGTGCTTCCATCTCCCGGCCGACCGGGCGGTGCTGACCGGCGACACGGTCCTCGGGCGGGGCACGACGGTCGTGGCGCACCCCGACGGGCGTCTCGGCGACTACCTGGACTCGCTGCGGCGGCTGCGGTCCCTCACGGTGGACGACGGCGTGCACACCGTCCTGCCGGGCCACGGGCCGGTCCTGGAGGACGCCCAGGGCGTCGTCGAGTTCTACCTGGCTCACCGCGCCCACCGACTGGCCCAGGTGGAGACGGCGGTCGAGGACGGCTACCGCACGCCGGCCGAGGTCGTCGCCCATGTGTACGCCGACGTGGACCGCTCGCTGTGGCCGGCCGCGGAACTCTCGGTGCGCGCCCAGATGGAGTACCTGACCGGGCACGGGCTGATCTAGCCCGACGCCCGACGCCCGACGCCCGGATCCCGTCCTAGTCCGGGCGGGGGGTCTTCACGCCGTGCACGCGCGCGTACTCCCCGGCGAGCCAGGGGCCGAGGTCGTCGGTGTACGACCGCAGGATGCGCGGGTCGCCGACGGGTTCGAGGCCGTGCTGCGCCGCCGTACGCAGTTCACCGGCCCGCTCGGGGTGGTACGCGGCGAACACCTCGGCCATCTCCCGCAGGTCGCTCGTCCAGCCCTGCCAGCGGGGCATGACGAGCGTGAAGCCGGTGCGGACCAGATGCCGGGACATGAAGCGCACGAGCGGCCGCCGGGCCTCCTCGGTGTCCGCCGCGCCCTCGATCCGCTCCCGCCAGCGCGGCAGCAGCAGGGCGAGGTCGCCGTTGGTCTCGCGGGCGAGCAGGGAGTCGGGGCGGTAGCGGGGCAGGTACTCGGCGAGGTCGTCACCGAGCAGCGGGGTGCACAGGCAGGCGACGAACCAGCCCAGGTCGTACCGCTCCAGGTCGCTCAGCAGCCGGTCGCGGCCGTACAGCAGCGTGCCGACGCCGTCGATCTGCTCGAACTCCTTGTCGACCGCCTCGCCGAGGGCCCGGGCCGTCTCGTGGTCGGCCTCTGCCGGCGTCGCGGTGAGTGCCACGAACAGGTCCAGGTCGCTGCGGCCCACGCGCGCGGTGCCGCGCGGCACCGAGCCGTAGAGGTAGGCGCTGTGCAGGCGGGCGCCGAAGGCGTCCAGGAGCCGGTCGCGGGCCGAGGCCACGACCGGGCGGAACGCGTCGGGCACGCGCGCGAGGGAGCCTTCGCGGGCGATGCACCCCAGGGCGTCGAGACCTTTGGGGACGGGTGGTTCGGCCATGGGGCCACTGTGCCGCGCGCCCGTCCCCCGGGCAGCCGATTATCGGCGCGAGGCGGCGAGAGGCGCCCGTACGGCGCTCGGGACGCGGTGCCGCCCACCGGAGCGGGTCCGGGGCCGGTCACGGCTGTGGGGCCCGGCTTCCGGGAAGCCGGGCCCCACAGCCGTACGGGCGGGAGAGCGTCAGCGGGACCGCTTGGCCAGACGCTCGACGTCGAGCAGGATCACGGCCCGCGCCTCAAGGCGCAGCCAGCCGCGCTGGGCGAAGTCCGCGAGGGCCTTGTTCACGGTCTCGCGGGAGGCGCCGACCAGCTGGGCCAGCTCCTCCTGGGTGAGGTCGTGGACGACGTGGATGCCCTCCTCGGACTGCACGCCGAAGCGGCGGGAGAGGTCCAGGAGCGCGCGCGCCACACGGCCGGGGACGTCCGAGAAGACCAGGTCGGACATGGCGTCGTTGGTCTTGCGCAGCCGGCGGGCGACGGCGCGCAGCAGGGCGCCGGCCACCTCGGGCCGCACGTTCAGCCAGGGCTGGAGGTCGCCGTGGCCCAGGCCGAGCATCTTGACCTCGGTCAGCGCGCTGGCAGTCGCCGTACGCGGGCCCGGGTCGAACAGCGACAGCTCGCCGATCAGCTCGCCGGGTCCGACGACGGCGAGCATGTTCTCGCGGCCGTCGGGGGAGGTGCGGTGCAGCTTGACCTTGCCCTCCGTGACGACGTACAGCCGGTCGCCGGGGTCCCCCTCATGGAAGAGTGAGTCGCCGCGTGCGAGGGTCACCTCACTCATGGAGGCGCGAAGCTCCGCGGCCTGCTCGTCGTCGAGAGCCGCGAAGAGCGGGTTGCGCCGCAGAACGTCGTCCACGAGTTCTCTCCTTGTCGACCTGCTCAGGGGATCTTGCCCCACGTGCCAGGGGACCGTGTTCCCCGTTTTGCCGGACGGTCCAAACAGTGTGATCTGTCACAAGGATGCCGCACAGGTGTCCGGAGGTAAGCGGCAGGGGTCCAATCGGGGGCCGCCCGGTCGCGTCCGGAGCACCGCGTGGGGCGTGGACGGTGGCCGTCCGAAGGTCCAAATCGCCGGTGGGAGCGGCGCAGTGGCGGCCTGTCCGGGGTGGCCCGGGAGGCGGTGCCGGCTGATTCCGCTGTGGGCGAACAGCAACCCGAATATGTGATGAATCGGGCAAGTCGGGCTAGCGCATCCCGGTGTCCCCCGGCCCCGGCGGTCCTCAGGCGGGGTTCAGCAGGGACTCCCAGTTCTGGGCGGCGGCCCAGTCGGTGAAGGTGTGCCAGCCGACCTCGGGGTACGCGCGGCGCAGTCCCGCGACGTCGACGTCGAGGCCGGTGGTGCCGAAGTACGCGAACATGGCCGCGAGGTCGGCGGACCGGGTGCGCACCTGGTCGAGCGGCACCTCGTGATGGGTGACCGGGCGGCCGGTGGCCGCGGCGAGGACGGCCGCCATGTGTGCCGGGGTGCACGCGTCGGAGGCGATGTCGACGCGGCGGCCGGCGAACTCCCCGCGGCGCTCCAGCGCGAGCGCGGCGAACGCGCCGATGTCGGCGGCCGGGACGAGGGTGAGGGGCCGGTCGGCCGGCATGGGCCAGGCGAAGGCGCCGTCGCGCAGCCCCTCCAGGGTCCAGCCGGAGGTGTAGTTCTCCATGAAGGCCGCCGGGGCGATCACCGTCCAGGTGAGGCCGGACGCGCGCAGGTGCCGCTCGACCGCGTGCTTGCTCTCGTAGTGCGGGATTCCGGTGCCGCGGTCGGCGTGGGCGGCGGAGGTGAGCACGACATGGCCGAGCCGGGCGGCCGCCGCCGCGTCCACGAGGGCCGCGCCCTGCCGGGTCTCGGTACCTGTGTCGGTGCCGAACGGGGTGGTGACGGCGAAGAGCGCGTCGGCGCCGGCGAGGGCCGTGTCCAGGGAGGCGCGGTCGTCGAAGTCGGCGTACCGGACCTCGGCGCCGAGGTCCAGCAGGGTGCGGGCGGGTGGTGCGTCGGGGCGGCGGGTCAGGGCGCGGACGCGGTGGCCCGCGGTGAGCAGGGCACGGGCGGTGGCTCCGCCCTGGGCGCCGGTGGCACCGGTGATGGCGACGGTGAGCATGGTTCTCCCCCGGTCGGTAGAATTGCTGTGTGACGCAATGGCTGCGCCACGCAGGAGAATAGCGCCCATCGCTGCGCCGCGCAGTGAATTTCGAGAGGAGTCACGTGACCGACCCGCGCCGTGCCCGGCTGTACGAGGAGCTGTCGGCGGAGTCCCGCCGCTACCTGGCGGCCTACGTCCTCTTCAATCAGGCCGTCGCCGACCACCTGGGCCTGCACCCGACCGATGTGCAGTGCCTGAGTCTGCTGACCGCCGAGCCGGACCCGCTCACCGTCCGGCAGATCGCCGACATGACGGGGCTCACCACGGGCTCGGCCACCCGCCTGGTGGACCGGCTCGAACGGGGCGGCTACGTGGCCCGCACGCCCGACCCGACGGACCGCCGCCGGGTGCTGGTCACCCCCGTCCCCGAGCGCGTCGCCCGCGTCACCGCGCTCTGGGACGACCTCGGCCGGACCTGGCGGACGATCCTCGACGACCACAGCGAGGACGAGCTGGAGGCGATCATCCGGCACATGCGCCGGGGCAACGAGCTCAGCCACAGCCAGATCGAGCGCCTGCGCTCCCTGCGCAAGCCGGACTGAGTCCGGTCAGCCTGCCGCCGTCGGCGCGGACTCGGACTCGGACTCCCGGTTCTCCGGCGGCCCGGGTGTCTCGGGCGTCCCCGGAGCGCTGGGCGTGTCGGTCGCGTCCGGCGGAGGCGTCGGCGCACCCGGCAGCCGTACGGTCGCCACCGTGCCGCCGCCCTTGGCCGGGGCCAGGGACACCTCGCCGCCCGCCTGCTGGACCGTCCGCGCCACGATGGACAGGCCGAGGCCCGAACCGGGCAGCGCGCGGGCGCTCGGGGAGCGCCAGAAGCGGTCGAAGACGTGCGGGAGTTCGTCCTCGGGAATGCCGGGGCCGTGATCCCGCACCGTCAGCACACCGCCGGTCAGCCGGACCTCCACCGTGCCGCCCTCCGGGCTGAACTTCACCGCGTTGTCCAGGACGTTGACGATCGCCCGTTCCAGGGCGGAGGGCTCCGCCCGCACGAACCAGGGCTCCACGTCCGCCGTGACGGTCAGCTCCGGCCCGCGCAGCCGGGCCCGGCTCAGGGCCGCCTCGACCGTGTCCTGGAGGGAGACGACCTGGACGCGCTCGCCACGCTGCCCCTCCGAACGCGACAGCTCCTGGAGGTCGCCGATCAGGGAGGCGAGTTCGGTCATCTGCGCCTTCACGGACGCGAGCAGCGCCTTGCGGTCCTCCGGGGGGATCGGGCGGCCCGTCTCCTCGCTGCGGGTGAGCAGTTCGATGTTCGTCCGCAGGGAGGTGAGGGGCGTGCGCAGCTCGTGGCCGGCGTCCGCGATCAGCTGCTGCTGGAGGTCGCGGGAGCTGGCCAGGGAGGCGGTCATCGAGTTGAAGGACCGGGAGAGACGGGCCACCTCGTCGTCGCTGTCGTCCTCCACCGGGATGCGGATGGTCAGGTCCTCGGTGCGGGCCACGTGCTCCACGGCGTCGGTGAGCTTGTCGACGGGGCGCAGGCCCGCGCGGGCCACCGCGAGACCCGCGGCGCCCGCTCCGACGACTCCGACGCCGGAGACCAGGAGGAGGATGAGGGCGAGCTGGTCGAGGATGTTCTCGGTGCTCTTCAGGGGGACGGCCACGATCAGCCCGACGTTCGGCCCCGGCTGCCCGGCGTCGGTGGTCGTCGCGCCCAGGGGGCGCGTCAGGACGCGCACCTCGTTGCCCTCGTTGTCGGTGCCGTTGCGGAAGTAGATCTTCTGCAGGTCCGCGTCCTTGATCTCGTCCTTGTCGGCCGAGGTGACCTTGACGGTGCCCACCGAGTTGTCGAAGACGCACGTCTTGCCGCTCTCCGTGACCACCTGGGAGTAGTTGCGGAAGAGGCCCTCGCGCTGCGGGGTCACGGAGCACGTGTGCAGGGCGGTGTTGATCATGTCCATCTGCGCGGAGCCGCGCAGGGCCTTCTTCAGGTCCTCGTCCACCTGCGAGTAGAGCCGCTGCTGGACGATGAACCAGCACGTCACCGAGACCGCCGCGACCGCGAAGGCCACCGCCGCTGCCACCAGCATGGCGAGGCGGGCCCGGATCGGCAGTGCCCGGTACCGGCGTGCCAGCTTCTTCACTCGGCGCCGCCCTGCCGCAGGACGTACCCCACGCCCCGCACCGTGTGGACGAGGCGCGGCTCGCCGCCGGCCTCGGTCTTGCGGCGCAGGTACATGACGTAGACGTCGAGGGAGTTGGACGAGGGCTCGAAGTCGAAGCCCCACACCGCCTTGAGGATCTGCTCCCGGGTGAGCACCTGACGCGGATGGGCCATGAACATCTCCAGCAGGGTGAACTCCGTGCGGGTCAGTTCGACCTGGCGGCCGGCGCGCGTGACCTCCCTGGTGGCGAGGTCCATGCGCAGGTCTCCGAAGGTCAGCGCCTCGTCCTCCTGGGCCTCGGCCGACACGGCGACCGCGTACGAGCTGCGCCGCAGCAGCGCGCGGATACGGGCGAACAGCTCGTCCAGCTCGAAGGGCTTGACCAGGTAGTCGTCGGCGCCGGCGTCCAGCCCGGTCACCCGGTCTCCGACCGTGTCCCGGGCCGTCAGCATCAGGATGGGGGTCGTCTCGCCCGCACCGCGGATGCGCCGGGCCGCCGTCAGGCCGTCCATGCGGGGCATCTGGATGTCCAGGACGACCAGGTCCGGCCGGTAGGCCGTCGCCTTGTCCAGGGCGTCCGCCCCGTCGACGGCCACCTCCGTGTCGTACCCCTCGAAGGCGAGGCTGCGCTGCAGGGCCTCGCGTACGGCCGGCTCGTCGTCGACGATCAGGATGCGCTGGGGGTCACGGTCGCCTTCGGCGGGGCTCATCGGTCGCGGTTCCTCGGGGTGCGGGGTCGTGTGGTCGGGGTCCTCTTCAGCCTCGCACGTTCCCGGGCCGGGAGGCGGGGAGGCGGGGAGTCAGACCCCGAGCGCGGTCAGGCTGCGCATGGTGCTCAGGCGGTTCAGCGGCACCTTCCTGCGGTGCGGACGGGCGGCGGAGGTGCGCAGGCCCATCATCTCGGGGACGGGGGTCGGGGCCACCTCAGGCGCGCGGGGTGTCGTGGTGGGAGCGGACGCGTGCAGCTCGTGGGCGACCGCGAGGGCGAGGGTGAGGCCGGCGGGTCCCCGCTCGGCGTTGCGGTGGGAAACCATCTTGATCATGACGTGCTCCCTGCTGCTAGCTGTTCGAGCCCGCCCGGAGCTTGGCCAGGTCGGACTTGACGGTGTTGACGGGGATGGCGAAGCCGAGGCCGATGCTGCCCGCGTCCGAGGACGAGGAGGCCTGCGAACTCGAGGAGTACATCGCGGAGTTGATCCCGATGACGTTGCCGCTCGCGTCGATGAGCGCGCCGCCGGAGTTGCCCGGGTTGAGGGACGCGTCCGTCTGTATCGCCTTGTACGTGGTGGTCGACGAACCGGTGTCGCCGTTGAACTCGCGGCCGCCGAACTGGAACGGCCACTGTCCGTCGCCGCCCTGGCCCTGTCCCTGGCTCTCCTCGGTGGGGACGGTGACGTCCCGGTCGAGGGCGGAGACGATGCCGCTGGTGACCGTGCCGGTCAGCCCCTCGGGGGAGCCGATCGCGACGACCGTGTCACCGACCTGGACGCCGTCGGAGTCGCCGAGGCCCGCCGCCTTCAGGCCCGAGGCGCCCTCGGCCTTGAGCAGTGCGAGGTCCTTGGAGCTGTCGGTGCCGACGACCTCGGCGGAGTAGCTCTTGCCGTCGCTGGTGCGCACCTTGACCGAGGTGGCGCCGGAGACGACGTGGTTGTTGGTGACGATCTCGCCGCCGGACGTGACGACCACGCCGGAGCCGGTGGAGGAGCCGTTGCCCAGGGTGGCGTTCACCTCGACCACGCTCGGGCTGACCGCGGCGGCGATCGCGGCGACGTCGCCCTTCTTGCCCGTGGGCACCACGTTGGTGGTCGTGCCCGCGGAGGCGGCCGCGTCCTCGCCGGTGAGCGCCTGGAAGCCGTAGGCCGTGCCGCCGCCGACCGCCGCCGCGACGATCGCCACCGCCGCGAGAAGCGGGACCGGGCCCCGGGCGCGCTTCCCGCGCGGTGCGGGGACCACCGCCTCGGGGGCCGCCGCGGTGACCGGCGCCGTCGGGGGCTCGTACGGCGGGGGCGGCCACTCGGGGTTCACGGGAGCGGAGTAGGGGTGCTGCCGGCCGTACGCGTCCTGCTGTGCGTAGGGGGCCGGGTGGGCGTCGTCCTGCGGGGTTCCGTACTCGCTTTCGCCGCTGCGGCGGATGCTCTCGGTCATGACGAAAGAGTCCCCCGCGACGATGAGAGCTTCCTGAGTGCTCCCTGAGAAGCCCGGCAGAACCTCGTTCGCCCGATATAAGGGCCCCGGACGGGAACGCGGGGGACCCGGTCCGGACGGTCAGTCCAGGCAGCCGCAGGAGGCGCGGACCACCAGCCGGGACGGGAACGTCTTCAGCCGCTCCCGCCGGGATCCGGCGATCCGCAGCCCGTCGTCCAGGACGAGGTCCACCGCCGCCCGGGCCATCGCCGAGCGGTCGGAGGCGACCGTGGTCAGCGGCGGGTCGGCGAGCGCGGCTTCCTTGATGTCGTCGAAACCGGCCACCGCCAGCTGGCCGGGCACGTCGATGCGCAGTTCCCGGGCGGCTCGCAGCAGGCCGATCGCCTGGTCGTCGGTGGAGCAGAAGACCGCGGGCGGCCGGTTCGGGCCGGCGAGCACCTCCAGGGCCACGCGGTAGGCGTCGTAGCGGTTGTACGGCGCCTCGAAGAGCCGGCCCTCGGTGGACAGGCCCGCCTCGGCCATGGCCCGCTTCCAGCCCTCGACGTGGTCGGAGACCGGGTCGCCGACGGCCGGGGTGTCCGCCGTACCGCCCATGCAGGCGACGTACTCGTAGCCGTGCTCCAGCAGGTGGCGCACGGCGAGCTGGGCGCCACCGAGGTCGTCCGTGACCACGGCGACGTCGTCGATGGCCTCGGGGCGCTCGTGCAGCAGCACCACCCGGGCGTCCCAGGCGTCGATCTCGGCGGCGGCGAGGTCGTTGAGGGCGTGGCTGACGAGGATCAGTCCGGAGACCCGCATGCCGAGGAAGGCGCGCAGGTAGTGGACCTCGCGTTCGCCGATGTAGTCGGTGTTGCCGACGAGGACCATCTTTCCGCGCTCGGATGCGGCCTGCTCGACCGCGTGCGCCATCTCCCCGAAGAAGGGCTGGCGGGCGTCCGGGATGATCAGCCCTATGAGGTCGGTCCGGCGGGACGCCATGGCCTGGGCGACCCGGTCCGGGCGGTACCCCAGTTCCTTGATCGCGGCGAGGACACGCTCGCGCGTGGCCGGGGCGACCGGCCGGGGTCCGTTGTTGATGACATAACTGACGACGGCGGTGGAGGTCCCAGCCAGCCGTGCCACATCATCCCGAGTCACCTTGGCCACGCGCGGAGTCTACGCGGATTGACCCGCTCCGGGCAGGGCGTATCACCGCTTGGATGGGCGCGCGCGACGGCCGGCGCGAGCGTCCGTCACGCCCGCGCCGGACGATCTACGCGTCCGCGTGGAGTTCGGCCGTGTCCAGGGCGGCGGAGGTGTCCTTCTCGTCCGCTTTCGCCCGGCCCGCCTTGGCCTTGGCCTCCTCGGCCGCCCGGTCGCCCTTCTCGGGCGTAACGAATCGATAACCGACGTTCCGGACGGTTCCGATCAGGGACTCGTGCTCGGGACCGAGCTTGGCGCGCAGCCGCCGTACGTGCACGTCCACGGTGCGGGTGCCGCCGAAGTAGTCGTAGCCCCACACCTCCTGCAGCAGTTGCGCGCGGGTGAAGACCCGGCCCGGGTGCTGGGCGAGGTACTTGAGCAGCTCGAACTCCTTGAAGGTGAGGTCGAGGACCCGGCCCTTGAGCTTCGCGCTGTACGTGGCCTCGTCCACCGAGAGATCGCCGTTGCGGATCTCCATCGGGGAGTCGTCGTTCACGATCTGCTGCCGGCCCATGGCGAGCCGCAGCCGTGCCTCGACCTCCGCGGGGCCGGCGGTGTCGAGCAGGACGTCGTCAATGCCCCAGTCGGCGGTCACGGCGGCGAGGCCGCCCTCGGTGACGACGAGGAGGAGCGGACAGCCGGGGCCGGTGGAGCGCAGCAGCTGGCAGAGGCTGCGCACCTGCGGCAGGTCGCGGCGGCCGTCGACGAGGATGACGTCGGCGCCGGGGGTGTCGACGAGGGCGGGCCCCTCGGCCGGGGCCACCCGCACGTTGTGCAGCAGCAGGCCGAGGGCGGGCAGCACCTCCGTCGACGGCTGGAGGGCGTTGGTCAGGAGCAGCAGAGAACTCATACGTCTGGTTCCTCCTCGGTCCCTGCGAGGACTGTGCGGACGGGCCATGCTCTGCGATCCCGAAGGCCCCGTACACCCGCGGTCACCTTGGGTTTCCCGCTGTGTATACAACGCTTCCGAAAGCACAAAAGGACCCGGGGGCTACGCTGCCCGAGTCCTCTGCCCAGCAGAATAGCCCACATGAGCAACGGTCCGGCAGGTCATGTGGCACGTTCCACCGTTCGTCCGAATTCCGAGACAAGCAGACGCGCCCCTATCCGGACGTTTCTGCACAGCGCAGACGGAATTCCGATCGATTCCGTATACGATCCGGGCGCCGTTGTATACGAATCCCTTCCGGACACCTTCCGGACGGCCTCACGCGACCTGGTGTTCGTGATCGCCCACGGATTCACCGGCGAGGTCGACCGGCCGCATGTCCGAAGGGTGGCGCGCGTGCTGCGCCGCCACGGCGCGGTCGTCACCTTCTCCTTCCGCGGCCACGGCCGCTCCGGCGGACGGTCCACGGTCGGCGACAAGGAGGTGCTGGACCTCGCCGCCGCCGTGGCGTGGGCCCGCGGGTTCGGCCACGCGCGCGTGGTGACCGTCGGTTTCTCCATGGGCGGCTCGGTGGTCCTGCGGCATGCGGCCCTGTACCCGCGCACGGCCGACGCGGTGGTCTCGGTCAGCGCGCCGGCCCGCTGGTACTACCGGGGCACGGCTCCCATGCGCCGCCTGCACTGGCTGGTCACCCGCCCGGCGGGCCGCCTGGTCGGCCGCTACGGCCTGCGCACCCGCATCCACCACCGTGAGTGGGACCCGGTGCCGCTCTCCCCGGCCGAGGCGGTCCCGGGGATCGCCCCGGTCCCGCTGCTGATCGTGCACGGCGACCGCGACGGCTACTTCCCCCTCGACCACCCCCGCATGCTGGCCGAGGCGGCCGGTGAGCACGGAGAACTCTGGATCGAGCCGGGCATGGGCCACGCCGAGAACGCGGCGGACGGCGCCCTGCTGGCGCGGATCGGGGACTGGGCCGCGACCGCGGCGGGCTAGCCTGAGACCATCTGTCTTCGAATCTTTTCCTGCCGTCGACAAAGGAACCAGATGCCCAAGGTCACGGTCCGCTACTGGGCCGCCGCCAAGGCCGCGGCCCAGGTCGCCGAGGAGCCGTACGACGCGGACACGCTCGCCGAAGCGCTGTCCGCCGTGCGCGAGCGGCACCCCGGCGAACTCACGCGTGTGCTGCTGCGGTGCTCCTTCCTCGTCGACGGCGACCCCGTCGGGACCCGCGCGCATGAGACGGTACGGCTGGCCGACGGCGGCACGGTCGAGGTGCTCCCGCCGTTCGCAGGAGGGTGAGGCGATGAGCGACCAGCCGTACCAGGGCGGCCCCTACGAGGGGCACGACCCGTACCAGCAGCATCCCGAGCAGCAGCAGCAGCCCGCCCCGCAGGCGTGGCCCGGTCACGAGCAGTACGGCCGCCAGGCCGGCTACGACCCCCAGTCGACGCAGCAGTGGCAGGGGCAGACCTGGGAGACGCAGACCCACGCGCCGGTGCAGTCGGCGGAGACGGCGTACCTGCCGCCGCTCCAGGAGCAGCAGCAGCCGTACCAGCAGCCCCAGCAGGCGCAGCCGTACGCCGAGCCGTACGCGGAGTCCTACGGGCCGCAGGCACAGCAGCAGCACTACGCCCCTGCCGCCCCCGCTGCGCAGCCCGCTCCGGCACCCGAGGCGGCGGCACCGGAGTCCGCGGCGGCGTCCGGGCCGGCCTACGGGCCCGCCACGCTCGGCGGGAACGCCCGGATCACGGACGCCCAGCGGGCGCGCCTGGAGGGCCGCTCCCCGATCATCGACCCGGGCATGCAGCCGGCGGCGCTCACCGCGCTGCTCGGCCTGCTGCTGGCGGTCGCGGCCCCCGCCGGGTCCTGGGCCCTGCTGGTTCCGCTGGTGCTGCTCCAGGCCGTCACGGCGGCGGGCTGGTTCCGGCTGAACGGCATGTGGCCGGCCCGCCAGGGCATCGCCCTGGCCTTCGCGGGCGGCCTCGCGGCCGACGCCGCGGTCCTGGTCGCCGGCCGCGAGCACGCCCCGGCGGCGATCCTCGGCCCGCTCGGCATCTGGGTCCTGCTCTCGCTGGTCATGCAGCTGCGCTCGCACGCCTCGCCGGACGAGCGGATGTACGGCCTGATGGCGACGGTCACCTCGGCGGCCCTGGCCATCCTCGCCACCGGCTACCTGGGTGCCGACCCGGACGCGGTGTCCGTGGGCGCCGCGGCGGTCGCGGTGGCCGTCCTCGCCCGTGCGCTGCCCCTGCCGACCCTGGCGTCGGTCGTGGTCGCGCTGCTGGCCGCCGCCGGCGCCGGTATCGCCGTGGGCGGCATGACCGGTCTCGGCACGAAGGGCGCCGTCCTGGGGGCCGCGGCGGGCGTCTGCGCGCTGATCGGCCACCGGGTCGCCGCCTACGACTACCCGTCCCGGTTCGTGCACTTCACCGCGGGCGTGGCGCTGCCGCTGTCGGCGGCGGCTCCCGTCGTCTGGATCCTGGGCCGCACGCTGGGCTAGGCACCCCCGTCACGGCACACCGAAGGGCCGTACTCCCACTGGCGTCCAACCCAGGGAGTACGGCCCTTCGGTCCGTCACGGAACCCGATCAGACCGCGATGGCCACCTCGGCCAGACCGCCGTGCTGAGCCACCACCGTGCGGTCGGCCGTGCCGCCGGGCACCAGCGCGCGCACCGTCCACGTGCCCTCGGCCGCGTAGAAACGGAACTGACCCGTGGCGGAGGTGGGCACCTCGGCGGTGAACTCGCCGGTCGAGTCCAGCAGACGGACGTAGCCCGTCACCGGCTCGCCGTCGCGGGTCACCTGACCCTGGATCGTGGTCTCACCGGGCTTGATCGTCGAGGCGTCCGGGCCGCCGGCCTTCGCTCCACACATGCTGTTTCTCCAGAGGGGTCTGACCGGGAGGTCGGTCGGGTGGGTTGGTGAGGGCTTACTTGTTGGCGCCGAGCTCGATCGGCACGCCGACGAGGGAGCCGTACTCGGTCCAGGAGCCGTCGTAGTTCTTGACGTTCTGCACGCCGAGCAGCTCGTGCAGGACGAACCAGGTCAGGGCCGAGCGCTCACCGATGCGGCAGTAGGCGATCGTGTCCTTGGCGAGGTCGACGCTCTCCGCGGCGTAGAGCTCCTTGAGCTCGTCGTCCGACTTGAAGGTGCCGTCGTCGTTGGCGTTCTTCGACCACGGGATGTTCCGGGCGCTCGGGACGTGGCCCGGGCGCTGCGACTGCTCCTGCGGCAGGTGCGCCGGGGCGAGCAGCTTGCCGGAGAACTCGTCGGGCGAGCGGACGTCGACCAGGTTCTGCGCGCCGATCGCGGCGACCACGTCGTCGCGGAAGGCGCGGATCGAGGTGTTCTGCGGCTTGGCCTTGTAGTCCGTCGTGGCGCGCTCGGGCACCTCGGAGCCGTCGACCAGCTCGCGGGCGTCCAGCTCCCACTTCTTGCGGCCGCCGTCGAGGAGCTTGACGTTCTCGTGGCCGTACAGCTTGAAGTACCAGTACGCGTAGGACGCGAACCAGTTGTTGTTGCCGCCGTAGAGGATCACGAGGGTGTCGTTCGCGATGCCCTTCTTCGACAGGAGCTTCTCGAAGCCCTCCTGGTCGATGAAGTCACGACGGACCGGGTCCTGCAGGTCCTTGGTCCAGTCGATGCGGATCGCGTTCTTGATGTGGTTCTTCTCGTAGGCGGACGTGTCCTCGTCCACCTCGACGATCGCGATGTCGGTGTCGTCCAGGTGGTCCTGGACCCAGTCGGCGTCGACGAGGACGTCGCTGCGGCTCATGCTCTTTCTCCTCCGGGGCAGTTACGGCGAGGCGTGCGAGTGCGAGGGGGCGCGCCGGCATGCGGGCGGCGCACGGGTGCCCTACCAGCAGGGCGAGGGTGAGACGCGGAAGTCGGGGACTTTCGCTCAGAAGGGGCGACAGAGCATGGCGGCAACGCGGCACAGGTCGACTGCCCGCCGCTTCGTGAGGTCCGCCTGTCGCTTCATGCGGTCGATCGTAGGGACGTCCGGGCGGGCATGTCACCGGCGTGTCATATCCCGAGACGCGATCGTCCGAATAGTGGGACAGTGAAGCCGTCGAGGCGTACGGCGGACGGCGTCCGGGTGCTCGCGGGCGTCACGCGGCTACGGTACGGACGCGGGCGTCTCGCCAGTCGGACGTCCGGTGTCCACCGGCGGACTTCCTACCCCGCCAGCCTGACGTCCGAACCCCTCACGGTGATCTCCACCCCGTCCGGCGCGGCCTGGACCTTGTCCAGCTCGATGCCGCCGGGCAGCCGGTCCACCGCCTGCCGGAAGTCGGTGATCGAGCGGACGCGGCTCTCGGCGAGCGCCAGGCCGCCGATCACGGGCAGGGAGTCCGCGTGGACCTGCACCCGGTTGTGTTCGACGGTCACCGAGCTGCGCACCGAGACGGTCTTGTCGATGTGCACGGCCCCCGCGATCGCGCCCTGGATCCGGACGGCGACCTTGATCTTGCCGTCGCCGCCGTCGGAGAGGCCCACGAGCTGGGCCTTGACGCCGAGACCGACGTCGGTCGGCGCGGCCTTGGCGGCCCTGAGCAGCTCGGCGTAGGCGATCGTGGCGGTGCCGGTGGCGCTGTCCGCCGTGGCGGAGCTGTAGTCGCCGGAGAACTCGACGCCCTTCATGTCGGCCTTCAGCCGGTCGATGCGGATGGTCCGGCCGGCCTCGCCGGTGGCCGCCTCGTAGTCGTCGATGCCGACCTGGACGTCGTCCAGGGAGCCGCCCGCGAGCTGGGTGAGGAACGGGAAGCCCTTGATGTCCACGTCCGGGGTGGCGGACAGGTTCTCCGTCGCTCTGATCCTGTCCGCCGCCTCGCCCTCGGCGAAGTACACGGCGACCCGGTCCACGACCACGAAGAGCACGCCCAGGATCACGACGAGGATCAGCAGTATTCGCAGGCCGCGCATGTGGTGTCCCCCCGGGTCGGTGACAGGGTGCGGAAATCCGGTACGACCACGCCACCGTAACCCCGCCCGCGGGCACCGGGGCCCGATTGTCGATCACCTGTGACAGCGGGCGGTCGGACCTACTCTGGAACCATGTACGCGCGCCGGCGCCACATCTACTTCGCCATGATGGGGACGTGCATCGGGCTCTTCGTCCTGGCCTGGGGAGTCGTGCGCATCTGGTCGGTGCCCGCGGCCGTCGGCATGTGCGTCGTGGCCATGGTCATCCCGCCGGTCGCCGCGATGATCGCCAACCGGCGGGGCCCCGACGACCGCTGGTGGGACGACCCGTCCGGCGACCCCAAGTCCGACGAGTGGTGGGACGAACTCGACGGCAAGAAGCGCCCGCGCCCCTGAGGCGCGGCCGGCGGCCTCAGTACACGAGCGCCTGGGTGCCGTCCGCCAGGGCCTCCTGCACGAAGACCTGCGCGCCCGCGATCCGGACCCCGTCGAGGACGTCCTTCTCGGAGATCTCCCGGCGGGCGGCGCACTGGGTGCACAGCGTGACGCGGCCGGCCGCGAGGATCGAGTCGATCAGGTCGGGCAGCGGAGCGGCGTGCGGCAGCTCGAACTCGGCGGCCCGGCCCGGCAGCGCGAACCAGGACGACTCCCCGGTCAGCCACAGCGAGACGTCGACCCCACTGGCCACGGCCACCGCCGCCACCGTGAAGGCCTGCGAGCAGCGCTCGGGGGCGTCGGCCCCGGCCGTCACCTTGATCACAAGCTTCTTCGCCATGCCCGCATCGTAGTTCGGCCGCCCGGGGCTCCCCGCGCACTCCGGTCCTCGCGGCGCCCGCGGCCGCGAGCCGCGCACCTCGTCAGGAGGGCCGGAGCCCGGCCGCGTAAGCTGGGCCCCGGCTCTGTCGTACGCCCACCCTCGCTCAAGGAGCACCCGTGGAGATCTTCTTCGAAACCCTGCTGGTCCTGGTCTGCGTCGGCGTTCTCGCCTTCGCCGGTCTGACCGTGAAGAAGCTGTACCAGGGCCAGCGCTGATCCACCCCTAGGAAAGCATCCTCATGATCGAGATCCCGTCCGACCTCCACAAGGACCTGGTCCCGCTCGCCTTCCTGCTCGGCAACTGGGCCGGCGCGGGCGTGCACGACTTCCCCGGCTCGGAGAAGTGCAACTTCGGGCAGGAGGTCAGCTTCACCCACGACGGCCGGGACTTCCTGGAGTACCACTCCCACACCTGGGTCCTGGACAACGACGGCAACAAGGTCCGTCCCCTGGAGTCGGAGTCCGGCTACTGGCGGATCGACGCGAGCCGCAAGGTCGAGGTCACCATGACCCGCGACGACGGCACGGTGGAGATCTGGTACGGCGAGATGGCCGACAAGAAGCCGCAGATCGACCTGGTCACGGACGCCGTCGCGCGCACCGCCGCGGCCCAGCCCTACTCCGGTGGCAAGCGGCTGTACGGCTACGTCAAGAGCGACCTGATGTGGGTCGGCGAGAAGCAGACCCCCGAGGTCGAGCTGCGCCCCTACATGTCGGCGCACCTGAAGAAGGTCGTCACCCCCGAGGACGTCGAGCGCTGGGCGAAGGCCCTGCCGGACGACATGCCCGACGACGGCATCGCCTTTTTCAAGTAGTCCTACACTTTCGGTGTGGTGAGCACCGACTGGAAGAGCGACCTCAGGCAGCGCGGCTACCGGCTGACGCCGCAGCGACAGCTTGTCCTCGAAGCCGTGGACACCCTTGAGCACGCGACCCCCGACGCCATCCTCGTGGAAGTGAGGAAGACGGCGTCGGGGGTCAACATTTCCACCGTCTACCGGACGCTGGAGCTGCTGGAGGAGCTGGGCCTGGTCAGCCACGCCCACCTCGGGCACGGCGCGCCCACCTATCACCTCGCCGACCGCCACCACCATCTGCACCTGGTGTGCCGGGACTGCGAGAACGTCATCGAGGCGGACGTCGAGGTGGCGGCCGACTTCACGGCCAAACTGCGCGCGCAGTTCGGGTTCGACACGGACATGAAGCACTTCGCGATCTTCGGCCGCTGCCGGGACTGTTCGCTGAAGAGTTCAACTACCACATCGTAGGCTTGCCGTATGAAGAGCCCTCTGCTGTCCCTGCCCGGCGCCGTCCCCGCCGAAGGAGCCGACGAAGGCGTCGCCGCCCACTACGGCGACCTGTTCCGCGAGCAGCGCACCCTGGCCGACGGCACCGGTTTCGTCGACCTCTCGCACCGCGGTGTCGTCGCCGTCACCGGCGGGGACCGGCTGAGCTGGCTGCACCTGCTGCTCACCCAGCACGTCAGCGAGCTGCCGGCGGGCGAGGCGACCGAGGCGCTGATCCTCTCCGCGCACGGTCACATCGAGCACGCGCTGTACCTGGTGGACGACGGCACGACGGTCTGGGCGCACGTGGAGCCCGGCACCCAGGAGGCGCTGATCGCGTACCTGGAGTCGATGAAGTTCTTCTACCGGGTCGAGGTCGCCGACCGGACCGAGGACTTCGCGGTCGTCCACCTGCCGGCCGGCTCCATCGCGGAGGTCCCCGAGGACGTCGTCGTACGCGAGACGGCCTACGGACGCGATCTCTTCCTGCCGCGTGCCGGGCTGGAGGAGTTCGCCGCCGCGTACGGCCCGGCCGCCGGGCTCCTCGCCTACGAGGCCCTGCGCGTCGAGCACCACCGGCCGCGCCTCGGCTTCGAGACCGACCACCGCACGATCCCGCACGAGCTGGGCTGGATCGGCACGGCGGTGCACCTGCAGAAGGGCTGCTACCGGGGCCAGGAGACGGTCGCCCGCGTGCAGAACCTGGGCAAGCCGCCCCGCCGGCTGGTCTTCCTGCACCTGGACGGCAGCGAGGTCCACCTGCCCGCGGCCGGCACCGAGCTCCGCCTCGCGGACGAGGGCCCCGACGGCCGCAAGATCGGTTTCGTGACGACCTCGGTGCGCCACTACGAGCTGGGCCCGGTGGCCCTGGCCCTGGTGAAGCGGAACGTGCCCGTCGACGCGCGGCTCCTGGCCGGCGACACGGCGGCCGCGCAGGAGACCGTGGTCGAGCCGTAGCCGGCCCGGGCCGCGGGCCCCCGCCCGCGGCCTGGATCTCCGCCCGCGGCCTGGATCTCCGCCCGCGGCCTAGATCTCCAGCAGCACCGTGAACGGGCCGTCGTTCGTCAGCGACACCCGCATCTGCGCGCCGAATCGGCCCGTCGCCACCGTCGCGCCCAGCCCCCGCAGCCGGGCCACCACCTCGTCCACCAGCGGCTCGGCGACCTCGCCCGGCGCCGCCGCGTTCCAGGTGGGCCGGCGGCCCTTGCGGGCGTCGCCGTAGAGCGTGAACTGGCTGATCACGAGCAGGGGTGCGGCGATGTCGCTGCACGACTTCTCGTCCTGGAGCATCCGGATCGACCACAGCTTGCGGGCCAGCTGGGCGGCCTTCTCCTTGGTGTCCTCATGGGTCACCCCGACGAGGACGCACAGCCCCTCGCCCTCGATCGCGCCCACCGTCTCGCCGTCCACGACGACGCTCGCGCCGTCCACCCTCTGCACCACCGCACGCATGCGGACCATCATGCCGGGTCTCCCGCCGAGCGCCGCGGGGGGCCCATTATGGATCTCTTACCGCCCATCTGGGGCTGTTTCGGGGGCACTCGGTCACATTGTGGCCACTTGGGGTGGCACCATGCTTCCACACGGCGGTCGAGGGGACGGTCAGAAGCACATGAGCACACCGAGCACCAGTGGGCGGCTGGGAACGCAGGGGGCGTACCGACCGCCCGCACAGCGTGGCGACGGCGCCACGGGCCCGGCCCTGCCCGCCGAGCCGCCCGAGCCCGATCTGGCCCTGCCGACCCTGCCCGAACTGCGCGCCCTGCGCCGGGACGCCCAGCGCGACGAGGCGGACCTCAGCTATGTGCGGCGGCTGCTGCAGGGCCGGATCGACATCCTGCGCGCGGAGCTGTGCCGGCGCGGCCGGGCGTCCGTGCCGGCGCCCGCGGACGGCTCCGTGGTCGACCGGCTCCCGGAGATCCTCAAGGACGCCCCGGCCCGGCACCGTTCCTCCGCCCGCCACGTGACGCTGGGCACCCCGCACAACGAGGAGTACCGGCAGCTGGCGGCCGAGATGCTCGGCGAGGTGGAGCTGTCCGACCTCGGCGCGCGCACGGACCTGGAGCTGACCAGCGCCATGGGCCGTCTGGTCCGTTACGAGCAGGAGGTGTCCCGGCGCCGCCAGCGGCTCCAGCGCACGGCCGACGACTGCAGCGGGGAGATCGCGCGCCGGTACCGGATGGGCGAGGCGCAGGTGGACGACCTGCTGACCTGAGCGGGGCGCGAGGCGAGAAGAATTGCGGCGACACCCCGGGGGCGTCCGCCTACCGTGGCCCCATGACCGACGTCCGCACCGTCTCCGACGCCGCATTCGAGGACTGGCAGCGCGCCCTGAGCACGGGGTTCCTGCGGCCGCCGGTCCTGACCCCGGAGCAGGTGGCGGCCCGGCGCCTGCTGCCGGGCCGCAGGCTGGGCGCCTTCGACGGCGACCGGTGCGTGGCCACCTTCCGCTCCTTCGACCAGGAACTGACCGCGGTCGGCGGCGCACCGGTGCCCGCGGACGCGATCTCCAACGTCACCGTCAGCCCGACGCACCGACGCCGTGGCCTGCTGTCCCGGATGATGCGCGCGGACCTCGCGGCGGCGCGGGACCGCGGCGACGTCGTGGCCACCCTGATCTCCGCCGAGTACCCGATCTACGGCCGGTACGGCTTCGGGCCGGCGACCTCGACGACCGAGTGGACCGTCGACGTGCCCCGGGCCGGCCTCGACCCGCGCTGGTCCGGCCCCGCGGACGGCGGCCGGATCGACCTGGTGGACGCCGAGGACGTGCGCAAACTCGGTCCCGAACTGCACGAGCGGTTCCGGCGGGCCCAGCCGGGCGCGGTCGGCCGGCACGAGCTGTGGTGGCAGACGAACACCGGTGCGCTGCGCCTCGACGGCGACTGGACCGAGCCGTTCTTCGCCGTCTACCGGTCGGCCGGCGGCGACGTCGAGGGCCTGGTGAGCTACGAGTCCGACGACAAGTGGCACGGCAAGCAGCCACAGAACACCGCCGACGTCAACTGGCTGCTCACCACCACCCCGGCGGCCGAGCGCGCCCTGTGGCGGTATCTGTGCTCGATCGACTGGATCACGAAGGTCAGGTCCGGCTGGCGCGGGCCCGACGACCTGCTGCCCCTGCACCTGCCCGATCCGCGGGCCGCCCGGGTCACCGAGCACGCGGACTGGCTGTGGGTGCGGATCCTGGACGTCGTACGGGCCCTGGAGGCGCGGACGTACGACCGTGAGGGCGTGCTGGTGCTGGAGGTCGTCGACGAGGGCGGGTTCGGCGGGGGCCGGTTCCGGCTGACGGCCTCTGCCGAGGGGGCGTCGTGCACCCCGGCGGCCGCGGAGGGAGCCGATCTGACGCTGGCGATCGGCGAGTTGGCGCGCCTGTGGCTCGGTGACGAGTCGGCGCTGCGGCTCGCCGCCCTCGGCCTGGTCCAGGAAGAACGAGAGGGCGCCGCCCGGAAGGCCGACGCCCTGTTCCGCTCGCCCGGGCGTCCCTGGTGCCCGGACCTCTTCTGAGGCTCCCTTCTCCCGGCGACACACCGACTGTTCATCCGTAGCGAGCTGTTCGGTTGTGACTGTGCCCTGACGATGTTCGGTTGTGGCTGCGCGTTCAGTTGTGACTGTGCGAGATCTTCAGTTGTGGCTGTGCGGGTCGTGCGCTGTGGCTTGCGCTCCGGTGGCCGCCCCCTGCCCGGGCTCCCGGCTCCCCTCCGGAAGGGAGCCCGTTCGGCCAACCACTGGGAAGCTCGACCATGTTGGGCGAGTTGGCTGCCAACTTCACTGTACTTATCTCCGCTGAGAACCGTCTCATAACCAGCAGTCGACGAACTGCCCCAAGATGGCAAGAAGTTGTAGTGTTTGTTCGTGGACCCGGAGCACGTCTCCGCCAGTGGACGGACGAGGTCACAGCGGCCCCGCCCGTCACACCGCGAGATCGCCGACGAGCTGCGCGGCCGGATCAGGTCCGGCGAGCTGCGGCCGGGCGAGCGCATGCCCACCCAGGCGAGGCTGGCCGACGAGTTCGGTGTCGAACGCGGGGTCGTGCGGCAGGCGCTGCGCGTCCTGGAGGCGGAGCAGCTGCTCACCAACGTTTCCCAGGGCAGACCGGCCACGGTGGCCGCGGTGCCGGGGGCGGGCCGGTCCCCGGCGGGTCCCGGGGCGCCCCCGCAGCCGACGATGGTGGGGCTCGTCCCGCGCGTGGCGGCGGCTTTCGCCGCGCCGCACGTGCGGATCGACGCGCTCTGCCTGACCTCCGTCTCGTTGACCCTGGCCATCGGTGAGCCGCTGCGGCAGATCCACGCCGGCCATGCGAAACCGGCCAAGATCGACGTCCGCGTCCTGCTGCCGAGCCGGGACATCGAGCTGGCCTTCCCGGCGCCGGTGGACGCCGCGGACGGCGGTCTGCTGCACCGGCGCTGGCTGGCCCAGCGCAACGCCCAGGGCATGGTGCTGCGGCAGAACCTGCTGGCCCTGCGCACCACGCACGGCATCGACGTCGAGGTCTGCTTCCGCGCCCTGCCGTTCACCCCGCCGGTCAAGCTGTATCTGCTCAACGGCGCCGAGGCGCTCTTCGCGTACTACACGCTGGGGCGCCGTGAGCGGGAGATCGAGCACGAGCACGTGGAGCTGTACGACGCCGACGGCACCCGGTCGATGCTGTTCGCCTTCGAGCGGCGGGCCGGGCAGCGGGACGCGGCGTTCGTGGAGCAGTCGCGGAAATGGTTCGACGCGCTGTGGGAGACGATCAGTTCGGACCTGGTGCTGGCGTCATAGCGCGGGGCCGGCGAGCAGCAGCGCGAGCAGGACCGCGCCGGCGGAGCTGACCGCGGGGCTCTTGGCCTTGATGCCGACGGAGAGCAGCAGCATGCCGACGATGCCGGCGGCACCGTACTTCCACTGGACGAGTTGTTCGAAGCCGACGATGAACAGGGCGGAGAGGAAGGCGAGGGCAGGCACGGTGATTCCCCCTTCGGGCTGCCGGTGGGACGTACGGGAAGCAAAAGCTCCGCCAACTTGGAAAAGTTGGCAACCAACTTCACTTAAGTTGTCCCCACTTGGTCCATGTGTATAAACAACTTTCCGGCAACTCCCCTTAGATGGATCAAAGTTGTAGCGTTTGGTCGTGACCCAGGAGAACGTGGCAGTGAACGGCAACAGAAGGCTCACGCCCCAGGAGATCGCCGACACCCTGCGCGAACGCATCCGCAGCGGTGTCCTCCGGTCGGGCGAGCGGCTGCCCACGCAGGCCGAACTCGCCGAGGAGTTCGGGGTGGAGCGCGGAGCCGTGCGCCAGGCCCTGCGGACACTGCAACTGGCCGGACTGCTCAGCAACGTCAGCAAGGGCAGCCCGCCGAGGGTCGCCGAGCCGCCGCCGGCCCGCGAGGAGCCCCAGCCGACCATGGTGGCCCTCGCCCCCCGGCTGACGGCGGCCTTCGAGGCGCCGCACGTGCGCATCGACGCGGTCTGCCTGACCGCGCAGAGCCTGATCCCGGCCCTCGGGGAGCCGCTGCGCCTGATCCACGAGGGCCGCATCCGCCCCGAGCGGATCGACGCCCGCGTCCTGCTCCCGTCCCGGCACATCGACCTCGCCTTCCCGGTCTCGGTCGACGCCGGCCGCGACGACGACGCCGTCCACCGGCGCTGGCTGGCGATGCGCAACGCCCAGGGGCAGGTGCTCCAGTACAACCTCCAGGCCCTGCGCGGCACCCACGACATCGACGTCCACGTCACCTTCCGCGCGCTGCCGTTCACCCCGCCGGCGAAGCTGTACCTGCTCAACGGGGTGGAGGCGCTCTACGCGTACTACATGGTCACGCGCCGCGCGGAGCCCACCGAGAGCGGGATGCTGGAGATGTACGACACCCTCGGCTCCGAATCCCTCCTGTTCTCCTTCGAGCAGCGGTCGGGGCAGCGGGACGCGGCGTTCGTGGAGCAATCGCAGAAGTGGTTCGACGCCCTCTGGGAAACCATCACCACGGACCTGACACTCTCCTAGTGACTTCTGATGCGACTTCTGATGCCACGCCTGGTGCGAATGAGATCGGGAAGCTACGGGAACTGATCACATCCGCCCGGGTCGTGCTGTGGGACTTCGACGGGCCCATCTGCCGCCTCTTCGCCGGGCACAAGGCGGAACGGGTGGCCGCGGACCTGGTGGAATGGCTGGCGCGGCAGGGCCTGCACGGCCTGCTCACGGACACCGAACGGGAGACGCTGGACCCGCAGGTGGTGCTGCGCGCCGTGGGCCGCCGGCACCCGGGCAGCGATCTCGTCGCCGCCCTGGAGGAGCGGCTCACCCAGGAGGAGGAGCGGGCCGCCGGCTCCGCGCTGCCGACCGCGTACGCCGACCCGCTGATCCGCACCTGGACCGCCGTCGGCGCCCGGCTCGCCGTCACCACCAACAACTCGCCCCGGGCGGCCCGCACCTACCTCGAGAGCCGCGGCCTCACCGGCTGCTTCACGCCTCACCTGTACGGCCGCACGCAGGCGCTCCAGCATCTCAAGCCGCATCCGCACTGCCTCAACCGCGCCCTGAGCGCGACGGGCGCCGCCCCCGCGGACGCGCTGATGATCGGCGACTCCGCCTCAGACCTGGACGCGGCCCGCGAGGCCGGTGTGCCGTTCCTCGGCTACGCGGGCGGCGAGGACAAGGAGAAACGCCTGCGGGCGGCGGGCGCCGAACACGTCGTACGGTCGCTCGAACCGTTGCTGCATCTGCTCCGGAGCGGGCACGCCGTGCGCTAGCATGCGCCAATCCGGGCCACCGCCCGGACGTGTGCGTGGGGAAGGGCAACGAGCCGGTCCTCGGCCGTCGGCCCGGCACGGTGAGTGGCGGACCACCCGTCGGGCTGCTCGACTGGGCCGGGAGCCGTGACGGCCACCACCTGGGAACAGCGTTCTCCCGGCCGTGTCCGCCGACGCTGTTCCGCCCCTTCCTTTTCGGCGCGATCTACCCGGAGCGGCCCGTGGGCGCACCGCCTGTTCCCCGTGCTGCGGCCGGGGGGCACGCCGGCAGAGTTCGTCGGGACGCCGTCGTCCGGGCCTTCGTGGCCCGTGCGGTCGCGGCCGGGCCGGCGACGGACGGCTTCCACCACCGCAACCACGTCCTGCCGCTCACCGACCCCCTCGCCGGACTGCTGGGCCTGGCCCCCGGCACACCGGTGACCGTCCGGGTGCCGCGGCCGGACGTGGTGCCCGTGGTCGTGCGCACCTGGCCGAGCGAGCCGGAGATCCTGCACGCCCTGCGCGGTGTGCTGCCCGTCCCGCGGTGCCTGGCCGCGGGGGAGGGGTACGCCGTCCACAGCTATGTGGCCGGAGACGTCCTCGCGGACGTCTGCGGCCCGGGCAAACCGGTGTCGGGGCCGCTGCTGACGGACCTCGCGGAGCTGTTCGCCGCGATCGTCCAGGTGCGCGGTCCGGCCCTGCCGCCGCTGCCGGCCGACCGGCCCCGCAACCACACCGACTCCCAGGGGTTCCTGCGCACCCTGGCCCAGCTCGCCGACCGCCAGATCCGGCGGCCCAACTGGCGCCGGTACGGCGGGCTGTTCGTCGCCCTCGGTGTGCCCGAGGACGCCCTGCTCCGGTTCGCCGACCGGGTGCCGGCGCTGACCCGGCGGCCCTACGGCCTGCTCCACGGCGACCTGCACCGCGGCAATCTGGTGCTGCCGTCCGCGGGTGACCCGCCGCTGCACTGCCTGGACTGGGAACTGGCGGGCTTCGGCGACCCGTTGCACGACCTCGCCGTGCACCTGGTGCGGATGCGCTACCCGGACCACCAGTGGCAGGAGGCCGTCGACGCCTGGGCGGGGGCCGTGCACCGGGTGCGGCCCGCCGCGGTGGCCGGCCTCTCCCGGGACCTGCCCCACTACGTCGCCTTCGAGCGGGCCCAGTCGCTGTACGCCGACGTCGTGCGGGCCGTGCGGTCGCTGGAGGACTCCTTCGGCCCGCGGCGGCTGGAGGAGGCCACGGCCGTCGCGCACGGCGCGCTGCAGGCCGCCGCCGAGCCGCTGCGGCTCGGCCGGGTGCCGGGGGAGGGCGAGATCGAGCGGGTGCTGTTCCGCCGCGGCGCGTCCGCCGGTGGCGCGCGGCCGCGCGTCCGGGGCATCGGCTGGACGCCGGACCGGCGCGTCCCGGAGCACCCCGGCTTCCCGCACTCCGCGGTCGCCGACGCGCTGTTCCTGGAGGGCGCGGCCCCCGCCGACCGGGTCTTCAAGGGCGCCGCGCACCTCAACACGGTGCTCCGGGTGCCCGGTACCGGCTTCCCCGTGGTCGTCCGCCGGGAGGCGGGCGTCGTGCTGCGGCGCGAACGCAGCTTCCTCAGCGAGCACGCCGTGCTCGGCGCCATCGCCCGCTCCGGGGTGCCCGTGGCCGCGCCCCGGGTGCTGGCGCTGGGCACGAGCCACGCCACGGACCCCGAGCACCGCTACGGCGGGGACCGCTTCGCCGTCCACACCTACGAGGGCGCCGACGACCTCGGCCGGAGCCCGGAGCACCCCGTGCACGGGCTGCGCCCGCACGAGGCCGACTGCCTGGTCGACCAGCTCGCCGCGCTGACCGCGGTCGACTGCGCCCCGATCGACCCGCTCGCCGGCCGGCCCCGCTTCTACGACTGGCTCAGCGACCAGCTCGTGGCGCTGGTCGCCGGGCTCCCCCGGAAGTCCCAGCAGGTCGCCCGCCTCCTCGGGCTGCCCGACGCCCCCCGGCTGCGCGAGATTCTCGCCCGGCACCGTGTCACCGAGCGCGACAGCGCCCTGCTGCACGGCGATCTGAACCCCTGGAACCTGGTGCGCCGCGAGGACCGCCCCGCGCTCACCCTCATCGACTGGGAGATGGCCCTGGTCGGGGACCCGCTGTACGAACTGGTCCGGCACATGCACCTCACCCCGACCCGGCCGGAGATCCGCGACCGCATGTTCCGCCGCTGGGACGCCGGGCTCGCCGTGCGGTTCACCGAGGGCTGGCAGGAGGACTGGCGGGTCTACCGCTGGATCGAGATCGTCCGCTCCGCCTACGTCGACCTCGACCGTCTGGTCACCGGCACGAGCCTGGACGCCCCCAACGTCCGCCGGGCGCTGGACTCGTACGCCATGACCCTCGCCGCGGCCACGGCCTCGCTGGGCCTGTCGGCGCGCCCGCGCGGCGGCCCCCGGCTCACCCCCGGCCTGGCCTGGCCGACCGGTCCGGGCGGCGCTGCGTAGGCTCCCCCTCATGGAAGAGATGGGCCTGCGCGAGCGCAAGAAGCAGCGGATGTACCAGGACGTGTCGGACACCGCCGTACGGCTGTTCCTGGAGCGGGGCTTCGACGCGGTGTCGGTCGCGGAGGTCGCCGCCGCGGCCGGGATCTCCAAGCCGACCCTCTTCCGGTACTTCCCGGCCAAGGAGGACCTGGTCCTGCACCGGATCGCGGACCACGAGACGGAGGCGGCGCGGGTGGTCGCCGGGTCGGCCGATCCGGTGGACGCGCTGCGCCGGAACTTCCTCGCCGGGCTGGAGCGGCGCGACCCGGTCACGGGGCTGAACGACCATCCCCAGGTGCTCGCCTTCCACACGCTGCTGTACGGCACCCCGTCCCTGGTGGCGCGGGCCCACGGACATCAGGAGCGGTCGGAGGCGGCGCTCGCCGCGGCCCTGGGCGGCGGGCTGGACGCCCGGCTGGCGGCGGGGCAGATCATCGCCGTCCAGCGGATCCTCGCGCAGGACAACTGGCGGCGGATCGCGGCGGGGGAGAGCGTCGAGCGGGTGGCGCCGGAGGCGGTGCGGGCCGCCGAACGGGCCTTCGGGCGGCTGGCGGCCGGGCTGCCGGGGGTGTCCGGGCGGACCCCCGCCGGGTGAGCGTTCTGAGACCAGGTTAAAAACTTAACTCAGTTACATTTTTCTCGTACGCTGGCGCCATGACGTCACTCCACCCCGCCCTCGCCGACACCCTCCATGCCGAGCGCGCCCACCACGACATCTGCCGGGCCGCCCTCGCCGCGATGGTCGAGGGCGCGGCCGAGCAGGTCGTCGTGGGCGAGGACGTGTCCGCCTCCGGCGCCGACGCCGAAGTCCTCGGGTACCGCCTGCGCAGCCGCGCCGCGGAGATGCGCGCACTGCCGCCCGGCCCGCTGTTCTTCGGCCGCCTGGACTTCGCCGACGACGCCCCCGGGCACGGCGGGCAGAGCTACCACGTCGGCCGGCTCCGGATCACCGAGGACCCGGCCGCCCCGCCCCTGGTCGTGGACTGGCGGGCCCCCGTGTCCCGCGCCTTCTACCAGGCGAGCGCCCGCGATCCGCAGGGCGTCGGCACCCGGCGCCGGTTCGGCTGGGCGCCCGGCAGCCGGGGGGACTCCGCCGACCTCACCGGGCTGGAGGACGAGCGCCTGTACCGGGGCGAGTCGCGGGCCGGCGACATCGTCGCCCGCGAGATCGCGCGGCCCCGCGTCGGTCCCATGCGGGACATCGCCGCCACCATCCAGCCCGAACAGGACGACCTCGTACGGGCCGGCCTCGCCGACTCCGTGTGCGTGCAGGGCGCCCCCGGCACCGGCAAGACCGCCGTCGGGCTGCACCGCGCCGCCTACCTGCTCTACACCCACCCCAAGCGGCTCCAGCGCTCCGGCCTGCTCATCCTCGGCCCGAACCGCACCTTCCTCGGCTACATCGCGGAGGTGCTGCCCGCCCTCGGCGAGACGGGCGTACGCCAGTCCACCCTCCTGGAGGAGATCGCCCGCCACCCCGTCACCGGCACCGACCCCGTCGCCACGGCCACCGTCAAGCACGATCCCCGCATGGCCGAGGTGCTGCGCCGGGCGCTCTACGCGCACGTGAGCGTGGAGGGGGTCACCGACCTCGCCGTACCGGACGGCTCGCACCGCTGGCGGGTGCCCGCCGCCGAACTGGCCGCCGTGGTCGAGCAGGTACGGGCCGAGGAGCCGCCGTACTCCGTCGGCCGGGAGCGGGTCCGCACCCGGCTGGTCCGGCGGCTGCGGGAGCAGGCCGAGCGTCGCTCCGGCGTGCTGCCCGCCTCCTGGGTCCGGCGGATCGAGCGGTCCCGGCCGCTCACCGCCCACCTCGACGCCGTCTGGCCCCGCGTCCGCCCCGAAGAGGTCCTCACCGCCCTTCTCACCGACGGCGCGGTGCTGGCCCGCGCCGCCGACGGGCTGCTGGACCCGGAAGAGCGGGCGGCGCTGCTGTGGCCGCGCCCGCCGCGCTCCTGGAAGTCCGCCCGCTGGTCGGCCGCCGACCTCGTCCTCCTCGACGAGCTGTCCGGACTCGCCGAACACCCCGAGGGCTACGGCCATCTCGTCGTCGACGAGGCGCAGGACCTCTCGCCGATGGAGTGCCGGGCGATCGCCCGCCGGGCCGTCTTCGGCTCGCTCACCGTCCTCGGCGACCTCGCCCAGGGCACCACCCCGTGGGCCGCCCGCGACTGGTCCGCGCAGATGCGGCACCTCGGCCGGCCGGACGCCGCCGTGGTGCCGCTCACCACCGGGTTCCGGGTGCCCGCCGCGGTCGTCGAGCTGGCCAACCGGCTGCTCGGCCGGCTCGACGTGGCCGTCCCCGCCGCCCGGTCCCTGCGGGCCGACGGCGAGCTGACCGTGCGCCCGACCGACGACGTCCCCGGCACGACCGTGACCGCCGTACGGGAGGCGCTCGCCCGGGAGGGCTCGGTCGGGGTCGTCGCGGCGGACGCGGACCTGGCCGGCGTACGGGAGGCGCTCGCCGCCGCCGGGATCGCGGCGGCGGGCCCCGGGACCCTCGGCGCCCGGGTGACCCTCGTACCGGCGAGCCTGGTCAAGGGACTGGAGTACGACCACGTCGTCGCGGTGGAACCGGCCGCCGTCGCCGAGGCGGAGGAGCGCGGCGCCCACCGGCTGTACGTCGTGCTGACCCGGGCGGTCTCCCGGCTGGACGTGGTGCACGCCAGGCCCCTGCCGTTCTGAGCCCGGGCCGGGGCGGGTCGGGACACCGCGGGTCCATCCTTGGACCGTGACCCTGCTCTTCCTCGACGTCGACGGTCCGCTCGTCCCGTTCGGGGCGGCGGACCGCCCCTACCCGTCGTACCCGGGGCCGCGGATGCCGGGCCCGGAGTACCCGCTGCTCACCCGCGTCGATCCGGCCCTCGGACCCCGGCTCCTCGCGCTGGGCTGCGAACTGGTGTGGGCCACGACCTGGATGGACGACGCCAACTCCGGCCTCGCGCCCTGGCTGGGCCTGCCCGCGCTGCCGGTCGTGCGGTGGCCGGACGAGGACGAGCCGCCCGGCCTGCTGCACTGGAAGACCCGGCCGCTGGTCGCCTGGGCGGCGGGCCGCTCCTTCATCTGGGTGGACGACGAGATCACCGAGGCCGACCGCGCCTGGGCCGCCGTCCACCACCCCGGCCCGGCACTCCTCCACCGGATCGACCACCGCTACGGCCTGACGGAGGCGGACTTCACCACGCTGGAGGAGTGGCTGGCGGCCGTGCGCCGCTGAGCCGGGGACGGGCCGTCGCGGTGGATCAGGTGCCGACGTAGTCCGCGAGGTGTTCGCCCGTCAGGGTGGAACGGGCGGCGACGAGTTCGGCGGGGGTGCCCTCGAAGACGACACGGCCGCCGTCGTGGCCGGCGCCGGGACCCAGGTCGATGATCCAGTCGGCGTGGGCCATGACCGCCTGGTGGTGCTCGATGACGATCACCGACTTGCCCGCGTCGACCAGCCGGTCCAGCAGGCCGAGCAGCTGCTCCACGTCGGCGAGGTGGAGACCGGTCGTCGGCTCGTCCAGGACGTAGACCCCGCCCTTGTCGGACATGTGCGTGGCCAGCTTCAGCCGCTGCCGCTCGCCGCCGGACAGCGTGGTGAGCGGCTGGCCGAGGGTGAGGTAGCCGAGGCCCACGTCGGCCATGTGCGTGAGGATCCGGTGCGCGGCGGGGGTGCGGGCCTCACCGGCGCCGAAGAACTCCCCGGCCTCGGTCACCGACATCGCCAGCACCTCGCTGATGTCCCGGCCGCCGAGGTGGTACTCCAGCACCGAGGCCTCGAACCGCTTGCCCTCGCACTCCTCGCAGGTGGTGGCGACGCCGGCCATCATCGCGAGGTCGGTGTAGACGACACCCGCGCCGTTGCAGTTCGGGCAGGCGCCCTCGGAGTTGGCGCTGAACAACGCCGGCTTCACGCCGTTGGCCCTGGCGAACGCCTTGCGGATCGGCTCCAGCAGCCCGGTGTACGTCGCCGGGTTGCTGCGGCGCGAGCCGCGGATCGGGGTCTGGTCGATGGAGACCACGTTCTCGCCGGCCGGGATCGAGCCGTGCACGAGGGAGCTCTTGCCGGAGCCGGCGACACCGGTGACGACGGTCAGCACGCCCAGCGGGATGTCCACGTCGACCTCTCGCAGGTTGTGCGTCGAGGCGCCGCGGATCTCCAGGGCGCCGGCCGGCTTGCGCACCGTCTCCTTGAGCCTGGCCCGGTCGTCCAGGTGCCGGCCGGTGAGGGTGCCGCTCGCCCGCAGCTGCTCGACGGTGCCCTCGAAGCAGACCGTCCCGCCCGCCGTACCGGCGCCGGGGCCGAGGTCGACCACGTGGTCGGCGATCGCGATCGCCTCCGGCTTGTGCTCCACGACCAGCACGGTGTTGCCCTTGTCGCGCAGGCGCAGCAGCAGGTCGTTCATCCGCCGGATGTCGTGCGGGTGCAGGCCGATGGTGGGCTCGTCGAAGACGTAGGTGACGTCGGTGAGGGAGGAGCCGAGGTGGCGGATCATCTTCACGCGCTGCGCCTCGCCGCCCGACAGCGTGCCCGCCGGCCGGTCGAGCGAGAGGTAGCCGAGGCCGATCTCCACGAACGAGTCGAGGGTGTCGCCGAGCGCGGTGAGCAGCGGCCCCACCGACGGCTCCGCCAGCCCCCGCACCCACGCGGCGAGGTCGCTGATCTGCATCGCGCAGGCGTCGGCGATGCTGATCCCCCCGATCTTCGAGGACCGGGCCGCCTCGCTCAGCCGGGTGCCCGCGCAGTCGGGACAGGTGGTGAAGGTGACCGCCCGGTCCACGAACTCCCGGATGTGCGGCTGCATCGCCTCCCGGTCCTTGGCGAGCATCGACTTCTGGATCCGCGGGACGAGGCCTTCGTACGTCATGTTGATGCCCGCGATCTTCATCCTGGTGGGCTCGCGGTACAGGAAGTCCTGAAGCTGCCTCTTGGTGAACGCGCGGATCGGGGTGTCCGGGTCGTACAGACCGGACTCGGTGTAGAGGCGGTGGTTCCAGCCGCCGGCCTTGTACCCGGGGACCGTGAGCGCGCCCTCGGAGAGGGACTTGGACTCGTCGAAGAGCTGGGTGAGGTCGATGTCGGTGACCGAGCCCCGGCCCTCGCAGCGCGGGCACATGCCGCCCGTGATGCTGAACTCGCGCCGCTCCTTCACGGTCTGCCCGGCGCGCTGCACGGTGACCGCGCCGGCCCCGCTGATCGAGGCCACGTTGAAGGAGTACGCCTTGGGTGAGCCGATGTGCGGCTCGCCGAGCCGGCTGAAGAGGATGCGCAGCATCGCGTTGGCGTCGGTGGCGGTGCCGACGGTGGAGCGGGGGTCGGCGCCCATGCGCTGCTGGTCGACGATGATCGCGGTGGTCAGCCCGTCCAGGACGTCGACGTCGGGACGCGCCAGCGTCGGCATGAAGCCCTGTACGAAGGCGCTGTAGGTCTCGTTGATCAGCCGCTGCGACTCGGCGGCGACGGTGTCGAACACGAGCGAGCTCTTGCCCGAGCCGGAGACACCGGTGAACACGGTCAGCCGGCGCTTGGGGATCTCGACGCTGACGTCCTTGAGGTTGTTCTCCCGCGCGCCGTGCACCCGGATCAGATCGTGACTGTCGGCGAGGTGCGGCGCGGACGCCGTCGCGTCCGCCGCGTCCGTCATCGGGGGCGTGGTCATCGTGTCTCCGTCCGTCGGGGCCGCCGCCGACACGCTAGCCGCAGCCCGCCCGTCCCGGCTTCTCGATTCCTGACCGACGGACGCCGGCGTGCGACACGCGGGGCGCACTATTGCAAGCGGGTGCTTGCAATTGTTAGCGACGTTGGGGCAAGGTGGAGGCATGGCATCGCTCAACGTCGGCAATCTCGGTGACTACCTGCGCGAGCAGCGGCGCAACGCACAACTGTCGCTGCGGCAGCTCGCCGATGCCGCCGGGGTGTCCAATCCGTACCTGAGCCAGATCGAGCGCGGGCTGCGCAAGCCCAGCGCGGAGGTGCTCCAGCAGGTCGCCAAGGCCCTGCGCATCTCCGCCGAGACGCTGTACGTCCGCGCCGGGATCCTCGACGCGGAGAGGGACCGGGACGAGGTGGAGACGCGCGCCGTCATCCTCGCCGATCCCTCGCTCAACGAGCGGCAGAAGCAGGTGCTGCTCCAGATCTACGAGTCCTTCCGCAAGGAGAACGGATTCGGGATCGCCGAGCCCGCGGTGGTCGAGGACGACGAGGACGGCGCGGGGGTCACGGACCAGGACACCGGCGACACCGCCGTGCGCGGCACCCGCACGGCCGGCGCAGACGATGCGGGCCCGCGGCGGACGGCCGGGTAACCGGACCAGGGCACCGGCTGCCACCGCGGACCACACCAACCTCAGCCGAACGCGAATCCGGGAGGACCCTCACCATGGCGATCAGCGACGACCTGCGCAAGACCCTCAGCGACCCGAAGCCGCTCTACTTCGCCGCCGGCACCGCCGACCTGGCGTTCCAGCAGGCCAAGAAGGTGCCCGGCCTGGTCGAGCAGCTGCGCGCCGAGGCCCCGGCCCGCATCGAGGCCGTCCGCAACACCGACCCGAAGGCCGTGCAGGAGAAGGCGGCCGCCCGGGCCAAGGAGGCGCAGGAGACCCTGCAGACCAGGGTCAACGAGCTGCTGGGCACCATCGACGTCGACCTGAAGAAGCTCGGTGAGACCGCCCAGGACCTCGCCCTGCGCGGGGTCGGCGTCGCCGCCGAGTACGCCGTCAAGGCCCGTGAGGCCTACGAGAAGGTGGCCGAGCACGGCGAGGCGACCGTGAAGACCTGGCGCGGCGAGGCCGCCGAGGAGATCGAGGACCTGGCCATCGCCGTCGAGGGCAAGCCCGAGCCGGTCGACGTCAAGGACGAGCCGAAGCCGGCCGAGGCGCCGGCCGGGGTGGCCGCGGAGCGGAAGCCCGTGGCGAAGAAGGCCCCGGCGCCGCGCAAGAGCACCCCGACCGCCACGAAGAAGACGCCCCCGCCGGCCAAGTGACACCACGGCCGGGACGGGATCGGGCCGGGCACCTTCGCGGTGTCCGGCCCGTTGTATGGGTACGGTGGCTGTACTGACGACTCGACCGGGGTGGTGGGCTCTGTGCTGATGACGGCATTCGGCGGCTTCATGTGGCTGCTCTTCACCGCCATGCTGGCGATGGCGGTGGTGGCCCTGGTGATGGCCGCGTTGTTCCGGGACGACGCCTACCGCGCGGCCGACAAGCAGAACAAGGGCTTCTGGCTGATCATCCTGGGCGTCGTGGTCGCGGTGAACCTCTTCGTCCCGATGCTGTTCCTGCAGCTCGCGGGCCTGGTGGCGACGATCGTCTTCTTCGTGGACGTCCGCCCGGCCCTCGTGCAGGTCTCCGGCGGCCGGGGCTTCGGCCGCCGCCGCGGGGGCAGCAGCAGCGACGGCCCGTACGGGCCGTACAACGGCGGCCGCTAGCGGCATCCCACGGATCCCCGCGCCCCAGGGGCGCGGGGATCCGTGCGTGCGGCCACGGACCACCGGCACCCGCGCCGACGGGCGACGCCTACGGCGCCCGGTCCAGCAGCACCACGGCGACGTCGTCCGTCAGCTCGCCGCCGTTGAGGTCGCGCACCTCGCTCACCGCGGCCCGCAGCAGCTCCTCGCCCCGCAGCCCCTCGGAGAGCTGGCGGCGGATCATCCGCACCATGCCGTCCTGGCCGAGCCGCTCCCCGTCCGCGCCGACCCGGCCCTCGATCAGGCCGTCGGTGTAGAGCATCAGGCTCCATTCGGCGCCCAGCTCCACCTGCATGCGCGGCCAGCGGGCGCCGGGCAGCAGACCGAGGGCGGGGCCGTTGTTGTCGTACGGCAGCAGACGCGCGGACCGGCCGGGGCGGGCGATCAGCGGTGCCGGGTGGCCGGCCAGGCACAGGCCGGCGCGGCGCCCGTCGGGGGCTATGTCCACCGTGCACAGCGTCGCGAAGATCTCCTCGTCCGCGCGCTCGTGCTCCAGTACCTCCTGGAGCGTGCCCAGCAGCTCGTCCCCGCACAGCCCGGCCAGGGTCAGCGCCCGCCAGGCGATGCGCAGCTCCACGCCGAGCGCGGCCTCGTCCGGACCGTGGCCGCAGACGTCACCGATCATGGCGTGCACCGTGCCGTCGGGGGTGCGCACGGCGTCGTAGAAGTCACCGCCGAGCAGGGCCCGGGACCGGCCGGGGCGGTAGCGGGCGGCGAACCGCAGCGAGGAGCCCTCCAGCAGCGGGGTGGGGAGCAGGCCGCGCTCCAGGCGGCGGTTCTCCTGAGCGCGCAGCCTGCCCTCGGCCAGCCGGCGCTCGGCGGTGTCGGACCGCTTGCGCTCCACCGCGTACCGGATGGCGCGGCTGAGCAGACGCCCGTCCAGCTCGTCCCGGAAGAGGTAGTCCTGGGCGCCCACGCGCACGGCCTCCGTGCCGCGCTCGGCGTCGCCGGAGGCGGTCAGCGCGAGCACGGCGTGCCGGGGCGCGAGCTGGAGGACGTGCCTGAGCACGGCCAGCTCGTCGTCCGCGCCGGAGCCTCCCGGGGCCGGGAGCGCGAGGTCCAGCAGGATGCAGTGGACGTCGTCGGTGAGCAGCCGCTCCGCCTCGGTGAGGTTGCGGGCGGTGCGGACGCGCATCGGCTTTCCGGCCGGGTCCAGCAGATCGGGCACGATCGGCGAACCCGCCGGGTCGTCCTCGATCAGCAGCAGGGTGAGAGTGGCGCCGTTGCTGTGCACGGGCGTGGCGTCGCGGTGGGCCTCTTCCTTGAGGGGGCCGCCGATTGCGGAGGCGGCCGGCGCCTGACCACTCTCCACGGCCGGGATCGCTCTCTGCCGCGGTACGGGTACGGGCATCGTCTGGGTTCCTTCCCTCCCCCCGAGGGCACGGTGGCGCCGAGGGGTCTCGGCCCACCGACGGGTGACCATAGCGGCATTGCCCACCCCGATGGAATGGTGTGAGCCGGGTCGCTCCCGTGCAGGCCGCTGTCATATGCCGCGATACGTACCGCAGTTGGACAGGCCGCCGTCCGGGCGGGGATGACGAAGCTCACTCCGGGGCCGAGTTTGGGCGGTGAACGGCCGTGCGGTGGGTCACATGACGTGCGTCACCGCGGACATGGCAGCGGGCCCGTCCGGCCGGTCCGGCCCGTGGTGCGCCTCACGCGTCGGGGCGCACGACGCCCAGGATGGGCATGGAGCCGGCGCCCGCGACCGTCACCGTGCGCCCCGGGCGCGGGGCGTGGATGATCGCGCCGTCGCCGATGTACATCGCGACGTGGCTGGCGTCGTCGAAGTAGATGACGAGGTCGCCGGGGCGCATGTCCTTGACGTCGACGTGCTCGAGCTGCTTCCACTGCTCCTGCGAGGTGCGCGGGACGGGGTGGCCGGCCGCCGCCCAGGCCTGAGAGGTCAGGCCCGAGCAGTCGAAGGAGTCCGGTCCCTCGGCGCCCCACACGTACGGCTTGCCGAGCTGGGCGGTGGCGAACGCGACGGCCTTCTTGCCCCGCGCGGAGGCCTTGCCGTCGACCTCCTTGAGGACGCCGGTGTCCAGCCAGGCGGTCTGGGCCTTGAGGGCGGCCGCCTCCTCCAGCTTGGCGAGCCGCTCCTTCTCCTTCTTCTCCAGCTGCGACTCGAGCTTCTCGGCGGCGTCGATCTGCCGCTCGATCCTCTTCTTCGCGGCGGCCTTGGCCTTGCGGCCCGCCTCCAGCTTCTTCCACTGCGCGGAGGCGTCGTCGGCGTACTCCCGCAACTCCTTCTGGGTGCGGGTGACTTCGCCGAGGAGCTTCTTCGTCGCCGACTGTCCCTGCAGGACCAGTCCGGCGCCGTCCAGGAACTGGCCCGGGTCGTCGCTGAGCAGGAACTGGGCGGTGGGGGGCAGGCCGCCGGTGCGGTACTGGGAGCGGGCGGCCGCGCCCGCCTGGTTCTTGAGCCCCTTCAGCCGCCGCTGTCCCTCGACGATCTTCTTGGCCAGCGCGACGATCTCGGCGGACTGCTTCTCCGCCTTCTCCTCGGCCGCGTTGTAGGCGTCGGTGGCGACGGCCGCATCGTGGTAGAGCCCGTCGAGCTTCTGGCGGACCCGCTCGAGGTCCTTGTCGGGCGGGGGAGTCGGGGCGGTGGGGGAACCGCTCGCCGTGGGGGTGGGCGCGGGTGTCGGGGTGGGAGCCGCGAAGGCCGTGCCGGGTGCCGCGAGGACGGTCACCGCGCAGAGCACGGTCAGGGCGGCCGTGAGCAGACCGCGCTTGCCCGGACCCATACCTGTTCCCCCAAACTGATTTACCGTCAGTAACTTACGGTCGCCTGAGGGATCGTGCCACGGCCGCGTGCAAAGCGACAGAGGTCGTCGGAAGTCGGATTTCCCCCGTCGACCGCCGCGTACGACGATCTCCCCGCCGGTGTGACGTACGACGCCTGCGGTGGGTTCCCGGGGCGGCCGGGGCTCAGTTCGTCCGGTGTGCAGGGTTCCGTCGGCGGGGTGTTGTCAGCCCCGCGGGGCCAACGCCTCCCAGGCCACCGTCACTTCGCCCTGGCGCCAGCGGGCGGGGCGGTCCGTCACCGGCCAGTCGGCCGTCAGGTCCCCCACCGCGCGCAGCCAGCGCTGGCGGGCGCCGTAGGAGGCGTAGGGCGCGGCGGCGGCCCAGGCGCGGTCGAAGTCGCGGAGGAAGGCGTGCACGGGCTCACCGGGGACGTTGCGGTGGATCAGCGCCTTGGGCAGGCGCTCGGCGAGGTCGGAGGGGCGGTCCAGGGAGCCCAGCCGGGTGGCGAAGGTGACCGTGCGGGGGCCCTCGGGGCCGAGCGCCACCCAGACGTGCCGCCGGCCGATCTCGTCGCACGTCCCCTCGACCAGCAGTCCGCCGCGCGAGCCGGCGCCCGCCGGGGCGAGCCGGGCGCACAGCCGCTCCCACACGGCGGCGACCTGGGCCTCGTCGTACTGCCGCAGCACGTTGGCGGCGCGGATGAGCGCCGGCCGACCGGCCACCGGCACCTCGAAGCCGCCGTGCCGGAAGGCCAGGCCCTCCCGCTCGTACGGCCGGGCCGCCGCCACCCGGTCCGGTTCGATCTCGACGCCGACCACACGGGTGCGGGGCGCCGCCGCGCGGAGCCGGGCCAGCAGTTCCACGGCGGTCCAGGGCGCGGCTCCGTAGCCGAGGTCGACGGCGACCGGAGCGCTCGCGCGGCGCAGTTCGGCGCCGTGCACGGCTGCGATCCAGCGGTCCATGCGGCGCAGCCGGTTGGGGTTGGTCGTCCCGCGCGTCACCGTTCCCACGACGGGAGCGCCCCCGCTCGGACGGAGCCGAGAGCGGGGGTGGGCGGCTGCGCGGGCTGTCATACCCACAGGGTAAGTGGGCGCGGCGGGGCGGCGGCGCCGTGCCGCCGCCCGCACGAGACGCCATCGACGTTCGAACGGTTGAACGAGTCAGGGTAATGATTGGGCAAAGCCAGGTGATCGGGAAATGGCGGGGCACCCGTCGGCTGTTGGACCCAGTCGGAGGGCGGGGTCCGCCCCGGTGACCGGCATGCCCACAGCCAGGAGGAACGCCACGTGAGCCAGTACGTCAGCAGGCTCGGGCGACGCTCCCCGGCCGCCGCCTCCCGGCTCCGGCTGTCCCGCAGGCCACGCCGGGTCGCCATGCTCTCGGTGCACACCTCCCCGCTCCACCAGCCCGGCACCGGCGACGCCGGCGGCATGAACGTCTACATCGTGGAGCTGGCCCAGCGGCTGGCCGCGATCAACATCGAGGTCGAGATCTTCACCCGGGCCACGGCCGGCGGCCTCGACCCCACGGTCGAGCTGGCGCCCGGAGTCCTCGTCCGGCACGTGGACGCGGGCCCCTACGAGGGCCTGGCCAAGGAGGACCTCCCGGCCCAGCTGTGCGCCTTCACCCACGGGGTGATGCAGGCCTGGGCCGGCCACCGCCCCGGCCACTACGACCTCGTGCACTCCCACTACTGGCTCTCCGGCCACGTCGGCTGGCTCGCCGCACAGCGCTGGGGCGTCCCCCTGGTGCACGCCATGCACACCATGGCCAAGGTCAAGAACGCCAACCTGGCCGACGGCGACACCCCCGAGCCCGCCGCCCGGGTCATCGGCGAGACGCAGATCGTGGCCGCCTCCGACCGGCTCATCGCCAACACGACGGAGGAGGCCGGCGAACTGGTCCGGCACTACGCGGCCGACCCCGCGGCGGTCGCCGTCGTCCACCCCGGGGTGAACCTCGACCGCTTCCGCCCCGCCGACGGCCGCGCCGCGGCCCGCGCCCGCCTCGGCCTCCCGCAGGACGCGCTGATCCCGCTGTTCGCGGGCCGCATCCAGCCCCTGAAGGCGCCGGACGTCCTGCTGCGGGCGGTGGCCGTCCTGCTCGACGAGCGTCCGGAGCTGCGCTCCCGCATCGTCGTCCCGGTCGTCGGCGGCCCCAGCGGCAGCGGGCTCGCGAAGCCGGAGGGGCTCCAGAAGCTCGCCGCGCGGCTCGGCATCGCGGACGTCGTACGGTTCCATCCGCCGGTCGGCCAGGAGCAGCTCGCCGACTGGTTCCGGGCGGCGTCGCTGCTCGTCATGCCCTCCTACAGCGAGTCCTTCGGCCTGGTGGCCATAGAGGCGCAGGCGGCCGGCACCCCGGTCCTCGCGGCGGCGGTCGGCGGTCTGCCGGTGGCCGTGCGCGACGGCGGCACCGGCTTCCTCGTGGGCGGCCACGACCCGGCCGAATACGCCCGCGTGCTGCGCCGTTTCGCCGACCACCCCACGCTCTGCACCACCATGGGCGAGGCCGCCGCCCGGCACGCCGAGTCCTTCGGCTGGGACACGGCGGCCGCCGCCACCGCCGACGTCTACACGGCCGCGACCCAGTCCCACCGCCGTCGCGTACGCTCCCACCATGGGTGATGTCGAGAAGACCGGACAGGTCCTGGAGGCGTTCTGGAAGGACGCCGAACTGGAGTGGGAGAGCCCCGAGCCCGGCACCTACGTGGTCAGACTGCCCGGCACGCGCAAGCTCTCCACCACGGTCTCCTTCCTCGTCGGCAGGCACTCCCTCTCCCTCAACGCCTTCGTCGTCCGCCACCCCGACGAGAACGAGGCCGGCGTCCACCGCTGGCTCCTGGAGCGCAACCTCAAGCTGTACGGCGTGAGTTACGCCGTCGACCGGCTCGGCGACGTCTACGTCACCGCCCGCCTGCCGCTCGCCTCGGTCACCCCGGAGGAGATCGACCGCCTCCTCGGCCAGATCCTGGAGGCGGCCGACGGCGCCTTCAACACCCTTCTGGAGATGGGCTTCGCCTCCTCCATCCGCAAGGAGTACGCCTGGCGCGTCTCCCGCGGCGAATCGACCCGGAACCTGGACGCGTTCAAGCATCTGATCGAGCGCTCGACCGACTGACGGTCCTTCCCCTTCCGCGCCTTTCTTCCGTACGCCCCCTATCCCGCCCGGCGGGTCCGGTGGCATGCTCACCGCCGACGCATTCCTGAACATCGTTCACATCGATGAATATGAAGGGGCGGGTGGACATGAGCAACGCGCACCTCACCAGACGGACTCTCCTCGCGGGCGCGACGGCGGTGACCCTCGGAGCCGCTACCGGCACCGCCCGGGCGGCCGAAGTGGCCTCGATCTGGGAGGAGTTCCGGCGCACCCCGTTCACCCACCCGCAGATCCCGTACGTGGGCCGGGCCGGGTACCGCGCCGGGACCCGCCGCTTCCCCCGCCCCCGTGTCGTCGCGGACGTCACCGACTTCGGCGCCGTCGCCGACGGCAGCACCGAGTGCGCCCCCGCGATCAACCGTGCCCTCGCCGCCGCCGGAAGGGCCGGCGGGGGCACGGTCACCATCCCGCCCGGCACCTTCCGCATCGACGACGTCATCCGCGTCGGCGCCTCGAACGTCGTCCTGCGCGGCGCCGGCAGCGGCCGTACGACCCTGTACGCCACGAAGAACCTCACCGAACTGATCGGCGCCTACGGCTCACGCTACGGCGGCGACAAGTCCTCCTGGTCCTGGGCGGGAGGCCTCATCTGGCTCGCCCCGAGCGCCCGTTGGGACTCCCTGGTCGCCGCCATCAGGTCCCGCGCCTGGCCCTTCGAGGGCTGGACCGGCAACCGGCGGGACGAGTGGACGACCCTCACCGCCGTCGAACCGGCCCGGCGGGGCGAGTGGACGATCACGGTCGCCGACCCGGCCCCGCTGCGCCCCGGCCGGCTCGTCCTGCTCCGCCTGGCCGACGACCCCGCCCACACCCTGCTCCAGCACATGGCGGGCGGCGGCCCCGGCCCGGCCGCCTACTCCTGGGACGACAAGACGAAACTGACCTCCTACGTCCCCTACGAGTGGCCCGTCCGCGTCACCCGCGTCCACGGCCGCCGCGTCACCCTCGAACGCCCGCTCCCGCTCGACGTGCGCCCGGAGTGGGACCCCCGGCTGACCACCCACGTGACCGAGCTGACCGGCTCCGGCGTCGAGGGCCTGACCCTCCGGGCGGTCGAGACCCCGCAGTCCCCGCACCTCCTCGACAAGGGCCACAACGGTGTCGTCCTGCAGTGCGCCTACGACTGCTGGGTGGACGACGTCACCGTGCGCGACGTCGACAACGGGTTCGGCCTGGTCGCCGCCTCCGCCTGCACCCTGCGCCGCACCCGGGTCGCCGGACGCGGCTCGCACCACCCCTACTTCTGCCGCGAGGGCTCCCACGACAACCTGGTCGAGGACTTCACCGTCGAGGAGCGCACCGTCCCCGCGCCCGCCAACACCCAGCTGCACGGCATCAACGTGGAGGGCCTGTCCTCCCACAACGTCTGGTCGCGCGGCGACATGCGGATGGGCACCTTCGACAGCCACCGCGGACTGCCCTTCGCGAACGTCCGCACCGACATCACCGTGGACAACGACGGCCGCCACGGCGGGGACGCCAGTGCCGGACCGCTCTTCGGCGCCCGCTTCGCGCACTGGAACATCCGGGTCACCAACGGCCGCGCGGGCCTGATGAGGATCGACGGCCTGGCACCGTACTCGGCGACGGTGGGCATCAACGAGGTCACCGAGTTCGACCAGAGAGACGTCCCCGACTTCACCGGCGATCTGAACTCCCGCCTGGAGCTGTACGGCACCACGGACGCCGTGCGCCCGCGCAACCTGTACGAGGCTCAGCGCACGCTTCGGTAGCGCCCCGGCGTCACCCCGACCAGCTTCTTGAAGTGCCGGGTGAGGTGGGCCTGGTCGTAGAAGCCGGCCGCCGGCGCCACCTCGCCCGGCGGCAGCCCGTCCAGCAGCAGCCGCCGGGCCCGGCCGACCCGGCGGGACATCAGGTACCGGTGCGGGGCGATCCCGTACGCGGCGCTGAACGCCCGTACCAGATGCGCGGGATGGGCGTGCAGCAGCAGCGCCGCCTCCGCCAGCGCGACGCCCTCGACGACGCGTGCGTCGAGCAGCTCCCGCAGCCCACGGGCCAGGACCGGGTCCGGGTGCGCGGACGGCCGCTCCGCCCGGCGCCGCAGATGGTCCCGCAGCCGCTCCCCGACGAGGGTCAGCCGGCTCTCCGCCTCCAGCTCGTCGCCGGGGCGGGCGAGCGCGGCGTGCAACTGGCCCACCCGCCGCCGCAGTACCGGATCCCGCAGGTCGGGCCCGTCCACCGCCGCACCGATCAGTTCCTCGCCCAGCCGGCTGCTGTCCAGGTACACCACGCGCTTGCGGAAGCCGTCCGGGGTGGCGGGGGCGCCGTTGTGCGGCACGTGCGGCGGCAGCAGCGTCACGGTGTCGAGCGGGGTGCCGTGCTCGTGCCGGTCGAGGTCGTAGCGGACGGCGCCGTCGTCGACGATGAGCAGCGTCCAGGCGTCGTGGACGTGCATCGGATAGGCGTACTCGGTGAAGTGGGCGTGGAAGACCTCCGTGACACCCGGTACACGGGGGCGCCACGCGGTGACTTCCTGCCGGGCGGCCATGCAAAGAAGGTACAAGACCGGGGCGTACGGCGGTCGGCAGTCTCATTCCATGAGCACTGAACCCATCCGTTTCGACACGAAGATCGCCGTGCTGCTGCGCGAGGACCTGGAGCCCTGGCAGCGCCTGAACGTGACCGCGTTCCTGGTCAGCGGCCTGGCCGCGACGATCCCCGAGGTGGTCGGGGAGCCGTACGAGGACGCGGACGCGGTGGCCTACCTGCCGATGTTCCGGCAGCCGGTGCTGGTCTTCGAGGGCACCAAGGAGACCCTGAAGGCGGCGCACGAGCGGGCCCTGAGCCGCGCGCTGCCCCGCGCCGTCTTCACCGCCGACCTGTTCGCCACGGGCAACGACCGCGACAACCGCGCGGCGGTCCGCGCCGTCACCACGGCAGATCTGGACCTGGTGGGGCTCGCCGTGTACGGCCCGCGCAACGGGGTGGACAAGGTGCTGAAGGGGGCGCGGATGCATCCCTGACGCCCCCCTCGGCCCACCCGGTGCCGCTCAGCCGAACATGCCCGGCACGTAGTCGCCGGCGGGCTGCCGGACGATGACGTTCGCCCGGTTGTAGGCGTTGATCACGGCGATGAGGGCCACCAGGGCGGCCAGCTGCTCCTCGTCGTAGTGCAGGGCGGCGTTCGCCCAGGCCTCGTCGGTGACCCCGCCCGCCGCGTCGGCGATCCGGGTGCCCTGCTCGGTCAGCTCCAGTGCGGCCCGCTCGGCCTCGGTGAACACCGTGGCCTCCCGCCAGGCGGCGACCAGGTGGAGGCGCGTGGCCGTCTCCCCGGCCGCGGTGGCGTCCTTGGTGTGCATGTCGGTGCAGAACGCGCACCCGTTGATCTGGCTGGCGCGGATCTTCACCAGCTCCTGCACGGCCGCCGGCAGGGACGAGTCGGCGACCGCCCGGCCCGCCGCGTTGAAGTGCTTGAAGACCTTGCCGGCCAGCGGGTCGGTGAGAAGGTTCAGTCGAGCGTCCATGGTCTGCTCCCGTGTGGTTGCCGCTGCTTGCACCTCTCTGACGCGGCGGCCCACCGGGATGTGACAGGCCCGGCCGTGAGGCACGTCACACGGCGGGGGCCTCGGCCACCGTGTCCGCCGGGACCGCGGCCGGCACCGGCCGTTCCGGGGGCAGGCGGCGCATGAGCATCCCGTACCCGACGCCGGCCGCCGTGCCCACCGCCGCGCACATCGCCCACAGCCACTCGGCGCCGAACCGGTCGATGACCGCGCCGGACATCAGCGGCGCGATCAGCGCGGCCACGGACCAGGACAGGGTGTACATGCCCTGGTAGCGGCCGCGACCGTGCACCGGGGACAGGCGGACGACCAGTCCGGTCTGGGTCGGGGCGTTGACGATCTCGGCGAGGGTCCACACGCACACCGTGAGCATGAAGACGCCGACCGACCCGGCGAAGGCGGTCAGCCCGAAGCCGTAGCCGGCCAGGACCGAGGAGACGATCAGCAGGGTGCGCGGGTCGCGGTGTTCGATGAGCCGGGTGACCGGGATCTGCAGGGCGACGATCAGGACGCCGTTGACGGCGATGGCGAGGCCGTAGTCGGCGGCCGAGAAACCGGCCCGGCCCATGGCCACCGGCAGGCCCACCGAGCCCTGCTGGAAGACCAGGGCGACGAGGAAGGAGAGGCCGACGACGGCCATGTACCGCCCGTCCCGCAGCACCGTGCCGAGCCGGACGCCGTCCTGCGCCTCCTTGGCGCCCCCGGCGGCCGGCCGGGACTCGGGCACCTTGAGGAAGACGACGAGCGCGCAGGCCAGGGTCATGCCCGCCTCGATCAGGAACCCGGCGAGGTAGCTGAACTCGGCGATGAACCCGGCGGCCGCGGAGGAGACGGCGAACCCGAGGTTGATGGCCCAGTAGTTCAGGGAGAAGGCGCGGACGCGGTCCTCCGGGCGGACGATGTCGGCCATCATCGCCTGCACCGCCGGCCGGGAGGCGTTGGAGGCCATGCCGACGAGGAAGGCGACCCCGGCGATGGCGGCCGGGTCGGTCATGAACCCGAGCAGCGCGACCGAGGCGGCCGTGGCGGTCTGCGCGACGAGGAGGGTCGGCCGCCGGCCCAGCCGGTCCGCCATGACCCCGCCGCCGAGCGCCGAGACGACACCGCCGAGACCGTGCAGCGAGGCCACGAGACCGGCGTACGACGCCGAGTACCCGCGGTCGAGGGTGAGGTAGAGGGCCATGAACGTGGCCACGAACGCGCCGAGCCGGTTGACGAGGGTGCTGGTCCACAGCCACCAGAACTCGCGGGGCAGCCCGGAGACGGTCTCCCGGGCGGCGCGTCTCAGGGTGGCTGGCGACATCGTTTCCCCCCAGGGGTGGTAAGTGGCTCCGGCGGCAGGCACAAGTTACCGACGAAGGTCACCGGAGCACCACTCGATTAGCGGGAAGCGTCAATCGACGCGCCGGGCGTCCTCCAGCGCCGCCTGCCGCCGCGGCCGTACGGCGCGCCGCGGCAGCCCCCGGCCGGCCGGGGCGTGCCGGCCCGTGTGCGCGGCGATCAGGTGCGAGGCGGCACCGGGCACCCGCTCGAAGCGGCTGGGGAAGGGGAACTTGCGCTCCAGGAAGGCGCGCAGGGCGGCCTGCGCCGCGGCCCGGTCCGCCGGGGCGGTGTCCACGTCGTTGAGGCAGAAGAAGTCGACGTCCTCACCGGCCGCGAGGCGCGCCAGCCGCCGCCGCATGTCCGGGGTGCCCAGCTGCACGTAGCGGAAGAGGTAGTCCGCCGGAACGGCCCGGCCCGTCGCGATCGCCCAGTGGTGGTGGAGCGTGGAGGCGGGGGCGACGTCCGAGGTCGAGCGGAAGCGCGAGTACGACGTCCGCTCCAGCTCGTCGATCTCCAGTCGCTCCATCTCCCGCATCACCGACAGCAGTTGGGGGTGCGGGGTGTGCAGCGACTTGTGGGTGATCTGCCGGCCGTGGAAGCGCCGGATCACCTCGCGGGTGTTCTTGCCCGCGGAGTTCGGCGCCGGCTCCAGCGGGTGCGGGTCCCCGACGCCGAGCTTCAGCGGGGACAGCGGGATCCGGGCGATGCCGTTGCCGTGGAAGAAGTGCTCGGCCCGCACCGGGCGGTTGATGAACACGTCGTCGTTGAAGTAGAGGTAGTGCTCCGACAGCCCCGGGATGTGGTGCAGCCGGCTCTCTATCGCGTGCGAGTTGAACACGGGCAGCGCGTCGGCCGGGAGGATGTCCCGGTGGTCCACCACGGTCAGACCCTCCGCCTCCGGGTCCAGCCAGGACGGGACCTGCGAGTCGGTCACCAGGTAGACGTGCCGCACGAACCCGGCGTACATCTCCAGCGACCGCAGCGCGTACCGCAGTTCGTCATGACTGGTGTAGCGGGAGGCGCCGGTCTCGCGCGGGGCGATGGCGCCCGCCGAACGCTCCTGGTGGGCGCGGCGCTTCTCGGCCAGCGCCGGATCGTCCCCGTCGACCCAGGTGTACACGGCGTCGACGGGGAACAGCACCTCGTCGATGCCCACCGCGGCGAACGGGGCGAACGTCGGCACCTTCCGGCCGCTGCCCGCCGCCGTCGCCGGCTGCCGTGCCGACACCGGGAGCACCTCCGCCACCGGGTTGCCGCGCGGGGCGACGAGCGCGCCGGCGAAGACGTCCGGCAGCCGGGTGCCGGGCACGGTCAGCCAGGAGGGGTCCGGGCCCGCGGTGCCGAGGTCCCGGCCGCGGTGCCAGAACTCGATGTCGCAGCCCGCCTCCAGACCGCCGAGCACCTGCCCCGACGGGCCGAGGCGCACCACGCCGGTGCGCAGCACGTCGGCCCGCCGCAGCGCCCGCGGCAGCCTGCCGTCGGCCCACAGCGCCGCGTGGGTCACCGCGCCGTCCGCGCCCACCGCGCCGACGTACCGGGCGGTGCGGGCGAACCGCTGCGCGGCCCGGGCGAGCACCACCTCGCGGTACGTCGCCTCGACACCGATCACCTGCCGCGGCGCGGCGGACCCCTGCTCGGCGGGGACCAGGAAGTACGGCACGCCCGCTGTCTGCAGCAGGGTGCACATCAGCTCCAGGTCCGCGGCGCCCGCGCCCGCCGCCGTGTACCAGGCGACCGTACGGCCGTACAGCCGCAGCGGCCCGGCGGAGATCCGGCGCACCCCGGGGACGGCGGCTCTCAGGCGCCGCCGGGCGGGGGCGGCCCGCAGGGCCCACAGCCGGGCCGACAGCCAGAGCCGCAGGCGCACCACCAGGTCCCGGACGGCCCGCATGCCCGGGGCCGGCGCGAAGCGGTGACGGAGGTCCATGGCCGCGGCCCCGTCAGCTCTGCTTCTCGGCGGGGTTCGCGGACGGCGCGGGCTTCTCGTAGGGGCTCGGGAACGGGAAGTAGTCCTCCAGGAAGTCGTGCATCCGGAAGCTGACCTGCTCCCGCTCCTCCGGCGGCACGTCGACGTCGTTGAGGCAGAAGAAGTCGAAACGGCGGTTGCGGCGCAGGTCGGTCAGGCGCCGCTCGGCGTCCGGGCGGCTGATGTTGACGTAGCGGAAGCTGAACCTGCCCGCCACACCGCTGCCGGTCATCAGCGCGTACTGGTACAGCAGCGGGGCCGTCATGGCGATGTCCGACGGCGAGCGGAACCGGGACGCCGTGGTCCGGCCGATCTCCTCGGCGAACAGCTCCTCCAGCGTCCGCAGCGTCTCGCGCTGCTGCGGCAGCGGGGTGTGCATGAAGTTGTTCGTCGTCATCCGCCCGAACTTCTCCAGCAGCAGCCGCCGTACGTTCTTGCTGGCGGAGTTGGTGGCCGTCTCCTCGGCGTGCGGCTTGCCGACGCCGATCTTCAGCGGGGACACCGGGATCTTCATCAGGCCGCTGCCGTGGAAGAAGTGCTCCGGGGTGATGCGGCGGCCGACGAACACGTCGTCGTTGAAGTACAGGTAGTGGTCCGACAGGCCCGGGATGTGGTGCAGCCGGGTCTCGATCGCGTGCGAGTTGAACACCGGCAGCACGTCCGCCGGGAAGATGTCGCGGTGGTCGACGACCGTGATCCCGGGGGCGGTGTCGTCGAGCCAGTGCGGCTTCTGGCCGTCGGTCACGATGTAGATGTGCCGGACGAAGTCGGCGTACATGGCCAGCGAGCGCAGGGAGTACTTCAGCTCGTCGTGGCTGGTGTAGCGGGAGGCGTTGGTCTCCTTGTCCAGGATCTCCGCCGTGCCGCGCTCCTGGTACCCGGCCCGCTTGGCGCGCATCGCGGGCTCCTCGCCGTCGACCCAGGTGTAGACGACGTCCACGGGGAACGTCACCTGGTTCACCGTCGGCAGGGTGAGCGGGGCGAAGGCCGGCAGCTCCCGCTCGCCCACCCGCACGGTCACCGGCTTCTGCTCGGCCGCGGGCAGCACGTCCGTGACGCCGTTGTTGCGCGGGGCGATCAGGGACTCGGCGAAGACGTCGGCGGACGCCTGCGGCTGCACCTTGGCCAGGCGCCGCGGGCCGTCGGCGGACTCCAGCAGCTGCCCGCCGTCCTCCCAGAACTCCACGTCGCAGGCGAGCTCCGGCCCGGCGAGCAGCTGGCCCGCCGGCCCGAGGTGGTTCTCGCCGATCCGCAGCACGGGGGCGGTGCGCAGCGGGGCCGGCAGCACGCCGTCCAGGAACATCGCCGGGTGCTTGAGCTGTCCGCCGGGCAGCGGCCTGCCGATGAACACCGCCTTCCCCGCGTTCTGCGCCTCCAGGGCGTCGAGGAAGCGCTCCCGGTCGACGACGTTCACGCCGAGGACGTGGCGGGTGCGGGAGGCGACGAGGAAGTACGGCACGCCCTCCTGCTCCAGCGCGGCCACGACCAGGTCGAGGTTGGCGGCGGCGGCCTCCGCGGCGCTGAACCGGTCCACCACCCGCCCGTACAGCTCCTGGCCGCGTACCCGCACCGGGCGCAGCACCGGATCCGTGACCGCGGCCCGGCGACGGCGGCGCATGGTGCGCAGCTGCCAGACCCGCTCGGCGGCCTTCCGCTCTACCCTCGGCCGCATGCGGCGGGCAAAAGAACGCACGGTCACGCTCTGTGCTCCTCTTCCTGAACCCCTCAACCAACCTGGCGATATGCAGACAGATGGTTGTGGCGAAAGGTTGTACGAGAGTTAACCCGGCCGTTGGAAAGTGAGGGGCGCCACAGTCCTCGCCGTGCCTCCTCGCCGTGCCCGGTGTCCACGGAGTGACGGCGAAACACGGCCCCGAAACACCTTGGGTAGGCTCGACGGCATGGCCGACGCACCGTACAAGCTGATCCTCCTCCGCCACGGCGAGAGCGAGTGGAACGCGAAGAACCTGTTCACCGGCTGGGTGGACGTCAACCTGAACGAGAAGGGCGAGAAGGAGGCGGTCCGCGGCGGTGAGCTGCTCAAGGACGCCGGCCTGCTCCCCGACGTGGTCCACACGTCCCTCCAGAAGCGCGCGATCCGCACCGCCCAGCTCGCGCTGGAGGCCGCCGACCGCCACTGGATCCCGGTCCACCGCAGCTGGCGCCTGAACGAGCGCCACTACGGCGCCCTCCAGGGCAAGGACAAGGCGGCGACGCTGGCCGAGTTCGGCGAGGAGCAGTTCATGCTCTGGCGCCGCTCGTACGACACCCCGCCCCCGCCGCTGCCGGACGACTCGGAGTTCTCCCAGTTCGACGACGCGCGCTACGCCACGCTCCCGCCGGAGCTGCGCCCGCGGACGGAGTGCCTCAAGGACGTCGTCATCCGGATGCTCCCGTACTGGTACGACTCGATCGTCCCCGACCTGCTGACCGGCCGCACGGTCCTGGTCGCGGCCCACGGCAACAGCCTGCGCGCACTGGTCAAGCACCTCGACGGCATCTCCGACGCCGACATCGCGGGCCTGAACATCCCGACGGGCATCCCCCTCGCCTACGACCTCGACGCCGACTTCCGCCCGGTCACCCCGGGCGGCAAGTACCTCGACCCGGAGGCGGCCGCGGCAGCGATCGAGGCGGTCAAGAACCAGGGCAAGAAGAAGTAGCTTTCGTGATCATGCCCCCGTTCTGCGCCCTCGGCGCGGATCGGGGGCATTTTCATGAGTCCTCGGGGCCCGCTTCCGGCTGCTCGCGCGGGAGCGCCCCGCGGCGCGTGGCTGCGGGGCGCCTCGTGTGGTTCAGTCGACCTGCTCCCCGTTGTGTGTTCCGCCCTTGCAGTAGTTGCCCATCTCGTTGATCGCGGGCGTTCCGCCGCCGTCTCTGCACTGAGAAGGGGTGACGTAGGACGGAGCACCCTGTGCGGTGGCTGCGGTTGCGGTGGCGGCGCCGGTGAGGCCGAGTCCGGCGAGGGCCGCCGTGGCGAAGACGGCGGCGAGCATTCGTCGCATGACCATGTGGTTCCCCTTTCACGGATTGCCTCGGTGGGGGCACTAGACAGTTTGATCTTCACCCATGTGGGTGGCACTTCATGGTGGGCCATTCGGGTGAATTGCGGTCGGGTGGGGAGTCGCTGACGCGACCCGTCCCCCACGGACGCTTCGGCGCCTGCCGTAGGAACGAAACCCGCGAGCCGACAAGCGCCAAGACAAGACGGGCGTCGAGCCACCGACTGAGGCGTCCCGACAGCGCGTCGGAGCCCAAGCGCCGTCAGGCCGAGCACTCCCACCACACGAATGTCTACGTTCCACATGGGTTACGCCCGACCGTAATGCGCATCAAGATCGTGCGCGACGAGGTTGCCTGAAACGCTAAATGATCAGTTGCGCCTCTGGTACTTTCCCTGCATTGGCGGCCGCCAACAAGAATGGGGACTTGTCTCCGGCCGACTAAGGGGGATGATCGGTGCGCTTTCTTGAACCGGAACTGCCCGTAATCGCGCTGTTCGATCTGGACGATACGCTCGCGTCCACCGGTATATTGTCCAAGCATCGACACAATAAAGTCGCGCTCGATCTGGAGGAAGTTTTCCGCGTCGAGCATCTGTCGGCATACAGCGGCATGGGTGACGCACTCACGTCGCTCGAGCAGTGCATGACTCTGGGGATTGTAACGAATTCGGCCCGCTGGTATGCGGAGCAGTTGCTCAAGAATCTCTTCCCGTACATCGCGTTCGATCCCATCGTGACCTACGACGATGTCAATCACTTGAAACCGGACCCGGAATCCCTGAGCTTGGCCATGCGGCTAGCGAACTGCAGGCCGGAGGGCGCTGTCTTCATCGGCAACTCGCTGTGCGATCACCAGGCTGCCGGCGCAGCCGGAGTGCGCTTCCTTGGTGCAGGTTGGTCGGACGACAGGAGCTACCCCGCGGTCGAAGGGGTCGAAGTGGATACTCCCGCGGCGTTGGTGCATATTTTGGGAGCGTCGTAGGTTTGCTAATCGAGTATGTCGCATATCACGGGACGGTTCCCAGTCGTGTAGAATCCATCCTGGCTTCGGGACTGTGGCCGAGTGTCAACCCGGATGACTGGCTGGGTAAGGGCGCCTATTTCTTCATCGATGGTTTGCGCGATCCCAAGGAGAGCGCAATCGACTGGGTGGCATGCTCCGTCTGGGACAACAAAACTCGGACCTTTCGGGAAGACAAGGTGGCGGTCATCAAGGCCATCATCAGGGTGCCGGCCGATAAGAATTTCGATTTGCGGGAGGCAGCGAAGATAAGAGCCTTCCATCAGTTCAGAAGAGAGTGGATCAAAGGTAGGCACGGTGGTGAACTCCGCGTATCCGGACGTCCGGAGGTTCGCACCTATGACGCCGAGTTGTTCGACGCGATCAAACTTTCTCAGGGTGAATGCGTGATCGTCAGTAACTTTCACATCCAACTGTCGGTCCGAGAGAGATTTCTTCGACTTGATTCACGCATACCCAACGTCGTCGTGCTCTGCATGATCACGGATCCCGATTCTTCGATCGGCTTCGAAATTACAGGAGTGGAAATGTTCGACCTTCCGGAATGGACGTGTGAGGGTAACGGATGACCGAGCATCCAGGCGGTGGCGTGGAGGAAATGCCGTCGGCATTCTACGATCAGCAGTACTCGCGCTCGGCAATGTACTTGAGCCATGCGCGATTCATCAGGGAACACATTCGGGGCAGGCGCGGTGAAGGGCTCAAGCTGATTGAGTTCGGAGGAAGCAACGGATTCATCCGCGACCTCTGTGATGAGCCCGGATACGAGGTCGCTCCTAACGCCCCCGGCGTCGACCTGCACGACTTGAGCCGATACGCAGCCGAATCCTTCGATTTCGTCATACTTGACGAGATCCTTGAACACGTCGAGCGTCCCTGGGAGGCGGTCGACGAAGTACACAGAATTCTCAAGAAGGGTGGCTGCTTCATCACAAGCTCCCCCTTCATGATTGCCGAGCACAAGGTCCCGAATGACTATTGGCGCTTCACCAAAGATGGCCTTCGGGTCCTCCTTCATGAATTCGCCGAGGTTGAAACGCACTCCTGGGGCAACGCTCCATCGGTGACGTACCTGATGAAAGGGATGATGGTGTCCGTGCGGCAGGCGATCGAGGACGGGGTGTTCGACCTGGACAATGTCGAGAAGTATGCGATATCGGTCTGGGCGTACGCCTGGAAATGACGGTCCGTTCGCTCTCGGTCAGTCGGTCGGGGATGGAAGAGTGTTGGTGTCCAATACGTAGGGGGCCTCGGTGCGCTGGAAGTGACCCACGTTGATGCACCGGGTGCGCCCGTACCACAGTCGGCCTGATTCGGGTTGGTGGATGTGCCCGAAGAGCGACATTGCCGGCTTGTGCAGCTCTATTGATTCGAGCAGTCCAGGACCGTACATCTCGAAGCGCTTCGGGACCGTGTCAAATCGGAGTGCGTCGATCTTGGGGGGCACGTGGCTGCACAGGACATCAACGGGACCTACGAGTTCTACCGCATCCCGATAAGCTGTCGGGGTCCTCACGAAAGGCCGCCAGGGAGAGTGCGTCGGGACTTCCTTGTTCGAGCCGCCGGCAACGAAACCGAATTTCCGGCCGTCGATCATCACGGTCTCGCCGTCCAGGCATCGCAGAGGCTCGGGAGCAACGGCGGCCCAGATCTCCTGCATGTCCACATTTCCCAGCGTGACCATTGCTCTGTCACCCAGCAGGCGGATGACTTGTTCGTAACGGCTGGCCACAATCTCGGTGATGGTGCCTACCGGATCCGCAATTTCGGACCACAGTTCGCGGTCGTACTCGTGCATTTCATCGAAGGCTCCCGCTGTGCGCAGGGCGATGAACTTCGCGACTTGGTCGGGACCGAAGACTTCGCCTAACACTCCGCCGGACGAGTCATAATAGTCGACGTAGTCCAGGAAATCGCCCAGAGCGATCACCAGGTCTGCCCCGTCCCCAGCCCGTCCAAGAGCCGACATGTTGCCGTGAATGTCGCTGATTACGTGGATTCGCATACATGGAGACTATGGCTGTACGGCGCTGCGTGGGCGGAAAACGGATGAAAGGCCGCCGGAGAACGCTGTCGTCCTATCGAAAATCGCGGGACGGCCAGTCGGGGCAGGCCGTCACGGTCATGGTCGCCCGTGTCACCCCTCGTCCGTGCTGCCCGTGCTCCCCGTGCAGGTCGGGTAGAAGGTTTTCAGGTCGGCCTTGGGCATGAAGGCGGGGGTTTGCTGGTCGGTCTGGTCGGCTTCCTTCAGGTACTTCCTGGTGGTGTCGTCCGACTTCCGGTCGAGGCCCTGCGCGCTGCCCAGGCGGGCCGTCGTCGCGTAGACGCCGTCGCCCGCGTGGCCGTAGGCCGCGAGGTCCGGGTAGCGGTCGTGGTCGTAGTCGGCTACGGCGGCCGCGCGCGGCTCGGTCAGGTCGACGTGGTGATCGCTCTGCCCCCTCCCGCGTGCCGAGAACGGTCCGAGCCGCAGCTCCGAGACGGAGGGCTCGATCGGGCTGTCGCCGCTGAAGGCGCCCGTGGCGGCGACGAAGAGGTCGTTCCAGCCGTCCTGGTCGAAGTCGGCCACGACCGCCACCACGTCCTCCGCGCCCTCGCCGCGGTCCCCGACCAGGTCCCGGGGCCCTGCCTCGGTGCCCCGCCCGCCCCCGGCGCCGAAGGTGATGGTCAGGTCGGCGCCCGTATAGGAGGAGGAGACGCGGTCGGCCGTGCCGTCCCCGTCCAGGTCGGCCACCAGGATCCCGGACCTGGTCACGCAGCTCTCGATCTCCTGCCCGGCCTTCGGACGCGCGGGCGGATCGCCCCGGCCGTCGCCGCAGCCGGCCAGCAGGGCCAGCGACACGGCGAGTGCCGGCACCCGGCAGGTCCGCCCCGCGGTTCGTCCCGCACCACGCACGATGTGCCCGCCTTTCCCCGGAGCCGGAAGCGAGCAGATCCTATGGGCCGCGTCGACCGTGTACGACGGCGGAACCGCACTGTTAATTTCCGTGGGCTGGGAACTCGGTGTGGGGACGGCCCCGGAACCGGTGGGCCCGACGGGATACTGGTGGATCATGTCTGCTGATCGTGAGCCGCGACGGGGGTGATGACCGTGCCGCCCGAGGAGCCCTTCTCGGCCGGGGGTGGTCTGCCGCCCGAGACGGAGGCCTGGCTCCGGGTCAGCGAGACGCTGGGCGCCGCCGCCCGCGGCGCCGACGACGCCGGGCGGGTGCCGGGCGCCCTGTGCCAGGCGTGCGTCCGGCTGTTGCCGATCACCGGTTCGTCGGTGTCGATCTCCGGCGGCAAGGGCGTACGCATCACCTGGTGTGCCAGTGACCGGGTGGCCGCCCGCCTGGCCGAGCTCCAGTACACCGTGGGCGACGGCCCCTGCCAGACCGCCCTCGAACAGGGCGCCCCGGTCGTCGCGGCCGACCTCACCCAGGGCCCCGACGCCCGCCGCTGGCCGATCTTCGCGCACGAGGCAGTGGGCCTCGGTGTCCGCGCCGTGTTCTCCCTGCCGCTCGGCGTCAGCGGCGCCGCGGTCGGCACACTCGACCTGTACAGCGACCGCGCGGGCGGACTGGTGGAGCAGGATCTGCGGACCGCGCTGTGGGTGCGGGACGCGGTCACCTACGCGCTGATGAGCCTGCAGGCCGCGACGCACGCCGAGGCCGAGGGCGAGGCGGAGGACGAGGTAGCGTCGTGGGTGGCGGCCTCCGAGGCCGACCACACCGAGGTCTACCAGGCGGTCGGCATGGTGATGGTGCAGCTCGACGTGGACCCCGAGCAGGCGCTGGACCGGTTGCGGGCCCGTGCCTTCGCCGACGGACGTACGGTCAGCCAGCTGGCCCGCGAAGTCCTCGCCCGCAAGCTCCGCTTCCGCCCGGAGCCGGACGGCCCGGGCCCGAGCGGGGACGGCGCCGGCGCGCATGGACGGGAGACCGGTTACGGCGGGTGGTACGCCGGTGAGCCGCACCCCGGTGAGGAGAGGCGCGCGGCCGGCGACGGCGGACCGTACGCCGGTGACGAAGGCCGGGAGACCGGCGGTGGCGGGCCGCACGGCGGTGGGAGCGGGCGTGACGGCGAGGACGAGAGAAGGGACGGTGAACGGTGATGGGCCGTGAACAACAGCTCGCGGAGGCGCTCGTAGGACTGGCCGACTCCCTCGCCGACGACATCGACCCGGTGGTGCTCGTCGAGCGCCTCGCATGGAGCTGCGTCGGTCTCACCGGCGCGGACGCGGCCGGCGTCATGGTGGTCTCCGCACGGGGCGACCTGCGACCGTTGGCGGTCACCGAGGACCAGGCCGCCTTCCTGGAGTTCTTCCAGCTCCAGGCCGACGAGGGGCCGTGCGTGGACGCCTTCCGCGAGGGCCGCCGCATCGACGTCCCGGACCTGGAGGACCGCCACGACCGATGGCCGCAGGTCGCCCCGTACGCCGTCCGGCAGGGTTACCGGTCCGTGCACGGGCTGCCCCTGCGCGTCCACCGGCAGACCGTCGGCGCCGTCAACCTCCTGCTCCGCCGGCCCGGCGGGCTGCCCCGGCTCGACCTGGAGGTGGCCCAGGCGCTCGCCGACGTCACGGCCTTCGCCCTGGTCAACTGGAGCGCGGAGCCGCTGCGGCCCTCCGACGTGAGCAACCGCGTCCAGGCCGCTCTCGCCGCGAAGGCGGCCGTCGACATGGCCACCGGCATGCTCGCCGAGTCCGGTGACCTCTCCATGGCCGAGGCGCGCGCCGCGCTGCGCGGCTACGCCGACCGCTACCACCGGCGCCTCGTCGACACCGCGCACTCCGTGGTCCGGCGCGCGCTCCCCGCCGCGGACATCCTGGCCGTCGCCCGCGAGAAGTGACGGCACCGGCCGGGTCCTCCCGGCCCGGGGGGTGGGCCGGACGGCCCGCTCCGAACCCGCCCACCGGGACTACGCTGAGAAGCGCCGGGACGCTGTGCCCGGCCCACCGAGACCCGCCGGATCACGTGGCCTCCCGACGCGGGGAGAGCGGCCATGCAGCACTTCACCTGTGACACCGTGGCCGACCTCGCCGTCCCCGGACTCGCCGGTGGCCGGCTGACGGTCCTGGCGCTCAGCGGCTTCGTGGACGCCGCCTCCCGTGACGGACTCGCCGCCGCGCTCGCCGCCACGGGCCCCGCCCAGCTCGTCGTCGACCTCAGCGGACTGCGTCTGCTGTCGTCCGCCGGTGCCGAGGTCCTCTGCGCTGTCGCGCGGACGGGCGCCGCGCACGGTCGCGCCCTGCGCCTCGCCGGGTGTCCGCCGCAGGCCGCCGCCGTACTCGCCCGCACCGCCGCGGACCGGGCGGCGCCGGAGCAGTACGCGTCGGTGGCCGCGGCACTCGCCGCCGTGATCGCCGCCGCGGTCGCCGCACCCGTCGTGACCGACCCCGACCTCTCCGACCGGTATTTGCGCACCGACGCCCTGAGGCTGCGGCACGCCGTACTCGGCAGGGCCCTGGACGCCCGGGCCGAGGGCGTGCTGACGGAGCGTTACGGCCTGCGGGGCCCCACCCGTGCCCGCGCGCTGCTGCGGTCCGTCGCCCGGGAGCACGGGCTGGCCACCGTCGAACTCGCGGCCGCCCTCACGCACACGCCACCGCCGCGACCCGGCGAGGAGTGGTTCCCCGGCGACGGCCCCGCCGCCCCGCCCGCCGTCCGCTTCGTCAGCGGGCCACGGGACCGGCCGCTGTCGCTGCCCGCGTTCCTCGACGCACTGCGGGACGCGGTCTGCGGGATCACGCACACCGACATGGCCAACGTGCAGTTGCTCGATGTCGACGACCACACCCTGCGGATGGAGTCGCACTGCGGATACTCCGCCGAGTTCGTGCGCTTCTTCGCGGTGATCGACGACACCAGCACCGCCTGCGGTCAGGCGGCCCGCAAGAGCGCGCGGGTGGTGGTGGACGACGTGGCGACCACCTCAGTTTTCGACGAGCCCTCACGCGCCGCTGTGCTCGCCGTCCACAGCCGTTCCGTGCAGTGCACGCCCATCCCGGGCGCCGCCGGCCGTCCGCAGGGTGTGGTGTCCACCCACCACACCCTCCCGGGCCACACCCACACCCCGGGCGAACTCGCCGCGCTGGACGGAGTCGCGCGGGAGGCGGGGGAGTGGCTGGACTGGTACCGCAGGAGCAGCCTGGAGAACGCGCTGGAGGATCTGCACCGGCGTGCGCAGTCGCCGCCGGCCTGACCCGTCGGCCTGACCCGCCGGCCCGACCGCGCCGTCGGTGCCTTCGCCGGCCTCGTCGCCCACCGGGGCGGTCACGGGTGCCGGAGCGTTCGGCGGTGGGGGCTCGAAGGGGAGGGGCGTGGGCGCCTCCGTGCGCCGTTGATGCGCCCAGGGGAGCGGGCATGGAATGAGCGAGGGCATCCCTGCCCCAGCGTCTAGGAGGGACCCATGGCCGAATCCCCCAGCACGAACCCGGACCCCACGCAGGAGCGCGAGACCGAGCAGCCCGCCGAGATCAGGAGCCTGCCGCTGTTCGGCGCGTGCGGCTGCGGCTCGGGTTGCGGCTGCGGGTGCCAGTCGGGCAACCCGTGCCAGTGCGGCTGACCCGAGCGACCGGTACGACCGTCGTCGAGGGGCCGGTGCGAACGTGTTTCGCGCCGGCCCCTCGTCGTGCCCCGTACGGGAGGAGACTCGCCCCGGCTCCCGGAGGGCTAGGCGCCCTCGACGCCCGTCGCCGGCTGGATGTCCGCCTGGAGCTCGTCCGCGTGCTCGCCCGTGACCAGGTAGACGACGCGCTTGGCGACGGCCACGGCGTGGTCGGCGTACCGCTCGTAGTAGCGGCCGAGCAGGGTGACGTCCACGGCCGTCTCGATGCCGTGCTTCCAGCGGTCGTCGATCAGGTGCTGGAAGAGGGTGCGGTGCAGGAGGTCCATCTCGTCGTCGTCCTGCTCCAGCTGGAGCGCGAGGTCGACGTCCTTCGTGATGATCACCTCGGCGGCCTTGGCCATCAGGCGCTGCGCGAGCTGGCCCATCTCCAGGATGGTGGCGTGCAGGTCCTGCGGCACGGCCCGGGCGGGGAAGCGCAGCCGGGCCAGCTTCGCCACGTGCTGGGCGAGGTCGCCGGAGCGCTCCAGGTCGGCGGACATGCGCAGCGACGTGACGACGATACGGAGGTCCGTCGCCACCGGCTGCTGGCGGGCGAGCAGGGCTATCGCCCGCGCCTCCAGGTCGTGGTGGAGTTCGTCGACCTTCTGGTCCGCCTCGATGACGCTCTCGGCGAGCTTGAGGTCGGCGTCGAGGATGGCGGTCGTGGCGCGCCCGATCGCCGACCCGACCAGCCGGGCCATCTCCACCAGTCCGTCGCCGATCGAGTCCAGTTCCTCGTGGTACGCGTCCCGCATCAGGGTTCCCTCTCGTACGTGTGTTCCGGGGTGCCGGGGCCGTGGCACCTCGCGCGCCCGTGCTGAGACCGGCGGTGCGAACCCCCACGATCCCCACGCTCCCACGTTCTGCCCCGGACGCGTCCGTTTCTGCCACCACAAATGAACCGGTACTGGCTCCAAGGTGAACTCTGGGCGACGAGTGTTCGAGGTCGCACTCCCATGGCTGTGGCCATGTCGTACGGCATGCCTAACCTTGAGGCATGGACGTGAACGCGGCGGTCGCCGCAGCGGCAGCGATCGCCGGGGTGCTCACCGGTGTCATCGCCGTGCTGGCGTTCCGCTGGAGCGAACGCGACCAGAAGCGACCCACCAGGACTTCCTTGCACACCGATCCCGTACTCCCGCCCGGCGTGGACACCGTACTGTCCGTGCTCCGCTCCTCGGCCGTCGTCCTCGACGAGGCCGACGCCGTAGTCAAAGCCAGCTCCGCCGCCTACGCCCTCGGGCTGGTCCGCGGCGGCAAGCTCGCCGTGGAGCCCATGCTCCAGATGGCCCGGGACACCAGGCGGGACGGTGAGATACGCCAGGTCGAGCTGGACCTGCCCCGCAGGGGCACCGGCCGCGGCGAGGCCCTCGCCGTCTCCGCCCGCGTGGCCCCGCTCGGCTCCCGCCTGGTCCTGCTGCTGGTCGAGGACCTGACGGAGGCCCGCCGCATCGAGGCGGTACGACGCGACTTCGTCGCGAACGTCAGCCACGAGCTCAAGACCCCGGTCGGCGCCCTCTCCCTGCTCTCCGAGGCCGTCATGGACGCCTCCGACGACCCCGAGGCCGTCCAGCGCTTCGCCGGCCGCATGCAGATCGAGGCGACCCGGCTGACCAACCTGGTCCAGGAGCTCATCGATCTGTCGCGGGTCCAGAACGACGACCCCCTCGAGGACGCCGAGCCCGTCCGCGTGGACGAACTGGTCGCCGAGGCCATCGACCGCTGCCGCCACCAGGCGGGCACCAAGCAGATCACCATGGCCGCCGGGGGCACGGCCGACCTGCATGTCTGGGGGAACCGGGGCCAGCTGGCCGCGGCCCTCGGCAACCTGGTCGAGAACGCCGTGAACTACTCCCCGGCCCGCACCCGCGTCGGCATAGCGGCCCGCCGGGTCACCGCCCGCGGCGGCGACATGATCGAGCTCGCGGTCACCGACCAGGGCATCGGCATCTCCGAGAAGGACAAGGAGCGCGTCTTCGAGCGCTTCTACCGCGTGGACCCGGCCCGCTCCCGGGCCACCGGCGGCACCGGTCTGGGTCTCGCGATCGTCAAGCACGTGGTCGCCTCGCACGGCGGGGAGGTCACGGTCTGGAGCGCCGAGGGCCAGGGCTCCACCTTCACCCTCAAGCTGCCGGAGGCGGGTGCCGCCCGCGACCGTGCTCAGCAGCATCCCGACCTCGACGACGAGGCCGGCACCACCGAGTCATCCCCGTACGAACCGCTTCCCGCCCCGGAGGTCCTTCCGTGACCCGAGTGCTCGTCGTCGAGGACGAGGAGTCCTTCTCCGACGCCCTGTCGTACATGCTCCGCAAGGAGGGCTTCGAGGTCGCCGTCGCGGCCACGGGCCCCGACGGACTCGACGAGTTCGAGCGCAACGGCGCCGACCTCGTCCTCCTCGACCTGATGCTGCCGGGTCTGCCCGGCACCGAGGTGTGCCGTCAGCTGCGCGGCCGCTCCAACGTCCCCGTGATCATGGTGACCGCGAAGGACAGCGAGATCGACAAGGTGGTCGGTCTCGAAATAGGAGCCGACGACTACGTCACCAAGCCCTTCTCCTCCCGCGAGCTGGTCGCCCGCATCCGCGCGGTGCTGCGCCGCCGGGGCGAGCCGGAGGAGGTCACCCCGGCCGCCCTGGAGGCGGGCCCGGTCCGTATGGACGTCGACCGGCACGTGGTGACGGTCGCCGGTTCCAAGGTCGACCTGCCCCTCAAGGAGTTCGACCTGCTGGAGATGCTGCTGCGCAACGCGGGCCGCGTCCTCACCCGCATGCAGCTCATCGACCGGGTCTGGGGCGCCGACTACGTGGGCGACACCAAGACCCTCGACGTCCACGTCAAGCGCCTGCGGGCCAAGATCGAGCCGGACCCGGGTGCCCCGCGCTACCTGGTCACGGTCCGCGGCCTGGGCTACAAGTTCGAGCCGTAGGCCGAGGGCAGGCGCCGGCGCTCCTGAGCCCGCGCGCACGGCCGTACGACGGAGGGCGGCACCCCGGCCGGGGTGCCGCCCTCCGTCGTACGTGTACGGCCGCTCAGTTGCCGGCGGACGACTGGGACGCCGAGTCGCTCGGGGTGACGGCGGTGCCGGTGGCGGAGGACGACGGGGTCGCCTTCCCGCCCTTGCCGGGCTTGCCGCTGCCGGACGCGGTCGCGCCCGGGGCGCCGGCGGTCGCCGAGGCGGACGGGATCTCGCTCGGGCCCCACTTGTCGAAGTAGCTGGTGGCCGGGACCACGAAGGCCTCCAGGCCGACCTCGCCGGTCTTGCTGAGGGTGAAGGTCACCTTCTGGGCGTTGCCGTCCTGCACGGCCTCACGGCCGCTGGGGAGCAGCGCGGAGGCGTTGTCCTTGCCGCCGAGGACCAGCGAGCCGCCGGCCGGGACGGTCAGGCTCTGCCCCTTGGCCGGGGTCAGCTTCACGGTCTCGTTGGAGCCCGGGATCGCGATCGACTCGAGGGTCTGGCTGGTGCTGCCCGAGTTGAACACGGTCGCCGAGATCACGGCCGGACCCGTCGACTTCAGGTCGGGCTGCGTGATGATCGTGGCGTTCTGGATCTTGATGTCGCCGACGCTGGTCGCCGCGTTGTCCGGCTTGATCTCCAGAGTCTGGGCGTCGTTGCCGGCACCGCAGGCGGCGAGCGAGGCGATCGAGAAGACGATGGCGGAGGCGGCGAGGGCGCCGCGTCGAAGGCTGCTGCTCACGGCGGCGGCAACTCCTTGAACGCGCGGGCGGCTTCCTGATAAAGCCACCCTAAGTGTCTGTCAGCGGGCCTTAGGTTACCGAGCCGTTCCGGAGCGACGGCACCCGACCCTCCCCCAAGCACGGGCCTTCCCTCCGGGTGGGGGTACCCCGGACGCCACAACTGACTCTCCAGTCACATTGCGGGCCGCTCGTCCTTCATTCACATAACGCGACGGCGATCTCTCACAAAGGCCCCGCGAGTCGGCTTCCGATCCGGCGCGCAAAAACCGCCGGTGAAGGAATGCGCGACCGCCCCGGAATTGATCACGCGCCACCCGGCCGGCAGCCGTTGATCAATTCTGGATTCGTCTCACATCCACCTCCCGTCACCGAACGGAGTAGCGGAAGTCGCACGCCTGGAACCGGACAAAACGGGATGTTCGGCCACTTGGAGTCGGCTCCCGACGTGTGTAACGTACGCGTTTCGCCCCGCCCGGAGAGCCCCTCCGACCTGCGAATACCCGCTTCCGCAAGGCCCTCGCAGCACGTTCCGGTTGCTGTTGTCAAGCCCCGAGATATGCCCTGACCTGCGAAAACGCCATTCAGAAGACGCCGTATCCGTGTTACCCTGGATAGCCACGGAAGGGGTACCTGTCACATGACGTTCAAGGTTGGCGACACCGTGGTCTATCCCCATCACGGGGCCGCGCTGATCGAGGCCATCGAAACTCGCCAGATCAAAGGCGTGGACAAGACCTACTTGGTGCTGAAGGTCGCCCAGGGTGACCTGACGGTACGTGTGCCAGCGGACAATGCGGAGTTCGTCGGCGTGCGTGATGTGGTCGGTCAGGACGGGCTGGACCGGGTCTTCGAGGTGCTGCGCGCACCGTACGCCGAGGAGCCCACGAACTGGTCCCGTCGCTACAAGGCAAACCTGGAGAAGCTCGCCTCCGGCGATGTCATCAAGGTCGCGGAAGTCGTGCGTGACCTGTGGCGTCGCGAGCGCGAGCGCGGACTCTCCGCCGGTGAGAAGCGCATGCTCGCCAAGGCCCGCCAGATCCTGGTGAGCGAGCTGGCCCTCGCGGAGAACACCAACGAGGACAAGGCCGAGGCCCTGCTCGACGAGGTGCTCGCCTCCTGACGCGCGGCGTCGGCGATCCGTCGCCGGCAGCACGCTCAGCACAGTGAAATGCCGCGGTGCCCGATGACACGGAAATGTCGCCGGGCGCTGCGGCATGTTCGTACCCGGCGCACCGCCTCCCCACCGGGTCCGGCCGGGCACGCCGCACATCCGTGCACCGAGCCGCCGTACACCTCGGGGGAAGTCCCCCGATACTTGACGTGCCGGGCCCGGGCGGACGGCTCGACCAGAGTCACGGAAAGGGTCCGGTCAAGGCCTGGCGCCCGGCACTCCTCCAGGCCATACCCACCTGGGTCGAGCACACAAACCTGACAGGAACCGATGTCTGACGAATCGCGCCCTTCACCCGCGCAGACCGCCGTCGCCGCCGTGATTCCCGCCGCAGGCCGGGGCGTACGCCTCGGTCCGGGCGCCCCCAAGGCGCTGCGTGCCCTGAACGGCACGCCCATGCTCATCCACGCGGTTCGCGCGCTCGCGGCGTCCCGCCACGTCTCCCTGGTGATCGTCGTCGCCCCGCCGGACGGCGCCGCCGAGGTCAAGTCCCTGCTCGACGCGCACGCCCTGCCCGAGCGGACGGACTTCCTGGTCGTCCCCGGCGGGGAGTCCCGCCAGGAGTCGGTCCGGCTCGGCCTGGACGCCCTGCCGCCCGAGTACGGCGTCGTCCTCGTCCACGACGCGGCCCGCCCGCTCGTCCCCGTCGACACCGTCGACGCGGTCGTCGAGGCCGTCCGCGCCGGCGCTCCCGCCGTGGTCCCCGCGCTGCCGCTCGCCGACACCGTGAAGGAGGTGGCGCCCGCGGCCACGGCCGGCGACCCGGAACCCGTGGTCGCGACCCCCGAGCGGGCCCGGCTGCGCGCGGTGCAGACGCCCCAGGGCTTCGACCGGGCGACGCTGCTGCGCGCCCACGAGACCGTCACCGAGGACGTCACCGACGACGCGAGCATGGTGGAGCAGCTCGGGCTGACGGTCGTGGCCGTCCCCGGCCACGAGGAGGCCTTCAAGGTCACCCGCCCGCTCGACCTGGTCCTCGCCGAGGCGGTCCTCGCCCGCAGGAGGCTCAACGATGGCTTCTGACCGGCCGCTCCTGCCGCAGGTCGGCATCGGTACCGACATCCACGCCTTCGAGGAGGGCCGCGAGCTGTGGTGCGCGGGCCTGAAGTGGGAGGGCGAGGGACCGGGGCTGGCCGGCCACTCCGACGCGGACGTCGTCGCCCACGCCGCCTGCAACGCCCTCTTCTCCGCCGCCGGGCTCGGCGACCTGGGACAGCACTTCGGCACCGGCCGCCCCGAGTGGTCCGGCGCGTCGGGGACCACCCTGCTCACCGAGGCGGCTCGGATCGTCCGCGCGGCGGGCTTCACCATCGGCAACGTCGCCGTCCAGGTCGTCGGGCCCCGCCCGAAGATCGGCAGGCGGCGCGACGAGGCGCAGAAGATCCTTTCCGAGGCGGCGGGCGCCCCGGTGTCGGTGTCCGGCGCCACCACGGACGGTCTCGGCTTCCCCGGCCGCGACGAGGGCCTGATGGCGGTGGCGACCGCACTGGTGGTCCGCACCGGCTGACGGCGTCCGGAAGGGGGCGGCCGGCCGGTGCCGGTGGTGCGGGTGAGCCGGGAGCGTGCGAGGGTACCCGGAGAGTCACCGACGAGTCACCGATGACCCGAGGCTTACCGGAGGTACCCATGTCCGCCGCCCTCTCCGACCGGCTCAAGTCCCTGCTCGACGAAAAGGTGTTCATCGTCGTCGGCACCCTCCAGCCCGACGGCAGCCCGCAGATGTCCCCGGTCTGGGTCAAGCGCGACGGTGACGCCCTCCTGTTCTCCACCACGGTCGACCGCCGCAAGAAGAAGAACCTCGACCGCGACCCCCGGGTGACGGTCGTCGTCATGAACCCCGAGCAGCCCTACGAGTACGCCGAGATCCGGGGCACCGCCGAGATGACGACCGAGGGCGGCCAGGCGCTCATCGACGAGCTGAGCCAGAAGTACACGGGCCAGAAGTACGCGGACTTCAATCCGGCGTCGGCCGACGACGCCGAACGCGTGGTCGTCCGCATCACCCCGCGCAAGGTCGTCGGCATGATGTGAGGCGCGGCATTCCGCGGTAGTGGGCACATGGCACGGCCCCGCGCCCACTACCCTGGAGTGGTGACCATTCGCCTGTACGACACCAACGCCCGGCAGATCCGTGACTTCACCCCGCTCAAGCCGGGTTGCGTCTCGATCTACCTCTGTGGTGCCACCGTGCAGGCGGCACCCCACATCGGGCACATCCGCTCGGGCCTCAACTTCGACATCATGCGCCGCTGGTTCGCCCACCGCGGCTACGACGTGACGTTCGTCCGCAACGTCACCGACATCGACGACAAGATCATCAAGAAGGCCCAGGAGCAGAACCGGCCCTGGTGGTCGATCGGCTACGAGAACGAACGCGCCTTCAACGACGGCTACTCCGCCCTCGGCTGCCTCCCGCCCACCTACGAGCCCCGCGCGACCGGCCACATCACCGAGATGACCGAGATGATGCAGGGCCTCATCGAGCGCGGCCACGCCTACGCGGCGGACGGCAACGTCTACTTCGACGTGCGCTCCTTCCCGCGGTACCTGGAGCTGTCCCGGCAGGAACTGGACAACCTGCTCCAGCCGTCCGGCGAGGGCGAGACCGGCAAGCGCGACCCCCGCGACTTCGCCATGTGGAAGTCCGCCAAGCCCGGCGAGCCGACCTGGCCCACCCCGTGGGGTCCCGGCCGCCCCGGCTGGCACCTGGAGTGCTCGGCGATGGCGCACAAGTACCTGGGCAGCGCCTTCGACATCCACGGCGGCGGCCTCGACCTGATCTTCCCGCACCACGAGAACGAGATCGCCCAGGCCAAGGCCTACGGCGACGAGTTCGCGCAGTACTGGGTGCACAACGCGTGGGTCACCATGGCCGGCGACAAGATGTCCAAGTCGCTCGGCAACAGCGTGCTGGTCAGCGAGATGGTCAAGCAGTGGCGCCCCATCGTGCTGCGCTACTACCTCGGCACCCCGCACTACCGCTCGATGATCGAGTACAGCGAGGAGTCGCTGCGCGAGGCCGAGTCGGCGTTCGCGCGCATCGAGGGCTTCGTGCAGCGCGTGGTGGAGAAGGCCGGCGGCGTCGTCGAACCCGCCGCCGAGGTCCCGCCCGCCTTCGCCGAGGCGATGGACGACGACCTGGGCGTCCCGCAGGCGCTCGCCATCGTGCACACCACCGTCCGGCAGGGCAACAGCGCGCTGGCCGCGGACGACAAGGACGCCGCAGTGGCCCGGCTCGCCGAGGTGCGGGCCATGCTCGGCGTCCTCGGACTCGACCCGCTCGACCCGCACTGGGCCGGCGAGGCCGACCGGGGCGAGGACCTGCACGGCGTGGTCGACAGCCTCGTACGCCTCGTCCTCGACCAGCGCGAGTCCGCCCGCGCCCGCAAGGACTGGGCCACCGCCGACGCCATCCGCGACCAGCTCAACCAGTCGGGACTGGTCATCGAGGACGGTCCTCAGGGCCCGCGCTGGAGCCTCGGGCCGCGCTGAGACCGTCGTCGATCCGGTGATCGATTGTGCCGCCCGGACCTCCGGGCGGCACACTGCATAGACGTACACATCCGCACGCACCACAGAGACAGGTAGATCATGGCCGCGAACAACCGTCGCATGTCCGGCAAGAAGGGCGCGCAGGTCGGCAGTGGCGGCCAGCGGCGCAAGGGCCTGGAGGGCAAGGGCCCCACCCCGCCCGCCGAGATGCGCAAGGGACACAAGAAGAACCGCATCGCCAACGCCAAGGCGAAGCAGACCACGCGCCGCCCCGTGGTGCGCGGCCGGGGCGGCAGGTCCGCCTCCGAGCTGGTCGTCGGCCGCAACCCGGTGGTCGAGGCGCTGCGCGAGGGCGTGCCCGCCTCGACGCTCTACGTCCAGCAGTTCATCGACAACGACGAGCGTGTCCGCGAGGCCCTCCAGCTCGCCGCCGAGCGCGGCGGCATCAACCTCATGGAGGCCCCGCGCCCCGAGCTGGACCGCATGACGAACAACCTGAACCACCAGGGCCTGGTCCTGCAGGTCCCGCCGTACGAGTACGCGCACCCCGAGGACCTCGTCGCGGCCGCCTACGACGAGGGCGCCGACCCGCTCGTCGTCGCCCTCGACGGCGTCACCGACCCGCGCAACCTCGGCGCCGTCGTCCGGTCCGTCTCCGCCTTCGGCGGCCACGGCGTCGTCGTCCCCGAGCGCCGCTCGGCCGGCATGACCGCCGGAGCCTGGAAGACCTCCGCGGGTGCGGCCGCCCGTACGCCGGTCGCCCGCGCCACCAACCTCACCCGGGCCCTGGAGGCGTACAAGAAGGCCGGCATCACCGTCGTCGGCCTGGCCGCGGACGGCGAGGTCGAGCTCGGCGACCTCCAGGCCCTGGACGGCCCCGTCGTCATCGTCGTCGGCAGCGAGGGCAAGGGCCTGTCCCGTCTGGTCGGCGAGACCTGCGACCACCGGGTGCGCATCGCGATGCCGGGCGGCGCCGAGTCGCTCAACGCCGGTGTGGCCGCGGGCATCGTGCTGTACGAGGCGGCGCGCAGGCGGAGCTGAACACCCGTCCGGAAGTTCACCTGTGCGGGGTGATTCCGGTGCCCCTGTGGCGTTCGGGACAGCTTTGACGGGGTCCGGACACATCCGGCCGGTCAAAGCAGTGTCCTATCTCCACGTCACTCGGTTAGATGAGTGTGGACACCAGAACACCCCGCACACCCACGGGGGACCGCTCGTCGGGATACGACGACGCTCCCGCGCTGAGCATGGTGAAGGTGCCGAGCGATCCGGCGCAGGTCATCGTCAATCACGCCAGCTTCCGCGTACAGCTGGGCGCATCGGCGAGGCGCAGCCAATCCCCGCGGATCGCCCGGCAACTGAGCGCCACCCAGGACTCCGCCCGGATGCCCGCCATGGGCACGGCGGTCCGGCCCGGCGCCGCCGCCGGCCGCCGCCGCGCCGTCGTGTGGAGCGGCAAGTCCGCCCCCGACGACACCGGCGCCCACCGGCTCCTCCAGGCCGTGCGAGGCAGCAGCGTCCGACACGCCGAGGAACCGGAAGCCGGCGCCACCCAGGTCATCCCGCGCCTCGGAACCGGCTACGCCGACGCCTACGACACCCTCGACCAGACCGTCGAGACGCCCGTCGTCGGCCATCAGCGCACCGCCCCCGACGCCGACGGCACCCGCCTCCTGCCGCACATGCGCACGGTCGGCGGCGCCTACGACCAACCCGCCTACCCGACCGACGACTTCGGGCCCTACGACGGCTACGAGGGCTACGACGACCACGACGGCTACGAGGGGCACGAGCGGTACGAGGGGCACGAGCGGTACGAGGGGTACGACGGCGGGACCGCCTCCTCCGACACCGACACCCCGGCCACCACCAGGCGCCACGGGGACGACCCGGCCCGGCACGCCTACTACCCCGGCCGCCGGCTCAACCTCGGCGTCGTCCTGCTCCCGCTGCGCATCTTCCTCGGCTTCATCTCCATCTACGCCGGCATGGGCAAGCTGTGCGACCCCGTCTACTTCGACGGCGGCAAGCGCGGCTCCATGGTCACCTGGCTCAACACCCTGCATCCCTGGGACGTCGCCGAGCCGCTGCGCCAGTTCGCCCTGCACCACCCGGTCGGCTCCGGGCTGGTGATCGCCTTCCTCCAGGTCGTGGTCGGCGTCCTCACCATCTTCGGCTGCTGGCAGCGCGTGGCCGCGGTGCTCGGCGTCCTGCTCTCCGCCGCCCTGATCGTCACCGTCAGCTGGAAGACGGTCCCGGCGTACGACGCCCCCGACATCATCTACCTCGCCGCCTGGTCGCCGCTGATCATCGCCGGCGCCCCCGTCTACTCCGTGGACGGCCGCCTCGCGGGCAGCGCCTGGCGACGCCTCGGGCCCCGCGCCGACATCTGGGACCTGCGCCGCTTCGTCCTGCGGCGCGGCGCGCTGATCACGGCCGTCACCGTCGGACTCACCCTGCTCCTCGGCTCCCTGCTCGGCGGCGCGGTCCGCGACTCCAGCCGCGTCGTCGTCCCCGGCCCCGGCGAGGCCCCGCGCAACAACCTGCCCGGCTCCACGCTCCCCGAGGAACCCGGCAAGGGGCACAGCAAGGCGCCGTCCGCGTCCAGCTCGCCCACCGGCGGCGCGACGGCCGGTGCCAGCCCCTCGGGCGCGGCGACGACCCCGGGCGCCACCAAGGCCGCCGGCGGCACGACGGCCGCCCCGAGCCAGACCCAGGGCACCACGGGCCAGACCCCGCCGCGCCCCACCTCCCCCACGGGAGGCGTCCCGAGCACCACGGCCGGCCCGACCAGCACCGGCGGCACCAGCACCTCCGGCGGTACCTCCTCGACCGGTGGCGGTACCGGCACCTCCGGCGGCAGCTCCTCCACCGGCCAGCCGGGCCTGGTGGGCGGCCTGCTGGGCTGACCCACCGGAACACGGCGAAGGGCCCCGTACCGGGCAGGTACGGGGCCCTCTTCGACCGCTCTCGGCCCGACCGCTCTCAGCGACCCAGCGCCGCCAGCTCCTTGGCCGCCTCCGTCAGATCCTTCGCCGTGTCGATGGCCCGCCAGTAGGCCCCCTGCGGAAGGGGGAACCCGGCCAGCCGCTGCTCCCGGGCCAGCCGGGGGAACGTCGTCCGCTCGTGATCCCCCCGCTCCGGGAGCAGGGAGGCGAACTCGGGCGAGAACACGTAGACACCGGCGTTGATCTCGAACGTCGACGGCGGTGCCTCGATGAAGTCGGTGATGTGCCCGAACCCGTCGGTCTTCACCGCACCCCAGGGCAGGCGCGGACGGGCCAGCGCCAGGGTGGCCACGGCGTCCCGCTCGGTGTGGAAGTCGGCCATGTCCCGCAGGGAGAAGCGGGTCCAGATGTCGCCGTTGGTGGCGTACCAGGGCCGGTCCGGGTGGGGGAGATGCGCGGCGGCGTACTTGAGGCCGCCGCCGCGGCCGAGGGGCTCGCTCTCCACGACGGTGGTGACGGAGACCGGCAGGTCGGCCGAGTCCAGCCACTTCTGCAGGACCTCGGCGAGGTGGCCGCAGGAGACCACCACGTCCGTCACGCCTTCCTCGGCGAGCCAGGACAGCTGATGGCCGATGATCGGAGTCCCCGTACCGGGGATCTCGACCATCGGCTTGGGCCGGTCGTCGGTGTACGGACGCAGCCGGGAGCCCTGGCCACCGGCCAGGACCACGGCTTGAGTGGGGCGCGACGCGGCGTTCGGATGGGTCATGACCGCACTGTACGTGGCGCCCCACCGCCGTACGCCGGTGGTGACCCGCTCCTCCGGGAGCCGTTACCGACTTCCTACCGGCGCGGGCCCCGAACGGGCGGGCGACGCGGAGCCGGGGCTCAGCTGTGCGCGGTCAGCACACCCGAGGCGAAGGCCGTGTCGCACACCGGGCGGGCGTACGACTGGGCGCGTGAGGCGCCGTAGATGCGCACCGCGGCCTGGCCCAGCGCACGGGCGATGGAGGAGCAGTGCCGGGCGAGGGAGGGGTGTCCGTTGACCGCCTGCTGGAGGTGGGTGAGGACCACCCCCGGGTTCTTGTCCTGGAGTTCGGACATCAGCCGGTCGCGGAGCACGTCCTGCGGGGCGTGGGAGACGGCCTTGACGGGCGCCGCCGCGGAGACGTCCGAGGCGGCCAGCACCGAGCCGGAGGGGCTCCCCGACCAGTTGACCCGGGTGACCGCGAGGGTTCCGGAGAGCACCATGAAGACGGGCAGGACGAGGGCGAGAGTGCGGCCGATCCGGCGGGCAGGGCCGCCCCGGTGGCCGCGTCGCGTCTGAGGGGTGGTGGAGTGCTTCACGCGTGTGAGGGTAGCGCGGGGTAATGATTTGGCGACATTTAGTCACCCCTTCGGGGGATGAGAAGGCGCTTATTTCCGGGTAGGGGGTTGACGCGGCCCGCCCGAAATGATTGCTGCGCCGGGGTTTGTCGCGACCGCGAAGGGGCCCCGCGGTGATCCGCGGGGCCCCTTCGGCCGGTCCCGGCGCCGACGCGCCGCCCGGAGGGTCAGTCGGAGAGGCGCTCGCCCGTGGAGGTCGAGAACACGTGGATCTCGCCCGGCCGCGGCACGACGTGCAGCGTGGAGCCCTTCTCCGGCACCTGACGGCCGTTGACGCGGACGACCAGGTCCTTGACCTCGCCGCCGACCTCGGCGGTGCCGTACACGTAGCCGTCGGCGCCCAGCTCCTCGACGACGTTCACGGAGACGGCGAGACCCGCCGGGGCGTCCGCGGTGTCCTTGGAGAGGGAGGCCGCGACCGCGCCGCCCAGCTCGACCACGTCGAAGTGCTCGGGACGGACGCCGACGGTGACCGTACGGTCGCCCTTGTCGGCGGCGGCCGTCAGCGCCTCGCGGTTCACCGGGACCACGCTGTTGCCGAACTTCACGCCGCCGTCGGTGATCGGGACCTCGACCAGGTTCATGGCCGGGGAGCCGATGAAGCCGGCGACGAACAGGTTCGCGGGCCGGTCGTACATGTTGCGCGGCGAGTCGACCTGCTGGAGCAGACCGTCCTTGAGGACCGCCACGCGGTCGCCCATCGTCATGGCCTCGACCTGGTCGTGGGTGACGTAGACGGTGGTGATGCCGAGCCGGCGCTGGAGCGACGCGATCTGCGTGCGGGTGGAGACACGGAGCTTGGCGTCCAGGTTGGACAGCGGCTCGTCCATGAGGAAGACCTGCGGCTCACGGACGATCGCGCGGCCCATCGCGACACGCTGGCGCTGACCGCCGGAGAGCGCCTTCGGCTTGCGGTCCAGGTACTCGGTGAGGTCGAGGATCTTCGCGGCCTCCTCGACCTTCTGCCGGATCTCCGCCTTGTTGACGCCGGCGATCTTCAGCGCGAAGCCCATGTTGTCCGCGACCGACATGTGCGGGTAGAGCGCGTAGTTCTGGAACACCATGGCGATGTCCCGGTCCTTGGGCGGCAGGTGCGTGACGTCGCGGTCACCGATGCGGATGGCTCCGCCGTTGACGTCCTCGAGCCCCGCGAGCATCCGGAGCGAGGTGGACTTGCCGCAGCCCGACGGGCCGACCAGGACGAGGAACTCGCCGTCCTCGATCGCGATGTCGAGACCGTCGACGGCGGGCTTGGTGGAACCCGGGTAGATCCGGGTCGCCTTGTCGAACGTGACAGTGGCCATGGTGAATGGGCCCCCTTCTACCGGCAGGAACGTGCCGGACGATCCGTTGTAGGAAGGTGGTTGGTGTAGTCCACACGCGTGAACTGGGTCAGGACGGTACCTGCCGCCCACCAGGTCTGTCAGCACCCGCACCCCTGTGAACTTCACGGAAATTTTCCGCCGGGGCCGCGGCGGGACGTGGGTACACTGCACAGGCACGGCCGCTCAGGCGCGTGCGGGCCTCCTTAGCTCAGCTGGTCAGAGCACCGCTCTTGTAAAGCGAAGGTCGTCGGTTCGAATCCGACAGGGGGCTCCAGTGGTCCAGGTGGGACGGGGTCCCACCTGGGCTTTTTTATGGCCGGTGGTGGCCCGCTGGGGCGCCGGGGATGTCAATGACGAGCCGGGCGACACCGGCGTGCGTGAATCGGCTCATGCGAATTCACCGGGGTATGAGCGGGGTGTGGGCCTACGTCCGCAGTGCTCCCGGCACGTACGTGTGGCTGGGGGTCCTGTTCATCACGACGGTCGCGCTGCACCACATGTCGCCGGAGTTCGAGGAGCATTTCCTGCGGCAGCGGTCGACCAACATCCACGAGCTGTCGCGCACCCCCGTGCGGGTGCTGGTGGCGAGCGCGATGTGGATCGACAGCGGGCACTGGATCCCGTACGCGGTGCTGTACACGGTGTTCCACGCGCCGGCCGAACGCTGGCTGGGCACGCCCCGGTGGCTGGCGGTGTGCGCGCTGGCGCACGTGCTGGCGACGCTGATCAGCGAAGGAGTGCTGCTGATGGCGATCCGGGACGGCGTGGCTCCGCGCTCGGCCGTCAACACGCTGGACATCGGGGTGAGTTACGCGCTGGCGGGGGTGATCGCGGTACTCACGTACCGGATTCCCGTGCCCTGGCGGTACGCGTATCTGGCGGCGGTCCTGGTGTTCTTCGGGCTGCCGCTGGCCGCGGAGCCGAGTTTCACGGACTTCGGTCACTTCGTCGCGGTGCTGATCGGGCTGAGCTGCTTTCCGCTGGTCCGGGGGCGGCGGAAAGCACGGAATCCGAAGGAGACACCGGTCGGTCCGACGGGTTAGCGTCCCGGGCATGAGCAGCTCGGCAAGCGGTGTCGTCAACGGCGGGGTCTCCTTCTGGTACGCGGACGACGGTCTTCCGGCGGTGCGGGAGCCGCTGTCCGGGGACGCGTCGGCGGACGTGGTCGTCGTGGGCGGCGGGTACACGGGCCTGTGGACCGCGTACTACCTGAAGAAGGCGGCCCCCTTCCTGCGGATCACGGTGCTGGAGCAGAAGTTCTGCGGGTACGGCGCCTCGGGCCGCAACGGCGGGTGGCTGTACAACGGCATCGCGGGCCGTGACCGGTACGCGCGGCTGCACGGCCGGGACGCGGCCGTGCGGTTGCAGAGGGCGATGAACGACACGGTCGGCGAGGTGGTCGCGGTCGCCGCCGCGGAGGGTGTCGAGGCGGACGTGCACCGGGGTGGTGTGCTCGAAGTGGCCACGACGCCGGCCCAGTTGGCGCGGCTGAAGGAGTTCCACGAGCACGAGCTGTCGTACGGCGAGAAGGACCGGGAGCTGTTCGGCGCGCGGGAGACGGCGGCACGGATCAGGGTGGCGGACGCGGTCGGCTCGTCGTGGACGCCGCACGGTGCGCGGCTGCATCCGGTGAAGCTGGTGAAGGGGCTCGCGTCCGTCGTGGAGGGGCTCGGGGTGACGATCCACGAGTCGACGCCGGTGACCGAGATCCGCCCGCGGCACGCCGTCACCCCGTACGGCACGGTGCGGGCCGCGTACGTGCTGCGCTGCACGGAGGGCTTCACCGCGTCGCTGAAGGGACAGCGGCGGACGTGGCTGCCGATGAACTCGTCGATGATCGCGACCGAGCCGCTGTCCGAGGAGCAGTGGGCGGGGATCGGCTGGGACGGGCGGGAGACGCTGGGGGACATGGCGCACGCCTACATGTACGCCCAGCGCACGGCCGACGGGCGGATCGCGCTCGGTGGGCGCGGGGTGCCGTACCGGTTCGGTTCGCGGACGGACAACGACGGGCGTACGCAGACGGCGACGGTCGAGGCGCTGCGGGAGATCCTGACCCGTTTCTTCCCGTCGCTGGTGGGGGCGCGGGTCGAGCACGCCTGGTCGGGGGTGCTGGGTGTGCCGCGGGACTGGTGCGCCACGGTGACCCTGGACCGCTCGACGGGTCTGGGCTGGGCGGGCGGGTACGTCGGTTCGGGCGTCGCCACGGCGAACCTGGCGGCCCGTACCCTGCGCGACCTGGTGCAGCAGGACTCCGGGCAGGGTGGCCGTACGGAGCTGACGGAGCTGCCGTGGGTGAACCACAAGGTGCGCCGGTGGGAGCCGGAGCCGTTCCGCTGGCTCGGGGTGCACGGCATGTACGCCACGTACCGCACCGCCGACCGGCGGGAGCGGCTGCATCCGGCGGTGGAGTCGTCGCGGCTCGCGAGGGTCGCGGACCGGGTGGCGGGTCGCGGCTGACGGCGCGGCCCCGGAGCGGCGTGTCGGGGCGGCCGGCGGGTCAGGTCACCGATTCGGGGACGGGCGCCTTGGCCGGTGCGCCGTGTCCGGGGGCCCTGGCGGTGACCATCAGGCCCGCGATCAGTCCGGCGAGGAGCATCACGCCGGCCGCCCACCAGATGGCGACGGTGTAGCCGTGCACCACGCCCTCGGGGACGACGGCGGCCCGGTGGGCCGGGTCGTGCAGGTGGGCGGTGATGTAGGCGGCGCTGCTGGTGGTGGCGACGGTGTTCAGCAGGGCGGTGCCGATGGAGCCGCCGACCTGCTGGGAGGTGTTGACGGTCGCGGAGGTGACTCCGGCGTCGCGCGGGGCGACGCCGGCGGTGGCCGTGGCGAAGACCGGCATGAAGGTCAGGCCCATGCCGAGGCCGAGCAGGACGAGGGCGGGGAGGATCTCGCCGGCGTAGGACGAGTGGACGGTCATCCGGGTCAGGAGCAGCAGGCCGGAGGCGGCGAGGAGCTGGCCGGGGACCATCAGCACGCGCGGGGCCACGTGGTTGAGCAGGCGTGCGGAGATCTGGGTGGATCCGGTGATGATGGCGGCCGTGAGCGGCAGGAACGCCAGGCCGGCCTTGACGGGGGAGTAGCCGAGGATGACCTGGAGGTAGTAGGTCATGAACAGGAACAGCCCGAACATGCCGATCACGGCGAGCATCATCGTCAGGAAGCAGCCGGCGCGGTTGCGGTCGCGGATGATGTGCAGCGGCAGGAGGGGGTGGGGGGCCCGTTTCTGCCACCCGACGAAGGCGGCGAGCAGGACGGCGCCGGCCGCGAACAGGGTGAGGACGAGGGGGTCGGTCCAGCCGCGCGGTTCGGCCTCGCTGAAGCCGTAGACGATCGCGACGAGGCCGCCGCAGCCGAGGATCGCGCCGGGTATGTCGAGGCGGGCGTCGGTGTGGCGGGGGCGGTCGTGGAGCATGGCGGAGGCGCCGAGGACGGCGGCGACGGCGATGGGCACGTTGACGTAGAGGCACCAGCGCCAGTTGAGGTATTCGGTGAGCAGGCCGCCGACGATGAAGCCGATCGCCGAGCCGCTGCCGGCGAGGGCGCCGTAGATGCCGAAGGCCTTGCCGCGTTCGCGGGGGTCGGTGAAGGTCGTGGTCAGCAGGCTGAGCGCGGAGGGGGCGAGAACGGCGGCGAAGGCGCCCTGGAGGGCGCGGGCGCCGAAGAGCATGCCGGAGCCGGTGGCGGCGCCGCCGAGTGCGGAGGCGGCGGCGAAGCCGATGAGCCCGATGACGAAGGTGCGTTTGCGTCCGGCGAGGTCGGCGATGCGGCCGCCGAGGAGGAGCAGGCCGCCGAAGGCCAGGGTGTAGGCGGTGATGACCCATTGCCGGTTGCCGTCGGACATGTGCAGGGCGCGCTGGGCGGAGGGGAGTGCGATGTTCACGATCGTCGCGTCGAGGACCACCATCAGCTGGGCGAGGGCGATGACGACGAGGCCCCACCACCGGTGCGGATCGGTTCCGCTCGCCGTGGTCGCGGAGGGGTCTCCGGTCTCACCCGTTCGGCCGATACTCATCCGGCCAGAAGACCACGAATCGGGGCGTATCGCATCCGGGTGGGGGTCGTGGTCCGCGGGGGTGCCGGGTGGGGGTCGGTGCCTCATGGTTCCAGCACCACCTTTCCCGTCGTACGGCGGTTCTCCAGCGCCCGGTGCGCGGCGGCGGCCTCGGCGAGCGGGAACCGGGTGACGGCCGGGCGGAGCCGGCCGCGGGCGGCCTCGTCGAGGGCGCGCAGTTCGAGCGCGCGCAGGCCGCCCGCCCGCTGGAGCATGCGCGGGCCGAGGACGCTCTCGGTCAGGCCGTCGACGACATGGCCCCGGCCGGTACCGACGCCTTCCGCGGACCAGCCGAAGACGAGGTGCCGGCCGTCGGGGCCGAGCAGGGCGACGGCCTCTTCCGCGACGGTGCCGCCGACGCCGTCGTAGACGATGGTGGCCGGCCGCCCGGCGAGGCGGGCGCGGACCTCGGCGGGCCAGCCGGGGGCGGTGTAGTCCACGGCGAGGTCGGCGCCGTTCGCGCGGACGCGGGCGGTCTTCCGTGCCCCGCCCGCGAGGCCGACGACCGTCGCCCCGGCGTTCTTGGCGTGCTGCACCAGCAGCGTGCCGATGCCGCCCGCCGCGGCCGGTACGACCACCACGTCGTCCGGTCCGGGTTCCGCGAACCCCGTGATCCCCAGGGCCGTACGCCCGGTGCCGATCATGGCCACGGCGGCGGCGGGGTCCAGGCCCGCCGGGATCTCGTGGAGGCGGTCGGCCCCGGTGACGGCGAGTTCCGCGTAGCCCCCGGGGACGGTGCCCAGGTGGGCCACCACCCGCCGGCCCAGCCAGGTGGCGTCGGTGCCGTCGCCGAGCGCGTCCACGGTGCCCGCGACCTCGCGGCCGGGCACGGTCGGCAGGACGGGCGGCGCGGGCAGCGGACCCGGGCGGCCCTCCCGCAGGGCCGCGTCCAGCAGGTGCACTCCGGCCGCGGCGACCGCGACGCGTACCTGCCCGGGGCCGGGGACGGGGTCCGCGACCTCTTCGTAGGTCAGGTTCTCGGCCGGGCCGAAGGCGTGGAGACGGACGGCGTGCATGGGGACCCCCGTGAGGTGGCTGCGTTTCCACCGGCCACCCTCCGACCTCAAGCGCGCTTGAGGTCAAGGGCGGGCCCGGGCGTTGTCAGTGGCGGGGTGCAGCATGGGGGCATGGCGAGGAGAGCGACGGGTGGCGGGCCGGCGGCCCGGGCAGGGGTGAAGGGTGCGCGGCGGCCGGAGCTGAGGCTGCCGCCCCTTCGGCCGTGGGCGGGGGGCGGGCTGGAGCCCGACGGTGACTACGACGGGCTGGAGTTCCGTGAGGCGGACCTGGCCGGGCACGACGGGGTGGGCGCGCGGTTCATGGACTGCGCGCTGACCGGGTGCGTGGTGGACGAGACGGCGCTGGGCCGGGCCCGGGTGCTGGACTCGGTGCTGACCGGGCTGCGGGGGGTCGGTACGCATCTCGCCGAGTCCACGTTCCGTGATGTCGAGCTGGTCGACGCGCGTCTCGGCGGGACGCAGTTGCACGGGGCGGTGCTGGAGCGGGTCGTGGTCCGGGGCGGCAAGCTGGACTACCTCAACCTGCGCGAGGCCCGTCTGCGGGACGTCGTCTTCGACTCCTGCGTGCTGGTCGAGCCGGACTTCGCGGGCGCGAGCCTGGAGCGGGTGGAGTTCGTCGACTGCGCCCTGAAGGGGGCCGACTTCGGTGGCGCGGCGCTGACGGACGTGGATCTGCGCGGGGCCGTCCCGCTGGAGATCGTGCGCGGTCTGGACCGGCTGTCCGGGGCGGTGATCAGTACCGGGCAGCTGCTCGACCTGGCTCCGTTCCTGGCGGCCGAGCTGGGGATCCGGGTGGAGTGATGGACGGGCCGCGCTCACTTCACCCGGGGGAAGCGGGCCTGGAGGGTCCAGATCGCCGGGTTCTCCGCGAGGTCGTCGTGGAGGTCGGTGAGGTCCGCGACGAGGTCCTGGAGGAAGTCGCGTGCCTCACGGCGGAGTTCGGTGTGGGCGAAGGACAGGGGGGACTCCTCGGCCGGACTCCAGTCGGAGGTGATGTCGACCCAGCCGAAGCGGCGCTCGAAGAGCATGCGGTCGCTGGACTCGGTGAAGTCCAGCTCCGCCCGTTGCGGCCGGGCGGCGCGGGAGCCCATCGGGTCCCGGTCCAGCTGCTCCGCGATGTCGCACAGCGCCCACGCGAAGTCGAGCACCGGCACCCATCCCCAGGCTGTGGACAGCTCCCGGTCGGTCTTGGTGTCCGCGAGGTAGACGTCTCCGCAGAACAGGTCGTGCCGCAGCGCGTGGACGTCCGCGCGGCGGTAGTCGGTCTGCGGCGGGTCGGGGAACCGGTTGGAGAGGGCGTAGCCGATGTCGAGCACGACAGAGATGGTGTCACGCCCGCCACCGCAGCCTCCGGTCCGGTGCACGCGGGTCTATAGGATCACTGACATGTCCAGATCCTTACGCCTTGTCCCGGCCGTCTCGGCGCTGCTGGCCCTCGCCCTCACCGGCACGGCGTGCGACGGCGGCGTGCACGGCACCCCGGGCGGCTCCGGCGTACGCGATCCGTACTTCCCGAAGGCGGGCAACGGCGGTTACGACGTCGGCCACTACGCCCTCACCCTGGACTACACCCCCGCGGGCCGCCACCTCACCGGTACGGCCGTCATCACCGCCCGTGCCACCAAGGACCTGTCCGCCTTCGACCTCGATCTCGTGGGACTGCGCGTCGACTCGGTCACCGTCGAGGGCAGGAAGGCCCGCTTCAGCCGTGCCGGGCAGGAACTCACCGTCCGGCCCCACGACGACCTCCGCGAGGGCGAGACCTTCAGCACGACCGTGCGCTACTCGGGCACCCCACGCACCCTCACCGACCCCGACGGCTCCGAGGAGGGCTGGCTGCCCACCGCCGACGGCGCCCTCGGCCTCGGTGAACCCGTCGGCTCCATGGCCTGGTTCCCCGGCGACGACCATCCGTCCGACAAGGCGACCTACGACATCACGGTCACCGTCCCGAAGGGCCTCCAGGCGGTGTCCAACGGCGAGTTGACGAGCCGGAGCACCAAGGGGGGCCGTACGACGTACGCCTGGCACATGGCGCAGCCGATGGCGAGCTATCTCGCGACCGTCGCCGTCGGGCACTTCACGATGACCCGGACCGAGGGCCCGCACGGGCTGCCGGTCCTCACGGCCGTGGACCCGACCCAGGCGAAGGCGAGCGAGAAGGTGCTCGCGAAGATTCCCGAGATCGTCAAGTGGGAGGAGTACAACTTCGGGCCGTACCCGTTCTCCTCCACCGGTGCGGTCGTCGACCGCCCGGAGGACGTGAAGTACGCCCTGGAGGCCCAGACCCGTCCGGTCTTCCCGGGCGCTCCCGACACCTCCACCCTCGTCCATGAACTCGCCCACCAGTGGTACGGCGACTCGGTCACCCCGAAGAGCTGGCGGGACATGTGGCTCAACGAGGGCTTCGCGACCTACGCGGAGTGGCTGTACCGGGAGGACTTCGGCGGCAAGAGCGCCCAGGAGACCTTCGACGAGTACTACGAGGGGGACCACGAGGAAGTCTGGGCGTTCCCGCCGGCGAAGCCGTCCAGCGCCGCGCACATCTCCGACAGCCCCGTCTACCAGCGCGGGGCCATGGTCCTGCAGAAGATCCGGCAGAAGATAGGTGACGAGGCCTTCTGGGACCTCCTCAAGGGCTGGGCGGCCGCCCACCGCCACGGCAGCGCGAGCACCGCCGAGTTCACCGCGTACGTGGAGAAGCGGGCGCCGGACCACGACTTCCGTGGGATCTGGCGGGACTGGCTGTACGGGGACGGCAAGCCGGCCCACCCGTGAGGAGCGGCCCGGCTCGCCGTACCCGGCCCGTGGTTGCGGTTACTTGACGTTCACGGCCGTCCAGGCGGCCGCCACCGCGTTGTACTCGGCGCTGCCCGACCCGTACAGGTCGGCCGCCGCCCGGAGGGTGCCGGTGCGGGCGCCCGCGTAGTCGGTCGACGAGGTGAAGTAGGTGCTGAGCGCCTTGTACCAGATCTGGTACGCCTTGGTCCGGCCGATGCCGGTCACGGCCGAGCCGTCGTAGGTCGGGGAGTCGTAGGCGACCCCGTTGACCGTCTTCGCGCCGCTGCCCTCGCTCAGCAGGTAGAAGAAGTGGTTGGCGACGCCCGAGGAGTAGTGGACGTCGAGACGGCCGACCGACTTGGACCAGTAGTCGGCGGAGCCGCCGTCCTTGCTGGGCCTGTCCATGTAGCGCAGCGGGGTGCCGTCGCCGTTGATGTCGATCTTCTCGCCGATGAGGTAGTCCCCGGGGTCGGCGCTGTTGTTCGCGAAGAACTCCACCGACGTGCCGAGGATGTCGGACGTGGCCTCGTTCAGGCCGCCCGACTCCCGGCTGTACTTCAGCCCGGCGGTGGCCGCGGTCAGGCCGTGGCTCATCTCGTGGCCGGCGACGTCCAGCGACGTCAGCGGGTTGACGTTGCCCTGGCCGTCGCCGTACGTCATGCAGAAGCAGCTGTCGTTCCAGAAGGCGTTGACGTAGGCGTTGCCGTAGTGGACCCGGGAGTAGGCGGCCCTGCCGTCGCCCGCGATGCCGTTGCGGTTGAACGCCGACTTGTAGAAGTCCCAGGTGACGGCCGCACCGTAGGCGGCGTCGACGGCGGCGGTCTGGCGGTTGGCCACGGTGCCGTCGCCCCAGGCGTCGTCCGCGTCGTGGAAGAGCGTGCCCGTGCCGTTCGTGGCGCCGTTCAGGTCGTACGTTTTGTGGCCGCCGCGGCCACCGTCGGTCAGGTCGTAGCCGCCGCCCGCGGAGGCGGTGGTGCCCAGCGGGACCGTGCCGCTGTACCGGCTGGTGCCCGTGCCGGTGTCGATGGCCTCGTAGGAGTAGATCTCCTTGCCGGTCGTGGCGTCGGATATGACGTGCCGCTCGCTCGGGGTGCCGTCGTGCCGGACGCCCTTGACGACGGACTCGTAGGCGAGGACCGGCTTGGTGCCCGCGGCCCAGACGACCTTGCGGGAGGCGGAGGCGGTGGCCTCGGCGACGCCGGCTGCCTTCAGGGCGGTCTTCCGCGCGCCGGCCGGGGGCACGGCGGCGGTGATGGACGGCACGGATATCCGCGCCCCGGTCGCCTTGCTGACGCCCTTGAGTGTGCCGCTCTTCGCCACGTGGGTGACCAGGTCGCCGCCGAGCACGGGCAGCCCGGCGTAGGTGCGCTCGTAGCGGGTGTGCACGGTGCCGTCCGCGTCCTCGACCACGTCGCGGGCGACGAGCTTCTCCTTGGCGCCGAGGCCGAGTGCGTGCGCCGCCGTGCCGGCGTGGTCCTGGGCGGACTCCAGGGCGGCCGCGCGGGCCGGGGCGCTCAGGGCGACCGCGCGAGCGCCTGAGGGGTGTGCGGCGGGGGCGGCGTTCGCGGCGCCGTTCTGCAGTGCGAGGACGACCATCGCGGCCGAGCCGATCAGGGCGGCGGCGCGCACGGCCGTCCGGCGGGGAGTGGGGGAGGCACCGATGACGTGGGGCTGCTGTCTCACTCGATCTCCTTCGGACTGGTCCCGTGGGGTGGGGACGCAGGCGGAATGCAGGGGATGTACAGCGCTGCGGCGGCGAGGAGAGAGTGACACCGGCAACCCAATGTTTGACAGGTTGCTGACAAAACTTTACGTGTTCGTGTCCGGAAGGCGGGCGGCGAGAACCGCAATCCGGACGTCGGGTGTGTCGGTCAACTTACGTGTGGTACAGCGCACTTGAGGCGTGCGGTGTCACAGCGGGCGGCGGGTCACGCCTCCCACTCGTCCAGCAGCCGGGCGAGGTCCGGCGGCCAGACCGGCTCCCGCTCCTCCGCCAGTTCCCGCCTGCTCCACCAGCGCCATTCGAGGATGAGGTCGGTGGCGTGCGCGGCGGCGACCTCGGGTCCGGCCGGGGCGCGGCGCGGGCCGCGGGTGACGTAGACGTGCTCGTGCTGACGGACGGGAACTCCCGTGTGCGTGAAGTCGTGTTCCCAGGTGCACAGCAGCGGGCCGGGCTCCAGATCGCTCCAGCCCGCCTCCTCGGCCAGCTCGCGCAGGGCGCCCTCGCGCGGGGTCTCGCCGGGCTCCAGGCCTCCGCCGGGCAGCGCCCAGTGGACGCCGACCTCGGTGTTGTCGTACCGCAGCAGCAGGACCGCGCCCTCCGGGTCCACGACGGCGATCCGGGCCGCCCGCCGGGGGGTGCGGTGCAGCACCTTGCGCAGGACGGCGCAGGGGCGGCCGAGGGCCCGGTCGGGGCGGTGGGCGATCACCCGGTAGCCGAGCGAGGTCCAGAAGGCCAGGGCACCGGGGTCGCCGTCGAGGACGGCGAGGCGTACGGCGGCGCGGCCCTCCGCACGGAAGCGTTTCTCGAGGAGCTCCGCGAGGGTGCGGCCGTGGCCCTTGCCGTGCTCCGCCGCGTCCACCATGAGCAGCCCGATCCACGGGTCCGGGTCGGCGGGGTCGGGGTGGTGGGCCAGCGTGATCGCGATCCCGACGGGCCGCCCGTCCCCGGCACGGGCCACCAGCACCTCGGCGCCCGGCACGGCCAGTTCCCCGGCCAGGGCGTCCGCCACCTGCCCCGGGCGGATGTCGTCCGGGTCGGGGAAGTCGCCGCTGAGCCGCTGGTACGCGCGGTTGGACGCGTACAGCGCGGTGAGCTCGCCGAGCAGCGGGACCGGGATGTCCTGGCCGGAGACCAGGGGCTCGAGCATCATGCCCGGCAACCTATCGCCGGGCGTCCGCGCAACCCCAAGGCTTTTCGCGGGGGCGCCGGGGCGGCCGGGAACGCCGGGAGCCCCGGCCGTGGAACTCGTGGCCGGGGCTTCCGTCGGTGCCGGGGGTGCCCCCCTCGGCGAAGAGCCGGGTGGGGCTCAGACGTTCACGCCGAAGTCCTGGGCGATGCCGACCAGGCCCGAGGCGTAGCCCTGGCCCACCGCGCGGAACTTCCACTCCGCGCCGTTGCGGTACAGCTCGCCGAAGACCATGGCCGTCTCGGTCGCGGCGTCCTCGGAGAGGTCGTACCGCGCGATCTCGGCGCCGCCGGCCTGGTTGACGATGCGGATGTAGGCGTTGCGGACCTGGCCGAAGTTCTGGCCGCGGTTCTCGGCGTCGTAGATGGAGACCGGGAAGACGATCTTGTCGATGTCGGCCGGGAGCGCGGCCAGGTTGACGTTGATCGCCTCGTCGTCGCCCGCGCCTTCACCCGTGCGGTTGTCACCGGTGTGGACGATGGAGCTGTCCGGGGTCTGCTTGTTGTTGAAGAAGACGAAGTGCGCGTCCGAGTAGACCTTGCCCTGCGTGTTCACCGCGATGGCGGACGCGTCCAGGTCGAAGTCCGTGCCGGTGGTGGTGCGGACGTCCCAGCCGAGGCCCACGGTGACGGCGGTCAGGCCCGGAGCCTCCTTGGTGAGCGAGACGTTGCCACCCTTGGACAGGCTTACAGCCATGTTGGGAGTCCCTTCCTTAGATGTCCCTGCACATGTGTGCCGACGAAGCTACCGTCACCGGGAACAACGTCGAGGGGGGTACCCGTGGTTCCGGGTCCCTTTACCTTTTTTACCCGCACCGGCGAAAACCGGGTGACGTGGGGCGGGCGGGCCCGGGAACATGGGACACATGTCCGGGCCCTATCTCATCCGCGGCTCGGTCTCGCTTCCCGAGGCCGAGCTGATCTGGCGTTTCTCGCGGTCGTCCGGGCCCGGCGGGCAGCACGTCAACACCAGTGACTCCCAGGTGGAGCTCCGTTTCGACCTCGCGCGCACCGAAGCGCTCCCCGAGGTGTGGAAGGAGCGGGCGCTCCAGCGGCTGGCCGGGCGGCTCGTCGACGGCGTGGTGTCCGTACGGGCCTCCGAGCACCGCTCCCAGTGGCGCAACCGCGAGACCGCCGCCGTACGCCTCGCCTCCCTGCTCGCGGAGGCCACCGCGCCGCCGCCCAAGCCCCGCAAGCCCACCCGGATCCCGCGCGGCATCAACGAACGCCGGCTGCGGGAGAAGAAGCAGCGGGCGCAGACGAAGCGGGGCCGCTCCGGGCAGGACTGGGGCTGACCGGCCCGGCCGGTCCCCGCCCCGCCCGGGTGCGCTGTCACATTCCCGGGCCGCGGCGCGTCATGCGAGTGAGGAGCATGGAACGCGACGGAGAGGCCGGGACCAGCCGATGAGCGACCAGGGCAGCGACCAGTACGGCGAACGGCACGACGAGGGGGACCGGCGCGCCGACCGCGACTTCCTCGCCGACCGGTTCGAGGGATACCGGGGGCATCTGCGGTCCGTGGCCTACCGGATGCTGGGCTCGGCGGCGGAGGCCGAGGACGCGGTCCAGGAGGCGTGGTTCCGGCTGCACCGGTCCGACACGCGTGAGGTGGAGAACCTCGGGGGCTGGCTGACGACCGTCGTGGGCCGGGTCTGCCTCGACATGCTGCGCTCACGGCGCACCCGGGGCGAGGAGCCCCTGGACACCTGGCGTCCGGCACCGTCGGCCGAGCCGGACCCCGCGCAGGACGCCGTGCTCGCCGACTCGGTCGGGGTGGCGCTCCTGGTCGTCCTCGACACGTTGTCGCCGGCCGAGCGGCTGGCGTTCGTGCTGCACGACTTGTTCGGGGTGCCCTTCGAGGAGATCGGCGGCATCCTCGGGCGCAGCCCGGCGGCGGCGCGGCAGCTCGCGAGCCGGGCCCGGCGCCGGGTGCGGGGCGCCGACGCGCCGGAGACGGACCTGGCCCGGCAGCGGGAGGTGGTCGACGCCTTCCTGGCCGCCGCCCGGGACGGGGACTTCGACGGGCTGCTCGCGGTGCTCGACCCGGACGTGGTGGCGCGCAGCGAGGCCGGTGTGACCAGTGGAGCGGCGGGCGTCGCCGCCGGGGCGGCGAGCTTCGCCCGTCTGGCGCGGATCGCGCGTCCGGCGCTGGTGGACGGGGCGACCGGACTGGCCGTCCTCGTCGACGGCCGTCCGGAACGCGTGCTGACCTTCGCCTTCGCGGCCGACCGCATCACGGTCGTCGACATCGTGACCGACCCGGCGCGCCTGGCGGAACTGACCGTAGAGGCGGTCTGAGCGGAAGCGGCCGGTCGGGGCGGTCTGAGGGGGAGCGGCCGGTCGGGGAGGGCTGAGCTGAGGGGGAGCGGCCGGTCGGGGTGGTCTGAGGGGGAGCGGCCGGTCGGGGAGGGCTGAGCTGAGGGGGAGCGGCCGGTCGAGGAGGTCCGAGCGGAAGCGGGCCGTCGGGGCGGCCTCAGGGGGAGCAGCCCGGTCGGGGCGGTTCTGCGCCCGAGCGGCCGGTTGAAGCGGCCTGAGCCCGAGCGAATCGTCGAGGCGGTCTGAGCCCGAGCCGGCCGTCCGGGCGGCCCGGACGGCCCGGCTGGGGCAGGCAGGCCGGACTCATGCGGGCTGGACTCAGCTCGGCCGGGCGCTGGCGGGCCGGATCCAGCCCGGCTGGGCTCAGGTCGGCCGGGCTCTGGTGAGCCGGACTCAGACCGGCCGGGCTCAGGCGGGCAGCCCCAGCTCCAGCACGCCGACCGTTTGCCCCCCGCTCGTCTCCCCGTTCTTCCGGAAGCCCAGGCGGAGGTAGAACTCCTCGGGACCGTCCGGACCGGGATGCCAGGTGACGTACAGCTGTGTGCCGCCCCGGCGGCGCACCTCGGCTGCCACGGATTCGACGGCGAAACGGCCGTAGCCCCTGCCCTGTTCCCCGGCGGCGATGTTGAGCCGCCACAGCGCGGAACGGCGCACGGTGCCGTCCTCGTACCAGTCGATGTCGAGCGCGGCCATCAGGAAGCCGACCGGGCGGTCGCCGTCCACGACGAGCCGGGGCCAGGCGACGGCGGGGTGCACGTAGGCCTCGGCGAGGGACTTCACGACCGGGGCGACCGCGTGTTCCTGACGGGGGTGCACACGGACGGCGAGGGCGGCGTCGAGGTTGGCGGGGGTCACTTCTTGCAGGTGGAGCGTCATCGGCGCACCCTAGGCCGGGCGGTCGCCGTGCGGCCACGGAAATACGGCTCAGCCCAACTGGCGGTACCTGCCGCGGAAGTAGAGCAGTGCGCCGCCCTCCGCGCTCGGTACCCGCGCGGTCAGGACGCGGCCGATGACCAGGGTGTGGTCGCCGGCGGCCACCCGCTCCTCGGTACGGCACTCCAGGGTGGCCAGCGCGCCGCCCACCAGCGGGGCGCCACTGGCCTCGCCAGGGGTGTGGGCGATGTCCTCGAAGAGCAGCCGGTCGCTGATGCGGCCCTTCATGGCGAAGCGGCCCGCGATGTGCCGCTGGCTCTCGGCGAGGACCGACACCGCCCACAACGGCTGTTCGTCGAGCAGGTCGTCCATGCGGGAGCCCTCGCGCAGGCTGACCAGCACCAGCGGCGGGTCCAGGGAGACCGACATGAACGCCGTGGCGGTCATGCCGACGCTCTCGACGGCCGGTGCCCCGGGGTCGTCCGGGTCCAGCGGCGGTTCCTGCGCGGTCACCAGCACCACACCCGCGGCCAGCCGGGACATCGCGGCCCGGAACTCGTCGTTGCTCACCCCCTCAGCATGCCCGGAAGCGGCGAGAGCGGTGGATGAGGGAGTCTTCAGCACGCCGGAAACGCTAGTCTCCGCTCTCCGGAGGCCGCATCGGGCCTCCGGCCGAGGCTGGTCCTAGGACCAGCGGACGACCCGTGTGAGCAGCATGTGCGCACATCCGCATGGATTACGGTCAGGAATCACACAGACCAAACGCATAAACTCCACTCAATTGTTCAGGTTCTCCTGTGACTTGAGTCACAAGGGGCAGGAATTGTTGACCCTGTGTACCGAGTGCGGAGCGCGCTGTGATTCAGTGGCGGGGAAGTCACGAAGAGCACCGGAAGAGCCACGCCTAAGAAGCGCCGACGACAACCCTTGATTCGCTGCGAGGTCTCGGGGGGAGGGCGAGCATGGAGACCGAGTCGGAGCCGTATGTCCGCCTTGCGTCCCTGCGACAGCTGCACCAGGTCATGGCCGACATGAACACGGCACGCAGCCTGGCGGACACACTGCAGACAGTCGCCGACGGCGCCGTCCACGCCCTCGGGTACGAGATGGCGTGCGTGAACCTGGTGCGCCCCGACGGCGACGGCGACCTCGTGGTCGCCGCGTTCTCCGGGAACTCCGCCGCCGAGGCCCTCATCACCGGCCGGGCCGGCTCCCGCGAGTCCTGGGACCGACGGCTGAACATGGGCGAACGCTGGGGCGACCTCGTCTTCATACCGCACACCGAGGGCTGGGTCCTCGACGACGACGACGTCCCGCAGTGGTACACCGACGGGCCCGCGCCGCGCTTCGAGGACGAGTGGCACCCCTCCGACCGCCTCTTCGCGCCGATGTTCACCCCCGGCGTGCAGGGCGGCTCCTCCGGCGAACTGCTCGGCGTCATATCCGTCGACCGCCCGCGCAACGGCCGGCGCCCCGGTGCCTGGGGCCGCGAGGCCCTCCAGATGTACGCCTTCCAGGCCGCCATCGCGATCAGCAACGCGCGTCTACGTGCGAACATGCAGCGCGCCCTGGTCAGGCTGGAGCGCGAGCAGCAGGCCCTGCGCGCCAGCGAGGAATCCTTCCGGCAGGCCTTCGAGTACGCCCCCTCCGGCATGGCCATCGCCGAGATGGGCGGCGACCAGCACGGCCGCATACTGCGCACCAACGACGCCCTGTGCCGGCTGCTGGGCCGGCCCGCCTCCGCGATGCGCCGCTACTCCTTCTCCGACCTCGTCCACCCCGAGGACATCAGCACCCTGCTGCGCACCTCGGCGGAGGGCGGCCGGGCCGAGCTGCGGCTGGGCCGCCGGGACGGCAGCTACGTCTGGGTGTCCCTGCGCAACAGCGTGGTCGCGGACGCCGCCGACGGCCCGCGCTTCCTGCTCACGCACGTCGAGGACATAGAGGAGCGCAAGCGCCGCGAGCTCCAGCTCGCCCACCGCGCCTCCCACGACTCGCTGACCGGGCTGCCCAACTCCGCCGAGCTGCGCTCCCGGCTGTCGGCCAGGCTGTGCCAGCGGCCCACGCACACCGGTGTGGTGGAGTCCCTGGACGCGGCCTACGGCCACCCCGCCTTCGACATGCCCGCCGGGCACGGCTTCGACTTCACGCCGGGCGCGCAGGCGTTCGACGCCTTCGACCACCATGTGCACACGGCGGCTCCCGAGGACGACCGGGACGACGGGGCCAAGGGGCTCGCGGTGCTCTTCTGCGACCTCGACGGCTTCAAGTCGATCAACGACCGCTTCGGGCACAACGCGGGTGACGCGGTTCTCATCGAGGTGGCCCGCAGGCTGTCCCGCCAGGTCCGGGACGGCGACACGGTGGCCCGGCTCGGCGGCGACGAGTTCGTGATCCTCGCCGACGGCCTCGGCCGGGCCGACGCCCAGGACCTCGCCGTACGGCTGCGAGGCGAGATCATCCAGCCGATCCGGGCCGAGGGGCGGGCCGTCCGGGTGGGCGCGAGCTTCGGCATCGGATGGGCACACTGCGGCATGACCGCGGACGAAGTGTTGAAGTCCGCCGACGAGCGGATGTACGTAGAGAAACGATCTCGTCCCAAACAGCACCGACGCGCCGGGTGAGCCGCAGGTCAGTGGGCTGATGCGGTCTGAGTCACCCGTTTGGGCCAGCCGGAGCGGGTAGGCTCGCCATTCCAGACCTGTACCGCATCCACCCGCACCCGCTGAGGAGTACCAAGGGATGACGCCCGGCGACAACGGCGCGAGCACGCCCGAGGACGACGACCCGTTCGGCTATCTGTACGCAGACGGCCAGGCCCGGGGAGCGCAGCCGCCGTCCGGCGGTTACGGCTATCCGAACTCGGTCAGCAGGGTGCGGACCGTCGGCGAGCGCCAGTACGGTCAGCAGTCGACCGTTCCGCAGCAGCAGGGTGCCTACGGCCAGCCGAACGCCCACTACCAGGCCCCGGAGACGCTGCCCGGCGGTGCTACGACGAGCCGGCAGCCGGCCCTGTCCGGCGGTGACGGCGGCCGTCGCGGCCCCAACACCAAGGGCCTGCTGATCGGCGCGATCGCGGTGGTCGCGGCGGTCGTCATCGGCATCAGCGTGGCGATGATCAACGGCAACGCGGACGACGACAAGTCCGGCAACGAGGCGGGCTCCACCCCGACCCACTCCCAGAGCCACGAGCCGAGCCCGACGAACACCAAGTCGACCCCGGCCGGCGCACTGCCGAAGGCGGACGCCGCGACGGACGGCTCCGTTCAGCTTGCCGGTGGCGCCGCCCGGGCGTCGGACGTCAAGGGGGCGAAAGCGGACGGCGGGGCCTATGTGGCAGGGCTCAACACTGCCGGTGCCTCCATCACGTGGACCGTCAAGGACATCCAGAAGGCCGGCTCGTACCGGCTGTACGTGCGTTATGGCATCCCCGGTGAGGACGCTGACGCGACGCTGTCGGTCAACGGCAAACCCAACCAGCAGCCGCTGGGCATGAAGAACTTCATCGGCTCACCGAAGGGTGACTTCGAGAAGGGCTGGCAGACCACCTGGGCTCCCGTGACGTTGACCAAGGGCCCCAACACGCTGACGATCTCCTGTGGTCAGGGGAACCAGTGCAACGCCCTCATCGACCAGCTGTGGGTGCAGTAGGGCTCAGACAGAGGAACGGTCCGCCGGTGGCTGGCGGACCGTCATGAGGCGGCGGTACTACCTCCCCCAGACTGCGATCCCCGTGGCGGTGCCGTGGACGTTGTCCGAGTAGGTGTGTGGCTGCAGAGTGACCAGCCGGGAGCCGACGCCGCAGCCGGTGCCGGGGGTGATGTGCCAGAACTCGATGCGATAGGACGTCTGGTTCGAGACGGATCGGGCGCCGGTGAAGATCTCGCAGCCGGGCGTCACGGAGAGGACGGTCCTGTGGCCCGTCCTGTTCGTCCCCGACCAACCGCAGACCTTGCCGCTCGGGCAGGTCTTGGAATCGGCCGCCGCGGCGGGGGTGGCGAAGGCGCCGCCCAGGAGTGCGCCGGTGACGGCCACCGTCGTCAGGCTCTTCTTGAGCATGCTCATATGAGGTTCCCCCTGTGTCGTTCGCTGCTGGTCAAGGCAGCGAATAGGTGATCACTCGATTATCAGTGCGACATCGGAGGGAGGGGCGATTCTCGGCCAAGGGCGTTCACGCCGCTGTCACCGACACCCGCTCCAGGAGTTTCTCGTAGACAGCCCGGTCGAAGTCGCCCGCCGTGGGCGACCGTACGGTGGCCGCCGACAGGGCGACCGTGCGGGCGAGGCGATCCGGCCAGGGGAGCCGGTCCAGCAGGCCGGAGAGGAGACCGGCGACGGCCGAGTCGCCCGCGCCGGTGGGATTGCCGAACTCGGGGGCGGGCGGCACCGCGCGCCAGCGGCCCTCCGGGGTGTGGGCCAGGAGGCCCTCGGCGCCCAGTGAGGCGACCACCGTGTGGGCACCGCGGCGGCGGGCGTCCTGGGTGGCGCGCAACGGCTCGTGCGAGCCGGTGAGTTCCGCCAGTTCGTCGGCGTTCGGCTTGATGATGTCGGGGCGCGCCGCCACCCCGCGGCGCAGCGGTTCCCCGCTGGTGTCCAGCAGTACGGGCACGCCGACCGTCCGGGCCGCGCGTATCAGGCCCGCGTACGCTCCCACCGGCACCCCCGGCGGCAGGCTGCCGCACAGCGCCACCGCCGAGGCGGAGGGCAGGAGTTCGTCGTAACGGTCCAGGAAGACGCCCCACTCGGTGGGCGTGATGTGCGGGCCCGGTTCGTTCAACTGGGTCGTGTCACCGGAGAGTTCGTCTACCACGGCGATCGTGCGCCGGGTCGGCCCGCCGACGGGCACCAGCGCGTCCGTCACCCCGGCCACGGTGGACAGCCGCTCGCGCAGCACCTCGCCGGTCGCGCCTCCCGCGAATCCGGCGACCGTCACCTCGTGGCCCAGCGCCGCGAGCACCCGCGCGACGTTCACGCCCTTGCCGCCCGGCCGTTCCCCGACGTCCGTGACCCGGTGCGAGGTGTGGGGCCGCAGCGACCGCACCCGATAGGTGATGTCGAGAGCGGTGTTCAGCGTGACCGTGAGGATCACCCGGTCCGACCTCCCTCGAAGTCCCTGTGCCCGTCATCGGTTTCCGGGGGCACGATCATGCCAAAGAGACGGCGGCCGGCCCAGTCACGGGTCGGCCGCCGTCGCGGGAAAAGAGGGACGGATCAGGCCAGTTGGGGAGCGACCACCCACTCGCCCCGGCGCATCACGCCCTTGATGCCGAAGTCCGCGTCGAGCAGCACGAGGTCGGCGTCCTTGCCGGGCTCCAGGGACCCGACGCGGTCGGACAGGCCCAGCAGCCGGGCCGGGTTGGCCGACAGCGCCGTCACGGTGTCCTCCACCGACAGCCCGTCGACGGTCACCGCCCGCTTGAACGCCCGGTCCAGCGTGAGCGTGGAGCCCGCGATCGAGCCGCCCTCCACCAGCCGGGCCACCCCCTCGCTGACCTCGACCTCCAGCGGGCCGAGCATGTAGCGGCCGTCACCGATGCCGGCCGCGTCCATCGCGTCGGTGATGAACGCGACCCGGTCCGCGCCCGCGTGGTGGAAGGCGAGCTCCAGCGCGGCCGGATGCAGATGCGTCCCGTCGTTGATCAGCTCGACCGTGACCCGCTCGTCCTCCAGCAGGGCCGCGATCGGGCCGGGTGCGCGGTGGCCGAGACCCGGCATGGCGTTGAAGAGGTGGGTGGCGACCGTGGCGCCGGCGTCGATGGCCTCGACCGTCTGCTCGTAACTGGCGTCCGTGTGACCGATCGCCGCGATCACCCCGTGCTCGGCGAGCAGCCGTACGGAGTCGATGCCGCCCGGCAGCTCGGTCGCGAGCGTCACCATCTTCGCCTTGCCGCGCGCCGCGTCGATCAGCTTGCGCACCTCCGCCGGATCGGGGTCGCGCAGCAGCGCCTCGGAGTGCGCGCCCTTGCGGCACGGCGAGATGAACGGCCCCTCGAAGTGGATGCCGGCGATCTCCCCCTGCTCCGCGAGCTCGCTCAGCAGCCCGGCCTGCCGCACCAGCAGGTCCATCTCGTCGGTGACGGTGGAGGCGACCAGGGTGGTGGTGCCGTGCAGGCGGTGCGTGCGGATCGCGGTGAGGATCTGCTCGGGGGTGCCGGCGAAGGAGGCGCCGCCACCGCCGTGGTTGTGGATGTCGACGAAGCCGGGCACCAGCCAGTGGTTCCGTACGTCCACGACCCGCGCGTTCTCGGGGGCCGTGCCGGTGATGCGGGTGCCGTCGACGATCACCCGGCCCTCCTCGACGGTTCCGGTGGGGAGGACCACGCTGGCGCCGGACAGTACGAGGGGGGTCGCGGCCGCGGCGGGCTGCGGGTGGGTCGTGGCCGGTCGCGCCCACGCGGCGGAGCCGCGTGTCGAGGCGTCCCGCGCCCCTGGGTCGGCTGCCATCAGGGGGTTACCTCCGTACGGTCGGTGTGGTTGAGGAGATCCCGGGCGAGCAGTCCCGCGCCCAGGCAGCCCGCCGTGTCCCCCAGCGCCGCGGGAACGATGGCCGGCAGTTTCTGGAAGGTGACCCGCTGCCGGACGGCGGTCCGCAGCGGCTGGAACAACACTTCCCCCGCCTCGGCCAGGCCGCCACCGATGATCAGCGTCCGCGGGTCCAGCAGGGTGAGCGCGGTGACCAGCCCGTCGGCGAGCGCGTCCACCCCGTCCTGCCAGACCCGGACGGCGTTCGGGTCACCGGACGCGACGGCCTCGGCACAGTCGGCCGCGTCCGCTTCCGGGTCCCCGCCGGCGGCCGCCCACGCCTCGCTGACGGCGGACGCGGAGGCGTACCGCTCCAGACAGCCGCGCTGCCCGCACGGGCAGGGCGTACCGCCGGGCCGTACGACGATGTGGCCGATCTCGCCGGCGAAGCCGTGCGCGCCGGCCTCGACCCGGCCGTCCAGGCCGATGGCGCTGGCGATGCCGGTGCCCAGTGGCACGAACAGGAACCGGTCGGCGCCCCGGCCCGCGCCGATGCGGCCCTCGGCGAGCCCGCCGGTGCGCACGTCGTGGCCGAGGGCGACGGGCATCCCGAGCCGTTCGGCGAGCAGGGCGCGCAGCGGGACGTCCCGCCAGCCGAGGTTGGCCGCGTAGGCGGCGACGCCCCGCTCCTCGTCGACGATCCCGGGGACCGCGATGCCGGCCGCGGCGGCGGCCTCGCCGTACTGCTCCACTCCGTACGCGCGCAGCCGGGCGGCGAAGTCGAGGATCTCCGCGACCACCGCGTCGGGGCCGCGCTCGCGCCCGGTGGCGCGGCGGGCGCGATGCAGCAGCGCGCCGTCGTCGCCGACGAGTGCGGCCTTCATCCCGGTACCGCCCACGTCCAGGGCGATGACATGTCTCACCACGGGGCCTAGTGTGGCCCCCGCACCCGGGAGAGGTCTAGTCCACTCGCGTGGTGTAGACCTTATGCGTCCACATATTGAACGGTCAGACAGCAGGGTTGGGGCTTTGAGGGTGCGTCGGCTTACGGCAGGAACGATCGCGGTGGTATCCGCTCTGGGCATGACGGCGGTTCTCGGCGGCTGCGGGAGCACCGGCTCCTCCGACGTGACGCTCAGACTGGTCGCCGCCGACTACGGCGACTCGGCCGCCAACAGCTCCGAGAAGTACTGGAAGGCCCTGGCCGAGACGTACGAGTCGGCGCACCCCGGCGTGAAGATCGAGGTCAGCGTCTACTCCTGGAACGACGTCGACGCCAAGGTCAAGGAGATGGTCGACGCCGGACACGCGCCCGACCTGGCGCAGATCGGCGCCTACGCCGACTACGCGGCCGCCGGCAAGCTCTACCCGGCCTCGGACGTCCTCTCCATCCGCACCCAGGCCGACCTGCTGTCGCAGCTCTCCGACGCGGGCCAGTGGAAGCACACCCAGTACGGCATACCCTTCGCCGCCTCCACCCGCGTCCTCTTCTACAACAAGACCCTCTTCGCCAAGGCCGGCATCACCCCGCCGACCACCTGGGACGAGCTGGCCGCCGACGCCGAGGCGCTCAAGAGCAAGGGGGTGAAGTACCCCTACGCCCTGCCCCTCGGACCCGAGGAGGCCCAGGCCGAGACCATGCAGTGGCTGCTCAGCGGCGACAACGGCGGCAGCGGCTACACCGACGACATCGGCACCTACACGATCGACTCCACGCAGAACGTCGGCACCCTCACCTGGCTCAAGGACGAACTGGTCGGCAAGGACCTGACCGGACCCGTCGCCCCCGGCAGGCTCAACCGCGCGACCGCCTTCGCCGCCTTCGCCGACGGGCAGGTCGGCATGCTCAACGGTCACCCCACGCTGATGCAGCAGGCGGCCAAGAAGGGCGTGAAGTTCGGCATGGTGCCCATGCCGGGCCGCACCGGCAAGGCCAGGGCGTCGATGGGTGTGGCCGACTGGATGATGGCCTTCAAGCAGAACGGCAACGCCGACCGGATCGGCGACTTCCTCGACTTCGCCTACAGCGAGAAGAACGTCCTCGCCTTCTCCCGCGAGTACGGGCTGCTGCCGGTCACCAGCTCCGCCTCCGACACCATGAGCGCGTCGGACAAGGCCACCGACAAGGCGCTGCGCCCCTTCCTCGCCCAGCTGCCCACCTCCGAGCTGTACCCCGTCGGCAAGACGTCCTGGGCGGCGGTCAGCGCCTCCGTGAAGAAGGACATCGGCCAGGCGGTCGCCCCGGGCGGCAGCCCCTCCGGCGTCCTCACCCGCCTCCAGACGGCGGCCACGGCGGCCGACAGCAGCGACGCCGGCTGAGCCCGCTGTCGGTACCCGGCGCTACCGTGGCCGGCATGGAACTGGGCCACCGCGAACAAGCCATCCTCGCGCTGGAGCGCCGCGGGTTCACCGGCCCCGGCGCGAAGGAACGGGCGATACGCGAGGAGCTGGACCTGTCGCCCGTGCGCTACTACCAGCTGCTCAACGCCCTGCTCGACGACGAGCGGGCCCTGGCCCACGACCCGGTGACGGTCAACCGGCTGCGCCGGGTGCGGGAGGCCCGCCGGTCCGAGCGCTGAGGAGTGGACCCGGCGTTCCGCGGATAGTGTCGCCGTATGGGCACCCATACGACGGACTCACCCGACCCGACCCACGGCACGGCCCCCCTGCCGACCCCGGCCACCCAGGCCGGCCGGGACGGCCTGGCCGCCCTCCTGGCCGATCCCCGCAGCGCGGTGGTCGGACTCGACTTCGACGGCACCCTGGCCCCGATCGTCGCCGACCCCGAGCAGGCCCGCGCCCATCCCGAGGCGGTGTCCGCGATCGCCGCCCTCGCCCCCAAGGTGGCCTCCGTGGCCGTCATCACCGGCCGCCCCGCGGGCGTCGCCGTCCGGTACGGCGGCTTCGCCGGCGTGCCCGGCCTGGAGCACCTCACCGTCCTCGGCCACTACGGCGCCGAACGCTGGGACGCGGTCACCGGCACGGTCACCGCGCCCGCCCCGCACCCCGGGGTGGCGGCGGTCCGCGCGGAGCTGCCCGGCGTGCTGGAACGGGTCGGCGCCTGGCAGGGCACCTGGATCGAGGAGAAGGGCCGGGCGGTCGCCGTCCACACCCGCCGCGCCCAGGACCCGCAGGCCGCCTTCGAGGCCCTGCGGGAGCCGCTCACCGACCTCGCCACCCGGCACGGCCTGATCGTGGAACCCGGCCGGATGGTGCTGGAGCTGCGCCCGCCCGGCATGGACAAGGGCGTCGCGCTCGCCGAGTACGTCCGGGCGACCGGCGCCGGGTCGGTCGTCTACGCCGGCGACGACCTGGGCGACCTGCCCGCGTACGCGGCCGTGGACAAGCTCCGCTCCGACGGCGTCCCCGGCCTCCTGGTGTGCAGCGGCAGCGCCGAGGTCACGGAACTCGCCGAACGGGCCGACCTGGTGGTGGACGGCCCGGAGGGCGTCGTGGCACTGCTGCGGGGGATCGCCGCTCAGCTGGACTGATCGTCCAGGGCGTGCAACTGGTCCAGGAACCACCGCGCCGGCGGAAGCGCGGTCGCGGCGGCGGCCAGCCGCTTCGACCGCTCCGCCCGCTCCTCGCGCGGCAGGCTCAGCGCCTCGTGCAGCGCGTCCGCCGTGCCCGTGACGTCGTACGGGTTCACCACGATCGCGTCCTCGCCCAGCTCCTCGTACGCCCCCGCCTCGCGTGACAGCACCAGCGCGCAGCCCTCGTCGGACAGCAGCGGGATCTCCTTGGCGACCAGGTTCATACCGTCCCTGATGGGGTTGACCAGCGCCACGTCGGCGAGTCGGTAGGCGGCCAGCGAGCGCGCGAAGTCGTCCTTCACGTGCAGCTCGACCGGGGTCCAGCCGGGCGTGCCGTAGCGCGCGTTGATGTCCTCGGCCACCCGCTGCACCTCGGCCGTGTAGTCCCGGTACACGGCGAGGTCCTGCCGGGAGGGATAGGCGAACGCCACGTGGACGACCTTCTCGCGCCACTCGGGGTGGTCGTCGAGCAGCTGCCGGTACGCCAGCAGGCCGCGCACGATGTTCTTGGACAGCTCGGTGCGGTCCACGCGGACGATGGTCCGGCGTCCCTCGCCGATCTCCTGGCGCAGCGCCGCCATCCGCTCGGCCACGTCCGGCTCGTGGGCCCGCTTGCGCAGGAAGTCGCCGTCCGCGCCGAGCCCGTGCACGCCGATCCGCGTGCCCGAGGGGATGCCGGGCCCGAGCACCGCGTGACAGCAGTCCTTGAACGCGTCGGCCCAGCGCTGCGTGAGGAACGCCGCCCGGTCCGCGCCCAGGATGCCACTCAGCAGCTCGGCCGCGATGTCGTCGGGCAGCAGGCGGAAGTAGTCCGGCGGGGCCCACGGGGTGTGCGAGAAATGGCCGATGCGCAGGTCGGGACGGAGCCGGCGGAGCATCCGGGGGGCGAGGGCCAGGTGGTAGTCCTGGATCAGCACCGCCGCGCCGTCGGCCGCCTCCTCGGCCAGCGCCTCGGCGAACGCCCGGTTGTACGCCTCGTAGGCCGCCCACTGCCGCCGGAAAGAGGCGTCGAAGACCGGCTCCAGCGGGGTCTGGTAGAGCATGTGGTGGACGAACCAGAGCACCGAGTTGGCGATGCCGTTGTAGGCGTCCGCGTGCACCTGGGCGTCGATGTCGAGCATCCGCACCCGCTGGCCGCCGGTGTCCTCGGTGGGCAGGAGTCCGCCGTCCGCGCGGCGTACGGCCTCCCGGTCGCCGTCGCCGAGCGCGGCGCACACCCACACCGCGTTCGTGTCCGGCCCGATGGCCGACAGCCCGGAGACCAGCCCGCCGCCGCCGCGCCTGGCGCGCAGCGACCCGCCCGAGTCGTCGTCCACCGTGTACGAAACCGGGCCGCGATTGGACGCGACCAGCACCTCAGCGCCGTGCGTGGAAGCCATACGCCTCAACCTAGCCCGGCCCGGAAACGCTCAAACGTACGCTCCGCCCCGGAAGGGGGCCGTATACGGCCGTTCTTCCGGCGTGCCCGCACGGCCGGCCCCGCTCAGGCCACCCGGCGTGCCGTGTACTCGGCGACCTCCACCATCGGGGGCCGTTCCTCGGTGTCCACCGAATAGGTGCGCGGCTGGAAACCGTCCTCGCCCCGCTCGAACTGGGTCAGGGAGGGCCGCACCAGGTGCCCCCGGGCCAGCCGGAGCTGGGCGGTGCGGTAGATGGCGGCGGCCATGCGGCCCAGTGCCTGGCCGTCCTGGTGGCGGTGCTTGCGCACCCCGACGTCCACCTGGGCCAGCGCGTCCAGACCCACCAGGTGCAGGGCGTCCACCAGCATCCCCAGCTCCACGCCGTAGCCGACGGGGAACGGCAGCCGCTCCAGCAGCGAGCGGCGGGCCGCGTACTCGCCGCCGAGCGGCTGCACGAAGCCCGCCAGCTGCGGCCAGTGCATGTTCAGCAGCGGGCGGGCCATCAGCTCGGTGACCCGGCCGCCCTGCCCGGCGGCGCCCCCGAGCGGGCGGTCGTACATGCCCTTGACGAGATCCACCCCGGGGTCGGTGAGCAGCGGGCCGACGATCCCGGAGACGAAGTCGGAGGAGAACTCGCGCAGGTCCGCGTCGATGAAGCAGAGGATGTCCCCGCCGGTCACCAGCAGCGAGCGCCACAGCACCTCGCCCTTGCCGGGGACGGCCGGCAGGCGGGGCAGGATGTCGTCGCGGTGGACGACCCGGGCGCCCGCCGCCGCGGCGACCTCGGAGGTGCGGTCGGTGGAGCCGGAGTCGACCACGACGATCTCGTCGACGAGCGGTACCTGCTCGACGAGGTCGTGACGGATCACCGCGACGATGTCGCCGACCGTCTCCTCCTCGTCGAGCGCGGGCAGCACGACGCTGACCGTCTGACCCGTCCGCTGCTTGGCGGCCAGGATCCGGTGGAGCGGGCGGTCGGCCACGGACCAGGAGCGGGTGGCCAGCCAGCGCTCGACTTCTTCCAGCACGGTCTGCGGCTCCTCACGTTGTCTCGCGCTTCGGACGACTATCTCAACTGTCCTGGCCTTCGGTTACAGTCTTGAGCAACGCCGATGACCATCGCATGTCGGGGGTCACCGGCGTCGACAACCACATACCGCTCATCCAGAGGGGCAGAGGGAAACGGCCCGATGAAGCCCCGGCAACCCTCCAGTCGGTACTCGTAGATCAGTTCTGATCGTCTCCGCGAGGCTCCCGGCTAGGGAAGGTGCCAAATCCGTCTCACGGCGAAGTGCGTCGTGAGGAAGATGAGGAGAAAGGGCCTCGCCTCCATGGCTGTGCAGACTGTCGCAAGCACCAGCAATCCCGCCGTCGACCTCGGTCCCGCCGCTGCCCTCAGCTGTCGCGAATGCGGACACCGGGTACCCCTCGGGCCGGTCTTCGCCTGCGAGGAGTGTTTCGGCCCGCTGGAGATCGCCTACGACTTCTCCGCGTACGACACCGAGGAACTGCGCCGGCGCATCGAAGCGGGCCCCGCGAACATCTGGCGTTACGCGCCGCTGCTGCCCGTCCCCGCCGACGTGGCCGACAAGCCGAACCTCAACCCGGGCTGGACGAAGCTCGTCAAGGCCGACAACCTCGCCCGCGAGCTCGGCGTCACCGGCGGCCTGTTCGTGAAGGACGACTCCGGCAACCCGACGCACTCCTTCAAGGACCGGGTCGTCGCCCAGGCCCTGGAGGCCGCCCGCGCGTTCGGCTTCACCACGCTCTCCTGCTCCTCCACGGGCAACCTGGCCGGCGCCGTCGGCGCCGCCGCCGCCCGGGCCGGCTTCCGCTCCTGCGTGTTCATCCCGCACGACCTGGAGCAGGGCAAGGTCGTGATGGCCGCGGTGTACGGCGGTGAGCTCGTCGGCATCGAGGGCAACTACGACGACGTGAACCGCTTCTGCTCCGAGCTGATCGGCGACCCGGCCGGCGAGGGCTGGGGCTTCGTCAACGTCAACCTGCGGCCGTACTACGCGGAGGGCTCCAAGACCCTCGCCTACGAGATCTGCGAGCAGCTCGGCTGGCGCCTCCCGGACCAGATCGTGGTCCCGATCGCCTCGGGCTCCCAGCTCACGAAGATCGACAAGGGTCTCCAGGAGCTGATCAAGCTCGGTCTGGTCGAGGACAGGCCGTACAGGATCTTCGGCGCACAGGCCGAGGGCTGCTCCCCGGTGTCCACCGCCTTCAAGGCCGGCCACGACGTGGTCCGCCCGCAGAAGCCGAACACCATCGCCAAGTCGCTGGCCATCGGCAACCCGGCCGACGGCCCCTACGTCCTCGACATCGCGCGCCGCACCGGCGGCGCCGTGGAGGACGTGACGGACGCCGAGGTCGTCGACGCCATCAAGCTGCTCGCCCGCACCGAGGGCATCTTCGCGGAGACGGCGGGCGGCGTGACCGTCGGCGTCACCCGCAAGCTGCTCAAGGACGGCCTGCTGGACCCGGCGAAGACCACGGTCGTCCTCAACACCGGCGACGGCCTGAAGACCCTCGACGCGGTGGCCGGCACCGGCCTCAGCGCCACCATCCGCCCGACCCTGGACTCCTTCCGAGAGGCTGGCCTCGCATGAGCGTGACCGTTCGCATCCCGACCATCCTGCGCACCTACACCGGCGGCCAGGCCGAGGTCAGCGCCGAGGGGGTGACCCTCGCCGAGGTCATCGAGAGCCTGGAGAAGAACCACACCGGAATCGCCGCCCGGGTGCTGGACGACCAGGGCAGGCTGCGCCGTTTCGTGAACGTCTACGTCAACGACGACGACGTGCGTTTCGAGCAGGGCCTGCAGACGGCCACGCCCGACGGCGCGGGTGTCTCGATCATTCCCGCGGTGGCCGGCGGCTGCTGACCGGATGACCGATCATTACCTTCGGTAACAGCGGTAACGCATTGTTCATCGGATTGCCCCCTCCGTGAGAGAAGCGGAGGGGGCAATTCTGCGTGATTGAGCGCGGTACAGTTGGGGAACACGGTCGTGGCCTTCGGGTCACGAGCCCTGCATTCATGCCGCAGGCCCGACAAGAAGTAGCCAAACTACGCGGGCTTTATGCGGCTTTTGCTCCTTTTATGGGGCCCGACTTGCCCTGAATTCGGGCGAATTCTCGGCAGATTCCGGACCGTCCCCGTCCAGAATTCTCGTCCGATTGACCTGTTGCAGACGGCAGTTGGACAGATACATTCAGCCGCGGTCGACGCGTTCCGGCGCACGCCCCCGTCCCATGGGGGGTGAGGTCTGACCCGGGTCCGCGAAGTGTGGATCTGTGCAAGGGCCAGTAATAGGGGAGTTAGGCATGGCTCAGGGCACCGTCAAGTGGTTCAACGCGGAGAAGGGGTACGGCTTCATCGCGGTCGACGGTGGTGCGGACGTATTCGTCCATTACAGCGCCATTCAGATGGACGGCTACCGCACCCTGGAAGAGGGCCAGCGGGTGGAGTTCGAGATCTCGCAGGGCCAGAAAGGCCCGCAGGCCGACATGGTTCGCCTCAGCGCCTGAACGTTTCTTGCACGAAGGGCCCGCACCTCGCACAGGGTGCGGGCCCTTCGTCATGCCCCGGCCCCGCCGCTCGCGGGTGGCCGACGGGGCGGGTCCCACCCCCGAAGGCGCTTGCACTCGACCATGCCGAGTGCTAATCATTGCGTTAGCACTCTGAAGGTGAGAGTGACAACGAAGGACCGGGTCGGTGAGGCCCGCAGGCCAAGTGGGGCAAGGAACCACGCGGCCGGCGAGCCGTCCGTCGCGGGCGCGGGCGCGGTCCGAAGGAATCACCCCCAGTCCTGGAGGGACCACTTCACATGGCCAAGATCATCGCGTTCGACGAGGAGGCGCGGCGCGGCCTCGAGCGCGGCATGAACCAGCTCGCGGACGCCGTCAAGGTGACGCTCGGCCCCAAGGGCCGCAACGTCGTCCTCGAGAAGAAGTGGGGCGCCCCCACGATCACCAACGATGGTGTCTCCATCGCCAAGGAGATCGAGCTCGAGGACCCGTACGAGAAGATCGGCGCCGAGCTGGTCAAGGAAGTCGCCAAGAAGACGGACGACGTCGCCGGTGACGGTACGACCACCGCGACCGTGCTCGCCCAGGCCCTGGTCAAGGAAGGCCTGCGCAACGTCGCCGCCGGCGCCAACCCGATGGCTCTGAAGCGCGGTATCGAGAAGGCCGTCGAGGCCGTCTCCGCCGCCCTGCTGGAGCAGGCGAAGGACGTCGAGACCAAGGAGCAGATCGCCTCCACCGCGTCCATCTCCGCCGCCGACACCCAGATCGGCGAGCTCATCGCCGAGGCCATGGACAAGGTCGGCAAGGAAGGCGTCATCACCGTCGAGGAGAGCAACACCTTCGGTCTGGAGCTCGAGCTCACCGAGGGCATGCGCTTCGACAAGGGCTACATCTCCGCCTACTTCGCGACCGACATGGAGCGCATGGAGGCGTCGCTCGAGGACCCGTACATCCTCATCGCCAACTCCAAGATCGCCTCGGTCAAGGACCTGCTCCCGCTGCTGGAGAAGGTCATGCAGTCGGGCAAGCCGCTGCTGATCATCGCCGAGGACGTCGAGGGCGAGGCCCTGTCGACCCTGGTCGTCAACAAGATCCGCGGCACCTTCAAGTCCGTCGCCGTCAAGGCCCCGGGCTTCGGCGACCGCCGCAAGGCCATGCTCGGCGACATCGCCATCCTCACGGGCGGCGAGGTCATCTCCGAGGAGGTCGGCCTCAAGCTGGAGAACGCGACCCTGGACCTCCTGGGCCGCGCCCGCAAGGTCGTCATCACCAAGGACGAGACCACCATCGTCGACGGTGCCGGCTCCTCGGAGCAGGTCGGCGGCCGGGTCAACCAGATCCGCGCCGAGATCGAGAACAGCGACTCGGACTACGACCGCGAGAAGCTGCAGGAGCGCCTGGCGAAGCTCGCCGGCGGTGTCGCGGTCATCAAGGCCGGTGCCGCCACCGAGGTGGAGCTCAAGGAGCGCAAGCACCGCATCGAGGACGCCGTCCGCAACGCGAAGGCCGCCGTCGAGGAGGGCATCGTCGCCGGTGGTGGCGTGGCCCTGCTGCAGGCCTCCCAGGTCTTCGAGAAGCTGGAGCTCGAGGGTGACGAGGCGACCGGCGCCAACGCCGTGCGCATCGCCCTGGAGGCCCCGCTCAAGCAGATCGCCGTCAACGCCGGCCTCGAGGGCGGTGTCGTGGTGGAGAAGGTGCGCAACCTGACCCCGGGCCACGGCCTGAACGCCGCGACCGGCGAGTACGTCGACCTGGTCGCCGAGGGCATCATCGACCCGGCGAAGGTGACCCGCTCTGCCCTGCAGAACGCCGCCTCCATCGCCGCGCTGTTCCTCACCACCGAGGCCGTCATCGCCGACAAGCCGGAGAAGGCCGCCGCGCCGGCCGGCGGCGGCATGCCGGGCGGTGACATGGACTTCTGATCCCTCCGGGATCGGTACCAGTCCTTTCGTACGAGGGCGGTACGCCCTGCCACTGGCAGGGGGTACCGCCCTCGGGCGTGTTCCGGATCACGTGCGGGATCGGGGCGGTGGGGAATGTGGGGGAGCGCATAGGCGCTTGCTTAAGATGCTGCAACAATGCGCGCGCACATACCGTTCGGTTAACAACGCACTTCACGAGGAGCCCCCCACGTGACCGTCACCCTGCCCGCCTCCCGCGCGGCCCAGATCCTCTCCCGCCCGATCGCGCTGAACGGCCTCACCGTCCCGAACCGGATCGTGATGGCCCCGATGACCCGCATGTTCTCCCCGGGCGGTGTTCCCGGCGAGGACGTGCGCTCCTACTACGCGCGCCGTGCCGGGGCCGGTGTCGGCCTGATCGTCACCGAGGGCACCTACGTCGGCCACGACTCGGCCGGCCAGAGCGACCGCGTGCCGCGGTTCCACGGTGAGGAGCAGCTCGCCGGCTGGGCCCGCGTCGCCGAGGACGTGCACGCGGCGGGCGGCACGATCGTCCCGCAGCTGTGGCACATCGGCATGGTCCGCAAGCAGGGCGAGCCGCCCTTCGCGGACGCCCCCGCCGTCGGCCCGTCCGGTCTGGTCACCGAGGGCGCCGAGGCCACCGGCCGGGCGATGAGCCGGAAGGACCTGGACGACGTCGTCGCCGCGTTCGCGCAGGCCGCCGCGGACGCCGAGCGCATCGGCTTCGACGGTGTGGAGATCCACGGCGCCCACGGCTACCTCGTCGACCAGTTCCTGTGGGCGGGCACCAACCGCCGCACGGACGCGTACGGCGGCGACCCGGTGGCCCGCACCAGGTTCGGCGCGGAGATCGTCGCCGCGGTCCGCGAGCGGGTGTCCGCCGAGTTCCCGGTCATCTTCCGCTTCTCGCAGTGGAAGCAGCAGGACTACACCGCCCGCCTCGCCGAGACCCCGGAGGAGCTGGACGCGATCCTCGCCCCGCTGGCCGCGGCCGGCGTCGACGCCTTCCACGCGTCCACGCGCCGCTACTGGCTGCCGGAGTTCGAGGGCTCGGACCTGAACCTGGCCGGCTGGACGAAGAAGCTCACCGGCAAGCCGGTCATCACCGTCGGCTCGGTCGGTCTCGACGGCGACTTCATCAACGCCTTCCAGGGCGAGGGCTCCCCGGTCAAGGGCATCGACAACCTCCTGGACCGCCTGGAGGCGGACGAGTTCGACATGGTCGCCGTCGGCCGGGCCCTGCTCCAGGACCCGGAGTGGGCCGCCAAGGTCCTCTCCGACCGCTTCGACGACCTGAAGCCGTACGACGCGGCGGCGCTGAAGACCCTCAGCTGACCGCCCCCGCGGGACCGCCGGCTACAGGTTGCCCATGGGTTCGATGTCGACGCGCACCGGCGTCCCCCACACCCGCAGCACCTCGTAGTCGGTGAACTCGTGCACGAGCCGGTACGCCATGGCGGGCCGGGACCCGCGCCGCTGGGCGGCGAGGTAGGCCTCGGCCTCGCGCCGGTCCCGCCTGGGCGTCCCGCACAGCTGCCACTCCTGGCCGTTCCACAGCTCCGGCAGCCATCGCTGCTGGGGCTGTGGACGCTCGCCGCGCACGCCGTAGCGGGAGGGGGCCTGGGCGGCCGGCTCCTCCGCGCGGGGCCTGCCCTGGTACTCCGAGCGCCGGGCGGCCCGCCGCCGGGTCTCGCAGAGCAGGCAGAGGTCGGGTGCGCTCTCGTCGACCGGTCCCTGCGGATGCTCCGGGCACCGGGTGCTCGGCGCGGCGCCGGTGACGCTCTCCTCGGTGAGGTCGAGCGCCCGGCGCAGATCGTCCTTGATCTCGTGCAGCCGTGCGTCGGGCGTGTCGGCCCCGAGGGCCTCGCCGTGTTCCCCGAGCAGCCGGAGCGCCCGCCCCAGGGCGGTGAGCTGGGCATGATTCATGTCAGTCCGTCGCCTCCTCGCCTCCATGGTGCACCGGGGCCGTGACGACCCCTCTCCCGGCCCGGCCGCCGGCTCCCGCCACACCCTCGGCGACGGGGGGCCGGAAGGTCGTCCAGGTCGCGAGGAAGCCGACGAGGTAGCCGGTGAGGAGACCGCCCGCGTAGACCGCCGCCGTCATCGCCGGGCTGCGGTTCCCCGCCAGCAGCGGGAACAGGGCCCAGCCCGACGGGCCGATGGCCGTGGCGCCCACCTTGGTGCCGGACATGGCGAAGAAGCCGACGAAGCCCCCGCCCGCCGCGCCGCCCGCGCAGGCGGTCAGGAACGGCCGGCCGAGCGGCAGGGAGACGCCGTAGATGAGGGGTTCGCCGACGCCGAGCAGACCGGCCGGGAGGGCGGAGCGGATCGTCGTGCGCAGCGAGACGTCGTGGCGCAGGCGGACGTACACCGCGAGGGCCGCGCCGACCTGGCCCGCGCCCGCCATGGCCAGCAGCGGGAGCAGGACGGTGTAGCCCTGCTGTTCGATGAGGGTGGTGTGGATGGGGATCAGGGCCTGGTGCAGGCCCAGCATGACCAGCGGGAGGAAGAGCCCGCCCAGCACCAGCCCGGCCACGGCGCCCGCGGTCGCGAGGAGCCGGTCGGCCACGACGCCGATCGCGGAGGCCACCGCACCGGCCGCGTACATCAGGCCGTACAGCGTGACGAGCCCGGAGACGAGCACGGTGACCGTGGGGGTGAGCAGGACGTCCAGCGCGCCCGGCACCCGGCCCCGGCACCACTTCTCCACCCGGGTCGCCAGCAGTGCCGCCAGGAGCGCGCCGAGCACCCCGCCCTGCCCGGGGGCCAGGTGCACGCCGAACGCGGTCACCTTCGCCACGCCCGGGTAGACGACGACGGCCGCCACCGCGCCGCCCAGCACGGGCGTGCCGCCGAACTCCTTCGCGGTGTTGACCCCGACGAACACCGCGATCAGCGCCATGAAGGCGGAGGCGATCGCGGACAGGGCGGGGGTGAGCCCGGGCAGCAGGTGGGCGTTGAGCAGCAGCCCGTTGAGCCCGGCCAGGATGCCGCAGCCGATCAGGGCGGGGATGAGCGGGACGAAGACGCCCGCGACGCGCCGCAGGCCGTTCTTGACGGGCGTGGCGTTGCGCCGCCGCAGGCCCTCCTTGATCCGGGCGCCCTCGTCGGCGAGGTGCCCGGCGCCGGACCGCTCCGGGGCGGTGCCGCTCGGCGCCCGCGCCACCAGGTCCTCCACCGCCGCGGTGACCTCGTCGACGACACCGGGGCCGAGCACGATCTGCCAGACGCCCCCGCCGTCGACCACCCCGAGGACACCGGGCAGGGACCGCAGGGCTTCCTCGTCCGCCGCCGACGGATCGGCGAGTCCCAGCCGGAGCCGGGTCATGCAGTGGGCGACGGAGGTGACGTTGGCCGGACCGCCGACCCGGATGAGGACGGCGGCCGCGGTGGAGACGGGGTCGTTGCGCACGCCCCGAGCGTGCGGGTCAGCCCGCCGCGTGCGCCAGCGCGGCGCGCAGATGGCCGCCGGACTCCTCCAGAAGGCGGGCGGCCGTAGGGCCGTCGATGTCGGCGAGAAGGGTGAGGATGGCGTTCTTCACCTCGCCGCCGGACTCGGTCAGGGCCCGCTCGATCTCCTCGTCGGCCGCGCCGGTGGCCAGCGACACGATCCGGCGGGAACGGGCCCGGAGCTTGTCGTTGGAGGCGCGCACGTCGACCATCAGGTTCCCGTAGGTCTTGCCGAGCCGGATCATCGTGATGGTCGAGAGCATGTTCAGGACCAGCTTCTGGGCCGTGCCCGCCTTCAGCCGGGTGGAGCCGGTGAGCAGTTCCGGGCCCACGACGACCTCGATGCCGTGCTCGGCGGCCGCCGCGAGCGCGCTGTGCGCGTTGCAGGACAGGCCGACGGTCAGGGCCCCGAGGCCGCGGGCGTGCTCGACGGCGCCCACGGCGTACGGGGTGCGGCCGGAGGCGGAGACGCCGACCACCGCGTCGTCCGCGGTGAGCCCGAGCGAGTCGAGGTCCTTGCGGGCCAGCTCCGGGGAGTCCTCGGCGCCCTCGACGGAGCTGACCATGGCCTCGGGGCCGCCCGCGATCAGGCCGACGACCCGTCCGGGATCGGTGTTGAAGGTGGGCGGGCACTCGGAGGCGTCCAGCACGCCGAGCCGGCCGGCGGTACCGGCGCCGGCGTAGACCAGGCGTCCGCCGCGGGCCATCCGTTCGGCGACGGCGTCGACGGCGGCGGCGATCCGCGGCAGCTGGGCGGCGACGGCGGAGGCCACACCGGCGTCCTCGCCGTTCATCAGGCGGGCGATGTCGAGGGTGGGCAGCCGGTCGATCTCGGCGAGCTCGGGCCGGAACGCCTCGGTGGTCAGGGAGGCCAACTGGCTGCGCAGGTCGGGGGAGGTCATCGGGGCGGCTCTCTCCGGTCACTTTCCGTCGGGGGGGTTGGTGAACCTACCTGGGGGCGCGGGAAACGGCGCGACCAGCCACGTCGGACCCGCCGGTCCCTCCCACGGTCGGTCCTGTCTTCGGTCCTGCGGTCTAGCGCGAGGAGGCCCGGTGGCGATGGGCCAGCGCCTCGTACGACGCGGCCAGAGCGGGCGCGGCCGTCTCGTACGTCCGCTGCGCCACTCCGACGAACAGACAGTCCACCACGAGCAGTTGACTGGTCCGCGAGGACATCGCCGCCGGCCGCAGCTCGGTCTCCCGGGACGTGGAGGTGGTCAGCACGTGGTCGGCGTACTGCGTCACCGGCGAGTCGGGCCGCCCGGTGATGGCGACGGTGGCCGCCCCGCGTTCGAAGGCGACCCGCAGCGGCTCGATGACGTCCCCCGTCGAGCCGGAGTGCGTGATCGCGATCGCCACGTCGCCCGCGCGGAGCTGCACCGCGTTGGTCACCGCGAGGTGCGGGTCGCTGTGCGCGTGGGCTATGAGCCCTATCCGCAGCAGCTTCTGCGTGAGGTCCTGGGCGACGAGCCCGGACGCGCCGATGCCGTACACGTCGGTCCGGCGCGCCCCGGCGAGTGCGGCGACGGCCGCGCCCAGCTGGACGGTGTCCAGGCCGGCGGCGGTGTCGGCGAGGGTCTGCTGTTCCTCGTAGGCCAGTTTCGTGACGACGTCGGCGATGGGGTCGTCCACCGCGATGTCGGTGGTGATGGCGGGCGCCCGGCCGGACTGCTGCTGCGCGGCCAGCCCGGCGAGGGCGAGGCGCAGGTCGCGGTAGCCGGGGTAGCCGAGGAGGCGGGCGGTGCGGACGACCGTCGCCTCACTGGTGCCGGTGAGTTCGGCGAGGCCGGTGACCGTGAGGGCGGCGCAGCCTGCCGGATCGCCCGCCACGGCCTCGGCGACGCGCTGCATGGACCGGGTCATGGAGGGGGCGAGGGTGCGCACCTTGGCGGCGAGCGACCCGCCCGGCTGCCCGAAAATTTCCTTCACTTCCTGGGTCACAGGTGAAAGATATTTTCGGTTCGGTCCTGTGGTCAAGAGTGCGCACAATGGGTTCCATGGAACCCGTCACTCCCCTCGAGCAGGCCCTGCATGCCGCGCGCGCCCTGGTGATCGCCGATCTGGTGGCGCGTGAGGTCGCCGAGGCGGACGTGGTCTCGCTGGTGGAGGACTCCGTCGCCCAGCGCCGCTGGTGGGTGGAGCAGTGGCCGCAGGGCGCGCCGTTCGTCGCCGGTCTGGTCGCCCAGGACGTGCAGGACGCGCTGCTGGAGCGGTACGGCCGCTGGCCGCTGTGCCCGGTGTGCGGCTCGGGCGATCCGCACGCGCTGGACGTGGAGCCGGAACTGGGCCCGGACCCGCACTGGGTGTGCCACAAGGCGGGTGTGAAGGTCGCGGCGGTCGGCTCGCTGGGATCGGCCGCGGGCGGGCCGGTGTCCTCGTGAGGCGCCCGTGACCGTCTACGTGGACCCGCCGGCCTGGCCCGGCCACGGCCGCATGTGGTCGCACCTGGTGAGCGACGTGTCGTACGACGAACTGCACTCCTTCGCCGAGCGGTTGGGCGTGCCCCGGCGGGCCTTCGAGCGCGACCACTACGACGTGCCCTCGCACCGGTACGCGGAGGTGGTGGCCGCGGGCGCGGTGGAGGTCAGCAGCCGCGAGGTGGTGCGGCTGCTGCACGCGTCGGGTCTGCGGCGGCGCAAGCGCGGTCAGGCCCGGCGGACGTAGAGCAGGAGCCCGCCGTCCATGCCGTGCTCCTCGCGGGCCGTGCGCTCCTCCTCCACGGTGGCCCGGGTGAACCCCGCCCGGGTGATCACGTGCTGCGAGGGCACGTTGTCCGCCTCGATGGTGGCGATGACCAGGGCGACGTCGGGACGGGCCAGCGCCCACGCGGCCAGCGCGTCCACGGCCTCGGTGGCGTAGCCCCGGCCGCGCGCTCCCTCGACGAGGTCGTAGCCGATCTCGACCGTGCCCTCCTCGTCCGGGGCGCCGTGGAAGCCGATGCCGCCGACCGCCAGGCCGTCCTCCCGGCGTACGAGGGCGAAGACCCCGAACTCCGGCCGGTGCACGCCCGCTTCGTACGCCTTCACCAGGAAGCCGGCGGCCTCCCGGGTGCCCTCGTACGGCCCGCCGTCGGCCCAGGTGAGGCCGCCGTCGCCGCCGAGGCGCAGGTCGCGGGCGGCGGCCGGGCGGATGCCGGTCAGGCTGAGGCGCCCGGTGGGCAGGACGAGGTTGTTGCGCCAGTGCCACTCGGTGACCGGGGCGCGGCCGGGCAGTTCGCCGCGGCCGGTGGCCCACAGCAGCGTCGGCCAGGGCGCGGTGCCGGGCTGGACGTGCGGGAAGAGCCAGGCCAGGACGGACTCCGCCAGGTCCTCGTCCGGCTCGTACGCGATGCCTAGGCCCTCGGCGATGTCGTGGGTGTGCAGCAGCACCTCGGCGATGCCCATCGCGGCGAAGCCCTCGCGGTCCGCGTTGCCGAAGGGGTACGGGTGGAAGGCGCGGACGTCGGGCGGGGTGGTGGCGACGGTGGTGGCGAACAGCACGCCGGTCGTGTCGATCACGTGCAGCAGGCCCGCGCTGTCGGTGCCCTCGTCCAAGGTGATGCCGAAGGGTGCGTACGCCTCCTGGGCGCGGCCCGCCAACTGCCCGGCGTACGCGAGGAGATCGCTCGCGACGTGCTCGGCCGTCCGTCGGCAGTCCCACTCCAGCCGGCCGGCGCGGGTGCCCGCCCAGTCGCGGTCCACCACCGTCCGCAGCGTCCCCAGACAGCCCGCCACGGCCCTGCTCACGTCATCCCCGTTTATCGGTCGCATGGGCGCACCCTAGGTGGGCCGGCCGTTCAGGTCGACAGCAATTCCAGCTCCGAGGCGAGGTTGTGGCGCGCGGTCGCCTCCCAGTGCTCCTGCCCGTACGGCGTGCGGAACAGGCTGGGCAGGCCGAGGAGTTGGCGGAGCACGGCGGCCCGTCCGGCCCGGAAGGCGTCGTTGGGGACGAAGTGGTACTCCGCGCGGACCTCCGCGGTGTAGGCGGCGTACGCCGACGGGTGCGCGGCGAGGATCGCGAGGTCCGCGTCGCACAGCACCCGACCGTCGCGGTCGTCGTCGGCCGGGTCGTGCGTGACGGTGAGCCGGACCAGCCGGGCCACCTCGGCGGTCCGCGCCTGCGGCACGCCCGCCTCCGCGAGGGCCCGCTCGGCGAGCCGGGCGGAGCGCTCCTCGTTCTCGGACCGGTCGGGGAGGTAGACGGCGTCGTGGAACCAGGCGGCCAGCCGTACCGCGTCCGGGTCGGCCGCGTACCCGGCCAGCAGGTCGATGTGGTCGAGCATCGCGCCGAGGTGGGCGAGCGTGTGGTAGTGGCGCTGCGGCTCCTGCCAGCGGGCGAGCAGGTTGTCGGCGTACGGCGCGGGGTCGGGGCCGCCGCCGGGAGCGCGGGCTGCTTCGAGCGCGCGGACGAAACGGGGGCGCAGGGCGTCGGGATCGGCCATGCCCGTCATTCTTCCGTCCCCGTGCGGCCCGTGGCGATTCCTGTTTCCCGTGGGCGGGGCGGGGAACGGGCCGGCGGGTACGCGGGAGGGGGAACGAACGTCTTCGGGTGAACGGCGCCCGGGGGCGGGCGTACCCTTTGAATTGGACTAGACCTGTAGTCGCCCGATGAATCCGATGAATGGGGTGCCATGAGCAAGCGTGCGGTCCTGGAGGTGATCGCCCTCGACGTCGAGGACGCGGTCGCCGCCCAGGCAGGAGGCGCGGACCGGCTGGAGCTGGTCACGGAGATGGCGGCCGACGGACTCACCCCGTCCCCGGCCACCGTGGCCGGGATCCGCGCCGCCGTCGACATCGACCTGCGCGTGATGCTCCGGCTGACGGACGGCTTCGCGGCCGGCGACGCGGAGGGCCTGGTCCGGGCGGCGGACGAGCTGCGCGGGGCCGGCGCCGACCAGTTCGTGCTCGGGTTCCTCGACGCCGGCGGCGCGGTCGACCTGGACACCGTGGAGCGGGTCGTCGCGGCGCTGGACGGCTGCCGCTGGACCTTCCACCGGGCGATCGACCGGGCCGCCGACCGCGACGCCCTGCGCAAGCAGCTCGCCGACCTGCCCGGTCTGGACACCTACCTCACGGCAGGGTCCGCCACCGGCGTGGACGCCGGGCTGCCGACGCTGCTCGCGGAGGCGGCGCACGGCGGCGAGCCCGGGTACGAGCAGCAGATCCTGGTGGGCGGCGGACTGCGCCTCGACCACGTGCCGCGGCTGCGGACCGGCGGGATCGACGCCTTCCACATCGGCGGCGCGGCCCGGCCCGGCGGCTGGGCGGGGCCGGTCTGCGCCGACGCGGTCGCCCGGTGGCGGGCGATCCTCGACGGCGGGACCGGCGAGGGCTAGCCGCCGGTGCCGCGTCGCGAGCGGCCGCCTCAGGCCAGCTGTGCGGGCAGCGGCGCCGAGTGGGCCACGACCAGGCCGGACACCGCCCGGGTCAGCGCCACGTACAGCCGCCGCAGCCCCGTCCGCTCGTCCGGCTCCCCGTCCACCACGGCCCGCGGTTCGTCCAGGACGACGTAGTCGTACTCCAGACCCTTGGCGAGGGAGGCCGGCACGAGGGTGAGGCGGGTCTCGCGGGTGGTCTCCTCACCGGGCGCCAGATACGTGATCCCGGCCGCCGTCAGCGCCTCGGCGAGCGCGGGCACGCGGGCGTCCGCGGCGATCAGGCCCGTCGACCCCTCGTTGCGCAGCAACTCCTCGCACGCGGCGACGATCTCGCCCGTCCCCGCGGCCGTGCGGACCTCGAAGAAGCCCGGGTTCTCCCGGACCGAGGCGACCGGGGTGAGGCCGGGCGCGATGTGCGGGAGCAGGCGGGAGGCGTAGGCGATGACGTCCGTCGGGACACGGAAGCCCGCGGTCAGCTCCTCGATGTGCCCCTCCTGCTTGCCGAGGTGGGCGAGGGCCTGGTCCCAGCTCCGGGTCGCCCACGGGGTCGTGCCCTGCGCCAGGTCGCCGAGGACGGTCGCGCTGCCCGTGGTGCAGCGGCGGCCGACCGCGCGGTACTGCATCGGGGACAGATCCTGCGCCTCGTCCAGGACCACGTGGCCGAGCGAGTGGGTGCGCTGGATCAGGTCGGCCGTCTCGTCGATCAGCACCGCGTCCGCCGCCGACCACCGGGCCGCCTTCACGCTGCGCACGGGCTTCGCCCACAGGATCGTCTTCTGCTCGTCCTCGTCCAGGATCCCCTCGGCGTGCCCGGCCAGGAAGTCGGCGTCGGTCAGCAGCCGCAGGACCAGCTTCGCCGGGTCGACGGCGGGCCAGACCTCCTTCACGGCCGCCTTCACCGCGCCGTTGCGGGCGACGGCGTCCTGGACCCGGTCGTCCGGGGCCTCCCCGGACCGCTCCATCTGCACCAGCACCGCGTGCGCGATCCGCTGCGGCAGGGCCTCGCGCGCGGCCCCGTAGCGGATGTCCCGCTCCAGCAACTCGCGTACCAGCTCCTCCAGTTCGTACGCCGGTACGCGCCAGCGCCGTGAGCCGCGCACCACGACCACCGGCTCGGTGGGCATGCTCACGTGCGCGTACAGGGCCCGGCGCAGCACCTGGGCCATCCGGGCGTCGCCCTTGACGACGGCCGCGGCGGCCTCGTCCGTGCCGCGCACCTCCACGTGCGCCACCAGGTCGTCCACGGTGGCCTGCTGCACGGTCAGCTCGCCGAGGGCCGGCAGGACCTGCTCGATGTAGTGCAGGAAGGACCTGTTCGGCCCGATGACGAGGGTGCCGGTGCGGGCGAGCCGTTCCCGGTGGGCGTAGAGCAGATACGCGACCCGGTGCAGACCCACGGCCGTCTTCCCGGTGCCGGGGCCGCCCTGGACGCAGACGGTGCCGCCGAGCCCGCTGCGGACGATCTCGTCCTGCTCGGGCTGGATGGTGGCGACGATGTCCCGCATCGGTCCGACGCGCGGCCGCTCGATCTCCTGCTGGAGCAGCTTGCTGGTGGTGGCCGTCTCCTGCGGGTCGGACAGGTGCTCGTCCTCGTAGGCGGTCAGGTCGCCGCCGGTGTAGCCGAAGCGGCGGCGCAGCCCGACGTCCAGGGGGTCCTTCTTGGACGCCCGGTAGAACGGCTGCGAGACCGGGGCACGCCAGTCGATGACCATGGGGTCGCCGTCGGCGTCGTGCACATGCCGCCGCCCGATGTAGAACCGCTCCCCCTCGGCGCCCTCCGCCCGGTCCGCGCCCGGGGCGTGCAGGTAGTCGAGCCGGCCGAAGAACAGCGGGGTGTCGCTGAGGTCGGCCAGCGCCTTGATGCGCTCGTCGATCTGCCGGGCGAGCACCTCGGCGTTGACCCAGTTCGCGGTGACGTCCCGGATGTCCAGCGCCTCCACGTCCTCGCGCATGGCGCGCAGGGCGGAGCGGGAGTGGGCGAGGTGGGAGCGTTCGCGGGCCAGCGGGTCGTCGGCCCGGCTGCCTGGGCCGTCGAGCGGGTCGTGGACGGGCGTGGACAAGGGAGTGCCTCCGGATCTGCTCTTCCTGGCCTGTGGCTGGGGCATGAGGGGGCCGTCCGGTTTCCGTCCGGGCGGCGGCACTCCATGAGAGGAGGCGGGCAAGAGCGGAGATTTTAGACGACGGGTGAGGGCGGAGACCAATGGATTTTCCCTCCCCCTAGAGGTCCGCCCGCCCTGAGACGGGGGCCGCCGTCCCTCCGGGGACCTACGCGGAGATCGCCGGAATTCGGTCCCGAGACCGACGCCCAACTTACGGCCGAAGTTCCACCATGGAGACATGAGCGCAGCAACCGTCTCCCCAGCCCCCGTCCGGCCGCCGGCCGGTGCCACGGCCGTGGCGGGCACCCACCACCACCGCCTGGGCGATGCCCTGCGCGCGGTCAGGGTGTACGTGTCCGCCGCGTTCCGGGTCGCCGTCCTCGGCGAGTACGGCGAGGAAGCGGGCGTACGCCGCAGGTGACGGCATAGGGTCGCATCCGTGCGGAAACGGACGGCCTTATTCCTCCTCGCCCTCTCCCTCGCCTCCTTCACCACCCTGTGCGTCCTGCGCGGCGCCCCCATGGCCGACCTCCTCGTCTACCGGGCCGAGGGCGCGGCCGTCGTCCACGGCACCGATCTCTACGGCTTCACGGTCACCCGGTGGGGGCTGCCCGCGACCTATCCGCCCTTCGCGGCGATCCTCTTCGTCCCGGCGGTCGGGCTCCCCCTGACCGCCCTGAAGGCGGTCTTCCTGGCCGGCAACGTGCTCCTGCTCGCCGGTCTGGTCGCCCTCTCCGCCCGCCTGGCGTCCCGCTCCCCGGGCCCCGCGGCGCTGTGCGCGGCCACGGGCGCCGCGCTCTGGCTGGAGCCGGTCTTCCAGACGCTGCTGTTCGGCCAGATCAACCTGGCGGTCGCCTGCCTGACCCTGTGGGACCTCACCCGGCCGCCCGGCGCCCGCGCCCGCGGCCTGGCCCTCGGTGTCGCGGCCGGCATCAAGCTCACCCCGGCCGTCTTCGTGGTGCACCTGTTCCTGCGCGGCCGCAGACGGGAGGCGGCCACGGCGGCGGCGGCCTTCGCCTGCACGGTCCTCGCGGGCTTCCTGCTGCTGCCCGTGGCGAGCGCCGACTTCTGGACCCGGCGCCTGTACGAGACCGGCCGGGTGGGCAAGGGCTGGATCGTGGACAACCAGTCGCTGCAAGGGCTGATCGCGCGGGTGCTGCACGACCCGGCGCCGGGCCCCGCCTGGGCGCTCCCGGCCGCACTGGTGGCGGTGGCGGGCCTGGCGCTGGCCGCGCGGGCCCGCCGGGAGAGCCACGCCGTCCTGCTGACCGCCTTCACGGCTCTGCTGATCTGCCCGATCAGCTGGACCCACCACTGGGTGTGGTGCGTCCCGCTGCTGGCCGTGCTGTGGGCGGAGGGCCACGCCCGGACGGCCGCGCTGGTGGCCCTCGTCTTCACCGCCCGCACCATGTGGCTGGTGCCCCACGAGGGCGACCTCGACCTGGAACTGCCGTACTGGCAGCAGCCGTTGGCGGCCGCCTACCCCGTCCTGGTGCTCGGCCTGAGCGTCGCGTATGACAGCATGATCAACCGTCGTCCGACCCTTTCGACCGAGCAAACGGGGAACACCGCATGTCCTTCTCGACCCTTCGGATCCGCAAGGCGGTGAGCGGTCTGACCGCCGCCACCGCGCTCGCCCTCGGCGCCACCGTCCTGGCCGCGCCCAGCGCCTCGGCCGTGGACTCCTCCGGCTGCACCAAGAACATCAAGGACCAGACCCTCCAGGTCGTGCAGTGGGACCACGCCGACATGCACACCGGGCCGGGCTACTCGTACAAGGTCAAGAAGTCCGTGTTCGCGGGCAGCAACGTGCGCGTGTACTGCACCGCGTACAAGAAGGGCACCACCTGGTACTACGGCAAGTCCGGGAAGACCAAGGGCTGGATGGACACCCACGCGTTCTTCTAGGCCGGACGGCGCCCGACCGGCGGGCCGGAGCGCCCGGCCCGCCCCCGCCCGCCTAGCCCTCCGCCAGGATCTCGTCCGCGTCCACGATCCGGTACGCGTACCCCTGCTCCGCCAGGAAGCGCTGGCGGTGGGCGGCGAAGTCCTGGTCGATGGTGTCGCGGGCGACGACCGAGTAGAAGTGGGCCTGGTGGCCGTCGGCCTTGGGCCGCAGCACGCGCCCCAGCCGCTGGGCCTCCTCCTGCCGGGAGCCGAAGGTGCCGGACACCTGGATGGCGACGGTGGCCTCGGGCAGGTCGATGGAGAAGTTGGCGACCTTCGAGACCACCAGCACGCTGATCTCGCCCTCGCGGAAGGCGTCGAAGAGCTTCTCGCGCTGGGCGTTGGACGTCTCGCCCTTGATCACCGGGGCGTTCAGGTGCTCGCCCAGCTCGTCCAGCTGGTCGATGTACTGGCCGATGACGAGGATCTGCTGCCCGGCGAACCGGCGGACGATGGCCTCCGTGACCTTCCGCTTGGTGGCGGTGGTCGCGCAGAACCGGTACTTCTCCTCCGTCTCGGCGGTGGCGTACGCCAGCCGCTCGGAGTCGGTGAGGTTGACGCGGACCTCGACGCAGTCGGCGGGCGCGATGTAGCCCTGCGCCTCGATCTCCTTCCAGGGCGCGTCGAACCGCTTCGGCCCGATCAGCGAGAACACGTCCGACTCACGGCCGTCCTCACGGACCAGGGTGGCCGTCAGGCCGAGCCGCCGCCGCGCCTGGAGGTCGGCGGTGAACTTGAAGACCGGGGCCGGCAGCAGATGCACCTCGTCGTAGACGATCAGGCCCCAGTCGCGGGAGTCGAACAGTTCCAGGTGCGGGTAGACGCCCTTCCGCCGGGTGGTCAGCACCTGGTAGGTGGCGATGGTGACGGGCCGGATCTCCTTCCGCGTCCCGCTGTACTCGCCGATCTCGTCCTCGGTGAGCGAGGTCCGCTTCACCAGCTCGTGCTTCCACTGCCGGGCGGAGACGGTGTTGGTGACGAGGATCAGCGTGGTCGACTTCGCCTGCGCCATGGACCCGGCGCCGACCAGCGTCTTGCCCGCGCCGCAGGGCAGCACCACGACACCGCTGCCGCCGTGCCAGAAGTTCTCCACGGCCTGCTTCTGGTACGGCCGCAGGTTCCAGCCGTCCTCCAGCAGCTCGATCGGATGCGCCTCGCCGTCCACGTACCCGGCGAGGTCCTCGGCGGGCCAGCCCAGCTTCAGCAGCACCTGCTTGATCTGGCCGCGCTCGGAGGGGTGCACCACGACGGTGTCCGCGTCGAGGCGGGCGCCGACCAGCGGGGCGATCCGCTTGGACTTCAGCACCTCCTCCAGCACCGGCCGGTCGGTGCAGGTGAGCACGAGCCCGTGCGCGGGGTGCTTGGACAGGGTGAGGCGGCCGTAACGGTCCATCGTCTCGGCGATGTCGACGAGCAGCGCGTGCGGCACCGGGTAGCGGCTGTACTCCACGAGGGCGTCGACGACCTGCTCGGCGTCGTGCCCGGCGGCACGCGCGTTCCACAGGCCGAGCGGAGTGACCCGGTAGGTGTGGATGTGCTCGGGCGCCCGCTCCAGTTCGGCGAAGGGCGCGATCGCCCGGCGGCAGTCGTCGGCGCGCTCGTGGTCGACCTCCAGGAGCAGCGTCTTGTCCGACTGGACGATCAGTGGACCATTCACGCGCGGCACACCCTTTCCACAACAGCCAAACGTCCAGTGTGCCCTACCGGCGGACGATCACGGCGGGGCCGCTGCAACCTTGTGCCGCCCACGCGGGTCTTGACCTGCGAAAGCGCGCGGTGGCGCGCCCCGGGGGCAGGAGGCGGGGACCATGTCGGCAGGCAGGTGGGGGACAGGGCTGGCCGCGACGGTGGTGCTGGTCGCGACGGGGGTGTGGGCGGCGGGGCCGGGCGGCGTCGACGACCACCTGTGGGGCCGGGTGCGGCCGGTGATCGAGGCCCGGCTGGTGGCCGACTCGCGGGGCAGCGGCTCCGGGGAGGCGGAGCCGGCGCTGCACGCGCGGTGGTTCTGCCGGGCCGACGCACGGGACCTCGACGAGCACGAGGGCGTCGTACGGGCGGGCGTGACGACGCTGTGCCTGGAGTACGGGGTGCGGGCGGGCACGCTGGAGGAGTGCGGTGGCGCCGCCGGCCCGCAGGTGGTGCGGCTGGAGCGGGACGGGCGCGGCGGCTACCGCGTGGTGACGCGGGAGGAGCCGCCGGACGGCGAGGGGTACGGGCGCTGGGTGGCGGACCACTTCGGTCCGCTCGCCGAGCCCGGCCCGGCTGAGCCGTCCGCGGCGCTGGCGGCCGCGGCCCGCACGCACTTCGGGCTGCCCGCGGACGCGCCGGTCGGGGACTGCTGAGACGGCCTCAGTCGTCCGCCAGCTCGGCGACCCCGGTGATCCGGTGCAGCGGGTACGTGCGGACCTCGTCCGCCGTGTGGTCGTACGCCGTCACGAAGCCGCCCTCGACCCGGATGGGGGCGATGACGCGCTGACTGGCGGTGCCCTCGGCGTTGACGTAGCCGATCCACAGGGACTCGCCGGTGAGGACGGCGGCCTGCACGGTGGCGAGGGTCTCGGCGGAGGACGTGCGGGGCAGCTCGCCGCCGGTCAGGGGCGTACCCGTGGTCTTGCGCGGGGCGGTCGCGGCCATGTCGCCCGCCCGGATCGCGCGGATCGCCGCCGTCAGGAGCGTGCCGTCGGGCGGCGGCGGCCCGTCCGGGACCGGCTCGGGCGCGGTGCGCGGCGGCGTCCGGTGGGCGTGGGCGCGGGTGATCACGACGTCGCCCTCGGCGGACTCCGCGGCCGGTGCGTACCCCATCGCGCGCAGGCCCTCCAGCAGTGCCGCCGGGTCGGACTGGGAGGCGAGCACGGTCGGGGCGAGCCGGCGCAGGCGCAGGGCGGCGCCGCGCTTGTCGGCGAGGATCTCGCCCAGCAGCGTGTCGTCGTCGCAGCGCACGTACGCCGAGGCCGCGCCCACCCGCAGATGGCCGTGCTTGCGGGCCACGTCGTCGATCAGGTACGCGAGCGGCTGCGGGACCGGCGTACGGGAGTGCCGGCCGAGGAAGGCGTGCAGGTCGGCGGCGGCCCGGCCGGCGTCCAGGGCGCGGCGGACCGAGGCCGGGGTGAACCGGTAGACCGTGGCCCCGCCCTTGGACTCCACCTCGGCGAGCACGCCGAGCATGTCCGCGAGCGGGCGCTGGAGCGGGCCCGGGGCCACCGCCGTCAGGTCGGCCTGGAGCAGCACGTGGTCCAGGGGTTCGGGGAGGAGCGGGGCGAGCAGCCGGGCGGCGGCCGTCGTGGCGAGAGCCTGCTCGGCGGGGGAGAGCGGCGCACGGGCCGCCGGCGGACGGTGGTGGTGCACCGGGAGCTTGTCACCGGGGCCGGAGGAGACCGCGGCGGCCTCGGCGGAGCCCGGGGCGTGCGCGCCGGCCGCGGCCGGCGCGCCGAGGAGTGCGCGACCGTGCGCGGACAGCGCGCCGCGGCCGGTCACGCCCAGCTGCTCGGCCTCCGCGAGGGTCCAGCGCGCCAGCCGGGTGCGCAGATCGTCCTCGCCGCCGTCCCGCTGCGGGCCCCGCAGCGGCCGCTCCCAGCGCAGCCGGGCCAGCACCGACCCGGCGTCCGGGGCGCCACCCCGCGGCAGCGCCGCCAGCAGGCTCAGCACCCGGTGCCGCACCTCGACGGCGGCCGAGCGGTCGAGGCCCGGGCCGAGCGCGGAGAGCGTGCGGTCCTTCGCGTCCCGGCCGCCGACCAGCCCCGGCGTCCGGGTGGCGGACAGCCATGCCTCCGCCAGCCGGGACCAGCGCTCGGCGGGGGGCCGCTCCAGCCACTCGTCGTAGGCGGGGGTGGCCGCGTACCGCTCGTCGGCCTCGCCGTCGGAGGCGAGCAGACCGGCGGCGTAGGCCAGTTCCACCCAGAAGGCGGCGACCGGTTCGGAGACGTCCAGGGCGACGGCGGTCCGCTTGAGGTCCCGCACGCTCAGGCCCCCGGCGCGCAGCACGGCCGGACCGCCCTCGTCCCAGTCCTTCAGCAGCTCCTCGACGGTGGCGAGCGCGGTGTACGCCTGCCCGGCCGCCGTCGCGTCCACCACCTGTGGACCGTGCGTCGCGGCCGGCTCCACGACGGGCGGCAGCGGCTCGGGCGCCCGGTGCGCCCGGCCCGCGCGCAGATGCAGGGCGACCTCCCGGGGCAGCACGACCGTGCCGGGCGCGGTCGGCAGCAGCAGGCCCCGGTCGAGCAGCCAGCGCAGATGCGCGGCCGGTTCGGGGGTGACCTGCCCGTACGGCGGGCCCCACACCAGCCGGGACAGCACCTCCAAGCCGCCCTCCGGCGCCCCGGCGAGCAGCCGCGCCATCTTCCTGCGGTGCGTGAACAGCCCGGACAGCGCGGCGACGGCCGACACCGAGTCATGGGTCGAGGGCAGCCCGGCCGTCGTCACGATCTCCTGGATCCGGCCCGGCGACATGCCCGAGGTGGCCTCCTGCACGGACGGCCCGAGACCCGTCGGGGAGGGGTGCTGCGGGGACGGCGCGAGCAGTTCCCGCGCGGTGCGGACGAGCCGCAGCCGCCGGTCGTCGCCCCACACCAGCGCCTGCTCGCGCAGGGTGGCGACGGCGTGCGGCAGCGCACCGGCGACGGCCTCGTCCCCCGCGTCCCCGGCCATCAGCCCGAGCAGGGTGTCGTACGACGCCGGGTCCGGGGCCACGGCCAGCGCCTCGGCGGTCTGGAGTGCGAACCGGTCCAGCCGTTCCAGGGCGCGCAGCACCGAGGCGCGGGTACCGGCCCGGGTGGCCAGCTGGGTGAGATCGGTCGGTACGGGGGTGATGAGATCCGGCCTGCTGCGCAGGAGGGCGCCCAGGGAGGCATCGTCCCTGGCACGGAGCGCTTCCGCGAGGGAGCGAGGGGCTGAGGAGGCCTCGGGGCTCATCCGGCCAACGGTAGCGGACAACCCGGTGGGGCCGGACCCCGGAAGCGGGGGGCGAGGGCCGGTCGTACGAATCCCGGGCGCCCGGGGTCAAGCGGTACCGTCCTCACCGGGGTTACCAGTCGGCGCACCCCGGAGGGGTTCCGTGGGGATCGAGAGCGACCAGGTCGTCTACGAGTATCTGAGCCGTGTCGGGGACGTCGCCCACCAGCGGCAGCTTCCGTCGGCCACGCGCATGCGCCTCGTGTCGGAGCTGCGCGACGAGATCGACCGGCGCCGGGCCCGGGCGGCCGTGGACTCACCGGCCGCCGTCCGCCGCATCCTGGACCACCTGGGCAGTCCGGTCGACGTCGTGGAGGCCGCGGGCGGTTCGGCGGCCACCGGGCCCGGTCCGCGGCCGCCCGCCGCCGTGCCCGTCCAGCCGGCGCCCGGGGACCGGAGGCCGGAGGGGCACGAGGGGGCGGGGAAGGAGCGGCCGAAGGGGTTGCGCCGGGTCGTGCCGCGCCCGCGTCCCGCCGTGCCGGAGAACCCCGCCCCGCGGGACGCCGTGTCCCCGCCGCACCTCGCCGCCGCGCACGAACTGGGGGACGGCGTGGCCCCGCCGGACTGGTGGCGCGTGGGATCCGGGCCCTTCGGCGGCCCCGCCGGCGGTCCGCTCGCGGAGGCGGACGCGGTACCGGGGTTCGTCGGCGGTGTGGAGATCCCCGAACTGCTGAAACGGCCGCCGAAGGAGACGGAGCCGGTGACGGAGGCCGCGCCGGAGGCGGACGCCGTCGCCGCGCCCGCGCCGCGCCGCCGCCTGTTCTCCCGCCGGACCCCGGACGCGGAGGCGCCCGCCCGCCGGCTCCTGCCCGGCCCGGCCGCCGGCTGGTCCAACCCCCTCCTGCTGCTGGCCGCCGCCGCGCTGGTCGCCGGAGCGGTGCTCGGGAACTGGTTCGCCCTGCTGCTCGGCTGGGTGATCGCGTACGGCTCGAGGAGGCTGAGCGCGGCCGAGACGAAGACGGCCGTGATGGTCATCCCCGGCACCGCCGTCGCGGGCGGTCTGGTGTGGCTGTGGGGCAGGCAGAACGGCCGCTGGGGCGAGCCGATCGTCCAGGACCACATGGCGGAAGCGGTCTCCGGCACCTGGCCCTGGGTGGTCCGAGGAGCGGCCCTCACCTCAGCCCTCTATTTGGCCTGGCGCTCACAACGAACCAGGTGACTGCCTGCGAGTCGCTGCAACACCGGTGCCACACGGTCCCGCCCAGCCGTCCCCACCCAGGGGCGCGGGGAACTGCGCGACCGGCCACAACGCACCCGCACCCTCCAGGCAGGCCCCAGCCACTCCGACCCTGGGGCGCGGGGAACTGCGCGACCGGCCACGACACACCCGCACCCGAAGGCGCACCGCACCCGAACCACCCGCTGAACCGGCGGAGCCACCCGGCACAATGGCGCCCATGGCTCTCACCATCGGCTTCGACCTCGACATGACCCTCATAGACTCCCGGCCGGGCATCCGTGCCTGCTATCTGGCGCTGTCGGAGCGGACAGGTGCGTACATCGACGCCGATCTCGCGGTGACCAGGCTCGGGCCGCCGCTCGCGGAGGAGCTCGTCAACTGGTTCCCGGCCGAGCAGGTGCCCGCCATGGCCGACCTGTACCGGGAGATGTACCCGTCGATCGCCGTCGCCGCGAGCCCCGCGATGGCCGGCGCCCGCGAGGCGATGGACGCGGTCCGGGCGGCCGGCGGCCGCACGATGGTGGTCACCGCGAAGTACGAGCCGAACGCCAAGCTGCACCTGGCCCACCTGGGCATCGAGCCGGACGTGGTCGTCGGCGACCTGTGGGCGGAACGGAAGGCACAGGCACTGCGCGAGTACGGCGCGAGCGTCTACGTCGGCGACCACACCGGTGACGTGCGCGGAGCCCGCACGGCGGGAGCCCTGTCGGTGGCCGTGGCGACCGGCCCCTGCCCCGCCGACGAACTGCGCGCCGCCGGCGCGGACGTGGTGCTGGACGACCTCGCCGCGTTCCCGGCCTGGCTGGCCGGTTACCGGGACGCGGCCCGCGCCTGACGCCGGCCCGCGGCGATCGACCGCAGGACGCCCGCGCCGGCGACGAGAAAACCGACGGCCATGAGCATGCTCAGACCGAACATGTAGGTCGGAAAAGGCTTCGCCCCGAAGAACAGCGGGGCCACCGTGACGAGGGTGGCCAAGGCTCCGAGGAAGAAGACGACGGCGCCGGCACGGATCAGTCCGTCTCCGGGCGCGGCGGAATTCGTTGGGGTTTTGTCACGCACCGGACCAGGGTAGTTCCCTGCGCGAGAGAACAACCGGGGGACGTCTTGTCACCCGCCCGAAGACCATTAGCCTTGGTAGCGCTTGGTTTCGGCGGGTCATGGTGGACCCGCCCCAGTGCTGTCAAGAGCCGTTTCCGAAGTAGTTTTCCCGACGAGTACGAGGACGAGGACAGACGTGCCTACCGGCAAGGTCAAGTGGTTCAACAGTGAGAAGGGCTTCGGCTTTCTCTCCCGCGACGACGGCGGTGACGTCTTCGTCCATTCCTCGGTTCTCCCCGCCGGCGTCGATGCGCTCAAGCCGGGACAGCGCGTGGAGTTCGGCGTCGTCGCCGGTCAGCGCGGCGACCAGGCGCTCTCGGTGACCGTGCTCGACCCGACGCCCTCGGTGGCCGCCGCCCAGCGCAAGAAGCCGGACGAGCTGGCCTCGATCGTGCAGGACCTGACGACCCTTCTCGAGAACATCACGCCGATGCTGGAGAAGGGCCGCTACCCCGAGAAGACCTCGGGCAAGAAGATCGCCGGCCTGCTCCGCGCGGTCGCCGACCAGTTGGACGTCTGAGCCCGCATCGGGACATCGGAGAGCGCATCCCGGCCGAGGGGCGGTGAGAGCCCCTCGGCCGACGTCTGTCCGCACCCCTCTCAGGGGAACGCGAGCGCCTGCGGGCCGAGCGCCGGGACGAGTCCCTCGGCCGCCGCGCGGGTGAGCAGGCCGCGGATCGCCGCGTAGCCGTCCTCGCCGAGGGCGGCGGTGAACTCGTTGACGTACAGGCCGATGTGCTGGTCGGCGACGGCCGGGTCCATCTCCTGCGCGTGCGCCATGACGTACGGCCGGGACGCCTCCGGGTCGTCCCAGGCGGCCCGCACGGAGTCGCGGACGGAGTCGGCGAGCCGGCGCAGCGCGTCCGCGCCCAGCGACCGCTTGGCGATGATCGCGCCCAGCGGGATCGGCAGCCCGGTGGTGAGCTCCCAGTGCTCGCCCATGTCCGCGAGCTTGTGCAGCCCGTAGTTCTGGTAGGTGAACCGGGCCTCGTGGATGACCAGTCCGGCGTCCACCTTGCCGTCCCGCACGGCCGGCATGATCTCGTGGAAGGGCATGACGACGATCTCGCCGACCCCGCCCGGCAGCGTGTCCGCGGCCCAGAGGCGGAACAGCAGATAGGCGGTCGACTTCTCGCTCGGCACGGCGACCCGGCACCCGGTGAGGTCCGCGGCCGGCTCCCGGGTGAGCACCAGCGGCCCGCAGCCGCGGCCCAGCGCCCCGCCGCACGGCAGCAGCGCGTACTCGTCGAGGACGTACGGCAGGACGGCGTACGACACCTTCAGCACGTCGAACTCGCCGCGTTCGGCCATGCCGTTGGTGAGGTCGATGTCGGCGAACGTCACGTCCAGCGCCGGGCCGCCGTCGACCCGGCCGTGGGCGAGGGCGTCGAAGACGAAGGTGTCGTTCGGGCAGGGGGAGTACGCGATCCGCAGCGGCTGCTGCTCACTGGTCGTCATGCGGGTTCCAACTCTCGAACACGGGGGCGAGCTTCCCGAAGGCCTCGGCGAGGGCGGTGAGGGCGTCGCCGATGCGCCAGGCGGCGCGGTCGCGCGGGCCGACCGGGTTGGAGACCGCGCGGATCTCCAGCACGGGCACCCCGTGCGCGGCGGCGGCCTCCGCCACGCCGAAGCCCTCCATGCCCTCGGCGAGCGCCCGGGGGTGCCGGGCCCGCAGTTCGGCGGCGCGGGCGGCGGTGCCGGTGACGGTGGAGACGGTCAGGACGGTCCCGGCCGGGGCGCCGAGTGCCCCGGACACGACTCGTACGAGTGATTCCGGTGGCCGGTGGGTCACGGTCCCGAAGCCGAGCTCGGTGACCGGGAGGAAGCCGTCGGCGGTCTCGGCGCCCAGATCGGCCGCGGTGATCGCGTCGGCGACGACGAGCGAGCCGAGGGGCGCCGCGGGCGGGAAACCGCCGCCGATCCCGGCCGAGACGACCAGGCCGTACGGTCTCCCGTCCAGTGCGGCGGCGGTGAGGGCGCCGGCGGTGGAGGCGGCGGCGAGGGCCGGTCCGACGCCGGCGGCGAGCAGGTCACAGCGCGCGCCCGTGCGGCGGAGCAGGGCGCCCGGCAGCCGCACGTCCTCGGCAGGCCCGGGAAACGCCCGTGCCACCGCGTCCCGTTCGGCGGGAACCGCGGTGGCCACGAGCATGCGTACGGACGTGGGGATCAGGCCTTCTTCAGCTTGAAGGACCACAGACCCTTCTCGCCCTGCTGGATCGAGACGGTGTTGGTGGTGCCCTGGGTGCCGTACTGCGCGTTGAAGAACGCGCTGCCCGGGATGGTGCGGTAGGTCTTCTTGCTGGTGTCGGTGAACTGGCGGCCGTTCACCAGGATCGTCCAGCCACCGTCCGCGATCTTCGGGTCGACCCCGAAGCGGACCGTGTCGTCGGTGTCCACCTTGATCGTCTCGACGTCGCCGGCCTTCTTGGCGCACTCCGCCAGCGACTTGGCGTCCAGCGTCTTGCCGTCGTTGTAGCAGAGGGCCTCCGAGCTGACCGAACTCCGCCCGACGGTGACCGTCGCGACGGGCGTCGGCTTGTCGCAGGCCGACAGAACGAGCAGTCCGGCGGAAACGGCGCCGGCGGCGGCGACGGCGCGGCGGCGTCGCACAACGGATTGCAGCGTGGTCATGGCCGAAGGCTATCGGGCGCCCACAGCCGACCGCCCACGTGGGGTGCGGCGTGCCCGGTTCGTTACGCCAGGCGTGCCCGTAACGGGCGGAACACGGCCGGTTCGTTACGCCACCCGGGCCCGGGCCCGGCCGCCGTGCCGGGCCGAGGCGAGCAGCCCCTTCAGGGTGGTCAGCCAGCCGACGGCCACGAACGCGGCGCCGGTCAGCAGCCCGACGGTGCCGTTGAGAGGCATCACGATGCCGACCGCACCGCCGAACACCCAGGCCATCTGGAGCAGCGTCTCCGAGCGGGCGAACGCCGAGGTGCGCACCAGTTCCGGCACGTCCCGCTGGATCAGCGCGTCCAGTGCCAGCTTGGCCAGCGCCTGCGCGAACCCGGCGACCGCCGCGAGGCAGGCCACCAGCAGCGCCCCGAAGAACAGGGCGGCCACGACCGCCGTCCCCAGCACCACCGCGACGACCGTCACGATGATGACCTCCGGGGCCCGCGACCGCAGCCACGCGCCCACCGCCGTGCCCAGCGCGTTCCCCGCACCGGCCGAGACGCCGACTATCCCCAGCGAGACCGCCGCGCTCTCCCCGGTCAGCGGGTGCTCCCGCAGCAGGAAGGCGAGGAAGAAGATCAGGAAGCCGGACAGGCAGCGCAGGGACGCGTTGGCGCCGAGCGCGTGGGTGACCGCCGGCCCCACGGTCCGCAGCCCCGGGCGCTTGGTCCGCCTGCGGTCCGGCCCGTGCAGATGCTGCTCGTCGGCCGCGAGCAGCGCCACGTCCTCGCCCTTGGCCGAGTCCACCTTCGGCGGCAGGGTGAACGACAGGAACGTGCCGGCGACGAAGATCACGAAGGCGCCGTACAGCGGCCAGGGATCGCCGAGGGCGTGCAGCCCCGCGGCGATCGGCGCGGCGGCGCCGGTGGCCAGCAGCCCGGCCAGCGTCACCCGGGAGTTCGCCTTCACCAGCGAGAACGTGGGCGGCAGCAGCCGCGGCACCACGGCGCTGCGGACCACCCCGTAGGCCTTGGACGCGACGAGCACGCCCAGCGCGGCGGGATACAGCTCCAGGCTTCCGGTGGCCACGGCCCCCGAGATGATCAGCGCGAGCAGCGCCCGCGCCAGCATCGCCCCGGCCATGGCGGCGCGCCGCCCGTGCGGCAGCCGGTCCAGGAGGGGGCCGATGACGGGGGCGAGGACGGTGAAGGGGGCCATCGTGATGGCCAGGTAGAGCGCGACGCGCCCGCGGGCCTCGTCGGTCGGCACGGAGAAGAACACCGTGGACGCGAGCGCCACGGTGACCATCACGTCCCCCGCGCCGTTCACCGCGTGCAACTCGATCAGCTTGCCCAGCCCCGACTCGCCGGCGCCGTGGGCGTGGGTGGCCTTGCGGATCCCCCGGGCGGCACCGGTGACGGGAAAGTGCAGGGCACGGCCGACCGAGCGGACGGCACCACCCACCCGGCCCGCACCGCCGCCACGATCACTCGCCTTGTCCGCGGCTGCCACGACGTTCATAGTGCCCCGAGAATGCGGCGGATAGTGCCGTTACGTCAGGCGTGGCGGCGAACCGGGCCCATGGTCCGGCCTGTTCCGGGGCCCGCCGGGCGGACCGGAGCGGGCGCCGCGCGGCCGCGCGCGTCGGCCGGGGCGGCGGCCGATCGCTCCGAAAACCTGCCGCGTAGCGGTAACGAATCTCGTTCGGTGTAGCGTGCGTATCTCAGCCATAACGCAGAATGGGTGGCAGAGGTGCGCCCGAGTGCGCGGAAGCAGACGTCGATGCGGTCCCCAGGTCCGCTCCGTCGGCCAACCCGCCGGAGGCAGCCGCACTCGACGAGACGGCGTAGGAGAGAAGCGATACCTGTGAGCGCAGCGACCACGCGAAGCCGCACCCCCGACCGCCTGTGCGCCGAGGCCGTCGACCTCGCACGCGCCGCCGCCGAGGAGGCCGCCGCACCCGGCGTGGTCGGCGAGCACTCCGGACTGGTGTCGGAGGGTGACCGCGTCGTCACGCACTTCTTCGAGTGCAAGGAAATGGGCTACCGGGGCTGGCGCTGGGCGGTGACGGTCGCCCGCGCCTCCCGCGCGAAGATCGTCACGCTCGACGAGGTCGTCCTGCTGCCCGGCCCCGACGCGCTCCTCGCCCCCGAGTGGGTGCCGTGGAGCGAGCGGCTGCGCCCCGGTGACCTCGGCCCCGGCGACCTGCTCCCCACCGACCAGGACGACCTGCGCCTGGAGCCGGGCTACACGGGCGAGGACGAGCCGCAGCCGAACGCGGTGGTGTCCGAGGAGATGGCGGAGCTGGCCGAGGCGGAGGACGCCGACGTCACGCCGGGCACCCCAGCCGTCCAGCCCACGACGCCCACCCGTGGCTCGATCGCCTCGGTGGCCGAGGAACTCGGCATGCGCCGCGCGCGGGTCCTCTCCCGCTACGGCCTGCACACCGCCGCGGACCGCTGGGACGAGTCGTTCGGTGCGCAGACCCCGATGGCGCAGGCGGCCCCGGCCACCTGCGTGAGCTGTGGCTTCCTCACCCCGATCGGCGGCACCCTGGGCCAGGCCTTCGGTGTCTGCGCGAACGAGTTCTCCCCGGCCGACGGCCGGGTGGTCTCCCTGGCCTACGGCTGCGGCGGCCACTCCGAGGCGGCCGTCATGCCCAAGCCGCCGCAGCCGGCCGCGCCGGTCATCGACGAGACGAGGGTCGACCCCTTCCCCCTCCGCCCCGCGCGCGACTCGGGTTCCGTCCCCGAGGTCGGCGACGAGGAGACGGCGGAGCTCGGGCACTCCTAGCCCGTCCCGTCACCGAGGGGCGTCGCCCCGGGGCACCGGGGCGCAGCTCACCTCCGCCCACACCGTCTTGCGCGGCGGCGGCCCCGGCGCGGTGCCCCAGCGGTCGGCGAGCGCCTCCACGAGCAGCAGACCCCGGCCGCCCTCGGCGTCCGGCGCGGGGAGCGCCGGGCGGGGGAGCCGGTCGCCGCGGGTGTCGGTCACCTCGATACGGAGGGTGCCGGCGACGGCGTAGAGCGTCAGGCGGAAGTCCCGGCCCGAGACCCGGCCGTGCACGACCGCGTTGGCGGCGAGCTCGGCCACGACGAGTGCCGCCGGGTCCGGCGGCAGCCCCCAGGTCCGCAGTCGCTCCGTGGCCAGCAGCCGGGCGAGACGCGCGCCGAGGGGCGTGGGGGACAGCCGCACCGTGAAGTTCGGTACGCGGGTGGAGATTTCCTGATTCACATCACTCAGCGTGGCCGCGGCTGCCTACCGTGACCAGTGACAAGACGGTTGCGTACGGTGACTGTCCGGGGTCTGTCCGGCCGTGTCCGGGCTGTCGGCAGGGGGTGCGGTGTGGACGGGGAAGAGGAGCCGGGCTGGGAGGTCGACCCGGACGACGACTGGGGTGTGGCCGTCGTCGCCACGGTGGGGCGCCAGCTGAGGCTGCGCCGTGAGGCGTCCGGGATGCGTGCGGCCGACTTCGGCAGGGCCGTCGGCTACGGCGAGGACATGGTCTACAAGGTGGAGTCCGGCAAACGGATCCCGCGGCCCGAGTACCTGGACAAGGCGGACAGGGTGCTCGACGCGGGCGGGCTGCTGGCCGCGATGAAGGAGGACGTGGAGAAGGTCCGCTATCCGAAGAAGGTCCGGGCCCTGGCCGAGGCGGAGTCCCAGGCCGTCGAGATCGGGGTCTACGTCTGCAACAGCGTCAGCGGTCTGCTGCAGACCCCGGAGCACGCCCGCGCCGCCTTCGAGTCACGTCAGCCTCCGTACGCGCGGGCCGAGGTGGAGCGTCTGGTCGCCGCACGGATGGCCCGGCAGTCGATCTTCGAGCGGGATCCGGCGCCCGCGCTCAGTTTCGTGCTGGAAGAAGCGCTGGTACGACGTCCCCTCGGGGGGACAATGGTGTGGCGACGCCAGCTCGAACGCCTCCGGGAGGTGGGGCAGTTGCGCAACGTCACGCTTCAGGTGATGCCGACGCACAGCGAGGTGCATCCCGGCCTGGACGGCAGGATCGAGGTGCTGAAGTTCGAGGACGGAACGGCCACGGCACGCTCGGACGGAGCGTTCAACGGCCGCCCGGTCTCCGACCTGAGGCAGGTGCGCATCCTGGAACTGCGCTATGGCACGATCCGGGCCCAGGCCCTTCCCCCGAGGGAGTCGCTGTCCTTCATCGAGCAACTGCTGGGAGAAACATGATCCGCTGGTTCAAGAGCAGCTACAGCGACGGCAATGAGGGCGACTCCTGCGTGGAAGTGGCCCTGGACTGGGAGGCCGCCGCCCCCGCCACCGTCCGCGTCCGCGACTCCAAGCAGACCGACGGTCCCCGCCTCGCCGTCGCCCCGGACGCCTGGACCGCGTTCCTCGGCCACGCCTCCCGCGGTTGACGCCCGTCGGTCTCCTCCCCCGGCCGGGCGGTACCTTCTCCTCACGTCGATGAGGAGAGTGAACGTGAGCAGCAAGTTCGTGCGGCCGGCGGCCGAGGGCGCCGACCCCTTCGGCACCGCCCGTCTGCGCCGCGGTGTCCTCGACGCCTGGGTCACGAGCCCCGCCCGGTTCCGTGAGGACGCCAACGCCGAGGAGGACCTGGTCCTCGGCGGCTACCGGGACCGCCTCGTGGTGGAGCTCGCCCAGAACGCGGCCGACGCCGCCGCGCGGGCGAAGGTGCCGGGACGGTTGCGGCTCACCCTCCGTGACGGCGTGCTGGTCGCCGCGAACACCGGTGCCCCGCTGGACGCGACCGGTGTCGAGTCGCTGTCCACGCTGCGCGCCTCCGCCAAACGGGACGCGGAGACCACGCAGGGCGCCGTCGGCCGGTTCGGTGTCGGTTTCGCCGCCGTACTCTCCGTCACCGACGAACCCGCGATCGTCGGCCGTCACGGCGGGGTCCGCTGGTCCCTGGCCGAGGGGCGGGAGCTGGCCGCCGGAACCGCCCGGCACAGCCCCGGCCTCGGTGACGAGATCCGCCGCCGCGACGGCCATGTCCCGCTGCTGCGGCTGCCCTTCCCGGCCGAGGGGTCGGCTCCGGAGCCGTACGACACCGCCGTCATCCTGCCGCTGCGGGACACGGCCGCCGCCGACCTCGCCGAGCGGCTGCTCGACACCGTCGACGACGCCCTGCTCCTCGCCCTGCCCGGCCTGACGGAGGTCGTCGTAGAGGTCGGCGACACGGCGCCGCGCACCCTCCGGCGGCACACCGAGGGCGCCGTCACCGTCGTGGCGGACTCACGGGACGGGACCACCCGGTGGCGTACCGCCCTCGCGCACGGCCCGCTCACCCCGGACCTGCTCGCCGACCGGCCGGTGGAGGAACGCCTGCGCCCGCACTGGTCGGTGACCTGGGCCGTACCGGAGGACGAGGCCGGGCGGCCGGTGCGGCCGCGTACCACCCCCGTGGTGCACGCGCCCACGCCCAGCGACGAGCCCCTCGGCGTCCCCGCCCTGCTCATCGCGTCCTTCCCCCTCGACACCACCCGCCGGCACGCGGCGCCCGGCCCGCTCACCGACTTCCTGGTGCAGCGCGCGGCCGACGCCTACGCCGAACTGCTCGCCGGCTGGCGGCCGGTGACGGACGGCGCCATCGACCTGGTGCCCGGACCGCTCGGCAAGGGCGAGCTGGACGGGGCGCTGCGGCAGGCGGTCCTGGAGCGGCTGCCGCGCACCGCCTTCCTGCCGCCCGCCATCGAGGCCGGGGACGAGGAGGAGTTGCCGGAGGCGCTGCGGCCGAGGGACGCCGAGGTCGTGGAGGGCGCCGGCGCGGCCACCGTACGGGTGCTCGCCGAGGTGCTGCCCACGCTGCTGCCCGCCGGGCTGGAGCGGCGGGTGGAGCTGCGCACCCTCGGTGTCGCCCGGCTGCCGCTCGCGGACGCCGTCGACCGGCTCGCCGGTCTGGAGAAGGACCCCGACTGGTGGTGGCGCCTCTACGACAGCCTCGCCGGGGTCGACCCCGACCGGCTGTCCGGGCTTCCGGTGCCCCTCGCCGACGGCCGCACCACGATCGGGCCCCGGCAGGTGCTGCTGCCCACCCCGGACGGCGCCCGCATCGACCCGGACGTCCTCGGACGGCTCGGGCTGAAGGTCGCCCACCCGGACGCCGCGCACCCGCTGCTGGAGAAGCTGGGCGCGCTGCCCGCGACGCCGCGCGCGGTGCTGACCACCCCGCAGGTGCGGGCCGCCGTCGCCGCCTCCCTGGACGACGAGGGCGGCATCGCCTGGGAGGAGGACGCGCCGGACGCCGAGGAACTGGCCGACACCGTCCTCGGGCTGGTGCGGGACGCGGCCCTCGAACCCGGTGAGGAGCCCTGGCTGGGCGCCCTGGCCCTGCCCGACGAGGACGGCGAACTCGCCCCCGCCGGTGAACTGGTCTACCCCGGCAGTCCCTTCGCCCGCGTGATCCGCGAGGGCGAACTGGCCGCGGTGGACGCCGAACTGGCCGAGAAGTGGGGCGAGCAGCCGCTGACCGCGTGCGGGGTGCTCGCCGACTTCGCCCTCGTGCGGTCCACCGACGTCGTCCTCGACCCGGACGAACTGGAGCCCCGCGAGGGCGACTTCGCCGAGCCGGACGACGCGGGCCTGCTGGACGCCGTCGACGTGTGGTCCGAGGACGTCCTCGACCGGTTCCCGGAGAGCCCGGTGCCCCCGGTCGCCACGGAACTCGTCGCGGTCCGCGACCTGGACCTGGTGGACGACGACCACTGGCCCGAGGCCCTGTCGCTGCTCGCCCGGCCGCCGCTGCGCGACGCCCTCACCCAGCCGGTGCGCATCCTGCTGCACGACGGCACCCACGACACCGTGCGGCCGTACACCGCGTGGTGGCTGCGCGGGCACCCGGTGCTGGACGGCCGGCGCCCGGCCGGTCTGCTCGCCGCCGGCGGGGACCCGCTGCTGCGCGGGCTGTACGACGAGGCCGACGCCACCGGGTTCGAGGACGAGCAGGTGCTGCGGGCGCTCGGCGTGCGGACCTCCGTGAGCTCGCTGCTGGACGAGCCCGGGGGCGCCGCCGAGCTGCTGGACCGGCTCGCCGATCCGGACCGGCCGGTCGGCCCCGCCCAACTGCACGGTCTCTACGGCGCGCTGGCCGAGCTGGACCCCGACCAGGTGACGCTGCCGGACGAGCTGCGGGCCGTGGTGGACGGACGGGTGGAGGTCGTGGACGCGGCCGACGCGGTCGTGGTCGACTCGCCCGATCTGCTGCCCTTCACCGCCGGGGTGCCGCTGCTGCCGGTCCGCCCGGCGCGCGCCGCCGAGCTGGCGGAGCTGTTCCAGGTGCGGCGGCTGAGCGAGTCCGTCACCGGCGAGGTGACGTCCGAGGGCACGGAGCACGACGTACCGGATCCGGTACGGGTGCTGCTCGGCCCGCGTACCCCCGGGACGTACGTCGAGCACGAGGAACTGGTCGTGGACGGCGTCGAGATCGACTGGCGGCTGACCGACGACGGGGTGCTGCACGCGGCCACGCTGGAGGGCGTTGCCGCGGGCCTGGCCTGGGCGGCGGGCCAGTGGCCCCGCCGCTTCGAGGTCGCCGCATTGCTGGAGGACCCCTCCCGCACGGAGGAACTGGCCCGGGACAGGTGGTTCGACTGAGGACCGGATCTCCCGAACTCCTCCACTGAATCTTCAACTTCCGTACAACCCTTCCCCTGCGTGCGCGGTCTCCTCACGGGGAGTCAGCCGGCTCCCCTCTCACTTCGCACGCGGGGGAACACATGCGCATCCGAGCCTCTGTCGCCGTCGTCAGCGGCGCTCTGGCCCTGTCCGCCCTGGCCGTACCGGCCGCCCAGGCCGACGGCGGCGACGGTGACACCAAGATCACCAAGGTCGTCGTGGACGGCGACAACAAGGTGTCCATCGGCACGTCCAGCGCGGTGACCGTCAAGGTCAGCGTGACGGCCACCGACGACTCCGGCATCAAGGGCGCCCAGTCGTTCGACCTCTTCGGTCCCGACAACGGCATCGAGTCGACCGGCAAGCCCTCCTGCACCGCCGTCAACGCCACCACCTCCACCTGCACCGCCTCGGTGAAGATCGACCCGAAGGTCGACTACCTCACCAACAAGAACGCCGGCACCTGGTACGTCTCCGCCTGGATCGACGCCAAGGACGACAACTACGTCTGGAAGGAGAAGGCCGGCTCCTTCTGGTTCCAGCGCGCCGCCAAGCTCACGGCCAACGCCGCGCCCGAGCCGGTGAAGAAGGGCAAGACGCTCACCGTCACCGGTGCGCTCACCCGGGCCAACTGGGAGTCCCTCAAGTACGGCGGCTACGGCTCGCAGTCGGTGAAGCTCCAGTACCGCAAGAAGAGCTCCAGCACCTACACGACGCTGAAGACCGTCAAGGCCGACTCCAAGGGCAACCTCAGGACCACCACCACCGCGACGGCGGACGGCTACTACCGCTTCTCCTTCGCGGGCAACTCGACGACCGCGGCGGTCAGCGCCACCGGTGACTTCGTCGACGTGAAGTAAGCCTGGTCCCGGCCCCGGAGGCACCCCCCGCCTCCGGGGCCGGAACGTTTCTTCTCAGTTGTGCCACGGGCTCGCCCGGACCGCGCAATGGAAGGGCAATCCGCCGACAAAATCTGGCCGGGAACGGCTCTTGACGTACAACCGGTGCCGGGTGCCGCGGATCTGATCGCGTGAGTCGACCGACTCCTCGATCACTTCTCCCTCCAAGGGAACGCAACATGCGCATACGTGCCACCGTGGCCGCCGTCTCCGGCGCCCTGGCCCTCTCCGCCTTCGCCGTGCCCGCCGCCCACGCGGCCACCGCGGCGCCGAACGTCACCTTCTCGAAGATGAAGGTGAACAGCGGCAAGGCGATCACGATCGGGGCGACCTCCACGGTCAAGGTCAAGGCGACCTACACCGTGACGCATCCCTCGACCGTCTCCATGACGAACATCCTGACCGGCCCCGTGCTCTACCGCGGCACCTCGGCCAAGGACGCGGACACCCAGGTCGTCAGCGACGACCCGGGCACCTGCACCAAGGTGGACTCCACCACCCTGAACTGCACCGCCACGATCAGCCTCCCGGCGAATGAGCTGTACAACTCGGACGCCGGGACGTGGAAGGAGGGCGGTCTCGCGGTCGACGCCAAGACCGAGGGCACCAAGTGGCAGAACGACCTCGGCACCCTCCCCGTCCGCCGCACCGCCAAGCTCACCGCCGACGCCACGCCCGAGCCCGTGAAGAAGGGCGGGACCCTCACCGTCACCGGCAGGCTGACCCGCGCCGACTGGCAGCACGGCACCTACGTCGGCTTCGGCGGCCAGTCCGTCAAGCTCCAGTTCCGCAAGGCCGGCACCACCACGTACACCACCGTCAAGACCGTCACGTCGTCCTCCACGGGCGCCCTGAAGACCACGGTCACGGCCGGCTCCGACGGTTACTACCGCTACAGCTTCGCCGGCACCTCCACCACGTCGTCCGTCAGCGCCACGGGCGACTACGTCGACGTGCAGTAGTGCCTCACCCGCACCACTCCTAGCCGGGAAAGCGGCGGTCGACCCACTTCCACAGGAACTCCAGGGCGGCCGCCGCCACCACCGCCACCCCCACCGCGGTCCACGGCATCCGCACGCCGATCAGGTCGAGCGCGAAGAAGCTCCGCAGGGCCGGCACGGCGAGGACGAGCAGGAACGCGGCGCCCATCGCGGCCACCAGGACCACCCGCCACCAGGTGTAGGGGCGGGCGATGATCGCCAGGACCCACATGGAGACCAGGAACAGGGTCAGGGTGGCCGCGCTGGTCTCCGCCTCCAGGGCGCCCGGCCCGGTGTAGTGGTGGCGGGCGAGCAGGTACGTCAGGAAGGTCGCCGCCCCGGCCACCACCCCGCCGGGGATCGCGTACCGCATCACCCGGCGCACGAAGTGGGGTCTGGCCCGCTCCTTGTTGGGGGCGAGGGCCAGGAAGAACGCCGGGACGCCGATGGTCAGGGTGGACAGCAGGGTCAGGTGCCGGGGCAGGAACGGGTACTCCACCTGCCAGCACACCACGAGCAGCGCCAGCAGCACCGAGTAGACGGTCTTCACCAGGAACAGGGTCGCCACGCGCGTGATGTTGCCGATCACCCGGCGGCCCTCGCCGACCACCGACGGCAGGCTCGCGAAGCTGTTGTCCAGCAGGACGATCTGCGCCACCGCGCGGGTCGCCTCCGAGCCCGAGCCCATGGCCACCCCGATGTCGGCGTCCTTGAGGGCGAGCACGTCGTTCACCCCGTCGCCGGTCATCGCGACGGTGTGCCCGTTCGACTGGAGCGCGCCGACCATGTCCCGCTTCTGCTGCGGGGTGACCCGCCCGAACACGGTGCCCGCGTCCAGCGCCTTCGCCATCCCGGCCCGGTCGTCGGGCATCCGCCGCGCGTCCACCGCCGTACCGTCCAGCCCCAGCTTGGCGGCGACCGCGCCCACCGACACCGCGTTGTCCCCGGAGATCACCTTCGCCCGGACGCTCTGGTCCGCGAAGTAGCGCAGGGTCTTCGAGGCGTCGGGCCGCAGCCGCTGCTCCAGGACGACGAGGGCGGTGGGGCGGGCGCCCCGGGACGGCTCGGGATCGTCCAGGTCGCGGCGCGCGCGGGCCAGCAGCAGGACCCGCAGACCCTGCTCGTTGAGGCGCTCGGTCTCGGACAGGGCCGGGTCCTCGGGCGTGAGGAGGACGTCGGGGGCGCCCAGCAGCCAGGTGCTGGTCTCCCCGTCGCCCTCGCTGAACGCGGCCCCGCTGTACTTGCGGGCGGAGGAGAAGGGCAGCGACTCCACGCACCGCCAGTCGTCGCTGTCCGGGTAGGCGTCGATGATCGCCTGGAGGGAGGCGTTGGGCCGGGGGTCGGACTCGCCCAGGGCGCCCAGCACCCGCCGTACGTACGTCTCGTCGGCCCCGTCCAGCGGCCTGAGGCCGGTGACGTCCATGCCGCCCTCGGTGAGCGTGCCGGTCTTGTCCAGGCAGACGGTGTCGATCCGGGCGAGCCCTTCGATCGCCGGCAGCTCCTGCACCAGGCACTGCTTGCGGCCCAGCCGGATGACGCCGATGGCGAAGGCGACGGAGGTGAGGAGCACCAGCCCCTCGGGGACCATCGGCACGATCCCGCCGATGGTGCGGGCGACGGCGTCCTTCAGCTCGTTGTCCTTGACCACGAGCTGCGTGACGACCAGGCCGATCGCGGCCGGGACCATCATCCAGGTGACGTACTTGAGGATCGTGGAGATGCCGGTGCGCAGCTCGGAGTGGACGAGGGTGAACCGGGAGGCCTCCTCGGCCAGCTGGGCCGCGTAGGCCTCGCGGCCGACCTTGGTGGCCGTGAAGGCGCCGCCGCCCGCGACCACGAAACTGCCGGACATGACCGGGTCGCCGGGACGTTTGACGACGGGGTCGGCCTCGCCGGTGAGCAGCGACTCGTCGATCTCCAGCCCGTCGGCCTCCGCGCACACCCCGTCGACGACGACCTTGTCCCCGGGGCCGATCTCGATGAGGTCGTCGAGGACGATCTCGTCGGTGGGGATCTCGGTGGCGACCCCGTCCCGCCGTACCGTCGGCCGGGCCTCCCCGATCACGGCCAGCGAGTCGAGGGTCTGCTTGGCGCGCCACTCCTGGACGATGCCGATGCCGGTGTTGGCGATGATCACGAAGCCGAAGAGGCTGTCCTGGATCGGCGCGACGAACAGCGTGATCAGCCAGAGCACGCCGATGATCGCGTTGAACCGGGTGAAGACGTTGGCGCGGACGATCTCGCCCAGCGACCGGCTGCTGCGCACCGGCACGTCGTTGACCTGCCCCCGTGAGCGCCGCTGAGCCACCTCCGACGCGGTCAGCCCCTCCGGCCGGCTCTCGGGCAGGGCCACCGGGTGCACGGGGTCCAGCTCCGCGCCCGCGTCTATGTGGGTCATGTTCTCGACGGTACGTGCGGATGTGCCCGGCCACCTGCCGAGCGGCGGTACGGCTACTTCGCGGAGACCGCCGTCGGCTCGGCGGACCGCTTGATCGCCGCGTCCCTCCGTCGGACGTACCAGATGCCGATCAGCCCGAGACCGCCACCGGCCAGGCAGGTCCACAGCCACCACAGGTGCCCGTGGTCGTCGAACCAGCCGTAGAAGGGCAGCTGCACCAGGAAGAGGACGAACCACACGATCGTGCCGCCGGTGATGGTGGCGACCACGGGCCCCTCCAGGGGCTCCGGCGCCTCGTGCTTGGGGGTCCACTTAGCCATGGGCACAGCTTAAGGGCCGCCGTGGTCTACGCGCGGAGATAGCGATCTCGGACTCATACGTTCATACTGAAACCGTTTGTCTTTGACCACTTCTGTTCGTATGAAAGTCCAACGAGGCTCGGGGGAACCCCGTTGGTGATGAGGTCTCGCATGTCCACCTCGGCACCTGCCAAGGTCCCCACCCCCGAGATGCCGGGCGGTACGCCGGGCTTCGGCGCCCTCGACCGCTTCTTCAAGATCTCCGAGCGCGGCAGCTCCGTCGCCCGGGAGATCCGGGGCGGTCTCGCCACCTTCTTCGCGATGGCGTACATCATCGTGCTGAACCCGATCATCCTGAGCAGCGCGAAGGACATGTACGGGCACCACCTGGACAACGCCCAGCTGGTGACGGCGACGGCGGTGACGGCCGCGTTCACCACGCTGCTGATGGGCGTCATCGGCAACGTGCCGATCGCGCTCGCCGCCGGCCTCGGCGTCAACTCGGTCGTCGCGCTCCAGCTCGCGCCCCGTATGAGCTGGCCGGACGCCATGGGCATGGTCGTGCTGGCCGGTTTCGTGGTGATGCTGCTGGTCGCCACGGGCCTGCGGGAGCGGGTGATGAACGCCGTGCCGTTCGGCCTGCGCAAGGCCATCTCGATCGGTATCGGCCTGTTCATCATGCTGATCGGCCTCGTCGACTCCGGGTTCGTCACCCGGATGCCGGACGCCGCCCAGACCACGGTCCCGCTCCAGCTCGGCGTCGGCGGTCACCTCACCGGCTGGCCCGTGCTGATCTTCATCCTGGGCGCGCTGCTCACCTTCGCGCTGATCGTCCGCAAGGTGCCGGGCGCGATCCTGATCTCGATCGTCGGCATGACCGTCCTCGCGGTGATCATCAACGCGGTCGCCACCATCCCGTCCTGGGGCCTGACCGTCCCGAAGTGGCCCGGCAACCCGGTCGCCACCCCCGACTTCGGCCTGATCGGCCAGGTCAGCCTGTTCGGCGGCTTCTCCAAGGTCGGCGTGCTGACCGGCGTCCTCTTCGTCTTCACCGTCCTGCTGTCGTGCTTCTTCGACGCCATGGGCACGATCATGGGCGTCAGCGACGAGGCCAAGCTGACCGACGCCCAGGGCTACATGCCCGGCATCAACAAGGTCCTGTTCGTCGACGGCCTCGCGGTCGCGGCGGGCGGTGCCAGCTCCTCCTCGGCCACCACCGCGTTCGTGGAGTCCACGGCCGGGGTCGGCGAGGGCGCCCGCACGGGTCTCGCCAACGTCGTCACCGGCGGTCTCTTCGCGGTCGCGCTGTTCCTCACGCCGATCGCCACGATGGTGCCGTCCCAGGCGGCCACCCCGGCGCTGATCGCGGTCGGCTTCCTGATCCTGTCGAACTCCGTCAAGGAGATCGACTGGGCGGACTACACGATCGCCATCCCGGCCTTCGTGACGATGCTGATGATGCCGTTCACCTACTCGATCACCAACGGCATCGGCATGGGCTTCATCACCTTCACCGTGCTGCGCCTGGCCGCCGGCCGGGCCCGGGAGATCCCGGCCGCGATGTACGTCGTCTCGGCGGTGTTCGCCTTCTACTACCTGATGCCGGCCCTCGGCCTCACCTGACGGGGGTCCTACGGCGTCACGTGACGCCGTAGAACTTCTCCGTCTCCTCGACGGCGGACTGGAAGCGTTCGTCGAAGTCGTCCCGGATGAGCGTGCGGACCACATAGTCCTGCACGCTCATCCCCCTTTTTGCCGCGTGGTGCCGGAGCCTTTCGAGCAGCTCCCCGTCCATCCGCAGGCTGAGCACACTGGTCCCCATGGCTACGAGGGTCGCCACATCCGGCCACCCCATGCGTCACTTTCCGATATCGACTCACCCGTACGGGTGATCCGAGGGTTCAGTGGCCAGAGTCACGGGCACCGCGTGCGTGTCGAGTGGTCTTTAGCGAGAGTAATGAGTTACGCTAAAGAACATGCCGGACCTTACCCATGGCGACGACGCTGCCGCCGTGAACGCCCTCCGCTCCGCCGTGATGCGGCTGTCCCGTCGGCTCAAGCACCAGCGGGTCGACGAGTCGCTGAGCCCCACCGAGATGTCGGTGCTCGGCACCCTCGCGCGCTGCGGCAGTGCCACCCCGGGCGAGCTCGCCCGCAAGGAGCACGTCCAGCCGCCCTCGATGACCCGCATCGTCGCGCTGCTCGAAGCCAAGGGCCTGGTCCGGCTGGAGCCGCATCCGGAGGACCGGCGCCAGAAGGTCGTCACCCAGACCGAGCAGGCCGAGACCATGCTCGAGGAGAGCCGCCGCAAGCGCAACGCGTTCCTGGCGGGCCTCGTCGAGGGCCTCGACGAGGACGAGTGGGCCAAACTGCGCGCCGCCGCCCCCGTGCTGGAGAAGCTCGCACACCTTTAAGCACGCCATTCGAGGAGGCGACCCTTTTGAGTTCGGGATCCGGAGCACCTTCCGCCCCCGCACCGAGCACCCCTACCACCCCCGTTCCCCGCAAGTCCTCGATGTTCAGCTCGCTGAAGATCCGGAACTACCGCCTCTTCTTCCTGGGCCAGGTCGTCTCGAACACCGGCACCTGGATGCAGCGCATCGCACAGGACTGGCTCGTCCTCAGCCTCACCGGCTCCTCGGCGGCCGTGGGCATCACCACGGCCCTGCAGTTCCTGCCGATGCTGCTCTTCGGCCTCTACGGCGGCGTCCTCGTGGACCGCCTGCCCAAGCGGCCGACGCTCCTGGTCACCCAGGCGTCGATGGCCCTCACCGGCCTCGCCCTGGCCTTCCTGACCCTCTCCGGGCACGTCCAGGTGTGGCACGTGTACGTCGCCGCCTTCGCCGTCGGCCTCGCCACCGTGCTCGACAACCCGGCCCGGCAGTCGTTCGTCTCCGAGATGGTCGGCCCCGAGCAGCTGCAGAACGCGGTCAGCCTGAACTCCGCGAACTTCCAGTCGGCCCGCCTGGTCGGCCCCGCCGTCGCCGGTCTGATGATCACCGGCGTGGGCACCGGCTGGGCGTTCCTCGCCAACGGCCTGTCCTTCGCCGCGCCCATCGCGGGCCTGCTGCTGATGCGCGCCCGCGACCTGCACGTGGTCGAACGCGCGCCCCGCGGCAAGGGCCAGCTACGGGAGGGCCTGGACTACGTCGCCAGGCGGCCGGAGCTGATCTGGCCGATCGTCCTGGTCGGCTTCATCGGCACCTTCGGCTTCAACTTCCCGGTGTGGCTGTCGGCCTACGCGGACGACGTGTTCCGCTCCGGCGCCGGCTCCTACAGCCTCTTCAACACCCTGATGGCCGTCGGCTCCCTGATCGGCGCCCTGCTCGCCGCCCGGCGCGGCACGGCCCGGCTGCGGGTCCTGATCGCCGCCGCGGTGGCCTTCGGCACCCTGGAGACGGTGGCCGCCGTGGCGCCGTCGTACTGGCTGTTCGCGCTGCTCATGGTGCCCATCGGGATCTTCGGGCTCACGGTGAACGTCACCGCGAACACCGCCGTGCAGATGGCCACCGACCCGGCCATGCGCGGCCGGGTCATGGCCCTGTTCATGATGGTGTTCATGGGCGGGACGCCGCTGGGCGCACCCGTGGTCGGCTGGATCACCGACACCTACGGCGCCCGGGCCGGCTTCGCCCTCGGCGGTGTCGTCTCCGCCGTCGCCGCGGCCGGCATCGGCCTGGTCCTCACCCGCATCGGGGGCCTGCGCCTCGCGGTGGGCTGGCACCGGGGCCATCCGCGGGTCCGCTTCGTCCCGCGCGAGCGGGAACAGCTGGCGACGGCGGCCTGAACCCGCCGCGCCCGCGCCGGAGGGTCCGCTACAGGACCCTCCGGGCCAGCACCTGGCCGGGCCAGGCGTTCGCCCCGTGGGTGAAGGGCTCGGTCCGGATGAATCCGTTCCCCTCGTAGTAGGCGACCAGCTTGCCGTCGTCGCCCGCGTAGCAGTCCACCCGCAGCAGGGAGATCCCCGCCCGCCGGGTCACCTGGGCCGCGTGGGCGAGCAGCGCGGCACCGGCGCCCCGCCCCTTGAACCGGCGGTCGGAGGCGAGCAGGTGGATGTAGCGCTCGGGCTCGTCGGCGGGCTCCAGATAGGGGCCCGGGCCCTCGCTGAGGGTCAGCGTGGCCGCCGGGACGCCGTCTATCTCGGCGAAGTACGGCGTGCCCGTGGTGGCGTACCGGCGCACCAGGTCCACCGCCCGGGGGTCGTCCGACCAGGGCTCGGTCCCCCACTGCCCGGTCCGGCCCTGTGAGACCAGCCACTCCACCGAGCTGTCCAGCATGCCGAGGATCAGGGGAGCGTCGTCGGGGCCGCCTTCGCGGATGATGATCGTCATCGGCCCATCATGCCCACGTCGGTCTGGGAAGGTGAAGGCATGAGACTCTTCGCGGCGGTGCTCCCGCCGGAGCACGCCGTCCAGGAACTCGCCGCCGAGGTCGCCGAGTTGCGGCGGCTTCCCGGCGCGGAGCGGCTGCGCTGGACCCACCGCCCGGGCTGGCACTTCACCCTCGCCTTCTACGGCGAGGTCGCCGACGATCTCGTACCGGAGCTGTCGGAGCGCCTCGCGAGCGCGGCCCGCCGTACGGCGCCGTTCGAGCTGGCCCTGTCCGGCGGCGGTCAGTTCGGTCACGGCAGGGCCCTGTGGACGGGGGCCGCGGGGGACGTGGAGGCGCTGCGGCTGCTGGCCGACCGGGCGGAGGCGGCGGCCCGGAAGGCGGGCGTGCCGATGGGCGAGCACCGGCGGTACAAGGCCCACCTGACGGTGGCGCGCAGCCGGGACTCCCTCGACGTCCGGCCGTACACCGAGCTGCTGCACGGCTTCGCCGGCCGGCCCTGGACGGTGGGCGAGCTGGTGCTGGTGCGCAGCAGTCTGCCGCGGTCCGGGGTGCCGGGGGAGCAGCCGCGGTACGAGGCGGTTGCCCGCCGGCCACTCGGCGGCGTTGGTTAGGCTCGGGGGCGTGGACCCGAAGACGCGGAACCGGATCATGGCCGGTGTGCTTGTGCTGATGTTCGCTGTGGTCGCCGTCGCGGCGGCCGTCAGGTAGTTCCCCGCGCGTGCCGTGCGAAGGGAGAGAGCCGCTCCTTGCCTGGAGCGGACTCGAAGCAGTTGGCTGGTGACCCATGAAGTACACGCAGCTCGGACGTACCGGACTCAAGGTCAGCCGACTCGTTCTCGGCACGATGAACTTCGGTCCGCAGACAGACGAATCAACCAGCCACGGCATCATGGACGCCGCTCTCGACGCAGGTCTGAACTTCGTGGACACGGCCAACGTCTACGGGTGGGGCGAGAACAAGGGCCGCACCGAGGAGATCATCGGTGCCTGGTTCGCCCAGGGCGGGCGGCGCGACAGGACGGTCCTCGCCACCAAGGTGTACGGGAACATGTCGGGCGACGGGGACGTCTGGCCCAACCACGACAAGCTCTCCGCGGTGAACATCCGCCGGGCCGTCGACGCCTCCCTCAAGCGGCTGCAGACGGACTACATCGACCTCTACCAGTTCCATCACATCGACCGGTCGACCCCGTTCGAGGAGATCTGGCAGGCGATCGACGTCCTGATCCAGCAGGGCAAGATCCTCTACGCGGGTTCGTCCAACTTCCCCGGCTACAAGATCGCCCAGGCCAACGAGACCGCCGCCCGGCAGGGCCGTATGGGCCTGGTCAGCGAGCAGTGCCTCTACAACCTCGCCGAGCGCCGCGCCGAGATGGAGGTCATCCCCGCCGCGGAGGACTACGGGCTCGGTGTCATCCCCTGGTCACCGCTGCACGGAGGACTGCTCGGCGGCGTCCTCAAGAAGGAGGCCGCCCAGGGGCGCCGGGCGAGCGGCCGCGCCGCCGACGCGCTCAAGGACAGCAGGACCCGCGAGCAGATCCAGGCGTACGAGGACCTCCTCGACAAGCACGGCCTGGAGCCCGGTGAGGCGGCGCTGGCCTGGCTGCTGACCCGTCCCGGCGTCACCGGCCCGATCGTGGGCCCGCGCACGCGGGAGCAGCTGGACTCGGCGCTGCGCGCCCTGGAGCTGGAGCTGAGCGAGGACCTGCTGTCGTCCCTGGATGAGATCTTCCCCGGTCCGGGTCCGTCTCCCGAAGCCTTCGCATGGTGAGGTAGCGGGTCCGGGTGAGGGGCCGTCGCCTTCCGCTCGCGTCGAAGCGAGTGGGAGCCGACGGCTCCGCCGATTCACCCGGGGGCCGCGCTGCCGGGCCGGGGTCGGTCCGGGACGGGTGCGTAGCGTCCGCCGATGTCCCACGCCTCCCGCATCGCCGTGGCGAACGCCTCCGCGATGCGGTGCTCGCCGTTCGCGTTCGGGTGCGTGCCGTCGTAGGTGTCGGTGTGGATGTCCCACGACTCGGGCGTCGAGGCCAGCAGGACCGGTGCGCGGGGCTCGTCCACGTCGGCCACCGTCTTGGCGAGCAGCACGTTGAAGGCGTCCACCTCGGCGGCGAAGGACGCGTCCGCGTCGGCCCGGACGTTCGGGATCACGGGGAGCAGCACCATGCGGATGCGCGGGCGGACCGCGCGGGCCTCGGCGACGAACGCCCGCACGTTCTCGGCCGTCTGCTCGGCGTTCGTGTAGAAGCCCAGGTCGATCAGGCCCAGGGAGACCAGCAGGACGTCGGGCCGGTGCGCACGGACCGCGTCGCCGATCAGCGGGGCCATGTGCAGCCAGCCCTCGCCCCAGCCCGCCAGGTGGGCGCGCGGGAAGCCGGGATCGGCGTAGGCGAGGGACGTCGGCGCGTCGGCGCCCTTGTCGTACAGCTCCTCGCGCGGGCCGACGAGGGTGAACGGGCCGCCGTACGTCGTGCACAGGTGCCGCCACAGCCGGTGACGCCACGTGTGTTCGCCCGCGCTCCCGATCGTCATCGAGTCGCCTACGGGCATGATCCTGAGCATCCGCTCATGATGGACGGTCCCGGCCGCCCGTGGGGTGTGAGGCCCACCACGCCCCGCGAACCACCCGCGGTGATGGCAGGCTTGGGGGCATGCGTCGATCGTCCGCCCTCCTCGCCGGGGTGCTGCTCACCGGTGTCTGTGCGCTGCCCGCCTCCGCCTCCGCCGCCGGCGGTGACGGCGACCAGGGGTTCACCGTCAAGGACCCCAGGATCACCGAGTCCAGCGGGCTGGCCGCCTCCCGGCTGCACCCCGGGATCTACTGGACGCACAACGACAGCGACGACGGGCCCTACCTGTACGCCGTGGACAGCCGGACCGGGAAGACCGTCGCCCGGCTGACCCTGCGCGGCATCGGCGCCCCGCGCGACGTCGAGGCCATCTCCATCGGACCGCACGACGAGATCTACGTCGGCGACATCGGCGACAACCTCGGCGGCAAGTGGCCGTACGTGTGGATCTACCGGCTGCCCGAGCCCAAGGTGCTGAAGGACGAGACGGTCACCGCCACGCAGTACGTCGTGAAGTACGAGAACGGGCCGCGCGACGCCGAGTCGCTGCTCGTCCACCCGAAGACCGGGCGGGTGTACATCATCGACAAGAAGGAGGACGGCGGGCACCTGTACGAGGGCCCGGCCACCCTCTCCACCTCCGGCGCGAACGTCTTCCGGCCGGTCGCCCCGGTCGACCTGTGGGCCACCGACGCCGCGTTCTCCCCGGACGGCGGACAGCTCGCCGTGCGCGGCTACTTCGGCGGGATCCTCTACGGCTTCGACGGCGGCCGGATCAAGCGCGAGGGCCGCCTGGAGGTGCCGTGGCAGGGGCAGGGCGAGTCCCTCACCTACTCCGCCGACGGAACGAAGCTGATGTACGGCAGCGAGGGGGCGGAAAGCTCCGTCCAGGCCAAGGACGCCCCCGCGCGCGCGGACGGCAAGGCGCCCTCGGCGAACGGCAGTTCCGGATCCGGGGAGGACGAGGCCGGCAGTACGGGCCTCCAGGTCGGTGCCGTCGTCGCGGCCGTCGGCGTGGTGGCCCTCCTCGGCCTGCGCCGACTGCGCCGCCGCGACTGACAAGGGGCGCCCGGTTGTCCGCCGGGCGCCCCTTCTCGTCGTACGTCAGGTGACGGTTACAGCTTCTCGATCACGTGGTCGACGCACTTCGTCAGGGCCTCGACGTCCGCCGGGTCGATCGCCGGGAACATCGCGACGCGCAGCTGGTTGCGGCCCAGCTTGCGGTACGGCTCGGTGTCCACGACGCCGTTGGCGCGCAGCACCTTGGCGACGGCGGCCGCGTCGATCTCGTCGGAGAAGTCGATGGTGCCGATGACCTGCGAGCGCTTGGCCGGGTCCGCCACGAACGGGGTCGCGTACTTGGACTCCTCCGCCCAGGAGTACAGGCGGGTCGAGGAGTCCTTGGTGCGGGCCGTGGACCAGGCGAGACCGCCCTGGCCGTTGAGCCACTCCAACTGCTCGTTCAGCAGGAAGAGGGTGGCGAGGGCCGGGGTGTTGTAGGTCTGGTTCTTGCGGGAGTTGTCGATCGCCGTGGGCAGCGAGAAGAACTCCGGCACGTGCCGGCCGGACGCGTGCACCCGCTCGGCGCGCTCGATCGCGGCCGGGGAGAAGACGCCGATCCACAGGCCGCCGTCGGAGGCGAAGGACTTCTGCGGGGCGAAGTAGTAGACGTCGGTCTCGGCGATGTCGACCGGGAGGCCGCCCGCGCCGGAGGTGGCGTCCACCAGCACGAGCGCGCCCTCGTCGGCGCCGGCCACGCGCTTGATCGGCATGGCCACACCGGTGGAGGTCTCGTTGTGCGTGAAGGCGTACACGTCGACGCCCGCCTCCGCGCGCGCCTCCGGGTGGGTGCCCGGGTCGGCGGAGACGACGGTCGGCTCGGCCAGCCAGGGGGCGAGCTTGGCGGCCTTGGCGAACTTCGAGGAGAACTCGCCGAAGGTGAGGTGCTGGGACTTGGACTCGATCAAACCGTGGGTGGCGATGTCCCAGAAGGCGGTGGAGCCGCCGTTGCCGAGGACCACCTCGTAGCCCTCGGGCAGGGAGAACAGCTCGGAGATGCCCTCGCGGACCTTGCCGACCAGGTTCTTCACGGGCGCCTGGCGGTGGGAGGTGCCGAGGAGGGAGGTACCGGTGGCGGCGAGGGCGTCCAGCGCCTCGGTGCGCACCTTGGAGGGACCCGCGCCGAAGCGTCCGTCGGCGGGCTTGATGTCAGAGGGGATCTGGATGTCGGCCACGGAAGGAGGTTAACCGCTGGTGGATCGCCGGGTGGAGACGTGTCCGTTCGATGAGACGAGATCACCGGGACGTGGACTTGTGATGTCGTACGACAATTACGGCGGGGCTGTGGACAACTCGCGGTGACCGTGCGTGTCCGGATGCATGCTGGACGCATGACAGATCTCGCGGCCGCGCTGCGCAAGGCCGTCCGGGGTGAGGTCGGCTTCGACGTCACCGACCGGGCGCTCGTCACCATGGACGCGTCCAACTACCGGCGCGTTCCGCTGGGTGTGGTCGCGCCGAGAGACGCCGACGACGTGGCCGCCGCGCTGGAGGTGTGCCGGGCGCGCGGAGTGCCGGTGGTGGCGCGCGGCGGTGGCACGTCGATCGCCGGGCAGGCGACGGGCACGGGTGTGGTGCTGGACTTCACCCGGCACATGACCGGCCTGCTGGAGCTGGACCCGGGCAGCCGCACGGCCGTCGTGCAGCCCGGACTGGTCCTGGACCGGCTCCAGGAGGCCGCCGCCCCGCACGGGCTGCGGTTCGGCCCGGACCCCTCCACGCACAGCCGGTGCACGCTCGGCGGGATGATCGGCAACAACTCGTGCGGCTCCCACTCGGTCGCCTGGGGCACCACCGCGGACAGTGTCCGCGAGCTGTCCGTCGTCACCGCGCGCGGCCGTCGGCTGCGGCTCGGCCGGGACTGGGCCGGGGCACCGGACGGCCTGCGCGAGCTGGTGGAAGGTGACCTGGCCCGTCTGCGCACGGGTTTCCCGGACCTGCCCCGCCGCATCTCCGGGTACGCGCTGGACGCGCTGCTGCCCGAGAAGGGCGCCGACGTCGCCCGTTCCTTCTGCGGCTCCGAGGGCACCCTCGGCATCCTCACCGAGGCCGTCGTGGACCTGGTGGAGGCCCCTCGCGCCCGCGCCCTGGCGGTGCTGGGGTACGGCGACGAGAGCGCCGCCGCCGAGGCCGCGGCGGGACTGCTGCCCCATGGGCCGCTGACCGTCGAGGGGATGGCGGCCGACCTGGTGCGCGAACCGGCAGGGCTGCCCCGGGGCGGTGCCTGGCTGTTCGTCGAGACCGGCGGGGAGTCGACGGCCGGGGCACGCGCGCGTGCCGAGGAGATCGTGCGGGCGGCCGGCACCGCGGACGCGCTGGTCGTCACCGACCCGTCCGCCCAGCGGGTGCTGTGGCGCATCCGCGAGGACGCCAGCGGCACGGCCACCCGGATGCCGGACGGCAGCGAGGCGTGGCCCGGCTGGGAGGACTGCGCGGTGCCGCCCGCGCGGCTCGGCGCCTATCTGCGCGACTTCCGCGCGCTGCTGGCGGACCACGGCCTGCGCGGCACGCCGTACGGCCACTTCGGTGACGGCTGCATCCACGTCCGCATCGACTTCGACCTGCTCACCGAGGCGGGCGTCGGCCGTTTCCGCGGCTTCTCCGAGGACCTGGCCGACCTGGTGGTGGCCCACGGCGGCTCACTGTCCGGGGAGCACGGCGACGGGCAGGCCCGCGCGGAGCTGCTGCCGCGGATGTACGGCGCGGAGACGGTCCGCCTCTTCGAGCGGGCCAAGGCCCTGTGGGACCCGGACGACCTGCTCAACCCCGGCATGCTGGTCCGCCCCGCGCCCCTCGACTCCAACCTCCGTTTCTCCGTCCTCCCGAGCCGCCCGGTCGACGTGGAGTTCGGGTACCCGGCCGACGGCGGCGACTTCGGCGCGGCCGTCCGCCGCTGCGTGGGCGTCGCCAAGTGCCGTACGGCCACGGCGGGCGGCGCCGCGGTGATGTGCCCCTCCTTCCGGGCGACCGGCGAGGAGGAGCACTCCACCCGCGGCCGGGCCCGGTTGCTGCACGAGATGCTCGCGGGTGAACTGGTCACCGACGGCTGGCGGTCCACGGAGGTGCGGGACGCCCTGGACCTGTGCCTGTCCTGCAAGGGCTGCCGCTCGGACTGCCCCGTGGGCGTCGACATGGCCACCTACAAGGCCGAGTTCCTCCACCATCACTACGCGGGCCGCCGCCGCCCCGCCGCCCACCGCAGCATGGGCAGGCTGCCGGAGTGGCTGCGCCTGGCCGCCGCCACACGGACGGCCCCGCTGCTCAACGCGCTCGCCGCAGGCGGTCCGTCGGCGCGGCTCGCCAAACGCCTGGGCGGCATCGCTGACGAGCGGCGGCTCCCCCGCCTGGCGACGCGGACGTTCACCGCCTGGTGGCGCCGGAGGAAACCCGTCCCCGACCACTTCGGTGCACTGGTCGTGCTCTGGCCGGACACGTTCACCGAGCATCTGTCGCCGTCCGTCGGCCGGGCCGCCGTCAGGGTGCTGGAGGCCGCCGGGCTGCGGGTGGCGCTGCCACCGACGCTGGTCCCGCGCCGGGGTGCCGTCGGGGACGGCAGGACCAGGGCGGCGACCGCGCTGCTCGCCGCCCGCCGGGGCCGGGTCTGCTGCGGCCTCACCTATGTCTCCACCGGCCAACTCGACCGCGCCCGCACGGTCATGCGCCGTACGCTGGACCTGATGGAACCGGTGCTGCGGGCCGGTGTTCCCGTCGTCGTCCTGGAACCGAGCTGCGCGGCGGCCCTGCGCACCGACCTGCCCGAGCTGCTGCACGACGACCCGCGCGCCGCCCGGCTGGCCGCGTCCGTCGTCACCTTCGCGGAGGTGCTGCTCCGGCACGCCCCCGGCTGGACACCGCCCGCCGTCGACCGCCCGGTCGCCGGTCAGACCCACTGCCACCAGCACGCGGTCCTCGGCGACGACCCCGACCGCAGGCTGCGCGAGTCCGCGGGCCTCACCGGCGAGCTGAGCGGAGGCTGCTGCGGCCTCGCGGGCAACTTCGGCTTCGAGAAGGGCCACTTCGAGGTGTCCCGGGCCTGCGCGGAGGAGCAGCTCCTGCCGGCGGTGCGCGCGGCCCCGGCGGACACGGTGATCCTCGCGGACGGCTTCTCCTGCCGGACCCAGCTGGAGCAGCTGGCGGGCGTGCGCGGCCGGCACCTGGCGGAGGTGCTGGCGGAGGCGCTGGACGAGGGGCCGGCCGACGTGCCGGACCGGCGGACGCGAGGCGGAGGAGCCGGATGAGGGAGGAGTACGGCAGGCTGGCCGTCCTGTCCGACGTCCACGGTGTGCTGCCCGCCCTGGAAGCCGTGCTGGCGGAGCCCGAGGTGGCCGCCGCCGACCGGATCGTCCTCACCGGGGACATCACGGCGGGCCCGCAGCCGGGCGCCGTGCTGGACCTGCTGCGGGCGCAGGGCGAGCGGGTGCTGTGGGTCGGCGGGAACGCGGACCGGGAGCTGGTGGAGTACCGGCGGGGCGAGCGGACGGAGATCCCCGACCCCATCGGCCCCTTCGCGGCACGGGAACTCACCGAGGAGCAGGTGGACTTCCTCGCGGCCCTGCCCCGCACGCTCACCCTGCGCGTCCGCGGTCTGGGCACCGTCCTGTTCTGTCACGCCACTCCCCGCGACGACGAGGAGGTCGTGCTCGTCGACTCCCGCCCCGCACGCTGGGCCGAGGTCCTCACCGGCCTGGACGCGGACATCGGCACGGTGGTCTGCGGCCACACCCACATGCCCTACGTCCGCCTCGCCCACGGCCGGCTGGTGGTCAACCCCGGCAGCGTCGGCATGCCGTACGGCCGGCCGGGTGCCCACTGGTGCCTCCTCGGGCCCGGCACCGACCTGCGCGTCACGCCGTACGACGTACCGGCGGCCGTGGCCCGGCTGGTCCGGGAGTGCGCCTACCCGGACATCGCCGAGTGGGCCGGCTACTTCCTGCACGCGCGCGCGACCGACACGGAGGTGCTGGCGGCCTGGGGGCCGAGGGACGGCAGGGCCGATTCGTAGGGTGGGACGACCGCGATCTTCCCGGTGATCCCTGAATTCCAAGGAGCCCCGCGCATGAGTCCCACCGTCCGGCCGATCAGCCGTGCCGAGCATCTCGCCTTCGTGGACGCGCGTCCCTCGGCCAGTCACATGCAGGTGCCGTCGTGGGGCGACGTGAAGGCCGACTGGCAGGCGGAGAGCCTGGGCTGGTTCGAGCCGGACGGCAGGCTCTCCGGGGTGGGGCTGGTGCTGCTGCGCCCCCTGCCCAAGGTGAGGCGCTACCTGGCCTATCTGCCCGAGGGGCCGGTCATCGACTGGGCGGCGCCCGATCTGGAGCGCCGGCTGGAGCCGATGGTGGCGTACCTCAAGAGCAGGGGCGCCTTCTCGGTGAAGATGGGGCCGCCGGTGGTGGCGCGGCGCTGGAGCCCGGAAGCGGTCAAGGCCGCGATCGCGGAGCCGGCCGCGCACCGGCTGGCGGACGTGCCGCCCACGTCGTACGAACAGGGCGCCGTCGACCTGGCCGCCCGGCTGCGCAGGATGGGCTGGCGGCAGAGCGAGGCGGGCGGGGAGGAGGGCTTCGCCGCCGGGCAGCCCCGGTACGTGTGCCAGGTGCCGTTCGCCGGGCGGTCGCTCGAGGACGTCCAGCGGGGGCTCAACCAGCAGTGGCGGCGCAACGTCCGCAAGGCCGAGAAGGCGGGCGTGAAGGTCGTCCGCGGGGGCCTCGACGACCTGCCGGTCTTCTACGACCTCTACACCGAGACCGCCGAACGGGACCGGTTCATCCCCCGCCCGCTGCCGTACTTCCAGCGGATGTGGACCGCGCTCACCGCCGAACATCCCGACCGGATGCGGCTGTACCTCGCCCACCACGAGGGTGAGGTCCTCGCCGCGGCCACGATGCTGGTCGTGGGCGGGCACGTCTGGTACTCCTACGGCGCCTCCACCAGCCGCAGGCGCGAGGTGCAGCCCAACAACGCGATGCAGTGGCGCATGATGTGCGACGCCCATGAGCTGGGTGCGCACGTCTACGACTTCCGGGGCATCACCGACACCCTGGAGGAGTCGAACCACCTGCTCGGTCTGCTCCGCTTCAAGGTGGGCGCGGGCGGCGAGGCGGTGGAGTACGTGGGGGAGTGGGACCTCCCGCTGAACCGCCTGCTGCACAAGGCGCTCGACGTCTACATGACCCGGCGCTGAGAACGGTCCGGTTCGGCATCCGAGAGGCGGTCATCTCACTATCCAGGACAGTTACATAAGCGCTTCACACTCCTGACAGGGGTCTACTACCCTGGACTCGGCAGTACATCAAGGTGAACAAGATCCGCTTCCGAGTCAGCCAGGACCGCCACGTGAGCACCCGCAGCGCCACCGCGCCCCCGACGCACCACGCACCCGCATCCCCGGGCGGTGGCGCCCCGGGCCGCCTCGGCTCCCTCGGCCCGGTCGGACTCGTGCTCGCGGGCGGTATCTCGGTGCAGTTCGGCGGCGCCCTCGCGGTGACGCTGATGCCCCGCGCCGGCGCCCTCGGGGTCGTGACCCTGCGGCTGCTCGTCGCGGCCGTGGTCCTGCTCGTCGTGTGCCGGCCCCGGCTGCGCGGGCACTCCCGCACCGACTGGGGCACGGTGATCGTGTTCGGCATCGCCATGGGCGCGATGAACGGCCTCTTCTACTCGGCGGTCGCCCGTATCCCGCTCGGCCCGGCGGTCACCCTGGAAGTCCTCGGCCCGCTGGCCCTGTCCGTGCTGGCCTCCCGCCGGGCGGTGAACGCGGTCTGGGCCGGCCTCGCGCTCGCGGGCGTCTTCCTGCTGGGCGGCGGAGGCTTCGGCGGGCTCGATCCCGTCGGTGTCGCCCTCGCCCTCGGGGCCGGCGCCATGTGGGCGGCGTACATCGTCTTCAGTGCGCGCACGGGCCGCCGCTTCCCGCAGGCGGACGGCCTCGCCCTCGCCATGGCGGTCGCGGCCCTGCTCTTCCTGCCCCTCGGCATCGCCGAGTCGGGCGGCCGCCTGCTGAACCCGACCACCGTCGCCCTCGGCTCGGCGGTCGCCCTGCTCTCCTCCGTGCTGCCCTACACCCTCGAACTCCTCGCCCTGCGCCGCCTGCCCGCCTCCACGTTCGCGATCCTCATGAGCCTGGAGCCGGCCCTCGCGGCGACGGCGGGCTTCCTGATCCTCGACCAGGCCCTGTCCGCCATGGAGGCCGCGGCGATCGCCCTGGTCATCGCGGCGAGCATCGGCGCGGTGCGGACCCAGGTGGGCCGGGGGAAGCCGCTGCCGAAGGTTCCGGAGGCGTGACGCGTCCCGCCGCCGGAGCTTTCAGGCGGCGGGCTTCTCCCACACCGACACGTGCTGCCGGCTGTCTCCGGTGAAGGGCTCCCGGGTCCAGCCGTCCCACCGCTCGCGCAGCCGCAGCCCCGCGATCCGGGCCATCAGGTCCAGTTCGGCGGGCCACACGTAGCGGAACGGGATCTCCAGATACCGGCCGCGCCCGTCCACGACCTCCACGTGGTGCGAGCTCATCGACTGTGTCGCCACGTCGTACCGGTCGAAGCCGAGCCGGCCCTGCTCCACCCGGAACGGCACCGCTTCCTGCCCGGGCGGCAGCCGGCGCAGATCCGGCACCCCGACCTCGACGACGAAGCAGCCGCCGGGCACCAGATGCTCCGCCGCGTTGCGGAAGCAGTCCACCTGGGCGTCCTGGGAGGTCAGGTTCATGATCGTGTTGTAGACGAGGTAGGCGACGGAGAAGCGGCCGTCCGCCTTCGCGGTCGCGAAATCCCCGACCGTCACACCGATCGCGTCACCGCCCGGCTTGTCCCGCAGCCGCCGCACCATCGCCCGGGACAGCTCGATCCCGTGCACCTCGAGACCGCGCCGCGCCAACGGCAGCGCGATCCGCCCGGTCCCGACCCCGAACTCCAGCGCCCGCCCACCGTCTCCGGCGAGCCTCGCGAGAAACCCGGCGACCGGCTCCACGACGTCGTCCGCGAACATCTCCGCGGACGACTCGTCGTACCCCGCCGCGACCACTTCCCCGAAGTAACCGTCGTCTTCTGTCACCGGGGGACGGTACTGCTCGTCGCGTCCGCGGGGCCGCCGATTATTTCCGGCCGGGGGCGGCGGCTCAGCCCTTCACCGACTCCACGAACGCCGACCACGCCGTGGGCGGGAACAGGAGGGTGGGGGCGGGGGCCTTGGAGTCGCGGACGGCGGTGTGGGCGGGGAGGGCGGCCACTTCGACGCACTGGCCGCCGGTGTCACCGCTGTAGGAGGACTTACGCCAGGTCGCGCCCGTCAGGTGTCGGTTCGTTTCCATAACGCTCCTTCATCACGCGCGTGATCAGCGCCGCCGAGTCCTCAGCGGAGAGCGCCGCAGCCTGAAGTTGATCGTAACGGACCGAACCTTCCTTGACGGCTTGCGGATTGGCCGTCATGTGGCCTTGTACGAAGTCCTCGCTGTAGACGATGTCGGGGTCCTTCTCGAAGCGCAGGAGAGCGAACGACCCCATCAGGCCGGCATGGGCGCCGACCGAGAACGGCAGCACCTGAACGGTCACCCAGGCGCGGTGCTGCATGGTCAGCAGGTGTGCGAGTTGTTCCCGCATGACGTGCCGGTCGCCGATCTCCTGATGCAGTACGGCCTCGCCGAGCACCGCCCAGGTCGCCGGGGGCTCGTCACGGCCCAGGATCCGCTGCCGCTCCAGTCGGGCGGCCACCCGCGAGTCGAGGTCCGCACGATCCCGTAGACCCAGCACAGTGCGTGCGTACGCCTCGGTCTGCAGAAGACCGTCCACCAACTGCGCCTGAAACGTGGAGATGTACACCGCCCGAGCCTCCAGCTCCGCGTACGGCTGGAACCAACTCGGCAGCTGGCTGCGCAACACCAGCCCGACCAGCCGCGAGAACAACCCCCCCGTCCCCAGCGCAGCGTCCAACCGCTCGGAGAAGTCCCGTTGCGGCACCCTCGCCGCCGTTTCGATCTGGCCGATCAGCGACCCCGTGCAGAAGACGACCGCGCCGAGCTGCGCCAGCGTCAGCCCCGCCGACTCTCTCGCCCGCCGCAGCTCGTAGCCGTAGTAGTCCAGCGGCGACGCGCTCGGGTCCAGTTCACGGCTGCGCACACCACCACCTCCCCTCACCGAGAGTAGCGAGCGGCATGCGCCGTGGAGTCGACAACGCGTGAACGTCACCCTGCGGATCCTCCTGCCCTCCGTCACCCTGGAAAGGAGAATCGGAACCGGAGAGGTGATCCAGTGACCGGGAACAGCGGCTCCCCCCGACCCCTCAGGATCACCGCCCGCGGCCGGGCCGTGCTCGCCGATCCCCGGATCAACCGCGGTACGGCGTTCACCGTGGAGCAGCGCCGGGCGCTGGACCTGGTCGGGCTGATCCCGCCGCGCGTGCTCACCCAGGACGAGCAGGCCGAGCGCGCCTACGAGCAGTTCCGGGACCAGGCCGGCGACCTCGCGAAGAGCGTGTACCTGACCGCCCTGCACGACCGCAACGAGGTGATGTTCTACCGGCTCGTCGGCGACCACCTGGAAGAGATGCTGCCCATCGTCTACACCCCGACGGTCGGCACGGCGATCCGCCGCTACAGCACCGAGTACCGCCGCCCCCGCGGCGTCTACCTCTCCGTGGACGCCCCCGAGGACGTCGAACGCTCCCTGCGCGCGAGCGGCCTCGGTGCCGACGACGTCGACCTGATCGTGGCCACGGACGGCGAGGGCATCCTCGGCATCGGCGACTGGGGTGTCGGCGGCATCGACATCGCGGTCGGCAAGCTGGCCGTCTACACGGCCGCCGCCGGCATCGACCCGCGCCGCACCCTGCCCGTCATGCTCGACGTCGGCACCAACCGCCGGGAACTCCTCGACAACCCCCTCTACCTGGGCAACCGGCACCCGCGCGCCGACCGCGACACCTACGACGCCTTCATCGACGCCTACGTCACCACCGCGGCCAGGCTCTTCCCGAACGCCCTGCTGCACTGGGAGGACTTCGGCCCCGCCAACGCCCGCCGCGTCCTCGACCGCTACCGCGACCAGGTCTGCACCTTCAACGACGACATTCAGGGCACCGGCGCGGTCAACCTGGCCGCCGTCCTCTCCGGTGTCCGCGCCACCGGTGTGCCGCTGCCCGAGCACCGGATCGTGGTCTTCGGCGCGGGTACCGCCGGTATCGGGGTCGCCGACCAGTTGCGGGACGCCCTCGTCGGGGAGGGTCTGTCCGTCGAGCAGGCCACCGACCGCTTCTGGTGCGTCGACCGCTACGGCCTGCTCACCGTCGACCAGGGTGAGGCGCTGCGCGACTTCCAGCTGCCGTACGCCCGCCCGGTGAACGGGACCGACGGCTGGCGGCGCGACGAGAACCTGCCCGGGATCCCGCTCGGCGAGGTCGTCCGCCAGGTCCGCCCGACCGTCCTGATCGGCACCTCCGGTCAGGGCGGCGCCTTCACCGAGGACATCGTCCGCGAGATGGCCGCCCACACCGGACGGCCGATCATCCTGGCCATGTCCAACCCCACCGAACTGGCCGAGGCCACCCCCGCCGACCTGCTCGACTGGACCGACGGCAAGGCCCTGGTCGCCACGGGCAGCCCCTTCGCCCCGGTCGAGCGGGCCGGGACGACGTACGAGATCGGGCAGGCCAACAACGCCCTGGTCTTCCCCGGGTTGGGACTCGGGGTGATCGCCGTGCGGGCGTCCCGGATCACCGACCGGATGCTGCGCGCGGCGGCGGACGCGGTGGCCCGCCGGACCGGTGACGCGGACGTCGCCCGGCTGGACGCGCCGGTCCTCCCGCCGATCCGGGAACTGCGCGGCACCTCCGAGGCGGTCGCCGTGGCCGTGGCCCGGACGGCCGTCGAGGAGGGTGTCGCCCGGACCGTCCCGGACGACGTCGAGGCGGCCGTGCGCGCGGCGCGGTGGGAGCCGGTGTACCCGCCGGTGGAGGCCGTCTGACCGACGGCGACCGGCCAGGTCCCGGCCGCCCTGTCTTCCGTGGACCGGGCAGCCCGCCGTAAATTCATGCAAGCACGCTTGATTGTTTCTGGGCCCGCTGCCATGCTCCCTCCCATGGCCGACCCGACGCCCGTCATCGACGACCTGCGTGCCGAGAGCGACGAACTCGACCTGCTCGTAGCTGAGTTGAGCACCGAGCAGTGGACGCTTCCGACTCCCGCGCCCGGCTGGACCGTCGCCCACCAGATCGCGCACCTCGCCTGGACCGACCACTCGGCGCTGCTGGCCGTCACCGACGCCGACGCCTTCCGCACGCTGGTCGAGAAGGCCCTCACCCGCCCCGGCTCGTTCGTCGACGAGGGCGCGGAGGACGGCGCCCGGCTCCCGGTCGCGGAGCTGCTGTCGTCGTGGCGCGTGGGCCGCACCGCCCTGGACGCGGCCCTGCGCGAGGCACCACCCGGCGGCCGATTCCCCTGGTACGGGCCACCCATGTCCGCCGCGTCCATGGCCACCGCCCGGCTGATGGAGACCTGGGCGCACGCGCTGGACGTCGCCGACGCCCTGGGCGTGGTGCGCCCGCCCACCGGGCGGCTCCGGCACGTGGCGCGGCTCGGGGTGCGGACCCGCGACTTCGCCTTCGGGGTGCACGGACTCACCCCGCCCGCCGGGGAGTTCCGGGTGGAACTGACCGCGCCCGACGGCGGAACGTGGGCGTACGGCCCCGAGGACGCCCCGCAGCGCGTCACCGGACCCGCCCTCGACTTCTGCCTCCTGGTCACCCAGCGCGCCCACCGCGGCGACCTCGCGCTGACCGCCGAGGGCCCCGACGCCGACCGCTGGCTGGACATCGCCCAGGCCTTCGCGGGCCCGCCCGGCACCGGCCGCCCGCCCAGGGAGGGCGCCGAGTGAACCCGCTGCGCATCGGCAACTTCTCCGGCTTCTACGGCGACCGCTCCGACGCCCTGCGCGAGATGCTCACCGGCGGTGAACTCGACGTCCTCACCGGCGACTACCTCGCCGAGCTGACCATGCTGATCCTCGCCCGCGACCGGCTGAAGGACCCGTCCGCCGGGTACGCCCGCACCTTCCTGCGCCAACTGGAGGACTGCCTCGGCCTCGCCCACGAGCGCGGGGTGCGGATCGTCACCAACGCGGGCGGCCTCAACCCGGCCGGACTCGCCGACGCCGTCCGGCAGCTGGCGGGCCGGCTCGGCATCCCGGCGAAGGTCGCGCACGTCGAGGGCGACGACCTCACCGCCGCGCACCCCGGCACCCTCGCCGCCCACGCCTACCTCGGCGGGTTCGGCATCGCCGAGTGCCTGCGGGCCGGTGCGGACGTGGTGGTCACCGGCCGGGTCACCGACGCGGCCCTGGTCACCGGACCCGCCGCCGCCCACTTCGGCTGGCGGCCGGGGGACCACGACCGCCTCGCCGGCGCGGTCGTCGCCGGGCACGTCCTGGAGTGCGGGACGCAGGCCACCGGCGGCAACTACGCGTTCTTCCGGGAGGGTGACGCACGCCGTCCCGGCTTCCCGCTCGCCGAGATACACGCCGACGGCAGCAGCGTCGTCACCAAGCACCCCGGCACCGGCGGCTTCGTCGACGTCGGCACGGTCACCGCCCAGCTGCTGTACGAGACCGGGGGCGGCCGGTACGCGGGACCCGACGTCACCGCCCGGCTGGACACCGTACGGCTGAGCCAGGACGGACCGGACCGGGTGCGGATCGAGGGAGTGCGCGGAGAGGCGCCACCGCCGACGCTCAAGGTGGGGCGCAACCGGCTGGGCGGCTTCCGCAACGAGGTCGTCTTCGTCCTCACCGGGCTCGACATCGAGGCCAAGGCGGACCTGGTCCGCGAGCAGCTGTCCGACGCGCTCGCCAAGTCACCGCCCGCCGAGACCCGTTGGGAGCTGGTCCGCACCGACCGGGCCGACGCCGGCACCGAGGAGACCGCCAGCGCCCTGCTGCGGCTCGTCGTACGGGACCCGGACCAGAGGGCCGTCGGGCGGGCGCTGAGCGGGGCCGCCGTCGAACTGGCGCTGGCCAGCTACCCGGGCTTCCACGTGCTGGCCCCACCCGGAAAGGGCGCCCCCTACGGGGTCTTCGAGGACGTGTACGTCCCCCAGGACACCGTCGACCACGAGGCGGTCCTGCACGACGGACGCCGGGTCCCCGTCCGGCCGCCCCGCGAGACACGCGCCCTGGACGACGTACCGCCACCGCCGCCGCCCGGGCCCCCGCCACCCGGACCGACCCGGCGCGCCCCCCTCGGCCTGGTCGCCGGAGCCCGCAGCGGCGACAAGGGCGGGAACGCCAACGTCGGTGTGTGGGCACGGTCGGACGCGGCCTGGCGATGGCTCGCCCACGAACTCACCACCGACCGCTTCCGGCAGCTGATCCCCGAGAGCGACGGCCTCCGCGTCACCCGGCACCCGCTCCCCAACCTGCGCGCCCTCAACTTCGTCGTCGAAGGCATCCTCGGCGCGGGCGTCGCCGCCCAGCACCGCTTCGACCCGCAGGCCAAGGCCCTCGGCGAATGGCTGCGCTCCCGCCACCTGGACATCCCGGAGACCCTCCTGTGACGGTTCTCAGCACCTCCCTGGACCCCGCGAGCGCCGACCACCGGGCGGCCCGCGCGACCATGCTCGCCAAGCTCGCCGACCTGGACACCGAGCACGCCAAGGCGCTCGCCGGCGGCGGCGACAAGTACGTCGCCCGGCACCGGGCGCGCGGCAAGCTGCTCGCCCGCGAACGCATCGAGCTGCTCCTCGACCCCGACACCCCCTTCCTGGAGCTGTCCCCGCTCGCCGCCTGGGGCAGCGACTACACCGTCGGCGCCTCCCTGGTCACCGGCATCGGCGTGGTCGAGGGCGTGGAGTGCCTGATCACCGCCAACGACCCGACCGTGCGCGGCGGCGCCAGCAACCCCTGGAGCCTGAAGAAGGCCCTGCGCGCCAACGACATCGCCCTCGCCAACCGGCTGCCCTGCATCAGCCTCGTGGAGTCCGGCGGCGCCGACCTGCCCTCGCAGAAGGAGATCTTCATCCCCGGCGGGGCCATCTTCCGCGACCTCACCCGGCTCTCCGCCGCCGGCATCCCGACCGTCGCCGTCGTCTTCGGCAACTCCACCGCCGGGGGCGCCTACGTCCCCGGCATGTCCGACCACGTGATCATGGTCAAGGAACGCGCCAAGGTGTTCCTCGGCGGGCCGCCGCTGGTGAAGATGGCCACCGGCGAGGAGAGCGACGACGAGTCCCTCGGCGGCGCCGAGATGCACGCGCGTGTCTCCGGCCTCGCCGACTACTTCGCCGTGGACGAGCCCGACGCCCTGCGGCAGGCCCGCCGCGTCGTCGCCCGCCTCAACCACCGCAAGGCGCACCCGGACCCCGGCCCGGCCGCACCGCCGCAGTACGACCCGGAGGAACTCCTCGGCATCGTCCCCGGCGACCTGAAGACCCCCTTCGACCCGCGCGAGGTCATCGCCCGGATCGTCGACGCCTCCGACTTCGACGAGTTCAAGCCGCTGTACGGCACGAGCCTCGCCACCGGCTGGGCGAGCCTGCACGGCTACCCCGTCGGCATCCTCGCCAACGCCCAGGGCGTCCTGTTCAGCGAGGAGTCCCAGAAGGCCGCCCAGTTCATCCAGCTCGCCAACCAGCGCGACATCCCGCTGCTCTTCCTGCACAACACCACCGGCTACATGGTCGGCAAGGAGTACGAGCAGGGCGGCATCATCAAACACGGCGCGATGATGATCAACGCGGTCAGCAACAGCCGGGTCCCCCACCTGTCCGTGCTCATGGGCGCCTCCTACGGCGCCGGGCACTACGGCATGTGCGGCCGCGCCTACGACCCCCGCTTCCTGTTCGCCTGGCCCAGCGCCAAGTCCGCCGTCATGGGCCCGCAGCAGCTCGCGGGCGTCCTCTCGATCGTCGCCCGGCAGTCGGCGGCGGCCAAGGGACAGCCCTACGACGACGACGCGGACGCCGCCCTGCGCGCGATGGTGGAGCAGCAGATCGAGTCCGAGTCGCTGCCCATGTTCCTGTCCGGGCGGCTCTACGACGACGGCGTCATCGACCCGCGCGACACCCGCACCGTCCTCGGCCTGTGCCTGTCCGCCCTCCACACCGCCCCCTACGAGGGCGCGCGCGGCGGCTTCGGCGTCTTCCGGATGTGAGGAACCCAGTGATCACTTCTGTCCTCGTCGCCAACCGCGGCGAGATCGCCTGCCGCATCTTCCGCACCTGCGCGGAACTCGGCATCCGCACCGTCGCCGTGCACTCCGACGCCGACGCCGACGCGCTGCACACCCGCACGGCCGACACGGCGGTACGGCTGCCCGGCGCCGCCCCCGCGGACACCTACCTGCGCGGCGACCTCGTCGTGAAGGCCGCCCTGGCCGCCGGCGCGGACGCCGTCCACCCCGGCTACGGCTTCCTCTCCGAGAACCCCGACTTCGCCCGCGCCGTCATCGACGCCGGCCTGACCTGGATCGGCCCGCCCCCGGGGGCCATCGAGGCCATGGCGTCCAAGACCCGTGCCAAGGAACTCATGGGCCTCGCCCCCCTCGCGGCGGCCGACGTCACCGAGGACGACCTGCCGCTCCTGGTGAAGGCCGCCGCGGGCGGCGGAGGCCGCGGCATGCGCGTCGTGCGCCGCCTCCACGAACTGCCCGACGCACTGGACGGCGCACGCGCCGAGGCCGCGAGCGCCTTCGGCGACGGCGAGGTCTTCGTGGAGCCGTACATCGAGCACGGCCGCCACGTCGAGGTGCAGATCCTCGCCGACACCCACGGCACCGTCCGGCCCCTCGGCACCCGCGACTGCTCCCTCCAGCGCCGCCACCAGAAGGTCGTCGAGGAGGCCCCGGCACCCGGACTGCCGGACGCGCTCACCGAGGAGCTGTACACCCTCGCCGTGCGCGCCGCACGCGCCGTCTCCTACGTCGGCGCCGGCACGGTCGAGTTCCTGGTCGCCGACGGCCGCGCGCATTTCCTGGAGATGAACACCCGCCTCCAGGTCGAACACCCCGTCACCGAGGCGGTGTTCGGCATCGACCTGGTCGCGGAACAGATCCGCGTCGCCGAGGGCCACCCGCTGTCCGCCGACCCGCCCACCGCGCACGGCCACGCCGTCGAGGCCCGCCTGTACGCCGAGGACCCCGCCCGCGACTGGGCCCCCCAGACCGGCACCCTCCACCACCTCGCCGTACCGGCGGGCGTCCGCCTGGACACCGGCTACACCGGCGGCGACGAGATCGGCGTCCACTACGACCCGATGCTCGCCAAGATCGTCGCCCATGCCCCCACCCGCGCGGAGGCGATCCGCAAGCTGGCCGGCGCACTCGAACGCACCGCCCTGCACGGCCCGGTCACCAACCGCGACCTGCTCCTGCGCTCCCTGCGGCACGACGAGTTCACCGCCGCCCGCATGGACACCGGCTTCTACGACCGCCACCTAGGCGACCTCACCGGGCCCGCCCCCGACCCCCTCGCCCCGCTGGCCGCCGCCCTCGCCGACGCCCACGGCCGCTCCCGTTTCGGCGGCTGGCGCAACGTCCCCGCACAGCCCCAGACCAAACGGTACGAGCTGGCGGGCGAGGAGATCGAGGTCAGCTACCGGCACACCCGGGACGGACTCGCCGCCGACGGCGTCCGCGTCGTCCACAGCGACGCGCACACCGCCGTACTCGAAGCCGACGGCGTCCGGCACCGGTTCGAGATCGCCCGGTACGGCGACCAGGTGTACGTCAACGCCACCCGCCTCACCGCCCTGCCCCGCTTCCCCGACCCCACCGCCCAGCTCGCCCCCGGCTCCCTGCTCGCACCGATGCCGGGCACGGTCGTCCGCATCGCCGAAGACCTGCGGGAAGGCACGACCGTGCAGGCCGGCCAGCCCCTGATCTGGCTGGAGGCGATGAAGATGCAGCACCGGATCACCGCACCCGTCACCGGCACGCTCAGCGCCCTGCACGCCAAGGCCGGCCAGCAGGTCGAGCCGGGCATGCTGCTCGCCGTCGTACAGGAAACCTCGTCCTAGGAGCCCCATGACTCCCGTCATCGAGTCCGAAGAGCACAAGGCCCTCCGATCCGCCGTCGCCGCCCTCGGCAAGCGCTACGGCCGCGACTACCTCACCCGCACCATCGCCGAGGGCAAGCACCTCACCGAACTCTGGTCCGAAGCGGGCAAACTCGGCTACCTCGGCGTCAACCTCCCCGAGGAGTACGGCGGAGGCGGCGGCGGCATCACCGACCTCTCCATCGTCCTCGAAGAACTCGGCGCCGCCGGCTCCCCGCTCCTCATGCTCGTCGTGTCCCCGGCCATCTGCGGCACCGTCATCTCCCGCTTCGGCACCGAGGAACAGAAGCGCACCTGGCTCCCCGGACTCGCCGACGGCACCCGCATCATGGCCTTCGGCATCACCGAACCCGACGCCGGCTCCAACAGCCACCGCATCACCACCACCGCCCGCAAGGACGGCGCGGACTGGCTCCTCACCGGCCGCAAGGTCTTCATCTCCGGCGTCGACATGGCCGACGCCGTCCTGATCGTCGGCCGCACCGAGGACGCCCGCACCGGACGCCTCAAGCCCTGCCTGTTCATCGTCCCCACCGACGCCGAGGGCTTCCACAAGAACCCCATCGACATGGAACTCAAAGCGGCCGAGAAGCAGTTCGAGCTCGTCCTCGACGACGTACGGCTCCCCGCCGACGCACTCGTGGGCGACGAGGACGCCGGACTGCTGCAACTGTTCGCCGGACTCAACCCGGAACGGATCATGACCGCCGCGTTCGCGATCGGCATGGGCCGCCACGCCCTCGGCAAGGCCGTCGAGTACGCCCGCGACCGCACCGTCTGGAAGGCCCCCATCGGCGCCCACCAGGCCATCGCCCACCCCCTCGCCCAGGCCCACATCGACCTGGAACTGGCCCGGCTGATGATGCAGAAGGCGGCCCACCTCTACGACGCCGGCGACGACATCGGCGCGGGCGAGGCCGCCAACATGGCCAAGTACGCCGCCGGAGAAGCCTGCGTGAAAGCCGTCGACCAGGCCGTGCACACCCTCGGCGGCAACGGACTCACCCGCGAATTCGGCCTCGCCTCGTTGATAACCGCCGCACGCGTGGCTCGTATTGCTCCGGTGAGCCGGGAGATGATTCTCAACTACGTCTCCCACCAGACCCTGGGCCTGCCCAAGTCGTACTGACCGACCTGAGCGCGAGGAGGAACCGTGTTCCGCAGCGAGTACGCAGACGTTCCGCCCGTAGAACTCCCCATCCACGAAGCCGTCCTCGGCGGGGCCGCCGCATTCGGCGACCGGCCCGCCCTCATCGACGGCACGGACGGCACCACCCTCACGTACGAGCAGGTGGACCGGTTCCACCGGCGCCTCGCCGCCGCCCTCGCCGACGCCGGCGTCCGCAAGGGCGACGTCCTCGCCCTGCACAGCCCCAACACCATCGCCTTCCCGACCGCCTTCTACGCGGCCACCCGCGCGGGCGCCTCCGTCACCACCGTCCACCCGCTCGCCACACCCGAGGAGTTCGCCAAACAGCTCGCCGACAGCGGCGCCCGCTGGATCATCACCGTCTCCCCGCTGCTGGCCGCCGCCCGCCGCGCCGCCGAACTCGCCGGTGGCATACGGGAGATATTCGTGTGCGACCAGGCATCCGGACACCGCTCCCTCATCGACCTGCTCGCCACCACCGCACCCGAACCACGCATCGACATCGACCCGGCCGAGGACATCGCCGCACTGCCGTACTCCTCCGGCACCACCGGCACCCCCAAAGGCGTGATGCTCACGCACCGCCAGATCGCCACCAACCTCGCCCAGCTCGAACCCGCCGTCCCCGCGGGCCCCGGCGACCGCATCCTCGCCGTCCTGCCGTTCTTCCACATCTACGGCCTGACCGCCCTCATGAACGCGCCCCTGCGCCACGGCGCCACCGTCGTCGTCCTGCCCCGCTTCGACCTCGAAACCTTCCTCGCCGCGATCCAGACCCACCGCATCACCGGCCTCTACGTCGCCCCGCCGATCGTCCTCGCCCTCGCCAAACACCCCGCGGTCACCCACTACGACCTGTCCTCGCTGCGCTACGTCATCAGCGCCGCCGCCCCCCTCGACGCCCAGCTCGCCCGCGCCTGCGCCGAACGCCTCGGCCTGCCCCCCATCGGCCAGGCCTACGGCATGACCGAGCTGTCCCCCGGCACCCACGTCGTCCCGCTCGACCGCCTCCACCAGGCCCCCGCCGGCACCGTCGGCCGGCTCATCGCCGGCACCGAGATGCGCATCGTCTCCCTCGACGACCCCGGCAAGGACCTCGGCACCGGCGAACCCGGCGAGATCCTCATCCGCGGCCCCCAGATCATGAAGGGCTACCTCGGCCGCCCCGACGCCACCGACGCCATGATCGACACCGACGGCTGGCTGCACACCGGCGACGTCGGCCACGTCGACACCGACGGCTGGCTCTTCGTCGTCGACCGCGTCAAGGAACTCATCAAGTACAAGGGCTTCCAGGTGGCCCCCGCCGAACTGGAAGCCCTGCTGCTCACCCACCCCGGCATCGCCGACGCCGCCGTCATCGGCGCCTACAACGAGGACGGCAACGAAGTCCCGCACGCCTTCGTCGTCCGCCAGCCCACCGCCGACGACCTGAACGAGAACGAGGTCATGCTGTACGTCGCCGAACACGTCGCCCCCTACAAACGGGTCCGCCGGGTCACCTTTCTCGACGCCGTACCCCGCGCCGCCTCCGGGAAGATCCTGCGCCGGGAACTCAGGGAGCACGCATGACCCCGCCCATCGGCCGCACCCGCGACCGCGCCGTCGAAACCCTCAGCCTCGACGCCGTCGACACCCGCAACGCGCTCTCCGCGACCCTCGTCGACGCCCTCGCCGCCGCCCTCACCGACTGCGCCGCCGACGACGACGTACGCGCCGTCGTCCTCACCCACACCGGCAACACCTTCTGCGCCGGCGCCGACCTCCGCGACCCGCCCCACCCCGACGCCCTCGTCGGCCTGCTCCGGCAGATCGTCGCCCTGCCCAAACCCGTCGCCGCCCGGATCACCGGCCACGTCCGCGCCGGGGGCCTCGGCCTGCTCGCCGCCTGCGACCTGGCCGCCGCCTCCCACACCGCCACCTTCGCCTTCACCGAGGTCCGCATCGGCGTCGCCCCCGCGGTGATCTCCCTGCCCCTGCTGCCCCGCGCCGACCCCCGCACCCTCGCCCGCTACTACCTCACCGGCGAACGCTTCGGCCCGCCGGAAGCCCTCCGCCTGGGCCTGCTCTCGGCCACCGCCGACGACGCCGACGAAGCCCTCGCCCCCCTCCTCGACGGCCTGCGCCGCTCCTCACCCCAGGCCCTCGCGGAGACGAAACGGCTGCTCACGGCTAGGGTGCTGGAGACATTCGACCGGGACGCGGCCCACCTCACCGCACTCTCGGCCCGGCTGTTCTCCTCCGACCAGGCCCGGGAGGGGATGACGGCCTTCCTGGAACGACGGGACGCGGCATGGGTGGTGTGAGCACGTGAGCACGACGGCGGAACACGGACGCCCGCCCGGACCGGACCCCAAACCCGACCGCAGCCCCAAACAGGACCGCAGCCGCGCCACCCGGCAACGACTCCTCGAAGCCGCCGTCGCCTGCCTCGCCGAACACGGCTGGGCAGGCTCCACGGTGTCCGTCGTCGCCGAACGCGCCGGCGTCTCCCGAGGCGCCGCCCAGCACCACTTCCCCACCCGCGAGGACCTGTTCACCGCGGCCGTCGAATACGTCGCCGAAGAACGCTCCACCGCCCTGCGCGCCCTCTTCCCGCACGGCACCACCGGAGACACCCGCGCCGTCGTCACCGCCGTCGTCGACCTCTACACCGGCCCTCTCTTCCGCGCCGCCCTCCACCTGTGGGTCGCCGCCTCCAACGAGGACCAGCTGCGCGCACGCGTCACCGAACTCGAGGCCCGCGTCGGCCGCGAGACCCACCGCATCGCCGTCGACCTCCTCGACGCCGACGAATCCCGCCCCGGCGTCCGCGAAACCGTCCAGGGCTTCCTCGACATGGCCCGCGGCCTCGGCCTCGCCAACCTCCTCACCGACGACACCACGCGCCGCGAACGCGTCGTCGCCCAGTGGGCCGCCCTCCTGGAGCACGCACTCGCCCAGTGAGCCGCGTCACAGGCGTATCCGACGGCACGCAGTACCCTTGCCCCATGCTTCCGATGCTCGTCCGACGCCGCCACGTGGACTACGTGCGCGTCACGAGCATGGGCTGTCGGCGCTTCTCCGCCTGACCCAGCCCCCTGCCTTCTTCTCTTTCTCCCTTTTTCCGGCACCCGGGGCCGCCCACCCCCGCGGCCACCCGTGCCCCGTACACCCTGCGGACGCATCATGACCCAGCACACCGCGACGACCCCGTCGTACGACCAGCTCCCGATCATCGACCTGTCGGCCGCCGACCGCGACCCCCGGGCCCGTGCCCTGCTCCACGCCCAGCTGCACAGCGCCGCCCACGACGTCGGCTTCTTCCAGCTCGTCGGACACGGCGTGACCCGCGCCGAGACCGACGCCCTGCTCACCGCGATGCGCGCCTTCTTCACCCTCCCCGAAGCCGACCGCCTCGCCATCGACAACGTCAACTCCCCCCACTTCCGCGGCTACACCCGCACCGGCGACGAACGCACCGCCGGCGCCCGCGACTGGCGCGACCAGCTCGACATAGGCGCCGAACGCCCCGCCCGCGCACCCGGCCCCGGCGAACCCCCCTACTGGTGGCTCCAGGGCCCCAACCAGTGGCCCGCCGCCCTCCCCGGACTGCGCACCGCCGCCCTCACCTGGATCGACAGGCTCCGCGCCGTCGCCCAGCGCCTCCTGCACGAACTGCTCACCGCCATCGGCGCCCCCGCCGGCTTCTACGACCCGATCTTCGGCGAGCGTGCCCACCCGCACCTCAAGCTCGTCCGCTATCCCGGCAGCGCCGGCGACGGCACCGACCAGGGCGTCGGCGCCCACAAGGACTACGGCTTCCTCACCCTGCTCCTCCAGGACACCGTCGGCGGCCTCCAGGTCCAGCGCGAGGACGGCCGCTTCCACGAAGTCCCGCCCATCGAGAACGCCTTCGTCGTCAACCTCGGCGAACTCCTCGAAGTCGCCACCAACGGCTACCTGCTGGCCACCAACCACCGAGTGGTCAGCCCGCCCGGCGCCACCGAGCGCTTCTCCGTCCCGTTCTTCTACAACCCCCGCCTGGACGCCCGGATCGAACCCCTGCCCTTCCCGCACGCGTCCACCGCCCCCGGTATCACCGACGACCCCACCAACCCCCTGTACGCCGAGTACGGCTACAACGAACTCAAGGGCAAGCTGAGGGCACACCCGCTGGTGGCCGAGAGGCACCACACCGGCCTTCTCACCCCGGCATGAGCGAGGAGCGCGAGGGGGCGCGGGCGGCAGCCGCCACGCGCCCCGGCCGCCTCCCCTAGTGGGCGATGTCCGCGTACCCCGAGACGTCCTCCGGCCGACGGGCCCCCGGCCCCACATAGCGGGCCGACGGCCGCACCAGCCGCCCCGTCCGCTTCTGCTCCAGAATGTGCGCCGACCACCCCGCGGTCCGCGCACACGTGAACATCGACGTGAACATGTGCGCCGGCACCTCCGCGAAGTCCAGCATGATCGCCGCCCAGAACTCCACGTTCGTCGCCAGCACCCGGTCCGGCCGGCGATTGTGCAACTCCTCCAGCGCGGCCTTCTCCAGCGCCTCCGCGATCTCGAACCTCGGCGCCCCCAGCTCCCGCGCCGTACGCCGCAGCACCCGCGCCCGCGGATCCTCCGCCCGGTACACCCGGTGCCCGAACCCCATCAGCCGCTCACCCCGGTCCAGAGCCTGCTTGACGTAGGCCTGCGCGTCCCCGGTCCGCTCGATCTCCTCGATCATCCCCAGCACCCGCGACGGCGCCCCGCCGTGCAGCGGCCCCGACATCGCACCGACCGCCCCCGACAGCGCGGCGGCCACGTCCGCACCGGTGGAGGCGATGACCCGCGCCGTGAACGTCGACGCGTTCATCCCGTGCTCGGCGGCCGACGTCCAGTACGCGTCCACGGCGGCCACGTGCTTCGGGTCCGGCTCACCCCGCCAGCGGATCATGAACCGCTCCACGACCGAGCCCGCCTTGTCGATCTCCCGCTGCGGCACCATCGGCAGACCCTGCCCCCGCGCGGACTGGGCGACGTACGACAGCGCCATCACCGCGGCCCGGGCCAGATCGGCGCGCGCCTGCTCCTCGTCGATGTCCAGCAGCGGCTTCAGACCCCACACCGGTGCGAGCATGGCCAGCGCGGACTGCACGTCCACCCGGATGTCACCGGAGTGCACCGGGATCGGGAACGGCTCCGCGGGCGGCAGACCCGGGTTGAAGGCCCCGTCGACCAGCAGCCCCCACACGTTGCCGAAGGAGACGTGCCCGACCAGGTCCTCGATGTCGACGCCCCGGTAGCGCAGGGCACCGCCCTCCTTGTCGGGTTCGGCGATCTCCGTCTCGAACGCGACGACTCCTTCGAGCCCGGGTACGAAATCGGACATCAGGCGGCTCCTAGTGATGTGTCGGCGGCGGTCACCCCGGTGATGCCCCGATCGGCCGGTGGTCACCCGTGGTCACCCATACCGCAAGGGAACCAGCACGATAACCCCCGGTGCCGCACTTGGGGAGACCACTCGACACCCGGTGCCACGGCCGTCCGATACGGCAGGATGACCGCGTGACCGACCGCGAACCCCTCCTGGACCCCGTCCTCGACCCCGCCGCCATGCGCAAGCAGTACCGGGCCGAGGGCCTCGCCGAACAGGACCTGGCCACGCACCCCATGGACCAGTTCGCCCGCTGGTTCGAGGACGCCGCCCGCGCGGCCCTCCACGGCACGGTCTACGAACCCAACGCGATGATCGTCTCCACCGCGGACGCCGCCGGCCGCCCCAGCACTCGCACGGTCCTGATGAAGCAGTTCGACACCGACGGCTTCGTCTTCTACACCAACTACAACTCGCGCAAGGCCCGCGACCTCGCGGAGAACCCGCACATCTCGCTGCTCTTCCCCTGGCACCCGCTGGCCCGCCAGGTCATCGTCACCGGCACCGCCCACCGCACCGGCCGCGACGAGACCGCCGCCTACTTCCGCACCCGCCCGCACGGCTCCCAGCTGGGCGCCTGGGCCAGCGCCCAGTCCACGGTCATCGCCTCCCGCGCGGAACTCCAGGCCGCCTACGACGACCTCGCATCCCGCTACCCCGAGGGCGAACAGGTCCCGGTCCCCCCGCACTGGGGCGGCTACCGCATCACCCCGGACACGATCGAGTTCTGGCAGGGCCGCGAGAACCGCCTCCACGACCGCCTGCGCTACACCGCCACCCCGGACGGAACCTGGCGGACGGAACGCCTGAGCCCCTGAGAACGCAGACGACCCGCGGGCTGGGTTCCTCAGTGAGGAGCCGGCCGGACGTACCGGCAGCCCGCGGGTCGGGTGACTGCGTTGGATTGGGCCGGCCGCGTGTTTCGCACACACGCTGGTCCGGCACCGCACAAAGTGTGGTGGCGGGCCGCTAGCCCGCAGCCACCTCGCGCGTCCGGGTTTCACTCATGTACCCGATCACCTCCTCTCTTCGCTCCGCCAAGCCTAAGAAGGACGCCGGTCCGCCTCAACTGTTTTTCGGTACGGTCCCGTGCATGACCGGACCCCGGCTCGCCACCGTAGAAGGCGACCTCATGCTCGAACAGTGGCGGCACGTGCACAACGTCGTGGTGCCGGTCGCTGCCATGTCGGTGGCGGACGCCCGGGAGCGGGTGGGGCGGTACCGGCTGGAGAACGCCTACGTGGGGGACGTGCTCGTCGGGTGTTCCACCGTGCGGCCGCCGGTGGACGGGGTGGCCACCGTGATCGCGCGTGTGCTGCCGGGGTACCGGGGGCAGGGGTTCGGTACGGCGCTGTACGAGAACGGGCTGGCGCGAGCGCGTGAGCTGGGTGCCGGGGTGATCGAGACGTGTGTGCTGGCGGCGAACGCGGACGGGCTGCGGTTCGCCGTGCGGCGCGGGTTCGCGGAGATCGAACGCTATGTGCTGGACGGGGAGCGGGACGAGTGGGTGGACCTGCGGCTCGCACCGGAAGCCGACCGGCATTGATTCGGCAATCTTGCGGGAACAGGATGTGGGCTGTGTCACGTTCGAGTTGAATGAAGGCCAGTGAGCGAACCGAGCGCCGACGTGCGCCGACGCAGCCTCCAGGGGGTCCAGGTGAGTGCTTCCCGGCGAAGTGGGACCACGGACGAGCTGGGGCCGGACGAGCCCGGTGAGCCCGGCGGTTCCGACCTGCTCGCCGCGCTGCTGGACGGCATGGACGCGGCGCTGTGCGCCTTCGACGCCGACGGGGTCGTGACCCACTGGAACCGGGAGGCGGAGCGGATCCTCGGGTGGACCGCCGCCGAGGCCGTCGGGCGGCACGGGTTCGCCGGGTGGGCGGTGCGCAGCGCGGACGCCGAGGAGGTGCAGGCCCGGCTGATGTCGGCCATGCACGCGCCGGGGCGGCAGGTGCACGAGTTCGCGCTGGTCACGAAGGACGGCGGCCGGGTGCTCGTGCGGACGCAGTCCGCTGCGGTGCGGGGGCCGGAGGGCAAGCCCGCGGGTGTGTACTGCGCGTTCAGCGAGGTGCACGCGCAGATCGATCTGGAGCGGTCGATCGCGTTGAGCGAGGCGCTGTTCGAGGACGCGGCGTGGGGTGTGGTCCTCGTGGACGCCGATCTGCGGCCGGCCGTGGTGAACGCGCATGCGGCGCGCTCGCTGGGTATCGGGCGTACGTCCGCGCTGGGCCGGCCGCTCGGTGAGCTGCTCGCGCAGGGCGTGGAGGAGCTGGAGGCCGCGCTCACGCATGTGCTGGCCGAGGGTGCGCCGCCCGCGCCGGCCGAGATGTGGGTGGCCGTGCGCACGCCGGAGGGTGAGAAGCGGCGGTGCTGGCGGAGCGGGTTCCTGCGGCTGGCGTCGCCGCTGGCGGAGGAGCCGGTGCCGCTGGGGGTCGGCTGGCTTTTCCAGGACGTGACGGAGGCAAGGCAGGCCGAACAGGAGGCGGCTCTGCTGCGGTTCCGTACGAACCAGTCGCATCGCGCGGCCCGTGCGGCGGCCGAGTGCGAGGACCCGGTGGAGGCGGCGACGGTCCACCTGGACTTCGCGCTCGCCGGTTTCGCCGATCACGCGCTGGTCGACCGGCTGGCGGGTGCGCGGCCCGCGGCTGGTCAGGACGCGAGTGGTGAGGACGCGGCTCCGGTGCGGCTGGTGCGGCTCGCGGCCACGCCCGCGGGGGCGCCGGGCCCGAGTGTGCCGACCGGTGCGGCCGGGCTGCCCGTGCGGTACGAGGCGGGGCATCCGGCGTTGAGTTGCGTGGAGCGGGCCGGGACGGTGCGTGCGGACGCGGGGTCGGTCCCGGCGGAGCGGGCGCGTGCGTGGGCGCTGGAGCGGCAGTGGCCCGGGGACGCGGTGCACGGGTTGTGCGCGGTGCTGCGGAGCCGGGGGCGGACGCTGGGTGTGGTGACGTTCCTGCGTGGGGCGGGCCGCAGCCGGTTCGAGCGGTCCGACACGGCCTACGCGGAGGATGTGGCGGGGCGCATCGCGGCGGCGCTGGACCTGGCGGAGGCGGTTCGCCGGGGTGCGGCGGGGGAGTAGGGCGGTCCCTGTCCCCCTGATGTGCCCCGGGTGACGGCGGTGCCGGTGTTCAGTGGCGGTAGAAGATCCGGTCGCCGTACTCGCGCATGACGCGGCCGTTCCATTCGTGGCCGCCGTCGACGTTGCCGGAGCGCAGGAGCGGGGGTTCGATGCCGCGGTCGGCCAGGGTGGCGGCGGCGGTGGCCATGACGGCCTGCATGAGGGCCGCGGTGACGACGGTGGAGGCGGGGGCGAAGGGCGCCGGGATGGTGTCGAGGGTGAGTTCCGCGTCGCCGACCGCGATCTTCGAGTCGAGGACGACGTCGCAGTGGTCCTTGAGGAAGGTGCCGGAGGCGTGCCGGGAGGTGGTCTCCGAGGCGTAGGCGACGGAGGTGACGCCGATGACCTTCACGCCTCGTGTGCGGGCGCTCATGGCCATCTCGACGGGGAGGGCGTTGCGGCCGGAGAGGGAGATGATCAGGAGGGCGTCGCCGGCGCGGACCGGTGAGGTGTCGAGGACGGCGCTCGCGAGGCCGTCGACGCGTTCGAGGGCGGAGCCGAGGGTGGCCGGGGTGACGTCGACGCCGACGACGCCGGGTACGGCGAGCAGGTTCATCAGGGCGAGGCCGCCGGCGCGGTAGACGACGTCCTGGGCGGCGAGTGAGGAGTGTCCGGCGCCGAAGGCGAACAGGCGGCCGCCGGCGGCGACGGTGTCGGCGAGCAGGGTGCCGGCGGTGGCGATCGTCCCGGCCTCCTCCTCGCGGACCCGTTGCAGCAGGTTGATGGCGGCGTCGAAGAACAGGTCGGCAGGCGTGCCGTCGCTCATGCGGTGCCCCTTCGCAGCGTCTGTGTCGTGGATCACCGTGAGGTCTGGACCAGTGTGGTGTCAATACGGCCGGGGTTCTCGTGTGCCGGTGCCCGGGGGGCGCCCGGTGCGGTGCTGGTCAGGGGTGCGGGAGCCGTACGGCCGGTCGCGCGGGCCGGTGCCGGCGCGGCGGGTTCCCGGCTCGCGTTTCGCCGGTCCTCCCCGCTTGTCAGTGGGATCCGGCAGAATTGGGTGCAGGGCCAGCGCACGCGGCCGGGCTGCCGGCCGAGGTTATCGAGGGGCACGTATGTCCGGACTGATCGACACCACGGAGATGTACCTCCGCACCATCCTCGAGCTCGAAGAGGAAGGCGTCGTTCCCATGCGCGCCCGCATCGCGGAGCGGCTCGACCAGAGCGGGCCGACCGTGAGTCAGACGGTGGCGCGGATGGAGCGCGACGGCCTGGTGGCCGTCGCGAGCGACCGTCATCTGGAGCTCACGGACGAGGGCCGCCGGCTGGCGACGCGCGTGATGCGCAAGCACCGGCTGGCGGAGTGTCTGCTGGTCGACGTGATCGGCCTGGAGTGGGAGCAGGTGCACGCGGAGGCGTGCCGCTGGGAGCACGTGATGAGCGAGGCCGTGGAGCGGCGCGTGCTGGAGCTGCTGCGGCATCCGACCGAGTCTCCGTACGGCAACCCGATCCCGGGTCTGGAGGAGCTGGGCGAGAAGGACGGCGCCGATCCGTTCCTGGACGAGGGCATGGTCTCGCTGGCGGACCTGGATCCGGGGACGGACGGGAAGACGGTCGTGGTCCGCCGTATCGGCGAGCCGATCCAGACGGACGCGCAGCTGATGTACACGCTGCGGCGGGCGGGTGTGCAGCCCGGTTCGGTGGTGAGCGTGACGGAGTCGGCCGGCGGGGTGCTGGTGGGCAGCGGCGGTGAGGCGGCCGAGCTGGAGGCGGACGTCGCCTCGCACGTGTTCGTCGCCAAGCGCTGAGCAAGGGAGGGCCCCGGCGCCGTGTGGCGCCGGGGCCTGTCCTCCCCTGTTCCGACCCGGAGCCCCGAGCTCCCAGGGTCGTCCCCTCGGACCGCTTTTCCCCGAGTGGTCCGCCTCCCGCCTGAAAGATCCCCTCGGCGGCGGCGATCATTCCTTGAGGGGTGTCACTCGAACGAGGGGTGTTGTCCGCGCAGACAGATTCTTCGAATGGGTATTCGATAGTCTGCGGCGGCAGTACGACGGCAGAACACCGGTGCGAGGCAGGCTAGCTGGGGGGTACCAGGCCCATGGCACGGCGTATCGACGTGACGGGAGCGGGCGGCGTGCGGCTGGCCGCCTGGGATTTCGCCGAACCGCCCAAGGCGGAGCCGCACGAGGCGGGCCGGGATCCGGCCGGTCCGGGGCACGGCACTCCGGGTGTCCTGTTACTCCACGGCCTGATGGGCCGGGCCTCCCACTGGGCGGCGGTCGCCCGCCGGCTCGCCGGACGCCACCGCGCGGTCGCTCTCGACCAGCGCGGCCACGGCCGGAGCGACAAGCCCCCACAGGCCGCCTACACCCGCGAGGCCTACGTCGAGGACGCCGAGGCCGCCGTGGAACAGCTGGGCCTCGCCCCCGCCGTCCTCATCGGCCACGCCATGGGCGCGCTGACCGCCTGGCAGCTCGCCGCCAAGCGCCCCGATCTCGTGCGCGGTGTGATCATCTTCGACATGCGGGCCTCCGCGCTCGGCGCGGCCTCGCAGCGCGACTGGGCCGACTGGTTCCGGGCCTGGCCCGTCCCCTTCGCCACCCTCGCCGACGTCCGCAAGTGGTTCGGCGAGGACGACCCCTGGGTGGAGCGCCCCAACCCGGCCCGCGGCGCCTTCTACGCCGAGGTCATGCACGAGCGCGAGGACGGCTGGCGCCCCGTCTTCGACCCGGAGCGGATGCTGCGGTCCCGGGAGACGTGGGTCTACGACGCGCACTGGGAGGAGCTGGCGCAGGTGCGGTGCCCCGCGCTCGTCGTCCGCGCTCTCGACGGCGAGCTGGGGCGCGCGGAGGCGCAGGAGATGGTGCGGGTGCTGCCGCGCGGTGAGTACGCGGAGGTGGTGGACGCGGGGCACCTCGCCCACTACGACCATCCGGAGGGGTGGCGCTCGGTCGTCGAGCCGTTCCTCGATTCGCTGGCCGGCCACTGAGCGCCTGAGCGCCTGATCGTCCGCGGTCGTCGGTGCTTCCGGCGGCCGCGGGTGCGTCCGGTCAGCCCTTGCTCACCGCCGTGAGGATCTCCGGGAGGCGGGACGACGTGCGGGGGGCGGCCAGACGCAGGCCCAGTACCGTGAGGGCCGCTCCGTAGCCCGTGCCGGCCGGCAGCAGCAGCCACGTCCAGTCGGCGCCGTCGGCCGTCACGTGGAGCCAGATGGTGAGGGCGATGACGGGGGAGCAGAGGAGGGCCGCCGCGACCATGCCGCCGAAGATCGCGATCCAGGCGAGGCCCGCCTGTCCGGGGGCGACGTTCTTGTGGCCCTCCTGCGGGATGGAGTACGGGAAGCGGGCCGAGGTCCACGCACCGGTCGCCAGCATCGCGCCGAGCAGCGCGAAGGACAGTCCCAGGCCCTCCGGGAGCCGGGCCCAGGCGTCCAGCAGCGAGGTCGTCAGCACGGTCACGAGGACGGCGTACGGAAGGGTGACCAGCAGCAGGGCCAGCGCCCGGCCGCGCAGCTCGGCGTAGGCGTCCCGGGCGGAGGACACGGTCATGGCGACCATCCAGAACGCGGAGGTGTCCTGCCCGAACTGGTTGTACATCTGGATGCCGAGCATCCCGGCGGCGAAGCAGGCGAAGTAGATCGACCCGGTGCCCTGCACGGCGTTGAACACCGGCACGATCAGTCCGATCGCCAGGGAGGTCACCCACGCGGCCTTGGTCTTCGGGTCGCGCCAGATGTAGCGCAGGCTGCGTTCCATGACCGTGCCCGTGCGTCCGCCCGGCAGCAGCCGGGCCGGTCCGGCGGTGCCGGAGCGGTCCCGGGCCGGGGCGTCGAGGGGCTGGAGGGTGGACCCGTCGGGCGCCGTCATCAGCCGGGTCAGGCTCCGCGCCCAGGCCGCCAGCAGCAGCGCCAGACCGGCGAGCGAGACGGCCAGTCGGGCGGCCGCGAGGCCGTACGAGCCCTCGCTCGCGGACCGTACCGCCCCGACCGCCGAGGCCGGCGGCACCCAGGACAGGACGGCCCCGACCGGCCGCAGCGGTTCCAGTCCGGCCGAACCGAGGCGCTGCGCACCGAAGTTGACGAGCTGCGCGCCGATCGCGATCACCAGCCCGCTCAGCACGGCCAGGTCGCGGCCCCGCCTGCTGGTCAGCAGCCGTACGTTGGCGGCGGCGACGGCCCGTGCGAGGGCCACGCAGACCAGCAGGGCGAGCGCCACGGCGGCGACCGCGACGGCGTACCCGGCGGGGCCGTGGGCGAGGGCGAGCGCGCAGCCGGTGAGGACCAGCAGCGTGAACAGGGGGCCGATACCGACCAGCGAGGCCGCGAGCAGGGCCCGTACCAGCGGCCGGGGGTGCAGCGGCAGCAGGACCAGCCTGGTCGGGTCGAGGGTCTCGTCGCCGGTCGGGAAGAACAGCGGCAGCACCGCCCAGCCGAGTGCCAGGACGGCCGTGCCGACCACGGCGACGACATCGGCGTGCGGCTGCCCGCGCAGCAGGAGCAGCCCGGCGAGCTGGGACAGCGCGAACAGGAGGGCGACGGCGGCGGAGGCGACGAACGCGGCCCGCCGGCCCCCGGACTGCCGCAGTCCGTTGCGCAGCAGGGCGAGTTTCAGTCGTACGACGGTGGCGGTCGGGCTCGTCATCGGGCCGCACCGCCGCCCAGCCAGTCCAGGTCGGAGCCGGTGTGCCGGCCGCTCGCCCCGACCAGTTCGAGGAACGCCCCCTGGAGGGTGGGGTGCGTGCCGCGCACCTCGGCCAGGGGGCCCGTGGCGCGGATGCGTCCGGCGGCCATGACGGCCACCCAGTCGCACAGCGACTCGACCAGCTCCATCACGTGCGAGGAGAACACCACGGTGGCCCCGGAGGCGGTGTAGCGCTCCAGCACGCCGCGGATGATCTGCGCGGACACCGGGTCGACACCCTCGAACGGCTCGTCCAGGAACAGCACTTCGGGGTTGTGGAGGAGAGCGGCGGCGAGCCCGATCTTCTTGCGCATGCCGGTCGAGTAGTCGACGACCAGCTTGTGCTGGGAGCCCGCCAGGTCGAGGACGTCCAGCAGTTGTGTGGCCCGCTTGTCGACCTCGTCGCCGGGCAGCCCGCGCAGTCGCCCCGAGTAGGCGAGGAGTTCCCGCCCGGAGAGCCGCTCGAACAGCCGCAGTCCCTCGGGCAGCACGCCGATCCGTGCCTTGACGGCCACCGGGTCGCGCCACACGTCGTGGCCGACGATCTCCACGGTTCCGTCGTCGGGCCGCAGCAGCCCGGTGACCATGGAGAGGGTGGTCGTCTTCCCGGCGCCGTTCGGCCCGACCAGCCCGACGAACTTCCCGGCCGGCAGCTCCAGATCGATTCCCCCGACAGCCACCTGCTGCCCGAACCGCTTCCAGAGCCCCCGCACACGTACTGCAGCTTCGGTCATGCATGAAGGCTAGCCACGGCCGCCGTGCCGGGCGCGGGGGTGCGGGGAACGGGGGCCGTCAGCGGTCCCGTCCGCACGCGTAGGCCAGCGGGGAGATCAACTCCTCGGCGTCCGGCAGCCATCGGTTCGCGGGCGTGGGCCGGCACGCCCACTGCACCGCGCCACGGGACCCGAACCGGGTGGGCGGAGCGGCCACGTACGCCCCCTCGCCCAGCGCGACCAGGTCCAGTGACGTGAGCGACCAGCCCAGGGTGCGCACCAGGTCCGGCACCTTCGCGGACGCCCCCGGCAGCACGAAGAAGTGCATCCGGCGGTCGGGGGAGAGGGTGACCGGGCCCAGCGTCAGCTCCATGCGTTCCATCCGGGCCAGCGCGAGGAAGCCGGCGCTCTCCGGGACCGACAGCGCGTCGAAGGTCCGTCCCGTCGGCAGCAGGATCGACGCCGTGGGCTGCTTCTGCCACATCCTGCGGGCGACGGTCGCGCTGCCGGTCGCCTGGGTCGCCCAGTCGGGGCGCGCGGGGTGCGCACCCGGCGCGGGGCAGTCGGTCTCACCGCACGAGCAGCGCTGTGTTCCGTCGACGGGCTCCAGCCAGGTGCCCGGGAACACGTCCCAGTGCCGTTCCTCGGCGTAGCGTACGGCGGTCTCCAGCAGCGATTCCCCGCGCTGCTGCGGAATCTGACCGGTCATCTGAGTGTTCTGGGCGCCCGCGATCGTCTCTTCCACGCTCCACTCAACTCCCGCACCCACCTGGAGTTACGGCTGGAGCGCGCGCGGGGGAGGAGCACCGGCCCGGCAGTCGGGGCGCATGGGTGCACGGGTGGGGGCGCGCGGGAGGAAGCAGGGCGTGGGAAGGGTAGCCAGAGGTGGGGGTGGCATCCGCCGTTACCCCGGCAAACCGCACATGTCACGCATTGACGGTATGTCAGCTGGGCAGTGATCGTCCCGAACAGTCACGCTCCAGGGGTTCGCAGGGGGTAGCACATGGCCGCAAGGCCTCTCGTGGCACGGCAGCCGAACGAACGGCTGCAGGCACTCATCCAGGAAGCGGGGTGCTCCAACGCCGGGCTCGCCCGGCGGGTCAACATGTGCGGCGCCGAGCACGGACTCGACCTGCGCTACGACAAGACGTCCGTGGCCCGCTGGCTGCGCGGCCAGCAGCCGCGGGGCCGGGCCCCGGCGATCATCGCCGAGGCGCTCGGGCGCAAGCTCGGCCGTACGGTCACGATCGACGAGATCGGCATGGCCAACGGCAAGAACCTCGCCTCGGGGGTCGGTCTCCAGTTCTCGCCGACGGTACTGGGGGCCATCGAGCAGGTCTGCGAGCTGTGGCGCAGCGACGTGGGGCGCCGGGACTTCCTGTCCGGCTCCTCCGTCGCCGCCTCCGCGCTGGTCGAGCCCAGCCGCGACTGGCTGATCTCGTCGCCGGACGCCCAGGTGGCCCGGCAGGCGGGCCCGCGGGTCGGCCAGGCCGACGTGGCGGCCGTCCGGTCGATGACCCAGGCACTGGTGGACCTCGACCACCAGTACGGCAGCGGGCACGTCCGCCCGGTCGTCGTGCACTACCTCAACAGCGTCGTCTCCGGGCTGCTCGCCGGGTCGTACCGGGAGGCGGTGGGGCGTGAACTCTTCGCCTCGGTCGCCCGGTTGACCGAGCTCGCCGGGTACATGGCTGTGGACACCGGGCAACCGGGCCTGGCCCAGCGGTACTACATCCAGTCGCTGCGGCTCGCCCAGGCGGCCGGGGACCGCGGCTACGGGGGGTACGTCCTCGCCGCGTCCATGAGCCATCTCGCCGCGCAGCTCGGGAACCCGCGGGAGATCGCCCAGTTGGCGCGGGCGGCGCAGGAGGGCGCGCGCGGGCACGTGTCGCCGCGCGTGGAGGCGATGTTCCACGCGGCGGAGGCGCGGGGCCACGCCCTGCTGGGCGACGTGCGCGCGGCGCAGGCGGCCGGCGGGCGTGCGGTGACGGCGATGGAGGGCGCGGACGCGTCCCGCGGCGACGACCCGGTGTGGATCGCGCACTTCGACGAGGCCTATCTCGCCGACGAGTTGGCGCACTGCCACCGTGACCTGGGGCAGCCCGAGGCGGCGGCCCGGTACGCGGAGCAGTCGCTGGCGGGGCACCCCGAGTCCCGGGCCCGCCGGCGCGCCATCGGATATGTGCTGCTCGCCACGGCCCAGGTGCAGCAGCGCGAGATCGAACAGGCCTGCAGCACCGGCCTGAAGGCCGTCGAACTGCTGGAGACGCTCCGCTCCAACCGGGGCGCCGAGTACCTGGAGGACCTTCAGCAACGGCTGGAGCCCTTCCGGGACGAGGCGGTGGTACGCGAGTTCGGGGCCCGCCTCGACCTCCAGCAGGCCGCCTGAACGCCGGGTCCGCAGTTGCGTGAACGTGAGGGAAACGGCACCCGGGTGTGCGCCGGGTGCCGTTGACCAGCGCTTCGCGGGCCTGTTCTGTTACTGCCGTCACAGGGAAGAAGATCGCGTCCTGAGCTGCGTGGCACCCGGCTCGGGGGACCCGGTAGCGTGAGCCGACGATTCACAAGGTCCCCCATTAGTAGGAGTCCCGGTGACGCAGAGTGGACAGGGCGAGGAGCCCTCGGCGCGGCCCGCGCGCGAAGGCATCGTGCTGCCCTCCGACGGAGGCGAGCCCCTGCTGCCGGGCGCGGCGGGCGGGCAGGCCCCGGCCGCCCCCGCCGCCCCGGCGGGCGGGCAGGCGTGGGGCGGTTCCTGGGGCCCGGGGCAGCAGAACCCCCAGCCGGGTGAGGGCTGGCCCCCGGCGGGTGCCCCGCAGTGGGACGCCTCCGGCGCTCAGCCCCCGGCCGCCGCGGGCCCCGGCCCGCTGCCCCCCGAGGGGGCTCCGGCCGCGCCCTACGGGGGTCAGGCTCCGTCCTACGGCGCCGGCGGCCAGGAGCCGCAGTACGGCGGCCAGGCGCCCGCGCACGGCGCCGGTGACGGGCAGGCGCAGTACGGCGGCGGTCAGCAGCCCGGGTACGGCGCGTCCGACCCGTACGCGCAGCAGTACCAGCAGCCCCAGCAGCACCAGTACCAGGCACCGGCCGCGCCGCTGCCGCCCGCCGTACCGGGGGCGTACCCGGCCGCGGGCCCGCTGCCGCCGACGGCCGACGGCGCCACGCAGTACATCCCGCCCGTCCCGGCGGCGGACGACGCGACCCGGTACATACCGCCCGCGCAGGCGGCCGCCGCCGACGGGGCGACGCAGTACATCCCGCCCGTGCAGGCCGCCGCGGCCGACGGCGCGACCCAGTACATCCCGCCGGTGACGCCGGGGGCGCTGCCGCCGGAGTCCGCCGGTGAGGAGACGCGCTACCTGGGCCGCGCGCAGCAGCAGGCGGCGCCCGCGCACTCCGACGCGGACGCCACGCAGTTCATCCCGCCGTACGCCGCCCAGGCGCAGGGCGGCGACCGGCAGCCGCCCGCCGAGTTCGAGAACCTCTTCCGCGGTGGCCCCGCGCACGGGGACGCCCCGGCCGGGTCCACCCAGCAGCTCCCGCGCGTCCAGCAGGACGCCTACCCGCGCCCGGCGCAGTCGTCGTACGGCCCGGCACGGGACTCCTACGGGGCGATGCACGACGACGGCGACGACGACCGGCGCAGCGGCCGGTCACGGGTGCCGCTGATCGCCGCCGTCGGGATCGGTATCGTCCTCGTCGGAGTGGGCGCCGGCGCGCTGCTCAGCAGCGGGGGCGGCAAGGACCAGGGCACCGACGACAAGCCGGTCGCCGCCGCGTCCCCGGCCACCCAGGACTCCGCCTCGCCCACCGCCGACCCCGCCCGGCAGCAGGCCGTCGCGCTGGACAAGCTGCTCGCCGACAGCGGCAGCAGCCGCGCCTCGGTGATCAAGGCGGTGGGCGACGTCAGGCAGTGTGCCAACCTCGACCAGTCCGCCACCAACCTGCGCGACGCGGCCAGGCAGCGCAACGCCCTGGTCACCCGGCTCGGGCAGCTGTCCGTGGACAAGCTGCCCGGCAACGGCGAGCTGACCGCGGCCCTGACCAAGGCCTGGCAGGCGTCCGCCGCGGCCGACAACCACTACGCGGCCTGGGCCGGCCAGGTCAAGGGCGGCCACAAGGGCTGCAAGAAGGGCCACGCCCGCACCACCGGGGAGACCGCGGCCGGCAACCGGGAGAGCGGCACCGCCAGCGCGCAGAAGACCAAGGCGGCCGCGCTCTGGAACGCCATCGCGCGGACGTACGGCCTGACCCAGCGCCAGCCCACCCAGCTGTGAGGCCCGCGGTGTGAGGCACGTCCGAGGCGGGCGCGGCCGGGGCATCCCCGGCCGGGCTCACTGCACGTCCGCGTTCTCCAGCGTCCTCGTCATGTCGGCGATGCCGTTGCTGCCGCCGATGCCCTTGCGGGCCGCGACCAGCCTGCCGCCCTGGACCACCTGAAGGGTCACGTTCGCGTTGACCAGTCGGGGGAACCCGACCCCGGCGAGCTTGCTCTCGTAGGGCCAGTGCAGCGTCGGGGTGAGGCCTCCGGTGGAGACCCGCAGATCGGCGTTGAGGGTCCGGCGCACCGTGTCGGCGCTGACCTCGCCCTCGCCGATCTTCTCCAGGACGGCCTTGAGCACCGTGTAGGCGATCCAGGTGGTCTGCACTCCGGCGTCCGCGGGGTCGATGCGGTTGTCGCCGAAGGCCTCCTTGTTGATCACGTTCTTCATCTGGGCCCACCGCGCGTCCGACGCCGGCGGGTACCAGCCGGTGATGTAGGCGCCCTCGTACGGGCTGGACGCGCCGCCCGTGGCGTTGATCACCGTCTGGTCGACACTGCCGAGCACGGTCGCCATGCGCACGTCGGGGAAGTCCTCCCGAGCCCGCCGGAAGGAGTCCATGAAGGTGTCGGTGCGGTCCCCGAGCGCGGGCACCACACAGCCCTTCTTCAGGACGTCCTCGGTGGCGTCGCGCAGCGCCCGGTCGGCCTGGCCGCCGTACTCGGTGGCGTCCTCGGCGGCCAGCTGGTCGTCCGCGTTCGCGTGCCCGCCCGCCTTCAGCCCCGAGTCGAGCATCGTGGGCAGCTCGTCGCCCGCGATGCTGTCGGGGCGGACCAGCGAGACGTTGCCGCACGTCCCGGCGAGGGCCCGGCCGAGACCGGCGAGGAGGGCCGGCTGACCGCCGTTGACCGGGTACGACATGGGGCCGGTGAACTCGTCGTTGGTGACGCCGTAGCCGCCTATGTAGGGGATGCCGGCGCCCTCCAGCGGGGCGAGGTAGGAGTCGCCGAACTGGCTGTAGGACCCGACGACCGCGACGACGTCCTCCTTCGCCGCGCGGCGGGCGCACTTCGCGGCGCCCACGCTGTCGTTGTGGTCGTTGCAGGTCAGGACCTCGAGCTTCCGGCCGTCGAGGCCGCCCTGTGCGTTGATCCACTTGGCGTAGGCGCGGGCCATGGCGGGCATGCCGGGCTTGTTCGTGGCGTCGGTGTCCTGCGGCGCCCAGGTCATCACCTTGATCGGGTCATCCCCGGAGCCCCCCGTGGCACCAGGGATGACCCCGCATCCGGCGGTGAACGACGCACAGAGGGCCATCGCGCCCAGGTACAGGGCGCCGGCTCTGCCGGGGCGGGACAAGGAGTGGAGGAAAGTACTAGGGGTGCGTCGCCTGCCGGTCATGGACACGCACGATTCCCTCACATCGCTAACCCGAGAGTGACCCTCAGTCAACTAAAAGTGACATCGAGGTGAATTACAGGGGCCGGTGGGACTGGTGTGACGGGGAACGTACGATCGATGACCGTGCAAGGTTCGGAGAACTCTTCCCGTCGCGGCCGTCGCTCCTCCACCATGGGTGGCATGCCCCTGAACGACATGCCGTGGTGGCGCTGGCGCAGCAACGTGCGCTCGGCGCTGCACATGCTTTCCGACCCGGTGTTCCAGCGGGACGTCTGGCTGGCCGGTGTGGACGGGTACGGCGACGTCACCGACGCCGTGTACCGGCTGGTGGAGGACACCTGGCTGGACAACTGGTCGGCGGAGAAATACGTCGGCACCATATTCCGCGACTCGCAGGAGGCGGCGCTCGTCGACACCGCCGTGCTGCGGGTCCTGCGGATCATGCACCAGGCCGGGCCGGACGCCCCCGTCGCCACGTACGTGGAGCACCCCGGCTGGCCGGAGGCGGTGCGGGCGGCGCGGGACGCGCACGTGCGGATGGCGGCGAGCGACGGCGACGATCCGGACGTGGCGCCGAAGACGCTGGACGTGCTGCGGATCCTCACCCGGTCCGCCTAGCGGACGGCGGGTCCGCGTGGCGGACGGCGGCGGCCGGTACGGGGCCGGTGTGGGACCCTGTAGTGCATGAACGAGCAGTCCGCGAGCCCCGCCCCGGCCGATCAGTACGTCCTCACGCTGTCCTGCCCGGACAAGCAGGGCATCGTGCACGCCGTGTCCAGCTATCTCTTCATGACCGGCTGCAACATCGAGGACAGCCAGCAGTTCGGCGACCACGACACGGGTCTGTTCTTCATGCGCGTGCACTTCTCGGCCGACGCGCCCGTGACGGTGGACAAGCTGCGGGCGAGCTTCGCCGCGATCGGCGACTCCTTCCACATGGACTGGCAGATCAACCGGGCCGACGCGAAGATGCGCATCGTCCTGATGGTCAGCAAGTTCGGGCACTGCCTGAACGACCTGCTGTTCCGGGCCCGGATCGGCGCGCTGCCCGTGGAGATCGTGGGCGTGGTCTCCAACCACACGGACTTCGAGGAGCTGGTGGGCTCCTACAACATCCCCTTCCACCACCTCCCGGTGACGAAGGACACCAAGGCGGAGTCCGAGACGCGGCTGCTGGAGATCGTGCGCGAGGAGAAGGTCGAACTGGTCGTCCTCGCCCGCTACATGCAGGTCCTCTCGGACGACCTGTGCAAGAAGCTCAGCGGCCGGATCATCAACATCCACCACTCCTTCCTGCCGAGCTTCAAGGGCGCGAAGCCGTACCACCAGGCCCACACGCGGGGCGTGAAGCTGATCGGCGCGACGGCGCACTACGTCACGGCCGACCTCGACGAGGGCCCGATCATCGAGCAGGAGGTGGAGCGCGTCGCCCACGACGTGACTCCGGACCAGCTGGTGGCCATCGGCCGCGACGTGGAGTGCCAGGCGCTGGCGCGGGCGGTGAAGTGGCACGCGGAGCGCCGCATCCTGCTCAACGGCCGCCGTACGGTCGTATTCGCCTGAGATCCCAGGGAGTTCGGGGGCCCGGACTCCGGGCCGCCCGCGGGCCCGCACGGCGCGGCGTCAGAAGTGGCGCCGTCGCGGTGACGCAGTATCGTGAAGGGGTCTTTTCCCTCGCCCACCGCATGGCAGGCCGGCCCGGCGCCGCCTGAGCGCGGGACACGTGGCGACCGGTGACGCGTACAGCTGCCGTGCGGGCAGGAGGACTCCACCGTGGACATGAAACTCGAAGTCGTAGTGATCCCCGTCGCCGATGCCGACCGGTCGAAGGACTTCTACGCGGGTCTGGGATGGCGGCTGGACGCCGATGTCTCCGGTGACGACGGCTTCCGGGTGGTGCAGGTGACGCCGCCGGGGTCCGGTTGCTCGGTGATCTTCGGCAGCGAGGTGAGTTCGGCCGCGCCGGGGTCCGTCGAGGGTCTTCACCTCGTCGTCCCGGACGTCGAGGCGGCACGTGCGGAGCTGGCCGGCAAGGGCGTCGACGTGAGCGAGGTGTTCCACGACGCGGGCGGAGTCTTCCATCACGCGGGCACCAAGCACCAGGTGCCCGGCCCGGACCCCGACCGGACCAGCTACGGGTCGTTCGCGTCGTTCACCGACCCGGACGGCAACGCCTGGACACTCCAGGAGATCACCGAACGCCTCCCGGGCCGCTGACCCGAGGGATTAGGTCCGTGGCCGGCCCTACATCCTGCTGAGCCCGGCGGCCGCGTACAGCACGTCCTTGATCGCCTGGCGGTCGCCGTCCTGGCCGGCCGCCGCTTCCTCCGGTGACAGGTGACCGGCCGCCAGCTTGCAGAACTCGACACCGTCCAGGGCGACATGGGCCACCTCGCGGTCCGCCGAGCCCACCGCCGCCGGTGAGTCCAGGGGGATCAGCCACTCGCCGCCCGCGGCGCCCTCGATCTCCAGCCGCAGCGTGCGCCCCGGCGTTCCCGCGGGGACGAGGTGCGCGGTGGGCCCCGGCGTGGAGAGCCCCGCCCGCCGCCGCTCCGCGAGCGCGACCGGCAGCATCCGTGCCGCCAGGTCGATCATCTTGTTCAAGTGCCGGGGCGCCGGCGGCTCGTAGGGGTAGTCCACCGCCTCCGCGATGTCCTCCGCGTGCACCCAGCACTCGAAGGCGCGGTCCAGCATCGCGTCGTGCAGCGGCAGTTCGAAGTCGCCGTACGACACCGCGAGCCCGCCCGCGTGGCTGCCGGTGAAGGCCACCGTCCGCACCAGGCCGTGGCTCTGCTCCCGCCAGGGCGCCCGTACGGAGCGGGTCGGCGGGAAGTGGGAGGCCTGCCAGAACGCCTCGGTCCGCCCGGCCGGGCCGGTCCGGCCCCGAGCGGGTGCGGGGACGCCGGCCAGCGGGTCCTCCAGGCCGATCGCGGCCGCGATCAGCCCGTCCACCGACAGCAGGTGCGCGATCACCCCGGCGACGGTCGTACGGCGGCTGGTGGCGCCGTCGGCCTCGAACCAGCGCAGCCGCACCGGCGCGTGCCACTCCGCGTCCCCGAAGTCCTGGAGCAGCGCGTCCAGTCGGGCGGTCTCCGCGTCGTAGGGCGCCGCCCACTCGGGCAGCGGGATACGCGGCGGCCGGCGGTCCAGGCAGGTCTCCAGGACGCGGGTGCGCAGCGCCGGATCGAGGTCGAGGCTCTCCGGCTGGTGCAGCAGTCCGACCGCCTCGCGCAGCCGGCGGGCCTCGTCGGCGCAGCTTCCGCAGTCGCCCAGGTGCACCTCGACGGCGGCCGTCTCGGCCGCCGAGCAGGCGGCCAGCGCCCAGGCGCCGAGGAGCGATTTCAGGACGTCGTGGGACAGGTCGAGCGGTACGGGCAGGAGGTCCCCCAGGTCGGCGAGGTCGGGCAGCGGGCGCCCGCTGTCCTCGACGGAGGCGCGGGGCATCGGGATGCGCGGGGGCCGCGCGGGATCGGGTCCGCCCGGTCCGCCGGGGCCGTGCGGCACGTCGCCCGAGCCGGAGCCCGCGCCGTCGCCGGTGTGTTCCCGCTCACCCCGGCCGGAGGCGGCCTCGAACCCCTCGTGCTCCTCGCGCCGGCCCGCCTCCCCGAAGCCGTCGCGGCCGTCGTGGTCGTCGTGCCCGCCGGGCTCCTCGTGGGCCTCGAACCGTCCCGTCCCGCTCACACCGCACCCCCGTATCCCGGGGGTTTCCCGGCGTCGTGCGCGGTGGAGAGCAGTTGCAGGCCGAGGCGCAGCCGGCGGCGGGCCTCGTCCTCGGTGACACCGAGGTCGGTGGCGGTCTGGCGGTAGTCGCGCCGCTGGAAGTAGGCCAGTTCCAGCGCGGCGCGCAGCGGGGCGGGCATGGAGTGGACGATGTAGTCGGCGCGGGCGGCGACGGAGGCGCGGCGCACCTTCAGCTCCAGCTCCTCCGGGGAGCCCCCGCCCTGGCGGGGGAGCGCGGCGGTCTCGCTGTCGCGCAGCCGCCGCACCGCGAGCCGGTGGGCCACGGCGGCGACCCAGGAGCGCAGCGGGCCCTGCTTGGGGTCGTAGCTCTCCGGGTGCTCCCAGACGTGGGCGAAGACCTCACGGGTGACGGCGTCGGCGGCCTTCTCGTCGCCGAGGACGCGGTGGGCGAGGTTGTGCACGAGCGAGGCGAAACGGTCGTACAGCTCGCCGAGGGCCGCCGCCTCACCGCGGGCGAGCCGCTGCTGCATCTTGCGGTCCCAGCGGGGTGGTGCGTCCTTCCCGGCCATGCGGTCCCCTCCCCTCGTCCGTGTCCCGGCCCGTCCAGCGTGTCTGCGCTGCCCTCTCGAATGTAGTCGGCACGTCCGACAACGCACGCCCCTTTGTGTCAATGTGCGCCCCCCGAAGCACCGCAGGTGATAGTGCCCTCTTCACACAACCTTCACGCAAAGCGTGTGCATCTCCGATCGAACAGGATCGATAGTGACCGAAACAAGCCCCTTGTCGACCTCTGTCGGTTTGTCGCTCCACGTTTCAGGGAACGGCCGCTGGGCAGCTGCGCGAAATGAAGCGTAGGAACTGCTTCCGTTTCCGGGCGGTTCCGGGAGATCCGGCGAGCGGAGGGGCATTGCCGTGACATTCAAGGTGACCGGCGTCGAACAGGGCGAGTGGGCCGTGCTCCGGGTGTCCGGGGAACTGGACCTGATGACCTCGCCGGTACTGCGGCAACACGTGCACGACGTCGTGGCGGAGGGGAACCACGACCTCGTCGTGGACCTCTCCGACGTGTTCTTCTGCGACTCCAGCGGGGTCGGCGTGCTCGTCGCCGCCCGCCGGCTGCTCCGCTCCTGCCAGGGCCGGCTGCGGCTGATCCTGCCGGACCGGGGCGCCGACGACGGCTCGCACGTCAACCGGGTCCTCGGCGCGCTCGGTGTCCGCCGGCTCTTCGACGTCCACCCCGACCTCGACTCCGCGACCACGGACGAGGCCGGCCCCCTCTCGGCCTGATCCGCACCCGCCCGGGGCCGGCCCGGCGGAGACGTACCGGCGTCTTCGCGACAAGGCCACACCGGTGTCGCGGAATTCCCCCGGTCTTGGCACAACCGTCGGTTTCCCGCCGCCCGACGGCCCCCCGCGTCGTACGCTCCCTGGCAGATCACCCCACGCACAGGTAAGGCGGCCCGAACAGACATGGTCAGCTCCGAGTACGAACACAGGATCGCCGCCCGCTTCGCCACCTTCGACCAGGACGGCAACGGCACCATCGACCGCGAGGACTTCAGTGCGGCGGCCAAGGCGCTGCTCACCGAGTTCGGCGTGACGGCCCGCTCCGACAAGGGTCAGGCGCTGTACGCCGGAGCGGAGGCCTTCTGGCAGGGCATGGCCGGCATCGCGGACCGGGACGGCGACCAGCGGATCACCCGTGAGGAGTTCGTCACGGGCGCGGTCAAGCGGCTGCGCGACAACCCCGAGCGCTTCGGCGAGATCGCCCGCCCCTTCCTGCACGCCGCGCTCGCGGTCGCGGACACGGACGACGACGGCCGCCTGTCCGTCGCGGACACCGCGCGCGTGCTGCGCGTGCTGCACGTGCCGGAGGACGTCGCCGGGGTCACCGCCGCCGGGCTCGACACCGACGGCGACGGCAGCGTCGGCGAGCCGGACGTCATCCCGGCGTTCGCCCGCTACTTCACGGTGCCCGAGTAGCGCTCCCGCAGCCGGTACTTGAGCACCTTGCGCAGGGTGTCGTTGCGCGGCAGGGCGGCCACCACCTCCAGCCGCTCCGGCAGCTTGTGCACGGACAGGCCCCGCTCCCGCAGGTGGGAGACGACGTCCGGCAGCGTCAGCCCGGCCGCGCCGGAGCGGAGTTCCACCACGGCGCACACCAGCTCCCCGCGCTCCGCGTCCGGCAGGCCGACCACCGCCGCGTCCCCCACCGACGGATGCGCCGCCAGCAGGTCCTCGATCTCCTTGGCGGAGATGTTCTCGCCCTTGCGGATGATCACGTCCTTCAGCCTGCCGGTGAGCACGAGATGCCCCGAGCCGGTCAGCCGCCCCAGGTCGCCGGTGCGCAGGAAGCCCTCCCCGTCGAAGGCCTCCGCGGTCTGGGCGGGGTCCAGGTAGCCCCGGCAGACGGCCTCGCCGCGCAGCCGCACCTCGCCGTCGACGATCCGGATCTCCATGCCCGCGGGCGGTCGGCCCTCGGTCGTGGCGAGGTTCTCGGGGGTGTCCTCCGGGTCGCCCATGGTGATCATCGGCACCTCGGTCATGCCGTAGCCGTGGGTGAGCTGGACGTCCATCTCGCGCACCACCGAGTGGTACAGCTCGGGCGGCTTGGGGGCGCCGCCGCCCGCGAGGAGCCGCAGCGACGGGATCACCTTCATGCCCGGCCGCTTGCGCTGCTCGGCGAGGAACATGGAGTAGAAGGCGGTGGAGCCGCCGGCCACCGTCACACCGTGCCGCCGGTACTCCGCCAGCGCGTCCGGCAGTGCGAAGTGCTCGAACATCACCGCCGGGAAGCCGTACAGCAGCAGCATCACCGTGTAGTCGGGGCCGGCTATGTGGGCGTAGGGGAAGGCCATCGAGCCGACGTCCGCCCCGGTCAGCCGCAGCGCGTGGGCGAGGCACGAGCCGCCCGCGATCAGGGAGCGGTCGGTGTGCAGCACGCCCTTGGGGTCGGAGGTGGTGCCCGAGGTCCAGTAGATCCAGCGGACCGAGGTGCCGTCGGCCGGCGGGGGCGGGAGGACGGACGGGTCGCCGTCGGGCAGGTCGTCGTACGCCTCGAAGACGCCCTCGGCGCCCAGCCGCCGGGCCATCTGCGTGTGGTCGTGGCCCCGCCACACGCCGGGGACCGCGAAGAACTCCGCCCGTGACGCGCGCAGCGCGAATGCGACCTCGCGGTCCCGGTAGAAGGGGATGACGGGGGACTGCACCGCGCCGAGGCGGGCCAGCGCGAAGGAGAGCAGGGCGGTCTCGATCCGGGTGGGCAGCTGCCAGGCGACCACCGTGCCGGGCCGTACGCCCATCCCGTACAGGCCCGCCGCGACGCGCTCGGCGCGCGTGCGCAGTTCACCGAAGGTCAGCCGGCGCTCGCCCTGGAGGAGAACGGGCAGGCCGGGGGTGAGGGCGGCACGGCGGACGACCAGGTCCCACAGTGTGCGGGCGGAACTCAGGGAGTGCGGGGTCTCGTTCACGTCTGCCCCCTCCTTGGCTGACGACTCGTCAGGTGCCATGCTATCTGACGGACCATCAGATAAGTACCGTCCGGCGGAGGGGACCCATGGCGACCGAACTGCCCCGCATCATCAGCGTCGACGACCACGTGATCGAGCCCGCCCATCTCTTCGAGACCTGGCTGCCCGCCCGGTACCGCGACCGCGGACCCAGGCCGCTGACCGCCGGGATCGGGGAGCTGGCCTACGTCGGCGGGAAGTACCGGATCACCATGGACCCCGAGGGCCAGCAGACGGACTGGTGGATCTACGAGGACCTGAAGTTCCCGTACAAGCGCAACATCGCCGCCGTCGGCTTCGACCGCGACGAGATGACCCTCGAGGGCATCACCCGCGAGCAGATGCGGCGCGGCTGCTGGGACCCGAAGGCGCGCCTCGCGGACATGGACCTCAACCATGTCGAGGCCAGCCTCTGCTTCCCGACCTTCCCGCGCTTCTGCGGCCAGACCTTCGCCGAGGCGCACGACAAGGAGGTCGCCCTCGCCTGCGTCCGCGCCTACAACGACTGGATGGTGGAGGAGTGGTGCGGGGACAGCGGCGGCCGGCTCATCCCGCTGTGCCTGATCCCGCTGTGGGACGTGGACCTGGCCGTCGCGGAGATCCGGCGCAACGCCGCGCGCGGGGTGCGGGCCGTCACCTTCTCCGAGATCCCCACCCACCTCGGACTGCCGTCCATCCACTCCGGGTACTGGGACCCCTTCTTCGCCGTCTGCCAGGACACCGGCACGGTCGTCAACATGCACATCGGCAGCAGCTCGCAGATGCCCGCCGCCTCCCCGGACGCGCCGCCCGCCGTACAGGCCTCGCTCAGCTTCAACAACGCGATGGCCTCGATGATGGACTACCTCTTCAGCGGGGTCCTGGTGAAGTTCCCGCGGCTCACCCTCGCCTACTCGGAGGGGCAGATGGGCTGGGTCCCGTACGCCCTGGAGCGCGCCGACGACGTGTGGGAGGAGCACCGCGCCTGGGGCGGGGTGCGCGATCTCGTCCCCGAGCCGCCGTCGACGTACTACTACCGGCAGATCTACTGCTGCTTCTTCCGCGACAAGCACGGCGTCGCCTCGATCGACGCCGTCGGCCGGGACAACGCCACCTTCGAGACCGACTACCCGCACGTCGACTCGACCTTCCCGCACACCAAGGAGGTCGCCCTCGACCATGTGAAGGGCCTCGACGACGAGACCGTCCACAAGCTGATGCGGGGCAACGCCATCCGCATGCTGGGCCTGGACCTCGACCGCTGATGGACCTCTCCTGCACGCCCGAGGAGGAGGGGTTCCGGGCCCGGCTGCGGGAATGGCTCACCAAGGTGCTGCCCACCCTGCCGGCCGCGCCCACGCCCGACGACTGGCCCGGCCGCCGCGCCTACGACCTCGGCTGGCAGCGGATGCTGTACGACGCCGGGTACGCCGACGTCCACTGGGACGCCTCCCCGACCACCCGGCTGATCTTCCTGGAGGAGACCGAGCGGGCCGGGGCCCCCTACGTCGGTGCCGGGTTCGTCGGACTGCTCCACGCGGGCCCGACCATCGCCGCCGAGGGCACGCCCGCGCAGCGGGAGCGCTGGCTGCCGCCGATCCTGCGCGGCGAGGAGGTGTGGTGCCAGGGGTTCAGCGAACCGGGCGCCGGTTCCGACCTCGCGGCGCTGCGCACCCGGGCGCGGCGGGACGGCGACCACTACGTGGTGACCGGGTCCAAGATCTGGACCTCGCACGCCGAGGTCGCCGACTGGTGCGAACTGCTGGTGCGCACCGACCCGGACGCGCCCCGCCACCGGGGCATCACCTGGCTCGCCCTGCCCATGGACGCCGAGGGCGTCACCGTACGGCCGCTGCGCACGCTCGCCGGGTCGGCGGAGTTCGCCGAGGTGTTCCTCGACGAGGTGCGGGTGCCGGCAGCCAACCGGGTGGGCGCGGAGAACGACGGCTGGCGCGTGACCATGGTGACCCTCTCCTTCGAGCGCGGCACGGCCTTCGTCGGCGAGGTCGTCGCCTGCCGCCGCGTCCTCGACGAACTCGCCCGCGCGGCCCGGCGGAACGGCACCTGGGACGACCCGGCGCTGCGCCGGCGGCTCGGACGGCTCGACGCGGAGTTCCGGGCGCTGTGGCGGCTGACCCAGTGGAAGGTGAGCGAGGCGGAGGCCGGCGGCGGGGTGCCGGGTGTCGGCGGTTCGGTCTTCAAGCTCCGGTACTCGCACGCCCGGCAGGACCTGTACGACACCGCCGCCGACGTGCTCGGTCCGGACTGCCTCGACCTGGACCGCCCGTGGGTCCTCGACCGGCTCTCCTCGCTGTCGTACACCATCGCCGCCGGTACCTCGCAGATCCAGCGCAACATCGTCGCCGAGCGCATCCTCGGCCTGCCCAGGGGGAGATGAGCGTGCGCTTCCGACTCACCGACGACCAGCGGGCGCTGCGGACGGGCGTACGGGACCTGCTGGGACGGCAGTTCGGGCGGGAGGAACTGCGCGCGGCCGTCGACACGCCGGGCCGTGTCGACCGGGAGCTGTGGCGGGCACTGGGGCGGGCGGGCTTCTTCGCGCTGCGGCTGCCGGAGGCGGACGGCGGGGTCGGAGCGGGCCTGCCCGAGGCGGTGCTGGCCTTCGAGGAGGCCGGGCGCGCCCTGCTGCCCGGGCCGCTCGTGGCCACGCACCTCGCGGCCGGGTCGGTACCCGGCGCGGCCACCGGGGAGACGGTCGTGGCCGCCGTGGACGGGGTGCTGGTGGAGTGGCTGGACGCGGCCGACGTCGTACGGGGGGAGGCCGCCGGGGCCGTACCGATGCGGTCGGTCGACCCGCTCACCCCGCTGCACCGGCTGCCCGCGGACGGCGGCCGCGCGTCCGCCGCCGGGGCCCCGGATCCGGTGGCCGCCCTCCTCACCGCGGCCGAGCAGCTGGGCACCGCCACACAGGTGTGCGAGCTGGCCGTGCAACACGCCCGGACGCGAGAGCAGTTCGGGCGGCCGGTCGGGGCCTTCCAGGCCGTCCAGCACCTGTGCGCGGACCTGCTGGTGCGGGCCGAGACCGCGCGGGCGGCCGTCTACGCGGCCGCCGTGACCGCCGATCCCGCCGACATCGCGGCCGCCCGGCTGCTCGCCGACGAGGCCGCCGTACGCGGGGCCCGGGACTGTCTCCAGGTGCACGGCGGGATGGGGTTCACCTGGGAGGCGGACGTCCACCTGCACCTGAAGCGGGCCTGGGTGCGGGCCCGTCGCGGCGGGGGGAGCGTCTGGAGCGAGGAACTCCTCGCGGCGCGGCTCGGAATCTGAGCGGGCGGCGGCGTCCCGGGCGGCGCCACCGGCGAAGCCTTGGCCCAAGATGTCGCGGATCGTGGCACCGCGGAATCACTGAGCGTCGATACCGGGTTGTGTCCTTCCCGGGACTCGTCACGTCCCGGAGTCGGCTGTCCGCTCGGGTACCTTGTGTGGGATGCGAGTGGCTGCGAGCACGAGCCGTGCCGGTGGTGCCCCTGGGGTGGTGCCGGTCAGCGCGGTGCGCGCCGCTGTTCGCGGGGCGGTCGGAGTGCCGGCCGCCGTCTGTTCGACTCCCCGGCACGAGCGTCGCACAGTATGCCCTACGCGTACTCCTTCGCGCTGGAATATGCCCGAAGCGCTTGTTGGGGTGACTGTACGTCAACCATGCTGCCGTGCAAGGGAATCACGGTCCGTGACCCTTGCTCTGGCCCGTTGTCCTGGCCATGCAGAAAATGGCTACGATCGTGGCCCTCGTCGTGCCGATCGCCGCGGTTCGCACCGCGGCGTCCGGCCGGCGTCGGTTCATGTGTCCGCCGGTTCGGATGGTGTGAGCGGTGCAGGTGCTTGAAGTGCAGCTGGAGATCCGGCCCGACCCCGCGGAGGTGGGACGGGCCAGGAAGTGGGCCCGCTCGCGACTCGCCGGGTCGGGCATAGGGGTCGACGAGCCGTTGGCCGAGACTCTGATCCTGCTCGTCTCCGAGCTGGTGACCAACGCCGTGGTGCACACCGGCCGTCCGGCCGTGCTGCGGCTCTCCCTGCCGGTCCCGCTGGCGGAGCCCCCGCCCTCCGCCACGGTCCGGGTGGAGGTGGCCGACAGCAGCTCCCGCGCCCCCGTGCCGCGGTGCGCCGCCGACGACGCGACCGGCGGCCGGGGCCTGGCGCTCGTGGACTGCCTGGCCGATCGCTGGGGCTGGAGCCCGGACGGCGCCGGCAAGAGCATCTGGTGCGAACTGGACCGCTGTTCGGGGCCCCGTCGAAGCGCGGCGATGGCGTACGGGAGCGGCCTGTCCGCCTACGAGGACCTCGCCTTCGAAGCCGTGTAGCCCCCCGGCGCCGGGATGCGCCGGGGGTGCACCCGTGCGCGGGTCTCGTGAACCGGACGTAGGCGACAAATCGCCGTTGCGGCGTTGACTGCCCCTGGCCGACTGATCACGCTGGTGGGCGTCGATTCGCCGCGAGGGGACGGCGAGGGCCGCGGCAGGGCGGTCCTCGCCGAGTGTGGGTCGCACCGGCCGGCGGCGTGCGCGCGACTCCGGGGGGAGACGCGCCGCCGGCCGGGCATGTCGCGTCACGTCCGCGGACGCCGGTGTCCCGGCGCCGGACCCCTCACCCTCGCTCTCACTCTCACAGGATCGCCACCGGTGCCACCGGGGTCCCCGTCGCGCCCACGAACGGCTCGGGCATCGCCGACAGAAGGAACGCGTACCGCCGCTCTTGTCCACAGGCTGTGGACAACTCTTCGAGATTCCAGTTCTGTCCCTGGAGCATCCCCATCTCCACCAGGTCCAGGGCGTGCACCGGCAACCAGAGATTGTCGATCTCGGGAGGAAAGATTTCAAAAGTGAGCGTGTCGTTCGCGACGGCCGCCACGTCGCGCGCGTGGAACCACTCCGGGCAGCGCACCGACAGACCCGGCGACGGATAGCCGTATCCGTGCTTGTCCCCGGCCAGGTACACCTGCACCTGCCCGGTACGGACGAGCACGACGTCCCCGGCCCGGACGCGGACGGCGCCGAACTCCTCCGCCGCCGCCAGGTCCTCCGGCGTGACCGCGTGATCCCCCGCCAGCCGGTCCACGCCCCGTGCGCGGGCCACGTCCAGCAGCACCCCGCGCGAGACGACGTGCCGCACCTTGTCGATGCCGCTGAACTCGGCACCGGCGTGCGCGGTGACCGTGTGCGCCGGACGGCCGTTGTAGAGCCGGCCGGAGTGCGAGACGTGCGTGAGCGCGTCCCAGTGGGTGCCCGCCTGTAGCCCCATGGTCACGACGTCGTCGCTGCACGCCACCGTCCCCGGGCCGAACAGCTCCTGGTTGGTCTGCACCATCGCGTGCAGCGGATTGACCCGGCCCGGGATCATCCCGGTCTGCACGCCGTCCTGCCGCAGCGGCAGTGCGAGCGGGACGCGGCGGCCGGTGCGGACCTCGGCGGCGGCCTGCCGCACCACCTCGTCGGTGACGAGGTTCAGCGTGCCGAGCTCGTCGCCGGCGCCCCAGCGCCCCCAGTTGTTCACCCGCCTCGCGATCTCGTGGAACTCCTCCGGCAGTGCCATCCGGTGCCTCCCCGGGGCTTGTGTCCGCGCGTCCGACGCGCCATAAAATCTAACGGACCGTCAGAAACCGCGGGAAGGGGCCGGACGTGGGGAACTTCTTGGCAGGCAAGGTGGTCGCCGTGACCGGCGCCGGACGCGGCATCGGGCGTGCCGTCGCCCTCGCCGCGGCGGCCGAGGGCGCGAAGGTCGTCGTCAACGACTACGGGGTCGCCGCCGACGGCACCGAACCGGCCAGCGAGGTCGCCGCGGCCGTCGTCAAGGAGATCGAGGCGGCGGGCGGCGAGGCGGTGGCGGTCGCCGACGACATCGCCACCATGGCCGGCGGGCAGCGGGTCGTGGACACGGCCCTGGCCTCCTACGGCCGCCTCGACGGGGTCGTCTGCGTGGCGGGCATCCTGCGCGAGCGGATGTTGTTCAACATGACCGAGGAGGAGTGGGACCCCGTCGTCGCCACCCACCTCAAGGGCACCTTCACCGTCTTCCGGGCGGCCTCCGCCGTGATGCGCGCCCAGAGGTCCGGCACGCTCATCGGATTCACCAGCGGGAACCACCAGGGCTCGGTCTCCCAGGCCAACTACAGCGCGGCCAAGGGCGGGATCATCTCGCTGGTCCGCAGTGCCGCGCTGGGCCTGCACAAGTACGGGGTGACCGCCAACGCGGTGGCCCCGGTGGCGCGTACGAGGATGTCGGCGAACGTGCCGATGGAGCTGGCGGAGATCGGTGAGCCGGAGGACGTCGCCGCTCTCGTGGTCTACCTGCTGTCCGACGGCGCGAAGGAGCACGGCGTCACCGGGCAGGTGTACACGATCGCCGGGCCGAAGATCGCGGTGTGGGCCCAGCCGCGCGAGCTGCGGGCCGCGTTCGCCTCCGGCGGATGGACGCCCGAACGCATCGCGCAGTTCCTGCCCGGCTCCGTGGGGGTGGACCCGATGCCGATGCTCGCGCGGGTGGCCGCGATGGAGGAGGCGGCGCGCAGCGGTACCCGGCCCAACGCCTAGGGCCTGCCGGCACCGTGAGCCGGGCCGGCCCGATCCGAACGACAGGCTCCGGCGCCCGACGCGCTCGCGGCCATCCAGCTCCGGACACTCGACGCAAGGCGGTCCACATGGATTTCGGGTTCAGTCAGGAAGACGAGACGTTCCGCGCCGAGGTCCGGGACTGGCTCGCCGCCCACGCCGGCGCCGGCACGGACCGGCGGACCTGGGAGCGGACCCTCGGCAAGGCCGGCTGGATCGGGCTCGGCTGGCCCGAGCAGGGGTACGGCAACCGCGCCGCCACCCTCACCCAGCAGGTCGCCTGGGCCGAGGAGTACGCCCGGTCGGGGGCGCCGCCGCGCTCGGGGCACATCGGGGAGAACCTGCTCGCGCCCACCCTCCTCCTCCACGGCACCGACGAGCAGAAGGCCCGGTTCCTGCCCCCGGTCGCCGCGGGCGAGGAACTGTGGTGCCAGGGCTACAGCGAACCCGGCGCCGGCTCCGATCTGGCCGGCGTCCGTACCGCGGCCGTACGGGAGGGGCCGCACTACCGGATCACCGGCCAGAAGATCTGGACCTCCCTCGCCCACGAGGCCGACTGGTGCTTCGTGCTCGCCCGCACCGATCCCGGCTCCCGCCGCCATCACGGACTGAGCTTCCTGCTCGTCCCGATGGACCAGCCGGGCCGCGTCGAGGTGCGGCCCATCCGCCAGATGACCGGCACCAGCGAGTTCAACGAGGTCTTCTTCGACGGGGCGCACGCGCGCGCGGAGCACGTCGTCGGGGCGGAGGGGCGGGGCTGGCAGGTCGCGATGAGCCTCCTCGGCTTCGAACGCGGGGTGTCCACCCTGGCCCAGCAGATCGGCTTCGCCGAGGAGCTGGCCAAGGTCGTGGCCACCGCCGCCGAGACCGGGGGCCTCGACGATCCCGTCCTGCGGGAGCGGCTCGTACGGCAGTGGGCCGAGCTGCGCACCATGCGCTGGAACGCGCTGCGCACCCTCGGCGGCTCCGGCGACCCGGGCGCGCCCAGCGTGGCCAAGCTGCTGTGGGCCACCTGGCACCAGCGGCTCGGGGAGCTGGCCGTCCGGGTCCGGGGGGCGACGGCGGCGGCGGGCCCCACCGCCTGGTCGCCGGCCGCGCCGTACGAACTCGACGCGGCGCAGCACCTGTTCCTCTTCTCCCGGGCCGACACCATCTACGGCGGCTCGGACCAGGTCCAGCGCACGATCATCGCCGAGCGGGTGCTCGGTCTGCCCAGAGAGCCCAAGGGGGCCGTGTGATGCGTGGTGTGGTGTTCGACGGCAGCCGGGTCCGCGTGGTCGACGACCTGGCGGTGCGCGAGCCGGGGCCCGGTGAGGTGCTGGTGGCGGTCTCGGCGGCGGGGCTGTGCCACAGCGACCTGTCCGTGGTGGACGGCACCATCCCCTTCCCGGTGCCGGTGGTGCTGGGCCACGAGGGCGCCGGGGTGGTCGAGGCGGTCGGTGCCGGGGTCACGCACGTCGCGCCCGGCGACCACGTGGCGCTGTCCACGCTCGCCAACTGCGGGACGTGCGCGGAGTGCGACCGGGGCCGGCCGACGATGTGCCGGCAGGCGATCGGGCGCCCGGGAAGGCCGTTCACCCGGGGCACGGACCCGGTGTACCAGTTCGCGTCCAACTCGGCCTTCGCCGAGCGCACGGTCGTCAAGGCCGTCCAGGCGGTGCGGATCCCGAAGGACATCCCGCCCGCCTCGGCCGCGCTGATCGGGTGCGGGGTGCTCACGGGGGTGGGCGCGGTGCTGAACCGGGCCCGGGTGGACCGCGGGGACAGCGTCGTCGTCATCGGCACGGGCGGGATCGGGCTCAACGTGCTGCAGGGCGCACGGCTGGCGGGCGCCCTTCGGATCGTGGCCGTGGACGCCAACCCGGCCAAGGAGGAGGCGGCCCGGCGGTTCGGCGCGACCGACTTCCTGACGTCCGTCGAGGGGGTCCGTGAGCTCCTGCCGACGGGTGCCGACCACGCCTTCGAGTGCGTCGGCCGCGTGGAGCTGATCCGTGCCGCCATCGACCTCCTCGACCGGCACGGCCAGGCGGTCCTCCTCGGTGTGCCGCCGGCCACGGCCGAGGCGTCCTTCCTCGTCTCCTCGCTGTACCTGGACAAGTCCGTGCTGGGCTGCCGCTACGGCTCCTCGCGCCCCCAGCGGGACATCGCCCTCTACGCCGACCTGTACCGCGAGGGCCGCCTGCTGCTCGACGAACTGGTGACGGCGACCTACCCGGTGGAGGACTTCGAGAAGGCCCGCGCGGACGCGGAGGCGGGGCGGGTGGCACGGGCGGTGCTCACCTTCTAGGCCGCTTCCCGGACCCGTCCTAGACCGCGTTCACCGCCGCCCGGAACGTGCGCCGGTAAGCCGTCGGGGTCACCCCCAGGGCCTGCTGGAGGTGCTGGCGCATCGACTGGGCCGTGCCGAACCCGGCCTCGTGGGCCACCTGGTCCATCGACAGCTCGGTGGACTCCAGCAGGTGGCGGGCGCGCTCCACCCGTTGCCGGGTGAGCCACTGGCCGGGGCTGACGCCCACCTCCTCGCGGAACCGGCGGGTGAAGGTGCGGACCGACATCGACTCCTGCCCGGCCATGTCGCGCAGCTGGATCGGTTCGTGGAGGCGGCCCAGCGCCCAGGCGCGGGCGGCGGTCGTGGTCGACAGCTGCGGGTCGGGCACCGGGCGCTCGATGTACTGCGCCTGGCCGCCGTCGCGGTGCGGCGGTACGACCGTGCGGCGGGCCACGTCGTTGGCGACGGCGGTGCCGAAGTCGCGGCGCACCATGTGCAGGCACAGGTCGATGCCGGCGGCCACCCCGGCCGAGGTCAGCACGTCCCCGTCGTCGATGAACAGCACGTCCGGGTCGACCCTGATCTTCGGGAACAGCCGCTGGAAGCGCTCGGCGTCGGCCCAGTGCGTGGTCGCCGGGCGGCCGTCCAGGTAGCCGGCGGCCGCGAGGACGTACACGCCGGTGCAGATGGAGGCGAGCCGGGTGCCGGGACGCACGCGGGCCAGGGCCGCGGCCAGCTCGTCGGTCAACCGGCCCTCCTCGAAGACCGGGCCCAGTTCGTAGGAGGCCGGGACGATCACCGTGTCGGCGCTCGCCAGGGCCTCGGGTCCGTGGGGGACGTGCACGGCGAAGTCGGCGTCGGTCTCCACCGGGCCGGGCGGCCGTACCGAGCACGTCACGACGTCGTACAGAAGCCGCCCTCGCCCGTCCGTGGGGCGGCCGAAGATGCGGTGCGGGATGCCCAGCTCGAAGGGCAGCAGCCCGTCCAGGGCGAGGACGGCGACCCGGTGCGGACGGAACTCCTCGTCGACAGTCATGGCCCGATCCTAGCGAACACTGTCCTTCGGGCCACTCGTTGCGCGGGGCCGCGGACCGGAAGCTCTATGACGTGACTCAGACAAGCCCAGCCGCAGCCCCCGTCGAGGTCCCGCCCGCCGGGCGGCCCAGCCGCGTGCACCGCGCCTGGTTCGTCGCCGCCGTCACCTTCGTCACGATCATCGGCGCGGCGGCCTTCCGCTCCCTGCCCGGTCTGCTCATCGACCCGCTGAACGAGGACTTCGGCTGGTCGCGCGGCACGGTCGGCGCGGCCGTCTCCATCAACCTCGCGCTGTACGGCCTCACCGCCCCCTTCGCCGCCGCGCTGATGGACCGCTTCGGCATCCGCCGGGTCGTCGCCGTCGCACTGACCGTGATCGCGGCCGGCTCGGGCCTGACCGTGTGGATGACGGCGGCCTGGCAGCTGTTGCTGTGCTGGGGCCTGATGGTCGGACTCGGCACCGGCGCGATGGCCCTCGCCTTCGCGGCGACCGTCACCAACCGCTGGTTCACCGAGCGGCGCGGGCTGGTCAGCGGCATCCTCACCGCCGCCTCGGCCTCCGGGCAGCTGATCTTCCTGCCGCTGCTGTCCTGGATCGTCGACCGCCACGGCTGGCGCCCCGCGTCCGTCACGGTCGCCCTGGCCGCGCTCGCCGTCGTCCCCTTCGTCTGGCTGCTGCTGCGCGACCATCCGGCCGACGTCGGCCAGAAGCCGTACGGCGCCACGGAGTTCGTGCCCAAGCCGCCTCCGGTCACCGGGGCGGCCCGCCGTACGGTCTCGGTCCTGTCGGGCGCCGTGCGCACCGGCACCTTCTGGCTGCTCGCCGGCACGTTCGCGATCTGCGGGGCGTCCACCAACGGCCTGGTGCAGACCCACTTCGTGCCCGCCGAGCACGACCACGGCATGCCCATCACGACGGCGGCCTCGCTGCTCGCGGTGATCGGGGTGTTCGACGTGGTCGGCACGATCGCCTCCGGCTGGTTCACCGACCGCTACGAACCGCGCCGGCTGCTCGCCGTCTACTACGCCCTGCGCGGCATCTCCCTGGTGTTCCTGCCGATGCTGCTGGGCCCGGCCGTGCATCCGCCGATGCTCTTCTTCATCGTCTTCTACGGCCTCGACTGGGTGGCCACCGTGCCGCCCACCCTCGCCCTGTGCCGTGAGCAGTTCGGCGAGGACAGCGCCATCGTCTTCGGCTGGGTCCTCGCCTCCCACCAGGTGGGAGCGGCGCTCGTCGCCTACCTCGGGGGCGTCGCCCGTGACGTCTTCGGCTCCTACGACCTGGTCTGGTACGCCTCCGGCACCCTGTGCGCGGCGGCGGCCCTGATGTCCCTGGTGATCCGCCGCAGCCCGGCGCCGCGGCTGTCCGTCGCGGCCTGACGCGGGCCGGTGCCTCAGCCGCCGTCCAGCCGGGCGAACCGGCCGCGGTGGAAGAGCAGCGGTTCGCCCGGCCCCTCCGCCCCGAGGGCGTCCACCCGGCCCACGACGATCAGGTGGTCGCCCCCGGTGTGCACGGCGTGCACGGCGCAGTCGATCCAGGCGGCCACGCCGGCGAGCCGGGGGGCGCCGGAGACGGGCGCGGTGTCGTACGCGACCCCCGCGAACTTGTCCGCGCCGCTCACCGCGAAACCGCGGCACAGCTCCTCCTGGCCGGCGCCGAGCACGTTGACGCAGAAGACGCCGGCGCGGGCGATGCGCGGCCAGGTCGTGGACGAGCGGCCCACCATGAAGCAGACGAGGGGCGGTTCGAGGGAGAGGGAGGAGAAGGACTGGCAGGCGAACCCGGCGGGGCCCCCGGAGGCGTCCCCGGCCGGCGCGGTGATCACCGTGACGCCGGACGCGAAGGCCCCCAGCACCCGCCGGAACTCGCCCGGCTCCACGGGCGCCCGCTCGTCCTGACGCACACACCGCAACTCCGGCCGTGGCAACGCCTCCACGGGCCTGGGCCCCAGATACCGGACGGCGGCGGCCGCCGCCCCTGCGTGTCCCATCATCCTTCCATTGAAGCTGACGGCATGTCAGAAAGGAAGGGCGGAACCGGCTCTGAGCGGGACGTCACCGCCCCCGGAACTCCGCCGCCCGGCGTTCCGTGAAGGCCTGGAGGCCCTCGGCGGCGTCCCGGGTGGTCAGGTTGAGTTCCTGGGCGGTGGCCTCCGCGGCGAAGGCGGTGGTGCGGTCGGTGTCGAGGGACGCGTTGACCAGGGCCTTGGTCAGGGCCAGGGTCCGGGTGGGGCCCGTGGCCAGGCGGGCCGCCCACTCGCGCGCCGTCTTCTCCAGCTCGCCGTCCGGGACGACCCGGTTGACGAGGCCGATCCGCTCCGCCTCCGCGGCCGGGACCGCGTCGCCGAGGAACATCAGCTCCTTCGCCCGCTGCGGGCCGATCAGCCGGGGGAGGAGATGGGCGCCGCCGCCGTCCGGGACCAGGCCGCGGCGGACGAACACCTCGATGAAACGGGCCGACTCCGCCGCCAGGACCAGGTCGCAGGCGAAAGCCAGGTGCGCGCCGAGCCCGGCCGCCGTGCCGTTCACGGCCGCCAGCACCGGCTTCTCGCAGTCCAGCACCGACGCGATCAGGCGCTGCGCGCCCAGGCGCAGGGTGCGCGACACGTCCCCGGTGACGCGTTCGCCGGAGACGGACGCACCGCCCCGCAGGTCCGCGCCCGCGCAGAAGCCGCGTCCGGTGCCGGTGAGGACCACCGCCCGGACCTCCGGGTCCGCGGAGGCCGCCGCCAGCAGGTCGACGAGCCGGTCCCGCATCGCGGGCGTGAGCGCGTTGAGGGCTTCGGGGCGGGTCAGCGTGATGTGGGAGACCTGCTCACGGACCTCGTGGGCGACCCCGGTCACCGGCACACCACCAGCGCGTCCAGTGCCACCGCGCCCTGCCCCCGGGGCAGCACCAGCAGCGGGTTGATGTCCAGCTCGGCGATGTGGCCGTCGAGTTCCAGGGCCATGCGCTGCACCCGCAGGACCACCTCCACCAAGGCGTCCCGGTCGGCCGGCGGCCGGCCCCGGACCCCGTCGAGCAGCGCCCGGCACCGCAGCCCGGCGAGCATGTCCCGGGCCTGCTCCTCGCCGAACGGCGGGACCCCGACCGCCGCGTCGCGCAGCACCTCCACCAGCACGCCGCCGAGCCCCACGGTCACCGTCGGCCCGAACAGCTCGTCGTGCGTGACCCCGACGACCATCTCCACGCCCTGCTCCACCATCTGGCACACCAGCACGCCGTCCAGCGCGACGCCCTCGTAGCGGGCGATGTCGGTCAGCTCGCGGTAGGCGTCCCGGACCTGGCTCGCCGAGGTCAGCCCGATCTTCACCAGGCCGAGCTCGGTCTTGTGGGCGATCTGGCCGCCGGAGGCCTTCATCACCACGGGGTAGCCGACCTGCCCGGCGGCGCGGACGGCACCCGCCGCACTGGTCACCAGCTGCTCCCGAGGCACCCGGATGCCGTAGGCGCGCAGCAGCTGCTTGGCCGCGTGCTCGCTGAGCTGCCGGCCCGGTTGCATCAGGGCCTCGGCCTTGCGGAAGGAGGGCGACAGGGTGCGCGGGGCCTCGTCGAAGGGGGAGCGGTAGCCGCTCACGAAGCGATGGTGGTCCAGCCAGGCCCGGACGGCGGACAGGCAGTTGCCGACGGTCCGGAAGGTGGCCACGCGGGAGGAGCCGAGCAGGACCTCCCGGTACGCGGGCTCGGTGCCGACCGGTGAGCCCCACACCACGCACACCAGCTTGTCGGTCTCCTCGGCGGCCTCGACCAGATCCCGTACGAGCCGGTCGCTGAGCGGGGGGAAGGGACCGGTGACGGGGCAGACCAGCACCCCGACCGCGGGGTCGGCGAGGATCGCGTCGATGATCTTCCGGCCGCGCTCGTCGCCGACCGGGTGGCCGCCGTTGTCCACCGGGTTGGCGACGCTCAGGTACTCCGGTATCCACTGGTGCAGTTCGGCCTGCTTGGCCTCGGACAGCCGGGGCAGGCGCAGGCCGGCCGCGGTGGCGAGGTCGGCCACGTGGGCGCCGGTGCCGCCGGAGATGGAGCAGACGGCGACCCCGTCGGCCCGGGGCGTCCGGGCCCGGGCCAGCAGGGCGGCGGTGTCCTGGAGTTCGTCCAGGCCGTCGACGCGGATCACGCCGTACTGCCGCATCGCCGCGTCCACCACGTCGTCGGCGCCGGTCAGCTTGCCGGTGTGGGAGGCGGCCGTAAGGGCCCCGGTCTCGGTCCGGCCCACCTTCACGGCGACCACGGGCACCTTGCGGCGGGCGGCACGGTCCGCCGCCAGCAGGAAGGCGCGGCCGTCCTTCAGCCCCTCGACGTAGGCGGCGATGACGCCGACCTCGGGCTGCTCGGCGAACCAGGAGACGAAGTCCGACGTCTCCAGGTCGGCCTCGTTGCCGGTCGGCGCCCAGTGCGAGAGGCGGATGCCGAGTTCCTGGAGGGCGAAGACGGGCCGGCCCTGGTGCCCGGACTGGGTGATCAGCGCGATGGCGGGTCCCGTCAGGTCCTCCCGGAAGCGCTCGAAGGCGTTGAGGTTGGTGTTCGGGCCGAGCAGCCGCAGTCCCGAGCGGCGCACGGTGTCCGCGAGGAGCCGCTGGGCCTCGGCGCCCGCCTCGCCGGTCTCCGCGAATCCGGAGGCGAAGGCGACCGCGAACCGCACCTTGGCCTCGGCCAGTTCCCCGACCAGCGGGAGGGGGTCGGCGACCAGCAGGACGGCCAGGTCGACCTGCTCGGGCAGCTCGGCGACGGAGGCCACGCAGGGCAGGCCGAACACGGCCTGCCTGCTCGGATGCACCGGATGCACCCGGGCGCCGACCCGCTCGGCCCAGGCCAGCAGCTGCCGGGTGATCCCGGTGTTCGGCCGGCCCTCGGCGTCCGAGGCGCCGACCACGGCGACGGACTCGGGCCGGAAGAACCGCGCGAGATCGGGCACGTCCGCGTACAGCGGGCGTCCGCTGACGTCGAGATCGGCCGGATCGTCGGTACGGCCGTGGACGGCGGGGCCGGGCCGCTGCTCACCGCAGGCGATGACCCGGGCCCGGCGGGAGTCGGTGGTGAGGGTGCCGTGGGTTGATCCAAGCATCGTTCCGCCCGCTCCTGTGAGACAGCCAACAAAACTGACGCATTGTCAGATTACTGAACTGACGACTCGTCAGGAACGGGTCGGAACGGCAAAGTTGTCGCGCGGCTACCTCAGTGTCTTCGCCACCGATTTGGCGATCCGTCCGGCGTCGAGGGCCATCTCCCGGAACATTCCGCTGATGGGGTTGGTGAAACCGGTGAAGTACAGACCGGTGGCCTGTCCCGGTGTGCGCCCGCCGTGCACCACCGGCCTGCCGCGCTCGTCCAGTACGCCCAGGTGCCCGACGAGCCCGTCCAGGGCCCGCGTGTACCCGGTGGCCGCGATCACCGCGTCCGGCGAGAGACGGCTGCCGTCGGCGAGGACCACCTTGCCGTCCTCGAAGGCCTCGACGGCGGCCACGACCTCCACCTTCCCCCGGCGCACGGCGTCGATCAGACCGACGTCCTGGACCGGGATGGCGCCCTGCTTCACCCGGGTGTAGAGGCCGGTGTCCGGGCGGGGCAGCCCCTGGGCGGACAGGTCGGGGGTGCTGATGCGGCCCACCGGGCCCGCGAGCCGGTCGACGAGCCCCACCGGCAGCCGCCGTACCAGCACGCCGGTGTACTGGGCGGCCCACCCGAGGGTCGACCGGCGCAGGATGTGCGGAGCGGTGCGCACCGCCAGCCGCACCCGGGCGGCCCCGCCCTCCGCCAGGTCCACGGCGATCTCGGCGCCGGTGTTGCCGACACCGACGACGAGCACGTCACGGCCGGCGTACGGCTCGGCGTCGCGGTACTCGCCGGCGTGCCGGACGTCGCCGTCGTACCCCTCCCGCCCGGGCCAGTCGGGGATGCGCGGGGTGTGGTTGAAGCCGGTGGCGACGACGACCGCGCTGCCGGTCAGCTCCCGTCCGCCGGAGGCGTGCAGCAGCCAGCCCGTGCCGTCCCCGGTCCGCTCCACGCGGTGCACCTCGACGCCGGTGACGATCTCCAGCTCGTGGTGCTCGGCGTACTTCTCCAGGTACCGCACCACGTTGTCGCGGGAGACCCAGCGCCCGAACCGGCGGGGCATCGCCAGGCCCGGCAGTCCGGACAGCCGGCGGGTGGTGTGCAGATGGAGCCGGTCGTAGTGCCCGCGCCAGGAGGCGCCCACCCGGTCGGCCTTCTCCAGCACCACCGCCCGTATGCCCCGGGCCCGCAGCGCGTACGCGGCGGCCAGGCCGCCCGGACCGGCGCCTATGACGTAGACCGGGCGGTCCGCCGGGGTCGGGGAGAGGTGTGCGGGAGCGGGACGGGAGGCTGCCATGAGCGGGAGCGTAATCACACGTCCGCTTGATGGGTCTCGGTCAAGACCGGAATTGGTTGCGGATTGATCACGTGTGTGGAGATGTGACCGCCGCTCGTGACGCAGCCCACACGAACCCCCGGCGGAGGACTCGGCAAGGTGACCCACCTGACGTACCGTCAGATCCATGGACTCGATATGGCTGGACGGCGCTCAGTGGCTGGCGGTGCTGCGTATCGGCCTCGGCCTGTGGTGGCTGGAGAGCTGGCGGCACAAGGACAAGAAGGCCTGGTTCGAGCGCGGGAGCGGGATCGCCTGGGCGGCGGACGTGGCGGCGAAGCACCGGTGGGCCCCGGTCCGGGCGGGCTTCGACACGGTGGTCAAGCCGTACCCGAAACTCATGGCGTACGTCGTGGCCTACGCCGAACTGTCCCTCGGCCTCGGACTGATCGCCGGATTCCTGACGCCCGTCGCCCTGCTCGGCGGCCTGCTGCTGAACGCGATCTACTTCGTCCTCATGATCCACGACTGGGCGGAGCAGGGCCAGAACTCGATGATGGCGCTGATCTCCCTGGCCGGCTTCTTCGGGATGGCCTGGCAGACCTGGTCGGTGGACGCCTGGCTGGGCTGGTTCTGATGGGGGCGGCGCGCTACGACCTTCCCGAACCCGACGCCTTCACGCGCCCCTACTGGGCGGCGGCGGCCGAGGGCCGGCTGCTGATCCGGCGCTGCGCGGAGTGCGGCCGGGCCCACCACTACCCCCGCGAGTTCTGCCCGTACTGCTGGAGCGAGGAGGTCGGATGGGAGGAGGCGAGCGGCCGGGCCACCCTCTACACCTGGTCCACGGTCCACCGCAACGACCTGCCTCCCTTCGGCGAACGCACCCCGTACACGGCGGCCGTGGTCGACCTGGCGGAGGGGCCGAGGATGATGACGCAGGTGGTGGCGTGCGCCGAGGCGGAACTGGCGGCCGGAATGCCGCTGCGGGTGGCGTTCCGCGAGGGAAATCCGGTGTTCGGCCCGGAGGGGGAGAGCCGATCATGACCGGATGCACCCCGACGACTGGCACCTGACCGAAGACCTGGACGAACTCCTCGACCGCGCGGGCGACTTCCTGCGCTCCGAACCGGCCCTGCACACGGTTCCGCTGACGGTGACGGACGCGCTCCGCCGCCGCGGCCCGCACGTCTACGGCGGCGAACCGCCCCTGTTCGGCGTGCTGGAGACGGCGGGCGGGGTCCGGGCCGTGCTGCTGCACACACCGCCCTTCCCCCTCCACGTCACCCCGCTCACCCCGGACGGGGCCGGCGCCCTGGCGGCGCGGCTGGCGGACACCGGGCACCCGGTGCCGGGGGTCTGCGGTGAACGGGAGACGGCGGCGGCCCTCGCGGCGGCCTGGCGGCGGCGCACCGGCGCGGAGGCTGCCGTCCACCAGCGGCAACGGCTGTACCGGCTGGCCGGGCTGACCTTGCCCGGACCGGAGCCGGAAGGCCGGGCGCGGATCGCGGGCCCGGGCGACCGTGACCTGCTGATCCGCTGGTACGGGGAGTTCACAAAGGCGGTGGGAGCGGAGCCCCAGGACCCCGCCGAATGGGCCGACGCCCGTATCGCCCGCGGTGGGGCCACCCTGTGGGAGACGCCGGACGGCACCCCGGTCTCGATGGCCGGAGCGACCCCGGAGATCGCCGGCCAGGTCCGGGTAGCCCCCGTCTACACCCCGGCCGCCCTGCGCGGACGCGGCTACGCGGGCGCGGTCACGGCGGAGGTGAGCCGGGCCGCGCGGGACTCCGGCGTACCGGAGATCCTCCTCTACACGGACCTGGCCAACCCGACGAGCAACGCCCTCTACCAGCGGATCGGGTACCGGCCGGTCGCGGACTTCGCGGTGTGGCGGTTCGGCGGCTGAGGCCGCCGGCGGAGGCGGCCTCGCGCCGGGTTCACGCGGGCGGTCTCGGCAGCGGGCCGCGGAGCGCATGGCGTCGGGCCGGTGGAGACTTCACACCGGCCCGCCGCACGGGTCATCTGCCTGGACCCCGCCGACCGCCTGCTGCTCCTGCGCTGGCGCGACCCGTTCGACGGGTCGTGGCTCTGGGAGCCACCCGGCGGCGGCATCGAACCCGGCGAGACCCCGCTGGAGGCGGCGCGGCGCGAGCTGGCCGAGGAGACCGGACTCGACCCGGCCGCGGTCCTCGACCATTCGGTGCCGGTCGACCGGGACCTGTGGTGGAACGGCGGACGGCACGTCGGGACGGAGCGGTTCTTCGTCGCGCGGTTCGGCACGGAACGGCCTCCGCTCGTGCGGACCGGCCTGCTCCCCGACGAGCGGGCGAACCTGGACACCCACGCCTGGGTCGCGTGGTCCGAGCTGGGCCGGCTGCCGGACCCCGTCGAGCCGCCCCGGCTGACGGCCGTACTGCGCGCCCTGGTGCCGGACGGGCCCTGGAGCTAGCCGGAACCCGCCCGCGTCGGCCGGCTCACGGCCACAGCAGCCCCCTGCTCCAGCCGAACCCGGTGCTCCGGTACTCCAGCCGTACGTGCCGCCTGTCCGCGTCGCCCTGGAAGAACTCCACCGTCTCGGGGCGCAGCCGGTACAGGGTCCAGGTGGGGGAGGGCTCCGACGGGTTCTCGCGGGCCTTCTCCCAGGCCGCCTCCGACGCCCGGCCCAGCTCCTCCAGCGAGTCCAGCTCCTCGCTCTGCCGGCCGGTGAGCGCGGCGGCCAGCGCCCCCGTGGTCCGTGCGTGCAGATCGGCCTGGCTCTCCTCGGACGGCGCCGCGGTGACCGCCCCCCGCACCCGCACCTGGCGCCCGAGCACCGGCCAGTAGAAGGCCAGGGCGGCGTCCGGGTGGGCGCGCAGGGCCCGGCCCTTGCGGCTGGTGGCGTGCGTGGCGAAGGACCAGCCGTCGACGTCCGCGCCGTGCAGCATCACGATCCGGACGTCCGGCTTCCCGTCCTCGTCCACCGTCGCCAGCGACATCGTGTGCGGCTCGGGCTGCCCCGCCGCGACCGCCTCCGCGAACCAGTGCGTGAACAACGTCAGCGGTGTGGGAGGAGCGGTGGCCGGGTCGAAGGGCCGCAGCTGCGTCGTCCCGGGGGCCCAGACCCGCTGCGACCGGAGCAGTTCGTGGAGATCCTGTTGTGCCATGGGGCGAGTATCGCCCGGCGGGGCGGCCACGATCGGCCGGGGCGCGCACGGCCCCGGCCACCCGTGCGGGGGACCCCGGCCGCCCGGCCGGCGGGGGCCGGGCGGTCGCCGAGGGCCCGCTCACTCCCGGCCCAGCACCACCGTCCCCGAGGAGCAGAACCAGCCTCCCGTCCCCGACGCCACCCCGAGCCGCGGCGGCATCCCGTCCCGCGTGCGCACCTGCCGCTCGCCGGCCTCCCCGCGCAGCTGCCGTACCGCCTCCACCAGCAGGAAGAGTCCCCGCATACCGGGATGCTGGGCCGAGAGCCCGCCCCCGTCCGTGTTCACCGGCAGGTCCCCGCCCCGCACCAGCAGGCGGCCCTTCTCGACGAACGCCCCGCCCTCGCCCTTGGCGCAGAAGCCCAGGTCCTCCAGGGTCACCAGGGTCATGTAGGTGAAGGCGTCGTAGATCTCGGCGAAGTCGATCTCGGACGGGCGGACACCGGCGCGCTCGAAGGCCAGGGCGCCGCTCACCGCGGCCGGGGAGACGGTGAAGTCCGGCCACTCGGACATGGTGGCGTGGGAGACGTGCTCGCCGGTGCCGAGGACCCAGACGGGGGCCGTACGGCAGTCCCGCACGTACTCCTCGGCCGCCAGCAGCACCGCCGCGCCGCCGTCCGACCGCAGACAGCAGTGCAGCCTGGTGAAGGGGTCGGCGATCAGCGGGCCCGCCGCCACCTCGTCGACGGTGACCGGGTCCCGGAACATCGCCTCCGGGTTCAGGGCGGCGTTCGCCCGTGCCTGCACCGCGACCTGCGCCAGCTGCTCGATCGTCGTGCCGTACTCGATCATGTGGCGCCGGGCCGCCATCGCGTACTTGGCGATCAGGGTGTGGCCGTAGGGCACCTCGAACTGCAGCGGGCCGCGGGCGCCGAAGGACAGGTCGCCCGTTCTGCGGCCCGCCCTGATGTCCGCCCGCGCCGTCGAGCCGTAGACCAGCAGGACGGCGTTCGCGTGGCCCGCCGCTATCGCGTCCGCCGCGTGGGCCGCCATGACCTCCCAGGTCGAGCCGCCGACGGAGGTGGAGTCCACCCAGGTGGGCCGCAGACCCAGGTACTCGGCGACCTCCACCGGGGCCAGCGTGCCCAGGCCCGCCGAGGCGAAGCCGTCCACCCGGGCGCGGTCCAGCCCGGCGTCCGCCAGGGCGCGGCGGGCCGCCTGGGCGTGCAGGGAGTACGGGGTCGCGTCGTCCACGCGGCCGCAGTCGGCGAGGGCCGCACCCACCACGGCGACTTTCCTGGTCCCTGGCGTCATAAATCTGACGGTACATCAGATACCGGTGCGGGCGGCAGGGTCCGGTCTCTGGGCATCCCCGCCGTGGCGACCTAATATGACGCACCGTCAGACACGGTCCGGAGGGATCAGCCATGGACACGCGCCTCACCGCAGAGCAGGACGAGATCCGCCGAACCCTGCGCGAGCTGCTGCACCGACGCTGCGGCCCGCGGGAGCTGCGGACGGCCGTGGACACCCCGGACGGGTACGACCCCCTCCTGTGGTCGGCCCTCGCCGACCGGCTCGGCCTGCCGGGCCTCGCCCTGCCCGAGCGGTACGGCGGCGTCGGCTGCTCGGTCACCGAACTGGCCCTCGCCTGCGAGGAGACGGGACGCGCCCTCGCCCCCTCGCCGCTGCTCGCCACGTCCGTCCTCGCCGCCCCGCTGATCCTCGCCCTGGGCACGGAGGCCCAGCGGGCCGGCCTGCTGCCCCGGCTCGCCGCGGGCGGCCTCACCGCCGCCCTCGCCGTCCCGGGCCCCGACCTCGCCACCGCCCTCGCCCTGACCGGCCGGAACGACGGGTACCGCGCGGGCGGGGGACGGGCCGGCGGGGTGCAGGCCCGGCGGACCCCCGACGGGTGGACCCTGTACGGACAGGCCGACCAGGTGCTGGACGGGCACAGTGCCGGACTGCTGCTGGTCGCCGCGCACACCGGCGGCTTCGCCCGGTCCCGGACGCGGCTGTTCCTGGTGGCCGGGGACGCCGCGGGACTCGTACGGACCCGGCAGACCGCCCTGGACGCCACCCGGCCGCAGGGGCAGGTGCAACTGCGCGATGTGACCGCCGAGTTGCTGGGCGACGACGACGCCGGCGTCCTGCCGGCGCTCGCCGCGCTCGGGGACACGGTCGCCGCCGTGCTCGCCGCCGAGGCCGCCGGAGCGGCCGGCCGGGCCCTGGAACGGACCGTCGAGTACGTCGGCCAGCGGGTGCAGTTCGGGCGGCCGGTCGGCTCCTTCCAGGCGGTCAAGCACCGGCTGGCGGACGTGTACGTGGCGGTGCAGGCCGCCCGGTCGGCCGCCTGCTACGCCGCCTGGGCCGCCGCCCACGGCGAGGAGGTGGGCCGGCTCGCGCTCGCGCAGGCGCTGGAGGCGCTGCAGGCGGCCGCCGCCGAGGGCATCCAGCTGCACGGCGGGATCGGGTTCACGTGGGAGCACGACGCCCACCTGTACTTCAAACGGGCGGCCGGCGACGAGCTGCTCTTCGGGCCGGTGCACCGGCTGCGCGACCGGGCCGCCGAGACCGCCGGGCTCTTCGCGCACGGGGAGGCGGCGGTCTGATGGCCCGCGCCGCCGGCGTCCGGCTCGTGCAGAAGGTGTCGTCCACCCGGCTGTTCGCCAGGGTCGCCCCGCAGGTGATCCCGGCCCTGGACCGCGGGGTGCACCGGCTCACCCGGGGGCGGGTGCTGCTCAGCGCCCAGCTGCTGCCCGGCGTGATCCTGACCTCCACCGGCGCCCGCAGCGGGCTGCCCCGCCGGACCCCGCTCGCGTGCATGCCGCAGGAGGACGGCCGCGGCTGGCTCCTCGCGGGCTCCAACTTCGGCCGGACCGGCCACCCCGCCTGGACCCACAACCTCCTCGCCCACCCGGACGCCTCGATCAGCGTCGAGGGGCGGGACGTCCCGGTCACCGCCCGGCTGCTCACGGGGGAGGAGCGCGCCGCGGCCTGGCGGGCCCTGCTGGTGTTCTGGCCGCCGTACGCCACCTACCAGGCCCGGGTGACCAGGGAGATCCGGCTCTTCCGGCTCACCGCGGCTCCCTGAGGGGCGGGACGGCGCTCCCGGCCGGACGCGCGGCTAGAGCGTCGCCAGCCGCTCCACCAGCAGGAACGCGCCGATTCCCAGCATTGCCGCGCCCGAGGTGCGGGTCACCGCTCGGGCCGCCGCCGGGCGGGCGGACAGCAGGGCGCGGGCGAGGACGCCGACGGCGAGGTAGACGGCCGCGCAGCACGCCATGTGCAGCAGGCCCAGCGCCGCGGTCTGCGCGGCCACGGGGAGATGCGTGCCGTCGAGGGTGAGGAACTGCGGGAGCACGGAGAGGTAGAGCAGCAGGCCCTTGGGGTTCGCGCCGCTGATCGTCGCACCGCGGAGGAAGAGCCGGCCGGCGGGCGCGGGCGCGTCCGCCGCCCCGGGGACGGCCGGGCGGCGCAGCACCGACCAGCCCAGCCACAGCAGGTACCCCGCTCCCGCCACCGTCAGGGCCGTCAGCAGCCGCGGCGAGCCCGCCACCAGCACCGCCAGGCCCGCCGTCGCCAGGACGGTGTGCAGGGCGTATCCGCAGACCAGGCCCGCCACCGCGCGCGTCACCGAGCTGCCGCGCAGGGCGGTCGCGATGACGTACGCCCAGTCGGCGCCCGGTACGCACACCAGCAGCAGGTCGACGGCGAGGAAGGAGAAGAGCAGTCCCGAGTCCATGCTGGGGACATTAGGCGCGATTGGCCCGAAAGTGTTCCTGAAGTTTGCCCATGATCGCGGAAACTGGGCAAATATCTGTCTCATGGACGACGTGGACCGCAAAATCCTTGCCGAGCTGCAGCAGGACGGGCGGCTGACCGTGACCGAGCTGGCCGCCCGCGTGCGCCTGAGCGTCTCGCCCTGTCACCGGCGGCTGCGCGAGCTGGAGCGCTCCGGAGCCATCCAGGGATACCGGGCGGTCGTGGACGCGGCGGCGCTCGGGCTGACCTTCGAGGCGCTGGTCTTCGTGTCCATGCGGCAGGAGGACCGCGACACGGTCGCCGAGTTCGAGCGGGCCGTCAGCGAACTGGATCATGTGCTGGACGCCCAGCGGCTGTTCGGCGAACCCGACTACCTGCTCCGGGTCGCCACCGCCGACCTCGCGGCCTTCCAGCGGCTGTACGACGAGCGGCTCGCGACCCTGCCGGGGGTGCAGCGCCTGACGTCGACCCTGGTGATGAAGCACGTGGTCCAGGACCGGCCGCTGCCCGCCTGACGCCCCCGGCAGCACGGCGGGCGGCGGCTCACGTCATGTGAACCACCGCCCGCGAGACAGGACTCGGCGCCGGAAAAAGAAAGGGGTGCGCTACCGCGTGGGCTTCTTGCCCGTCACGCCCAGGTGCACCAACAGTGCCAGGTTCGGCTTGAGTTCGGCCTGCTTCACGCCCCAGGACGAGAAGCCCTTCTGGTGGGACGCCACCGCCGCGAGCATCGCGACCAGCGAGCCGGCCACCGCCGCCGGGTTCACGTCCTTGTCGACCCTGCCCTTGGCCTGCAGCTCCGTGATGGAGTCCGCGAGGGAGTTGTTGACCGAGTTCAGGATCTTCATGCGGAGCTTGTAGAACCGTTTGTCCCCCTCGGCCGCGCCGAGGTCGACCACGCGCAGGATCGCGTCGTTCTTCCGCCAGAACTCCAGGAAGCCGTCCACGAGTTCCTGCGCGGTCGCCCACCCCGCCTTGCCGGCCCAGGTGCGCCCTTCGAGCAGTTCGGTCAACCCGGCGCCCTCGGCCGCCATTTGCTCGGCGATCTCCAGGACGGCGCCTTCGACGTCCGGGAAGTACTGGTAGAAGGTCGCGGGTGAAGTCCCCGCCTTCCGGGCGACATCGATGACCTTGACGTCCCGGTAGGGGGAGGAGCTGAGCATCTCGCTGAGGCAGTCGAGCAGCTTCTGCCGGGTCGCCTGCCCACGCCGGCCGGCCACGCGGCCGTCGACGGTACGCACTTGTCCTGTCATGCCGTCAGCTTACCGAGGGGTGATCGGAGCGCGATTCGGCCGACTGCAAATGGGGTGCACGGGTGCTCTGGGGGTGGTGTGCCTGGTCTGCGCGGTGCGCGCGACCCGGTTACTTTGACGGCATGGCCGAAAACAGGGCATCCGTGCACGAAGAGGCGTACCCCGAGGGCGTCCCCTGCTGGGTGGACGCCGAGCTGCCGGACGTCGAGGCGGGAAAGCGCTTCTACGGTGAGCTCTTCGGGTGGTCCTTCGAGGAGGCGTACGGCTCCTCCGTGTGGGCCCGGCTGGCCGGCGACCTCGTCGCCTCGCTGGCCCCCAAACGGGACGGCCGTATGCCCACCGTCTGGACGGTCTCCTTCGCGACCTCGGACGCGACGGCCCTCGGCCGCAGGATCGCGGCGGCGGGCGGGCAGGTGGTCATGGCGCCGTTCCCGGTGGGCGACCTCGGCGTCGCCGCCCTCGCCGCCGACCCGGATGGCGCGATCTTCGGTCTGTGGCAGCCCGGCACCCACCCCGGCTTCGAGCGGCGGCACGAGCCCGGCACGTTCGTCTGGGCCGAGCTCTACACCCGCGACACCGCCGCCGCCAACGCCTTCTACGGCGACCTCTTCCACGCGGCCCTGTTCGGCGGCGGTGCCGAGCCCGACTTCGGCCGCGCCGACGTCACCGAGATCTTCGCCGCCGAGATGCCCCCGCACTTCGTCACCCACTTCCGGGTCGCGGACCTGGACGACGCGCTCGGGACGGTCGTACGGCTGGGCGGGCGGGTGCAGGCGCCACCCTTCGAGACGTCGTACGGACGAGTGGCCGTCGTCACCGACAATCAGGGAGCGTCCTTCGCGCTGCTCCAGCGGTGAAACACCCGCTTTGACGGAAGACACCCCGAATTGTCACCTGGTTCGCAACCAGGGGCGCGGACAGGAAGAATCGGGGTGCGTGCCGCCGAGGCGGTGCGGTGGTGAGACGCTGCACTTCGGTCGCGTACATATGTGGGTGGCGCGGCTCGTACGGGGAGGTGGCAGGCAAGTGGTGGATCAGCTGACGCAGCACGATCCGCGGCGGATCGGGCCGTTCGAGGTGCTGGGCCGGCTGGGTGCCGGCGGCATGGGGCTGGTCTATCTCGCGCGCTCGGCGTCCGGCCGGCGCGTGGCGATCAAGACGGTGCGCACCGAACTGGCCGAGGACCAGCTGTTCCGGGTGCGCTTCACCCGTGAGGTGGAGGCGGCCCGCGCGGTCTCCGGGTTCTACACGGCGGCCGTCGTGGACGCCGACCCGCGCGCCGCCGTGCCCTGGCTGGCCACCGCCTACGTGCCCGCGCCCTCGCTCGAGGAGATAGTGAACGAGTGCGGGCCCCTCCCGGCCCAGGCCGTGCGCTGGCTCGCGGCGGGCGTCGCGGAGGCCCTGCAGTCCATCCACGGCGCCGGACTGGTGCACCGCGACCTCAAGCCGTCCAACGTGCTCGTGGTCGAGGACGGCCCCCGGGTGATCGACTTCGGTATCGCCTCCGGCGTCTCGAACACCCGTCTCACCATGACCAACGTGGCCGTCGGCACCCCCGCCTACATGTCACCCGAGCAGGCCAAGGACTCCCGCAGCGTCACCGGCGCCAGCGACGTCTTCTCGCTGGGCTCGATGCTGGTCTTCGCCGCCACCGGCCACCCGCCCTTCCACGGCGCCAACCCGGTCGAGACCGTCTTCATGCTGCTCCGCGAGGGCCCGGACCTCACCGGCCTGCCGGACGAGCTGCGCCCCCTGATCGAGTCCTGCATGCAGATGGAGGCCACCGGCCGGCCCAACCCCGCCGACCTCCAGGCGCAGCTCGCCCCGCACCTCTTCGGCTCCGGCTCCGACGACAGCGGCACCGCGTCCGCCTGGCTGCCCGAGAAGGCCGTCGGCCTCATCGAGTCCCGCCGCGGCGGCCGTCCGGCGATCAAGCCCGCCCCGGCCACCGCGCCCGGCCCCCGCAGCGGCGGCCGCGCGGCCGTGCCCCCGCCGCCCCCGTACGACCCCCCGGGCCCGGCCCCCGTGCCGGTCGGCGCCCCCGGTACCGGCCCGGTGCAACTGGCCGGCGCCAAGGTGCCCATCGGCCCCGGGCCCCGGGTCGCCGACGCGCGCGCCGCCGCCGTCAAGGCGCCCCCGCCGGAGGCCGGCCTGGTCGCCAGCTGGTCCCGTCCGCGCCCCGGCGTGGCCGGCGCCGACCCCGCCGTACCGCCCGCCCCGCCCATGCCCCCGGAGACGGCGAGCGGCTGGCGGCCCTGGCGGTTCCGCATGTCCAACGACGTCTGGGGCACTCCCGCCGTCGACGGCGACCTCGTCTACGTCACCTCCTTCGAGGTGCACGCCCTGGACGTGGGCACCGGCCGCCGCCGCTTCAAGACGCGGGACGTGGCCTGGTCGATGGCGGTGGCGGACGGCCGTATCCACGCGTCCGACGGCCCGACCCTGTTCGCCCTGGACGCCCGCGAGGGCGCCGACCTGTGGCGGCTGTCCACGGACGCCTGGGTGTACTCCCTGACGGCCGACCGCGGCACGGTCGTCACCGGCACCCGCGGCGGCGGCGTCCAGGCCTGGGACGCCACGGGCGGGCAGAAGCTGTGGGAGATCAGCGGCTGCCAGACCGACTTCGAGTCCCCCGAGGCGGGCCCGCTCGTCCACGACGGCACGGTCTACGTCTGGCAGGACGCCCGGCTGCGCGCCCTGGACGCCCGCACCGGCGAGGAGCGCTGGTCGTACCCCATCGGTGACGCGGCCTCCTGCGGCGGCGTCCCGGTACGCCTGAACCCGGCCGACGACGGCTACGTCTACATCTCCGCCGGCACCCGCGTCCTCGCCATCGAGGCGGCCGGCGGCATGGTGCGCTGGCACTTCGAGGCCCCCGCGGTCTTCCTCAGCCCGCCGGCCTTCGCCCCCGGCCCGGCCGTCACCGGCGGCGGGGTCTACCTCGCCGACTACCTCGGCACGGTCTACGCCCTCGACGCCGCCGACGGCCGCGACCGCTGGCGCATCGCCACCGAGTCCCGCTCCTCCGTCGAACCGGTCCTGGTGGCCGGCGGGCACGTGCACGTCGGCAGCGGCAAGGGCCTCTACACCCTGGACGCGGTCACCGGCACGCCCAAGTGGCGCTTCCAGGCCGGCGGCGACGTCGTGGGCGCGCCGGCGGTGGCCGAAGGCCGCATCCACTTCGGTTCCACCGACCACCTGCTGTACACCCTGAAGGCCGACGACGGCCGGCTGCGCTGGAAGCTGGCGACGGGGGGCGAGATCACCGGCTCCCCGGTGGTCAAGGACGGTGTGGTGTACGCGTGCAGCAAGGACCGGTGCGTCTACGCGCTGGACGCGGAGAAGGGCACGGGCACGGCACGGACCGGCTGAGGCGAGCGTGACGGCCGCCGTACCGGTCGCACGGAAGGGCTCCGGACGGCGGCCGTCGCAGGGCCGACGCTACCTTTGGTGACCGTTCCCCGCCAGGCGGTACACGGCCGGCCGCCGCTGGCTATGGTGATGGCATGCACCTGCAAACACGGACGCGCGCGCTCAGGTACACGGCCGTACTGACCCTCGTGGTCCTCAGTCTCAGCGGATTCTCGCGGGGCCACCACGGCCGCCACGGAGGCGGCGGGGGCGGTTGCAGCAGCTCCCACCAGGACCACGACAGCTCGTCCTCGTCCACCTCGGGCGGCGGGACGTACGACGACGACTCGGACGACGGCTCCTACGGCAGCGGCGGTACGACCGCCGGAAGCAGCGCGACGGGCGGCTCCGGGACGACTGGAAGCACCGGCGGGAGGAACTACGGCCGGCGCCCCACCCACCGGGCCACCGCCACCTCCTCCGCGACGAGCGGCAGGGCGCTGAAGGACGGGACGGCGAAGCTGGTCGCCTGCGCGACCGCGAAGAAGCCGTACGCCACGGTCGAGATCTCGAACCCGAACGGCCGCGAGGCCGAGTTCCAGGCCCACGTCCTCTTCTACGACGACCAGGGCACCCAGATCCTGAACAACTCCTCCTACACCGTCGAGGTGCCCGCCAGGGGCACGGCGACCACCCGGGTGCCGGTCGGCGACCGCCTCCGGCTGAAGGTCGACCACTGCGAGGCGGAACCGGAGGCGGACGTCAGCTCCTAACGCACCTCGAACGCGGGTCGGCGGGCGGCGAACAGCTCGGCCTGCCGCTCGGGCGGCAGGTTGCCCAGCGCGATCAGATGCGGCGCCTGCGCGAACGCCTGCGCACGCGCCGCCTCCTCGGCCGCCCACAGCGCCCGCACGGTCCCCTGCACCCCCTCGGGGGGGTGCGAGGCGATGACGGCGGCACAGCGCACCGCCTCCGCCAGGGCCTCGCCCTCCGCGGTGAGCTGCGAGACCAGCCCGATGTCGTGGGCCCGCCGCGCGGAGATCCGCTCGGCCGTCCCCATCAGCACCATCCGCGCGACCTCCCCGTACGGCATCCGCTGCGCCATGAGCACCGACTCGTAGGCGCTGACCATCCCGTACGTCGTGTGCGGGTCGAAGAACGTGGCCGTGGTGTCGGCGACGACGAACTCGCTCTCGCCGAGGAGATAGAACGCGCCCCCGCACGCCATCCCGCGCACGGCGGCCACGACCGGCTTCCACAGGCCGTTCGCCTTCGGCCCCAGCCCCAGCAGCGGATCGTCCTGCATGTACGGCGACGACGGCTGCGGTACCACCGCGTCCCGGTCGATGCCCGTGCAGAACGCGCGCTCCCCGGCCCCGGTCAGCACCACCGCCCGCACCGAGTCGTCGAACCGCAACTTCCGCCACACGTCCGTCAGTTCCGCCACCATCTCCAGGTCGACGGCGTTCAGCCGCGCGGGCCGGTCCAGCGTGACGACGGCGACCGCGCTGTCCTCGTCGACGTCGAGGCGCACGGTGTTCACGCGAGCACCCACTGCGGCAGTCCGCCGGAGAACACCACCTGCACCCGGGCGCCGATCCGGATCCGGCCCGGGGCGAGGGAGCCGAGCGGCGCCCCCGGCCCGGTGACCAGGTTGCCGGCCAGCCGGATCCGCGGGGCCTCCTCCAGCTCCACGAGGACCACGTTGTACGGCGCCTGCGCCGCGTAGTCGGGCAGCAGCGGCGGATGCGGCACCACGTACGACCACACCCGCCCGCGCCCCGACACCGGCCGCCACTCGCTCGCGAAGGACTGGCAGTGGGGGCAGCAGGGCCGGGGCGGGAACCGGAGCTCGCCGCAGTCGGCGCAGGCCTGGACGCGCAGTTCGCCCCGGGCCGCGTACTCCCAGAAGGGGGCGCCGTCGGCGTCGGTGACCGGAGTGAGCATGGCGGGTCAACTCCTCAACAGAAGCGCGGAGGTGGGCACGCCCTCGCCCGCCGTGACCAGGCAGGTGGCGGCGCCGGGGACCTGCGCGGTGCTGGTGCCGCGCAGCTGCTTCACCCCTTCGTTGATGAGGTTGAAGCCGTGCACGTAGGCCTCGCTGAGCCCGCCGCCCCCGGTGTTCACCGGCAGCCGCCCGCCGATCTCCAGGGCGCCCTGCTCGGTGAAGGCGCCTCCCTCCCCGCGCGCGCAGAAGCCGTAGCCCTCCAGGGAGAGCGGGATCAGCGCGGTGAACGCGTCGTAGATCTGCGCCACGTCCACGTCGTCCGGGGTGAGGTCCGCCTGCTTCCACAGGTGCCGGGCGGCGGTCCAGGCGGGACCGGTGAGCGGGTCGTCGTTCCAGTAGTTGACCATGCCGTGGTGCTGGGCGGGCAGGCCCTGGGCGACGGAGTGCACGTACACCGGCCGCTGCCGGCAGTCCCGCGCCCGCTCCTTGGAGACCACCACGCAGGCGAGGGCCCCGTCGGTCTCCAGGCAGTTGTCGAACAGGCACAGCGGCTCGCTGATCCACCGGGACGTCATGTACATCTCGCGGGTCAGGGGCCGTTCGTACATGACGGCCGCCGGGTTCTGGTTGGCCCGGTTGCGACAGGCCAGGGCGACGTTGAACAGGTGGTCGCGGGTGGCGCCGTACTCGTGCATGTACCGGCGGGCCAGCATGGCGATCTCGTCCGCCGGCCGCAGCAGCCCGAAGGGCCGTGTCCACTGCGCCGGTGTGGGCAGCTGGACGGCCGTACTGGTCCACGGCCGGGGCCCGCTGCCCCGTTTGCGGGACCGCCAGGCCACGCCCACCGTGGCCTGCCCGGCGGCGATGGCGGCGGCCAGATGGGCGACGGTGGCGCAGGAGCCGCCGCCGCCGTACCCCACCTTGCCGAAGTAGGTCAGATCGCCGAAGCCGACCGCCTTCGCCAGCTCCACCTCGTCGGTCTCCTCCATGGTGTAGGAGGCCAGGGCGTCGACCTCGCCGGGTGCGATCCCGGCGTCGTCGAGCGCGGCGAGCACCGCCCGGCAGGCGAGCGTCCGCTCGTCCTCCGGAAGATGCTTGGCGAAGGCGGTCTGTCCTATGCCGACGACGGCGGTGGCGTCCTTGAGTCCCGTTCCTGCCATGCGAGGCCCCCTCTCCTGACAGTGCGTCAGGTTACCGCTAATCTGACGGTCAGTCAGCTACGTGGGGCCACGGGGAGGTCTGCTGTGAGTGACTGGGGCACCGTCCCGCGACTGGTGCGGTCCGCGGCCGAGCGGTACGCGGACGCCGAGGCCGTGGTCGAGGGCCGGACGAGGATCACGTACGCCGAACTCGGCGCCCGGATCGAACGCGCCGCGGCGGCCTGCCTGGCCCGCGGGGTGGCCAGGGGCGACCGCGTGGCCGTGTGGGCGCCCAATTCCCTCGACTGGATCGTGGCCGCGCTCGGCGCCGTGTCGGCGGGCGCGGTGCTGGTGCCGCTGAACACCCGCTTCAAGGGCACCGAGGCCGCCGACGTGCTGCGCCGCAGCGGGACCCGGCTGCTGTTCGTCACGGGCACGTTCCTCGGTACGTCGTACGTGGCCTCGCTGCGGAGGGCGGCCGGCGAGGGGGTGCCCGACGGCCGGGGCCCGCTGCCCGGCCTGCCGGACCTCGAACAGGTGGTGGTCCTCTCCGGCGACGCACCGCCGGACTTCCGCACCTGGAAGGACTTCCTGGCGGCGGGCGAGGAGGTGACGGCGGCCGAAGTCCGCTCTCGGGAGGCGGAGTTGTGCGGCACGGACCTCTCGGACATGGTCTTCACCTCGGGTACGACGGGCCGCCCCAAGGGTGCGATGATCACCCACGCCCAGACCCTGCGCGCGTACGAGATCTGGGCCGAGCTCGCCGGCCTGCGCGCCACCGACCGCTACCTGATCGTGAACCCCTTCTTCCACACCTTCGGCTACAAGGCCGGTGTGATCGCCTGTCTGATGCGCGGGGCGGCGATGATCCCGCAGCCGGTGTTCAACGTGGACACGGCACTGGCGAACATCGAGGCGGAGCGGATATCGGTCCTGCCGGGCCCGCCGACCCTCCACCAGTCCCTCCTGGACCACCCGGCCCGCGGCGCCCACGACCTCTCGGCCCTCCGGCTGGTCGTCACCGGAGCGGCCGTGGTCCCCCTCCGCCTGGTGGAACGCCTGCGCGGCGAACTCGGCATCGGCACGGTCCTCACCGCCTACGGCCTCTCCGAGGCGAGCGGCATCGTCACGATGTGCCGGCGCGGCGACGACCCCTCGGTGATCGCCTCGACGTCCGGCCGGGCGATCCCCGGCACGGAGGTGCGGGTCGCCGACGCCCGGGGCGGCCGGGTGCCGCCCGGCACACCCGGCGAGGTGCTGGTGCGCGGCTTCAACGTCATGCGCGGCTACTGGGCCGACCCGGCCGCCACCGCGGAGGCGGTCACCGCCGACGGCTGGCTGCGCACGGGCGACGTCGGCGTCCTCGACGCCGAGGGCAACCTGCGCATCACCGACCGCATCAAGGACATGTTCATCGTCGGCGGCTTCAACGCCTACCCCGCCGAGATCGAGCAACTGCTCGGCCTGCACCCCGACGTGGCCGACGTGGCGGTGATCGGCGTCCCGGACGCCCGCCTCGGAGAGGTCGGCAAGGCCTTCGTGGTCCGCAGACCCGACGCCTCCCTCACCGCCGACGACCTGATCGCCTGGTCCCGCCGGGAGATGGCCAACTACAAGGTCCCGAGAGCGGTGGAGTTCGTCCCCGAACTCCCCCGGAACGCGAGCGGGAAGGTCGTGAAGGGGGTACTGCGGGGGAGCGGGTCACGGGCACGCTGAGGCCGGGACCGGCGGAACGGTCCCCCGGCCCCGGACACACCTCGGCCGCGACGGCTCCCCCTCCGCGCCGCCGCGGCCGATCCCCGTCGGGGTGGTGGCTTACTTGCGATCGAGGTCCAGGGCCGGCGGGGCCGGCATGTGGTTGTCCATCGTCTTGATGGCATCAGCCGACGGCTCGGAAGGCATGTGGTTGTCGAGCGTGGTGACGGTCTCGTCGGTGGCCGGCTCGCTGGGCATGTGGTTGTCCAGCGGCTTCGCTGCGGCGTCCTTCTTGGTGTCGCTCATCTTGCTTCCTTCGCTGTGGTGACGAGTCGTGAACGCCCGCCCGGAAGCTCCCCCGAGGGCTGCCGGACGGGCGTATCGGAGCCGCACACTACCGGCCGGCCCCGGCGGACCATCTGCCCCCCGACGCGATGGTCTGACTGATAAGAGCGTGCCTTGCGCGGATAAACGAATGCTGAACGCCCTCGAGCGGCCCGGCCGGAGAGCCGCCTATGCCGCAGTGGCCGGAGAGAGCAGCGCGCGCACGTCCTCCGCTTCCGCCGCGCCCTGCTGTTCGTAGAGGTTAAGGGCCTCCCGCCAACAGGCCTGCGCACGGTCGACCTGCCCCAAGGCGGAGAGGGCCCGGCCCAGGAGCGTCAGAACGTTGCCGCGCATCCGGTCACCGCCGATGCACCCCAGCGCAAGGGCCTGTTCGGCATGCTGGGCTGCCTGGGGCGCGTAATGGGTGGCCATGTGCACCTCGGCGATGCGGAAGTTGGTCGTCCCCTCCCACAGCCGCTGACGGTGATCGCTGAAAATGGCCTGCGCCTCGGCGTACTGGGAAAGCGCCTCGTCGTGCCGCCCGGCGTGGGACAGCGCCACGCCCACGGCGAAGTGCCCGTTGGCCAGCCGCATGGTCCGGCCGAGGCTGAGGTACACGCCCAGCCCGCGCATGGCGATCTCGACCGCCTCGGCGGTGTCGCCCGCGCCCAAGTGCGCCCGCGACAGATTGGACAGGGCGGAGGCCTCCCCGGGGCGGTTGCCAGCGGCCCTGAAACCCTCGATGGCCTGGTCGAAGTACGCCCTACCGTCCGTGTACCGCCGCTGGTAGAGGCAGATCAGCCCTCGGTTGTTCGCCACCCAACTGGCAGCCGTCGAGTCACCCTCGCCCTCCGCCAGGCGCATCGCGGTCCGCGCTTCGTCCTCCGCCGGCTGGATGCGCCCCGACACCAGCAGGACGTCGGTCAGAACGGTGCGCGCCCGGCCCTCGGCACGAGCGTCCCCCACCGTCCGGGTGGCCTCACACATCGACCTGGCCGTCATCTCGTACTGGCGGGAGTACGCACCGGACTCGGTCAGGTCCTTTGCCGCCCACAGCAGGTCGACGCCGCGCCGCAGCCGCTCCGTCCCTGCCGACTGCCGCACGCAGGCCAGAAGGGGTGCCGCTTCGGTGTACAGCCAGTCGAGTGCTGCCGTCGCCTCCGCGAAGCGCAGGCCCGGGTGCCTGGTCGGCTCCAGGTCGTTCACCAGGCGATCCCCGGGCCGCTCGATCGCGTAGACATCGGCCGTCGTCGCCAGATAGAAGTCCAGCAGGCGCGACATCGCCGCGCCCCGTTCGCTGGGGGGCTGTTCGTCGCGGTCGGCGCAGGATCGCGCGTAGAGGCGGACCAGGTCGTGGAAGCGGTAGCGGCTGGGGGCCGCCGATTCCAGGAGGGACGTGTCGACCAGGGACTCCAGCAGGTCCTCCGTGTCCTCCGCCGGCAGGTCGAGGGCCGCGGCCGCGGCGGCCAGGGAGATGTCCGGGCCGTCGGCGAGGCCGAGCAGCCGGAACGCGCGCGCCTGGGCCGGTTCGAGCTGGCCGTAGCCCAGCTCGAACGTGGCCTTCACGGCCAGGTCGCCCGCCTGGAGCTCGTCCAGCCGGCGGCGCTCGTCCGCGAGCTTGGCCGCGAGGACGGAGACCGTCCAGGTGCGGCGGGCCGCGAGGCGCGACGCCGCGATACGGATCGCCAGGGGCAGGAAGCCGCAGGCCGCCACCACGTCCAGAGCGGCCTCGCGCTCCGCCGCCACCCGTTCCTCGCCCACGATCTTCGTGAACAGCGCCAGCGCCTCGTCGGGGGACATCACGTCCAGGTCGACCAGGTGCGCGCCGGCCAGGTCGAGCATCCGCACCCGGGAGGTGACCAGGGCCGCGCAGCCCTCCGTGCCGGGCAGCAGGGGCCGTACCTGGGCCGCGTCCTTCGCGTTGTCGAGCAGGACCAGGACCCGGCGGCCGTCCAGCACCGAGCGGTACAGGGCCGCCCGCTCCTCCAGCGAGTCCGGTACGGCCGAGTCGGCCGTACCGAGGGCGCGGAGGAAGGAGCCGAGGACCGTCTCCGGTTCGGCGGGGCGCGGGCCCGCGCCCTGGAGGTCGACGTACAGCTGGCCGTCGGGGAAGGCGGTGCGGGCCCGGTGGGCCACGTGCACCGCGAGCGTCGTCTTGCCGACGCCGCCGATGCCGGCCAGTGCCGAGACGGCCATCACCCGGCCCTCGGTCTCGGAGGCGGAGGACAGCACCTCGCTCAGTTCGTTCACGAAGGCCGCACGGCCCGTGAAGTCCGGAACGGAAGCGGGGAGTTGTGCCGGGCGCACGGGAGCCGCCGCGGGCTCCGCCGCCGGGGCGGAGGGCTCGAGCAGCACCGGGTCCGCCTGGAGGATGCGCTGCTGGAGTTCGCTGAGGCCCGGGCGCGGGTCCACGCCGAGCTCCTCGGCGAGGAGGCGGCGGGTGTCGGCGTACACCGCCAGCGCCTCCGCCTGCCGCCCGCCGCGGTACAGGGCCAGCATGAGCAGTTCGCGCAGGCGCTCACGGAGCGGGTGGGCGGCGGTCAGTGCCGTCAGCTCCGACACCGCCTCCGCGTGGCAGCCCTGTTCCAGGTCCATGTCCAGGCGGGACTCCAGCAGGCCCAGGCGCCATTCCTCCAGCCGGGCCCGCTGCGCCTCCGCGTACGGTCCGGGCACGCCCGCGAGCGGTTCGCCGTCCCACAGGTCCAGGGCGCGGCCGAGGGCCTCACGGGCGTGCCGGAGGTCCCCGGCGCCGCGTGCCTTCTCCGCCTCCGTGGCCAGCTCCTGGGCCGCGGCCAGGTCGAGGGCGCCCTCGCGCAGCCGGCGTACGGCGTAGCCGCCGGACTCGCTGACCAGGACGCCGGGGTCCAGCACCTTGCGCAGCCGGGAGGCGTACGTGCGGAGCGCGGCCAGCGCCTGGGACGGCGGCTCGGTGCCCCACAGCGCGTCGATCAGCTCCGCCGCCGTCGCCGTACGGCCCTCGCGCAGCAGCAGGGCGGCCAGCAGGGCGCGCTGCTGGGGGGAGCCGGTGTTCAGCGCCTCCGCGCCGCGCCAGGCCCGCACCGGACCGAGCACGCTGAAGCGCAGCGCGTCCGGCTCCGTGGCGGCGCCGGCTTCGGCCCCGGCCACGGAGCCGGTACGCCGCTGCTCAGGTACTCGCGGCCCACCGTCCATGCGTTCGCCCCCCTCGGCATCATGAACAACCCCGTCAGTTTGCCTTGTTCCGGGCAGTTGCGTCAGCCGTGGGAGACGCCGATCACAGGCCGGTATGCATCGGTGCACAAGGCGTTCACACCCTCTTCGCATCCGTCGGCCGTTCGTCATTAGCTGACGGGTCGTCAGATCGGCGCTACCGTGAACGGCATGGAGACCACACAGTTCCCGCTGATCATCTCCGTCGACGACCACACCGTGGAGCCCGCCACCGTCTGGCAGGACCGGCTGCCGAAGAAGTACCTGGACGTCGGGCCCCGGATCGTGCGCGCCCCGCTGAAGGAGATGACCTTCCTGGGCGGGCGCTTCAAGCCCGTCATGGGCGATCCCGGCAGCACCGACGGCCCCGTCGGCGACTGGTGGGTCTACGAGGACCTGCACCGCCCGCTCACCCGTCTGGACACCGCCGTCGGCTACGACCGGGAGGAGATCCGTCTGGAGGTCATCACCTACCAGCAGATGCGCGCGGGTTCGTACGACGTGGCCGCCCGGCTCGCCGACATGGACGTCAACCACGTCCAGTCCGCCCTGTGCTTCCCGACCTTCCCCCGCTTCTGCGGGCAGACCTTCACCGAGGCGCGGGACCGTGAACTCGCCCTGCTCTGCGTGCGCGCCTACAACGACTGGATGGTCGAGGAGTGGTGCGGTCCGAAGGCGCGCGGGCGACTCGTGCCGCTCACCCTCATACCCCTGTGGGACGCCCGGCTGGCGGCCGAGGAGGTGCGGCGCAACGCCGCGCGCGGCGTCCGGGCCGTCGCCTTCTCCGAGATACCCCCCCACCTCGGCCTGCCCTCCGTCCACACCGACGACTGGGACCCGTTCCTCGCCGCCTGCGCCGAGACCGGCACGGTCGTCGCCATGCACATCGGCTCCAGCAGCCGGATGCCCTCCACCTCCGCGGACGCCCCGCCCGCCGTGGGGTCCACCATCACCTTCGCCAACTGCTGCTTCTCGATGGTCGACTGGCTGATGAGCGGCAAGTTCGAGCGCTTCCCGGGGCTGCGGGTGATGTACGCCGAGGGGCAGATCGGCTGGATCCCGTACATCCTCGAACGCGCCGACGTCGTGTGGGAGGAGAACCGGGCCTGGGGCGGGGTCGCCGACAAGGTCCGCCGGCCGCCGTCCGAGCTGTTCGCCGAGCACGTGTACGGCTGCTTCTTCGACGACGCCTTCGGGCTGCGGAACCTGGACTCCATCGGCGTCCGGAACGTCCTGTACGAGACCGACTACCCGCACTCCGACTCCACCTGGCCCAAGTCCCGCGAGGTCGGCGAGGCGCAGATGGGCCACCTGCCGGCCGACGTGGTCGAGCGGATCGTCCGGGGCAACGCCATCGAGCTGCTGGGGCTGACCGAGGACGGGCTCTGGAAGGGGTCGGCGTGACGCTCGCCTACGGCATCCAGCTGCCCGTCCAGTCGCAGAGCACCCTGTACACGGAGGCGTGGGAGGCCGCGGCCGGGCCGGCGGACCTGGTCGCGGTCGCCCGGGCCGTGGAGGACGCCGGGTTCGACTACCTGGCCGTCTGCGACCACGTGGGCGTACCGCGCCGGCTGGCCGAGGCGATGAGCACGGTCTGGTACGACCCGGTCGCCACCCTCGCCCATCTCGCCGCCGTGACCGCACGCGTCCGGCTGCTCAGCCATGTGGCCGTGGTCGGGCTGCGCCACCCGCTGCTCTCCGCCAAGCAGTACGCCACCCTCGACCATCTCTCCGGCGGGCGGCTGGTCCTGGGCGTCGGCGCCGGGCACGTGCGGGAGGAGTTCGAGGCGCTGGGGGTGGACTTCGCGCGGCGGGGTGCCGTGCTCGACGAGAGCATCGACGCCCTGCGCGCCGCCCTCGGCCCCGAGGAGTTCCCCGAGCACCACGGCAAGTTCCACGACTTCTCCGGCCTCGGCCAGCGGCCCCGCCCCACGCAGCCGTCCGTGCCCGTGTGGGTGGGCGGCTCGTCGCCCGCCGCCGTCCGCCGGGCGGCGCTCAAGGGCGACGGATGGCTGCCGCAGGGGAACCCGCGGGAGCGGCTGCCCGCGCAGATCGCGCGGATCCGGGCGCTGCGGGCCGAGCACGGCGTCGAGGGGCCCTTCACCGTGGGCGCCCTCGCCGAACCGCTGTACGTCGGCCGGGCCGGCTGGGACGTCGGAAGGCGCACCCTCACCGGCACCCCGGAGGAGATCGCCGAGTCGCTGCGGGCGTACCGGGCGATGGGCGTGGACCAGATCCAGGTGCGGTTCCGCAGCCGGAGCCGGGCCGAACTGATCGAGCAGATCGGCGTGTTCGGGGCCGAGGTCGCGCCCCGGCTGGACTGAGCAGGAGGAGCCGGCATGGGCAAGCTGGACGGGCGGGTCGTCATCGTCACCGGGGCGGCGCGCGGGCAGGGCGAGCAGGAGGCGCGGCTCTTCCGGGCGGAGGGTGCCCGGGTGGTCGTCGCCGACGTGCTGGACGAGCAGGGGGAGGCGCTGGCCGGGGAGATAGACGCGCTGTACGTGCACCTCGACGTGGGCACGGAGGAGGGCTGGCGGGACGCCGTGCGGGCCGCCAAGCGCGAGTACGGGCGGCTCGACGGGCTGGTCAACAACGCGGGCATCCTGCGGTTCAACGCCCTGGTGGACACCCCGCTGGACGAGTTCATGCAGGTCGTGCAGGTCAACCAGGTCGGCTGCTTCCTGGGCATGAAGACGGTGGCGCCCGAGCTCGACGACGGCGGCACGATCGTGAACACCGCGTCGTACACGGCCCTGACGGGCATGGCCGCCGTGGGGACGTACGCGGCGACCAAGCACGCGGTGCTCGGGCTGACGCGGGTGGCCGCGCTGGAGCTGGCCGCCCGCAGGATCCGGGTCAACGCCATCTGCCCCGGCGCCATCGACACCGCCATGTCCAACCCGGCACGGCTGGACCCGGACGCCGACCCGGAGGAGATGAGCCGGGCCCTGGACCAGCTGTACCGCAAGCTCGTGCCGCTGGGCCGGGTCGGACAGCCGGAGGAGGTGGCCCGGCTCGCCCTCTTCCTCACCTCGGACGACTCCTCGTACATCACCGGCCAGCCGTTCGTGATCGACGGCGGCTGGCTCGCCGGGGTCAGCGTTATCTGACTGACCGTCAGCTATTGACGGTCGCGGCGGCCGGTGCGACAGTCGGCCGACAGCCAAGAACTGACGGAGCGTCAGAAAAACTGGGACGGTGAACCGCCGTGGAATTCGGGCTCTTTGTACAGGGATACGTGGGCAAGCGTGCCGAGACCGACCCGCTCGCCGAGCACAAGGCGCTGATGGAGGAGACCGAGTACGTCATCCAGGCGGACAAGTCCGGCTTCAAGTACGCCTGGGCCTCCGAGCACCACTTCCTGGAGGAGTACTCGCACCTGTCCGCCAACGACGTCTTCCTCGGCTACCTCGCCCACGCGACCGAGCGGATCCACCTGGGGTCGGGCATCTTCAACCCGCTCGCCCAGGTCAACCACCCCGTGAAGGTGGCCGAGAAGGTCGCCATGCTCGACCACCTCAGCGAGGGCCGCTTCGAGTTCGGCAGCGGCCGGGGCGCGGGCAGCCACGAGATCCTCGGCTTCCTGCCGGGCATCACCGACATGAACCACACCAAGGAGATCTGGGAGGAGACCGTCGCCGAGTTCCCCAAGATGTGGCTCCAGGACGAGTACGAGGGCTTCCAGGGCAAGCACTGGCAGCTTCCGCCGCGCAAGGTGCTCCCGAAGCCGTACGGGAAGTCGCACCCGGCGATGTGGTACGCGGCCGGTTCGCCGCCCTCCTACGCGATGGCCGCGAAGAAGGGGCTCGGCGTGCTCGGCTTCAGCATCCAGAAGGTCTCCGACATGGAGTGGGTGCTGGAGCAGTACAAGACGGCGGTCGTGGACGCGGAGCCGATCGGCGACTTCGTCAACGACAACGTGATGGTGACGACGACCGCGATCTGTGCGCCGACGCACGCGGAGGCGATCGAGATCGCCGTCAACGGCGGGCTGCACTACCTGCCCTCGCTGGTCTTCCGGTACCACGACACGTTCCCGCGGCCCGAGGGGTTCCCGGTGTGGCCGGAGACGCTGCCCCCGTACACCCCCGAGTTCGTGGAGCTGCTCATCGAGGAGGAGCTGCTGATCTGCGGGGACCCGGACGAGGTCGTGCGCCAGTGCAAGCGCTGGGAGCAGGCCGGCGCCGACCAGCTGAGCTTCGGGCTGCCGGTCGGGGTGCCGAAGGAGGAGACGCTGCAGACGATCCGGCTGATCGGGGAGCACGTGATTCCCCGGATCGACACCGACCCCGTGCACCGGACCTCGCGGTTCCGGGCCGCCGTGTGAGCGCCGCCGGTCCCGGCCGGGAAGGAGGCCCCATGTTCGATCACGTCATCAAGGGCGCGACGGTCGTCGACGGCACCGGCGCCCCCGCCCGCACCGCCGACGTCGGCATCCGCGACGGCCGGATCGCCGCCGTCGGCCGGATCACCGGGGAGGCCCGCACCACCGAGGACGCGCACGGCCTCGTCCTCACCCCCGGCTTCGTCGACCCGCACACCCACTACGACGCCCAGCTGTTCTGGGACCCGTACGCCACCCCCTCCCTCAACCACGGCGTGACCACCGTCGCCGCCGGCAACTGCGGCTTCACCCTCGCGCCCCTGCACCCCGACCGCCCCGAGGACGCCGACTACACCCGCCGGATGATGTCCAAGGTGGAGGGCATGTCCCTGGTGGCCCTGGAGGAGGGCGCGCCGTGGAGCTGGCACGGGTTCGGGGAGTACCTGGACGCCCTCGACGGGCGGATCGCGGTCAACGCCGGTTTCATGGTGGGGCACTGCGCGCTCCGGCGGTACGTCATGGGCCCGGACGCCGTCGGGGGGCAGCCGAGCCGGCGGCAGCTGGAGGCCATGGTCGCGCTGCTGCACGAGGCCATGGACGCCGGTGCCTGGGGACTCTCCACCACGCAGTCCAGCACCCACGCGGACGGGGACGGGCGGCCCGTGGCGTCCCGGTACGCCGAACCGGCGGAGCTGCTGGCGCTCGCGCGGGCCGTCGGGGAGCACGAGGGCACGCAGATCGAGGCGATCGTCGCCGGCTGCCTCGACCAGTTCAGCGACGCCGAGATCGATCTCCTCGTGGAGATGAGCGCGGCCGCCGGACGGCCGCTGAACTGGAACGTCCTGACCGTCGACGCGGCCGTCCCGGAGCGCGTGCCCCGGCAGCTCGGCGCGAGCGAACGGGCACGGAAGGCCCACGGTCGCATCGTGGCCCTGACCATGCCGATCCTCACCCCGATGAACATGTCCCTCGGCACCTTCTGCGCCCTGAACCTGATCCCCGGCTGGGGGCCGGTCCTCGGGCTGCCCGTGCCCGAACGGATCGCGAGGCTGCGGGACGCGGAGGTCCGGGCGGAGCTGCTGCGGCGGGCCCGGTCCAAGGAGGCGGGTGTCTTCCGGCGGCTCGCGGACTTCGGCCGGTACGTCATCGGGGACACCTACAGCGAGGCCAACCACGGTCTGACCGGCCGGGTCGTGCGGGACGTCGCCGCCGAGCGCGGGCAGGACCCGTTCCAGTGCCTGGTGGAGATCTGCGCCGAGGACGAACTGCGCACGGTGCTGTGGCCGATGCCGAGCGACAACGACCCCGCCTCCTGGAAGCTGCGCGCGGAGACCTGGCAGCACGAGGACGTGCTGCTGGGCGGCTCCGACGCGGGCGCCCACCTGGACCGGATGTGCGGGGCGCCGTACACCACCCGGTTCCTCGGGGACTGTCTGCGCGGCCGGAAGCTGGTCGGTCTGGAACAGGCCGTGAAGATGCTGACCGACGACCCGGCGCGGCTGTTCGGGCTGCGCGAGCGGGGGCGGGTGCGGGAGGGCTGGCACGCGGACCTCGTGCTCCTCGACCCCGAGCGGATCGACGCGGGGCAGGCCCGGCTGGTGCACGACCTGCCGGGCGACAGCCCTCGGCTGGACTCCCGGGCGATCGGGGTGCGCGCGGTGTGGGTCAACGGAGTCGAGGCGATCCGGGACGACGTGGTGACCGGTGCCGTACCGGGCCGGGTGCTGCGGTCCGGACGGGACACGCGGACGGTGAGCACCCGGTGAGCGAGGGGCAGCGGCTGTTCGTCGGCGGGGAGTGGACCGAACCGGACGGCGGGCACTACCCGGTGACCGATCCGGCCACCGAGGGGACCGTCGGCTGGGCGCCGGAGGCCTCACCGGAGCAGGTGCGGGCGGCCTGCGCGGCGGCCCGCGAGGCGTTCGGGCCGTGGTCGCGGACCCGGCCGGAGGAACGGGCGGCGGTGCTGGCCCGGGCGGCGGGCATCATCCGGGACTCCCTGGAGCCGTACGCCGACCTCGCCCGGGCGGAGACCGGCGCGACGGCCGGGACCGCCCGCGCGATGCAGGTCGGGGTGGCCGCGGCCCGCTTCCGCCGGTACGCCGCGGTGGAGCCCGCCGAGTGGGCCGTGGTCCCGCAGATCAACGAGGCGGGGCCGATGGGCAGGGCCGGTGTGATGGGCGCCCTGGCGGTGCGGCAGCCCGTCGGCGTGGTCACGTGCGTCACCTCGTACAACAACCCGTGGGCCAATCCGGCGGGCAAGGTCGCCCCGGCCCTGGCCATGGGCAACACGGTGGTGGTCAAGCCCGCTCCGCAGGACCCCCTCTCGGTCTACCGGATGGCCGAGGCGCTGGAGGCGGCCGGGGTGCCGCCGGGCGTGGTGAACGTCGTCTCCGGCCGGGACACTGCGGTGGGCGAGGCGGCGGTGGCCTGCGACGACGTCGACATGGTCAGCTTCACCGGTTCCACGTCCGTCGGCCGGCGCATCGCCGAGGTGTGCGGACGGGACATGAAACGCCAGTTGATGGAGCTGGGCGGCAAGGGGGCGGCGCTCGTCTTCGACGACGCCGACCTCGGCTCGGCCGTCGCCGGCATCGGCACCACGTTCTCCTTCTACAGCGGGCAGATCTGCACCGCGCCCACCCGGGTGCTGGCCCAGCGCGGGGTGTACGACCGGCTGGTGGAGCGACTGGCCGGGTACGCCGCCCGGTTGAAGGTCGGTGATCCGGGGGAGCCGGACACCGTCGTGGGGCCGGTGATCTCCGCCGAGCACCGGGCCCGCGTGGAGTCGTACGTCGAACTCGGCCGCAAGGAAGGGGCGGTCGTCGTCACCGGCGGTGAACGTCCGTCCCTGGAACGGGGGTTCTATGTCGCTCCCACCCTCCTCGCCGACTGCGGCAACGACATGCGGGTGGCCCGGGAGGAGATCTTCGGGCCCGTCGTCGTGGTGATCCCCTTCGACGACGAGGAGGAGGGGGTGGCCCTCGCCAACGACTCCGACTACGGACTCGTCGACTACGTCTGGTCCGGTGACGTGGCCAGGGCCTTCCGGGTGGCGCGGCGGCTGCGGGCCGGCGGTGTCGGCGTCAACACCGTCGGCCGCAACATGGAGGCGCCGTTCGGCGGGTTCAAGAAGAGCGGGGTCGGCCGGGACGTCGGCGTGTACGCCCTGCACGCCTACAGCGAGGTGCAGGCCCTCGTGTGGCCGGGCTGACGCTCAGTCCGCCAGGTCCACCCGTACCGTCAGCAGGTCCGTGCCGAACGCCCGTACCGCCGCGCTGTTGAACCGGGGCAGGGCGCGCAGCCGGGCCCGGGCGTCGTCCTCGGGCAGGAGGTGGGCGGTGCCCCGGTGCCAGCGGCCGGCGATACGGACGCGCACCTCCGGGTCGGCCATGATGTTGCGCACGTACTGCGACTTCGGGCCGAACTCCGACACCAGCCAGAAGGAGTCGCCGACCCGGCGCCCGCCGACCGGGGTCCGCCGGGGCAGCCCGGAGGTGCGGCCGGTGGTCTCCAGGAGCGTCTGGAACGGCAGGCGCCGGTTGACCGGGTTGGCGAGGTACCGCTGGAAGCGGGTCACGATGCGGTGCTTGAGCTCGGCACGGCCTGGCATGTCGGTGACTCCCCTGCTCTCTCCGGGCGCGGATGCTGTGTCGGCCCGGTGCGGGGCCTGTGATACGTGGACGTTCGTACGAAAGACGCGTGTTAGCCTCCCCCGCAGCCATGATCTATCGCAACGGGGGAGCGTGATGGGCGCGTCTTCGGACGGCTACACGGTCAGGTCCGGCATGTCCGGGCAGGCGAAGGAACTGGACGGGGCCGGGGACGACGCGGGACACATCCGCGCGGCGGTCAGCCCCGCCATGTGCTACACCGAGGACGCGCTGGGCGGCTCCGAGTCGGCGGCGGCGTTCAACGCCTTCGCCGCGGCCTGGGAGACCGACGCGGCCACGCTGGAGTCGGCGCTGCACGAACTCGCGGGCAAGGTGCGCCTCGCCAAGGGCGCGTACACGGGCGGCGACCACGCCGTCGGCACCCGGGCCGAGGCGGTGCGGGTGGGCGCCGAGGGACTCACGACGATGCCGGCGCCCGCCGGGAACGACGTCACCACGATGCCGGCGCACGCCGGCCGGCCGTCGGCCCTGTCGCGGTACTGAGGACGGATCGATGACCGGATTCTTCGGGCTGCCCCTGCTGCCCACGGACACCCCCGCCGGCCGCCGCTCCTGGCTGGCCGGGCTGTGCGAGAGCATTCCCAAGGCCGGGTCCAAGAACGATCTGCTCGACCAGATCGACGGCGCGCTGTTCGCCTGCGCGCCGGTGGGCGACACGGCGACGCTGGAATCGCTGGGCAAGCGCTACCGGGGCCAGGTCGACAAGGCCGGGGACGTGCACGACCGCGTGCACAAGGTGGCCCGCAAGGGGCTGCCGGAGGTGTGGGTGGGTGACACCAGCGTCCTCGCCTCCGACGCGGTGGGTGCCGCGGGCCGGGCGGCGACGAAGATGGCCGAGGCGTTCGAGGGCGGCGCCAAGGCGCTGATCGCGCTGGCCGACGCGCTCGCGGACGCGCAGAAGCAGGACACCGAGGGCCGCTCCCGGATGCGGCAGGCGCAGCAGCAGCTCGGTGGCAAGGACGGTTTCCTCGACCGGATGATCGAGACGGACGAGGAGAAGAAGGCCCTCGCGTCGGCCCGGTCCGTCGCCGCCGCCGGGGTCGACCTGATGCACAAGGCGGCCGTCGCCGCGGACGACGCCGTCCGTGCGGCGACCCGCGATCTGAACAAGTGGGCGGCCGAGGCCCGCGCCGGGAAGATGCACACCGGTGAACTGTCCGCGGTGGACCGGCTGATGCTCGCCGACTCCAGTGGCCCGGCCGGTGCCGCCGACTACAACGAGATCCTCACCGCGGGCGACCTGGAACGCTCGGGCCGGGCCATGGACAGGCTCTCGGCGGCCGACCGGACCCGGATGGAGACCCTGCTGGCGCACGCGTCGTCCCCGCAGGAGAAGGCGTACCTGATGAAGGCCCTCGCCGCGGGCCACGGCGTCGACGACATCGCGGCGTTCGACGGGAAGATCCACGGCAAGGACCCGGCGTGGCTGCAGCAGCACCTGTCGCCGCTCGTCACCAAGGGGGACAGCCTCAAGGACGAGGGCACCGACCCGGGCAACGGCGCCAACGTCAACACCGACCTGCAGAGTTTCGGCACACAGCAGTGGTCCCAGGGCGGCGACGGCAGTGAGGGCACCTGTGTCGCCTCGTCCACCGTCACCGCCCGCGCCATGGTCGACCCGGTGTACGCCCTCTCGCTCACCGGCGGGCCGACGGGCCAGGAGAACGACCCGGCCGCCTTCCGGCGCCGCATGGTGGACGAGCAGCACCGGGTGCACGAGGAGGGCCACGGCGGCGCCAACTACAACGGCATGGGCCAGGACGGCAAGACCGAGGTCGTCAACAAGGAGATCAGCCCCGAGACCGGGAGCTCCTACGAACTGCACGAGGTCCGGGACGCGGACGCCCGGCGCAACGTCCTGCCGGACATCGAGAAGGCGGTGGCGGAGGGCAGGCCGGTGCCGATCGGCGTCGAGGGCTACGACGCCAAGGGCGAGCGCTCCGGCCACGCCATGATGATCGTCGGCCAGGAGGGCGACAAGCTGGAGATCTACAACCCGTGGGGCCAGACCACATGGGTCAGCGAGGACGACTTCGTCAACGGCGGCATGGCGAAGGCCAGCGACAGCCGGCTGCCCGACGCGTACGCCGTCCACCTGCCCCAGGACTGACGGACCAGGACCGACGGACCAGGACCGAGAGACCCAGGACCGAGAGACCCAGGAACACCGATCGACCATGACCGCACGCCCTTCCCTTCTCGGCTCCGCCGCCCTCGTCTGCCTGCTCGCCCTCACCGGCTGCGGCGGCGGAGGCGGGAACGGCACGCCCGCCGCGAGCACCCCTGCCACCAGCACCCCCGCCCCCACGACGCCGGCCACGGGCACCCCGTCCACGGGCACCCCCGCCACCCGGTACGGCCCGCGGGACCGGACCATCACCGCCGCGCCGGGGGAGGCGATCACCCTGACCGTCCCGTCCGCCGCGACCCTCGGCCAGAACTGGTACCTCGCCGACCCCCGGCCGGACACGGCCGTGCTGAGATTCCGGGGCGAGGGGAGTTCCGGGGACGGCGGTGACGCCGACGGCGGCACGGGCGGCAGCCAGTCCTTCGAGTTCTCCGCGGTCGCCGAGGGCAGGACGACCGTACGGCTGCTCTACTGCCCCCTGCACACGTGCACCGGACCCGGCCCCGACGACCGGTCCACCCTGGGGCCCACGCCCGACGGCACGGCGTCCCCGTCGCCGTACCCGACCGCCACCGGCACCCCGGACTCCCGCGCCGCCTACTACGTCTTCACGATCACCGTCCGCTGACCCGGACCGGAACCGAGGCCCTCATGTCCCCAGCTCCCGAAAGCCGCAGCGACGACGAGGTGCTGGCCGGCACGGACGTCACCATGCTGCTCCGTTACGGCCTGACCGAGGAGGCGTTCCGGACGGCCCTGTTCGGCGACGGCGCGATCGCCGCCGCGGTCACCCTCGACCGGCTCGGCGTGCTGCCCCGCTCGCTGGTCTTCGTCGCGGAGATCGTCCGCTCCGGCGGCCTCGCCTACGCCGCCGGGCTGCCCGAGCCGCTGCCGTCCCCCGAGCCGGCGGCCGTGCTGCGCGACTGGCTGAGCGGTGCGGCGCAGACCGCCACCGGCCCGGAGGCCGAGACGCGGGCCGCCCGCTGGCTGGAGGCGGTCGCCGAGCTCGTCGCCCTGCGCCGGTCGGCCCGGGGCGGCACCGCCTAGGCGTCCGCGTCGGCCAGCCAGTTGCCGTGGAAGCCGAACGGCACCCGGGCCGGCAGGTGGACCGTGGCGACCGGGGGCGCCGCGAGATCACCGGCGTCCAGGACCACCAGGTCGCTGCGGTCGGTGGCGGCGTCGTGCACGTACGTCAGCAGCCAGCCGGGTCCGCCGGGCGTCCCGTCGGCTGGGGCGAACGCCGCCTCCCCGGGGGTGCGGCCGGGACCGAAGCCGTGGGCGGTGGCGGCCCCGGTGGCCAGGTCGTAGCGGACCAGTGCGGTGCCGCTCGTCATGTGACCGTGGCCGGAGTCGAGCCCGGTGAGCCGGTCGTCGACGCGCGGGAACTCGCCGGGCCGGTCGTCGACCTGCTCCTCGCGGACCGTGCCGCGGGCCGGGTCGACGGTCCACTTCCACAGCACTGCCTGCTGCGGGCCGGTACGGCCGTCGGCGGTGCGCCGCCACATCTCCGGGTAGCGCATCACGTGCAGGACGAGAGTGCCGTCCGGGACGTCGTGGGCGTTGAGGACGTGGAAGACGTAGCAGGGGTCGACGGGGAACCAGCGGACCTCGCCGTGGGGGTCGTCGCGGCGCAGCACGCCGAGCCGGGCGCCGTACCCGTCGTCCCAGCTGTACGGCATCGTCCCGCCGGTCAGGGCGAGTTCGACGTCGAAGACGACCGGCAGGTCCATGAAGACGACGTGCCCGGCGGTGAGGGCGAAGTCGTGCAGCATGGTCGGCCCCGGCACCTCGACGGGCCGGCTGACGGTCAGCTCGCCCGCCGCGTCGGCCCGGTGGTAGGTCAGGTGGGTGGGCTCGACCATGCCGTAACCGAAGAAGTGCAGCTCGCCGGTGGCGGGGCAGGTCTTGGGGTGGGCGGTCATCGCGGTCGACAGCCGCCCGTCGAAGTCGTACGGGCCCACGGTGTCGAGGCCGTGGGTCAGCTCGTAGGGCAGAGCGGTCTCGACCAGGGCGAGGGTGCGGCCGGCGTGCCGGACGACGTGGGTGTTGGCCGGGCCGGCCGTGAGGTCCCGGCGGCCCTGGCCGTCGTACATCCGGGCGTCGTCGGTGAAGCGGGTGGTGCGCACCCAGCGGTTGCGGTACGAGACGGCCCGGCCGCCCTCCAGGCGCACGCCGTGGACCATGCCGTCACCGAAGAACCAGTGGCCGGAGGCGGCGTCCGCCGGGTTCGGGCCGTTGCGCAGGTACCAGCCGGCCAGCTCGGGCGGGACCGTGCCGGTCACCGGCAGGTCGTGCGCGGTGAGTTCCTCGGTGACCGGGGCGTAGTTGCCGGAGAGGTGCTTCGGGGCGGCGGTCACCGGGCCACCTGCCCGGCGGCCCGGGCCTTCGCCTGGACGTGGGCGACGTAGCGGACGGTGAAGACCATCGGGACGGCGAAGCCGGCGATCTGCACGAGGGTGGCCGGCGTGGAGTGGGCGTCCCCGGCGTGGGCCAGCAGCGCGAGGACGGCGGCGGTCAGGGCGAACGCGGCGGTCCACACGGCGGTGATGACCGTGTTGGTCCGGATGAACGGCTTCAGGCCCCAGTACTCGCGCGGAGTGGTGCGCTTGGCGATGCCCAGGGTGAACGGCCGGCCGATGGCCAGGGAGACACCGGCGATGACGGCGAGCGAGCCCGAGGAGAGGGCGGCCGAGTAGCCGTGCACACCCGAGTGCGGGTCGGCGAACGCGACGGCGGCGAGGACGGCGAAGAAGACCGCCGAACCCGTCTCGATGATCAGCGCGTCGAAGCCGGCACCGGACCGCTTCTCCACGGCGATGAGCGCGACGGCGGCCACCAGGGCGGCCAGGGCGCCCCACTGCCAGTCCCGCGAGGGGACGACGGCGAAGACGATCCACGGCAAGAACGTGCGCAGGTACGACATGAGATCCCCCGGACGGTCGGAAGCGGTCGGTGTTCCGGTCTGCGGTGTGACTGTATTCCTTGTTCGACATGTCAAAAGTAGAAGGTCAGGTCTCGACATGTCAACAGTGGAAGGTAAAGTGGAGGTATGAGCCTCAGACACGCACTGCTCGGCCTGCTCTCGGAACGTCCCGCCAGCGGCTACGACCTGCTGAAGACGTTCGAGACGTCGCTGGCCAACGTCTGGCCGGCGACCCAGAGCCAGATCTACACCGAGCTGACCAGACTGGCGGGCTCCGGGCTGATCACGGTGGCCGCCGAAGGCCCGCGCGGCCGCAAGGAGTACCGGATCACCGACGAGGGCATGGCGGAACTGCGCCACTGGCTCACCGAGGTCGCGCCCCAGCGCAACACCCGCAGCGACATCCTGCTGCGCGTCTTCTTCCTCGGCGTGCTCCGGCCCGACCAGGCGCACGCGTACCTCACCGAGCTGATCGCGATGTCCGAGGAGGGCCACGAGCGGCTGCGGCAGCTCCACGACTCCATCGACTGGGACGACGACAACCTCTCGGTCTACGGCCGGATCGCCCTGGAGTACGGGCTGCGCTTCAACGCGATGCGGCGCGATTGGGCCGAGTGGGCGGCGGACCAGATCAAGCAGGTTTAAGGAACACGGGGTTGGTGAACGCCGCCATCGCCCCCGGCAGCGGACCCGCCGCCGCCTCGTGCCGCAACTCCGCCCGCACGTAGGCGGCGTGGGCCGTGGTGGTGCGCCACTCGACCACACCGGCGCCGGAGACGGGCAGCGGGTCGCCGGTGAGCACCACGCCCTGGTCGGTCACCAGCCGCACGGAGCAGCGCGGGGCGCCGTGGGCCTCCAGCCGTACCGTCACCGGGGCGCCGGCGGGGGCCGTCAGCCGCTCGCCGATCCCCGCGCGTCCGCCCCCCTCGGCGGTCACGGTGAAGGCCAGGGAGACGGCCCGCGACTCGGCCACGTACGACCGCCCGGCCCGCAGGCCCTCGAGGATCGCCTCCCGGGTCAGATCCTCGGCCAGGACCACCGTCTGGGGGTGTCCGACCACGTCCGGGTCGCGATGGGCGTCACTGTCCCCCATGGCCGGCAGCCACGACCGGCCGGCGCGCGCCGAGGAGACCAGCCGGGCGTCCCAGGCGGCCAGGGTCACCTCGTCGTCGGGCGTCCACAGCCCGTTCCACACCTCGACGGCGTCCGCCTCCGCGAACCCGAACTTCCAGGCGCAGCCGACACAGTCGCCGTGCGGATGGGCCGGTACGGCCAGGCCGCCGGCGCGGCGGATCTCCCGGGCGAAGCGGGCCCAGCGGTGGTCCCGGGCCCGGTGGCGCCAGTCGACGAAGGTGCCCGGGTCGGTGCCGAGGGCCAGGACGTGACCGTTCCTGGTGGTGACCTCCTCGCCGAGCAGCACCAGCAGGTCGTCCCCGGCCGCGTCGGCCCAGTGGGCGTGCGCGGCCGTGGTGTTGTGGTCGGAGCTGTTGATGAAGTCCAGGCCGGCGGCGCGGGCCAGCGCCGCGATCTCGGCCGGGGTGCGGCGGCCGTCGGAGTGCCAGGAGTGCAGGTGGCAGTCGCCCCGGTACCAGTCGCGTCCCCGGCCGGCGGCCCGGGCGGGCGGATACGAGGGCGTCGGCGTCCGGCCGGGCTCGCCCTCGGTGAGCGTGACCGTCACCTCGTAGCGCAGCCCCTGGGGCGCGACCGTGTACGGGCCGAGGGCGATGTGCCAGGTGCCGGGGTTCAGCGGGCCGGGCAGATAGCCGGGCGTCGCCTCGTCGGCCCGCACCCGGAACTCCGTCCGGGCGCCGCCGGACCAGCCGCGGAAGCCGCGCCCGCCCAGCTCGGTGCCGCGTTGGTCGAAGAGCCCGATGTCGAGCGCGTTGCCGTTGGGTGCCCGGCGGGACGGCGGGCCTGTCGTAGGTGTAGGAGACCTTCAACTCGGCTGTTCCGGGCGGGACTTCGAAGGGGAGGTAGACGTAGTCCGGTGCGCCGGGTGCGAGGGTGCCGCGCAGGGTGGTCACCGGTCCACGGTAGGCGCCCCGGTGACGGACGGGACAGGCCGACACCGAATGCCGACCAGTCGGTATGGACAGTTCCGGCCGCACCCGGTACAGATGGCCCATGCGTATCGCCGTCACGATCTTCCTCACGGACGAGACCATCACCCCCACCGCGCTCGCCCGCGAGCTCGAACAGCGCGGTTACGCCGGGCTCTACCTGCCCGAGCACACCCACATCCCCGTCGAACGGGCCACCCCCTACCCGGCCGGGGGCGAACTGCCGCCCGAGTACGGCCGTACCCTCGACCCCTTCGTGGCGCTCGGCCAGGCCGCGGCCGTCACCGAGCGCCTCGGCCTCGGCACCGGCGTCACCCTGGTCGCGCAGCACGACCCGATCGACCTCGCCAAGCAGGTCGCCACCCTCGACCACCTGTCCGGCGGGCGCTTCACCCTCGGCCTCGGATTCGGCTGGAACGTGGAGGAGGCCGCCGACCACGGAGTGCGGTGGCGCACCCGGCGCGAGCTGGTCCGGGACCGGATGGCGCTGATGCGCGCGCTGTGGTCCGAGGAACCCCTCGCCCACGACGGCGAGTTCGCGAGCGTGCGGGCCAGCTTCGCCCACCCCAAACCCGCACAGAAGCCGCGCGGCCCGGTCGTCGGGCCGCGCACGCTCGTCGGCGGAGCCGCCGGGCCCACGCTGTTCGCGCACATCGGCGAGTACGCCGACGGCTGGCTGCCGATCGGCGGCCGCGGACTGTCCGAATCGCTGCCGGTCCTGCGCGCGGCATGGACCGACGCGGGCCGCGACCCGGCCGCCCTCCAGGTCGTCCCGTACGCCGTCCTGCCCACCCCGGGCAAGCTCGCGCACTACGCCGGGCTGGGCATCGAGGAGGTCGTCCTCCAACTGCCCTCCGCCGGTGAGGCGGAGGTCCTGCGGGTGCTGGACGCGTACGCGGCCTTCCTGTGACCGGGCCGGCCGGGACGGGCCGGGCGCGTGCCCTCGCGCGCCCCGCCCGTCCCGGCAGCACCCCCGACCTCGCTGAACAGCCCTTCCCCCTACGTATGCTCGAGAGATGACGACTTCCGCGACCTCCGGAACCGGCCCGACCGAGAACTCCATGCGTCGCGCCCTCAAACGTGCCCGGGAAGGCGTCGCCCTCGACGTCGCCGAGGCCGCGGTGCTGCTCCAGGCGCGCGGCGAGGCCCTGACCGATCTCACCGCGTCCGCCGCCCGGGTGCGGGACGCGGGACTCGACGCGGCGGGCAGGCCGGGCGTCATCACCTACTCGAAGAGCGTCTTCGTCCCCCTCACCCGGCTGTGCCGGGACAAGTGCCACTACTGCACCTTCGTCACCGTCCCCGGCAAGCTGCGCCGGGCGGGGAACGGGATGTTCATGTCCCCCGACGAGGTCCTCGACATCGCCCGCAAGGGTGCCGCGCTCGGCTGCAAGGAAGCCCTGATCACCCTCGGGGACAAGCCCGAGGACCGCTGGCCCGAGGCGCGCGAGTGGCTGGACGCGCACGGCTACGACGACACCATCGCCTACGTCCGCGCGATCTCCATCCGCGTCCTGGAGGAGACGGGCCTGCTGCCCCACCTCAACCCGGGCGTGCTGACCTGGACGGACTTCCAGCGTCTGAAGCCGGTGGCCCCCTCGATGGGCATGATGCTGGAGACGACCGCGACCCGGCTCTGGTCCGAGCCCGGCGGCCCGCACCACGGCTCCCCGGACAAGGAGCCGGCCGTGCGCCTGCGGGTGCTGGAGGACGCCGGCCGCTCCTCCGTCCCCTTCACCTCCGGTCTCCTCATCGGCATCGGGGAGACCTACGAGGAGCGCGCGGAGTCCGTGTTCGCGCTGCGGAAGGTGGCGCGGGCCCACCACGGCATCCAGGAACTGATCATCCAGAACTTCCGCGCCAAGCCGGACACGGCGATGCGCGGCATGCCGGACGCCGAACTCGACGACCTGGTCGCCACGGTGGCCGTCGCCCGGCACATCATGGGCCCGGGCGCCTGCCTCCAGGCCCCGCCGAACCTCGTGGCCGGCGAGTACGAGCGACTGATCGGCGCCGGCATCGACGACTGGGGCGGGGTCTCCCCGCTCACCATCGACCACGTCAACCCCGAGCGCCCCTGGCCACAGATCGAGGAACTGGCCGCGAAGTCGGCGGCCGCGGGCTTCGAGCTGCGCGAACGCCTCTGCGTGTACCCGGAGTTCGTCCGCCGCGGCGAGCCCTGGCTGGACCCGCGGGTACGCCCGCACGTGGCCGCACTCGCCGACCCCGAGACCGGGCTGGCACTGCCCGGCGCCCTCCCGCGGGGTCTGCCGTGGCAGGAGCCGGAGGAGGCCTTCGTGCCGGCCGGCCGCACGGACCTGCACCGCACCATCGACACCGAGGGCCGCACCCGCGACCGGCGCGAGGACTTCGACGAGGTGTACGGCGACTGGGAGGCCCTGCGCGAGGCGGCGGTCCCCGGCATGGCACCGGAGCGCATCGACACGGACGTACGGCAGGCGCTGCGCACGGCGGCCGACGACCCGACCCGGTTGACCGACGCCGAGGCCCTGGCCCTGCTGCACGCGGACGGCCCGGCGCTGGACGCGCTGTGCCGGGTGGCGGACGACGTGCGCAGGTCGGCGGTCGGCGACGACGTGACGTACATCGTCACGCGCAACATCAACTTCACCAACGTCTGCTACACCGGCTGCCGTTTCTGCGCCTTCGCCCAGCGCCGCACCGACGCGGACGCCTACACCCTGTCGCTGGAGCAGGTGGCGGACCGCGCCCGGCAGGCGTGGGACGTGGGCGCGGTCGAGGTCTGCATGCAGGGCGGCATCCACCCCGACCTGCCCGGCACGGCCTATTTCGACATCGCCAGGGCGGTCAAGGAGCGCGTCCCCGGCATGCACGTGCACGCCTTCTCGCCGATGGAGGTGGTGAACGGCGCGACCAGGACGGGGCTGTCCGTCCGCGAGTGGCTGACCGCCGCCAAGGAGGCCGGCCTGGACTCCGTGCCCGGCACGGCGGCGGAGATCCTGGACGACGAGGTCCGCTGGGTGCTGACCAAGGGCAAGCTGCCGGCGGCCACCTGGATCGAGGTGATCACGACGGCGCACGAACTGGGCATCCGCTCGTCGTCGACGATGATGTACGGCCACGTGGACCAGCCCCGCCACTGGCTCGGCCACCTGCGCACGCTCGCCGGGATCCAGCAGCGGACGGGCGGCTTCACGGAGTTCGTCACCCTCCCCTTCATCCACACCAACGCGCCGGTGTACCTGGCGGGCATCGCGCGCCCCGGCCCCTCGATGCGGGACAACCGCGCGGTGACCGCGATGGCCCGGCTGCTGCTGCACCCCTGGATCCCCAACATCCAGACGAGCTGGGTGAAACTGGGCACGGAGGGTGCGGCGGAGATGCTCCGCTCCGGCGCGAACGACGTCGGCGGGACCCTGATGGAGGAGACGATCTCCCGCATGGCGGGCTCCTCCTACGGCTCGTACAAGTCGGTCCGCGAGCTCGTCGCGGTCGCCGAGGCGGCCGGCCGGCCCGCCAGGCCGCGCACCACCCTCTACGGAGAGGTCCCCGAGGAGCGGCGGCGGGCGGCCGAGGCGTCCGACGGGCACCTGCCCGATCTGCTGCCCGTCCTGGACTGAGTACGATGATCCGACCCCCGATCCCATGGGGGGACCCGTAGCGGAGGAGATGCGTACCCGTGGCTGCCCGACTGCCCTCGTGGGCCTGGGTCACCGGTCTGACGGCGGGAGCGACCGCGGCCGTGATCGCCCTTGCCGTCCAGGCGGACCACGGGCCGCATCCCACGGCCTCCTCGACGCCCAGGCCCAGCGCCACGGCGTCGGCGGGCGCCCACCCGTCCGCGAAGCCGAAGGCGCCGGCCGTACCCGCCCTGCCGGCCGGGTCCGGCACGGGCCGCCGGATCGTCTACTCGCTCGGCGAGAAGCGGGTGTGGCTGGTCGACGCGGGCGGCAAGGTCGCCCGCAGCTTCCCGGTGTGGCCGGGCACGGTGGCCCCGCGGCCCGGCAGCTACTCGATCACCCTGCGCACGCAGTCGCTCACCGGCTCGGACGGCATCGCGGTCGAGCACATCATGTACTTCAACAAGGTGTCGGGCGTGTCCATAGCCTTCTCCAACGCCCTCGACGGCGCCTCGCCGCCGCCCGCGAACGGCAAGAAGCTGGGCGCCGTCCGGCTGAACAAGCGCAACGGGTCCGCGCTGTGGGACTTCGGTGCCAAGGGCACGACGGTGGCGGTGGTCAGCTAGCGTCCCGGCGCACGGCGCCCGGCAGCTGGTTGACGATCAGCGCGACCCCGCTGAGCAGGAACACCCGGGTCGCCGCGTCCAGCCCGTTCCAGGTCTTCGACTGCCACATGGCGAACCACTCCCCGCCGACGGCGATGAACCCGGCGCCGAACAGCAGCACGAGCATCAGCAGACCGTAGGTGGACAGGCGCCGTGCGCGGTCGTGGTCCCGCCGCGCCCAGAACCAGGTGCCCCCGACGAGAACCAGCGCGGCCACGGTCTCCCACACGATGATCAGGACGTAGGCGGTGTCCTGGAGAGCGGTGCTCGTGACGGCCCGCCACATCAGGTCGTCGTCCTTGAACGTGGTGTCCATCGCGAGCACGTGCCGCACGAACTGCTGGTTCGTCCCGAAGTCGGTGATGTTCCCGAGGGCGACCAGGGCGATGTAGAGGGCGAGTATGCCGGTGAGGACGCCCGCGGCCAGCGGAAGGGCGGTACCGGAGGTACGGCCGGTGGGGGTGGTGGCGGTGGTGGGGGTGGTGGTCATGGCTGGATTCTCCCCGACGAACACCCGCTTCTCCCACGCGCATTGAGCCACAATCGGGCCGGTCCGGCCCGGCCGCGTGCGGGGCCGGAGCGGTCACGGCCGGTCGGGAATGACCCGTCGGTGACGGTTCGCCCCGCTGAACGGACCGTTCCCGGTCGATTACAGTGCCTAGCGTCGTACGGGCGGGCGGTGTCGTGAGGAGATCTGGTGAGTGCGACGTCCGGCGCCGTCTGGGGCCGTGCCGAACAGCAGGACTTCCGCAGCAGGGTGCGTGGCACCCTGCTCGGGGTCGCCGTCGGTGATGCGCTGGGCGGTCCCGCCGACGCGCTGTCCCTGGAGGAGATCCGCTCGGCCTACGGTCCGGAGGGCCTGCTCGACCTCGCCTTCGGGCACGGGCGGCGCGGTACGGTCACCCATCACACCCAGCTCACCCTGTTCACCGTGGACGGGCTGATCCGCGCGCAGGTGCGCCGCGACACCGGCGCCTGGCACCCGCCGACCGATCTGCACCGGGCGTACCTGCGCTGGGCGGCCACCCAGCGGGACTGGGGACCCGACGAGCGCCGCAAGGACGACGGCTGGCTGGCGCGGGAGGAGTGGCTGTACGCCCGGCGTGAGCCGAGCCGTGCGCTGCTCATCGGTCTCGGCGACGAGACGATGGGCACGCTGGAGCAGCCCAAGAACCCCACGGAGCTCGGCCCGGAGGCCGTCGCCCGCTCGGGGCCCTTCGGTCTGCTGGTCGGCTGGGAGCCGCAGCTCGTCGTCCAGCTGGCCGTGGAGTGCGCGGCCCAGACCCACGGGCATCCCATCGCCAACCTGTCGGCGGGCGCGTACGCCGTGATCGTGCACGCGCTGGCCCGCGGCGAGAGCCTGGACGGTGCCGTGCAGCGGGCCCTCGCCCTGCTCGCCGTCCGCCCCGGGCACCAGCCCGTCTCCGACGCCCTCCAGCACGCCCTCGGCGCGGTGCGGCAGGGCATGCCCACCCCGACCCGGGTGGAGGAGCTGGCCGGGGACGGCACGGCGGACGGTCTGCTGGCCGCGTCCGTGTACTGCGCGCTGGTGGGGGAGGACGTACGGCACGGGCTGTGCCTCGCGGTGAACCAGAGCGGTCCCTCGGCCGCGGCCGGCGCCCTCACCGGCGGCCTGCTCGGCGCCCTGCACGGCGAGACGGCCCTCCCGCCGGCCTGGCTGGCCGAGCTGGAGGGCCGTCCGACCGTCCTGGAACTCGCCGACGACTTCGCGATGGAGATGACCCAGGGCCCGGCCCTGCACGGCCCGGCCGGCTCCTCCCCGGCCTGGCTGACCCGCTACCCCCGAGCCTGACCCCAAAGTCACGCCCGCCCCTCGACCGACGGCCCGGAGACCCCCACAGGGGCGCGGGACTGCGCGACCGGCCCCGACGCACCCGCACGGTCGATGCGTCGGCAGGTGCGAGCGGCCCCCCTTGGCCGACGGCCCGGCGATTCCCCCAGGGGCGCGGGGATTTGCGCGACCGGCCATGGCGTGCCCGCACGGTCGATGCGTCGGCAGGTGCGAGCGGCCCCCCCCGGTCGACGGCCCGGCGGCTCCCCGAGGGGCGCGGGGAACTGCGCGACCGGCCCCGACGTGCCCGCACGGTCGATGCGTCGGCAGGTGCGAGCGGCCCCCCTCGGCCGACGGCCCGGCGATTCCCCCAGGGGCGCGGGGAACTGCGCGACCGGCCATGGCGTGCCCGCACGGTCGATGCGTCGGCAGGTGCGAGCGGCACCCCTCGGCCGACGGCCCGGCGGCTCCCCGAGGGGCGCGGGGAACTGCGCGACCGGCCCCGACGCGCCCGCGTCCCGCGAACCCACACCCCCTACGGCGCCCCGACCACGTCGTCCCCGGCAGGCACCGGCAAGGCCAGCGCAGCGCCCCCGTCGGTGTTGACCGTCTCGATGACGGCCAGGCGCTCCGGGGTGTCCTCCGGCTTGAGGTAGCCGATAAGGACGTACAGGACCAGCGAGACCGCGAGCGGCACCGAGACCTGGTACTGGAGCGGCACCCCGCCGTCGACGGCCCAGTTGATCGGGTAGTTGACCAGCCAGAAGGCCAGCAGTCCCGCCGCCCAGCTGGTCAGCGCCGCCGTGGGGCCGGAGCGGCGGAACGGGCGGAGCAGACCCAGCATCATCGGGATCGCGATCGGCCCCATGAGACCGGCCACCCACTTGATGACGACCGTGATGATGTCCTTGAACGCGGGCGAGTTCACCTGCGTGGCCACCGCCATGGACAGCCCGAGGAAGACGACCGTGGTCACCCGGGCCGCGACCAGACCCGAACGCTCGCCCCACGCACGCGCCCTCGCCGACAGCACCGGCGCCACGTCACGGGTGAACACCGCGGCGATCGCGTTGGCGTCGGAGGAGCACATGGCCATGGTGTGCGAGAAGAAGCCGACGATGACCAGGCCCAGCAGGCCGTGCGGCAGCAACTGCTCGGTCATCAGTGCGTAGGAGTCCGAGCCGTCCGGCTTCTGCGCGTGGACCAGGAGCGGGGACATCCACATGGGGAAGAAGAGGACCACCGGCCAGACCAGCCACAGGATCGCCGACAGCCGCGCCGAGCGCTCGGCCTGGTGCGCGCTGCCCGTCGCCATGTAGCGCTGCGCCTGGTTGAGCATGCCGCCGTTGTACTCGAAGAGCTTGATGAAGAGGAACGCCAGCAGGAACACCGTCCCGTACGGCCCGACGAGCGGCTTGCCGTGGCCGTGCAGGGCGGGCTCGTCCCAGGCGCCGAAGAAGCCGATGTCCTTGTCGCTCAGCTTCAGCACGACCGCGACGAACATGGAGATGCCGGCCAGCAACTGGATGACGAACTGCCCGAGTTCGGTCAGCGCGTCCGCCCACAGACCGCCGATCGTGCAGTAGACGGCGGTGATCGCGCCGGTGATGACGATGCCCTGGTTCAGGGACACCCCGGTGAACACCGACAACAGGGTCGCGATCGCCGCCCACTTGGCGCCCACGTCGACGATCTTCAGCAGCATGCCGGACCAGGCGAGCGCCTGCTGCGTGGGCAGGTTGTAGCGGTTCTTCAGGTACTCCAGTGGAGAGGCCACGTGCAGCCGGGAGCGCAGCCGGTTGATCCGCGGCGCGAACAGCTTCGAGCCGATGGCGATGCCGAGCGCGATCGGGAACGACCAGGTGATGAAGGACGTGACGCCGTACGTGTAGGCGATGCCCGCGTACCCGGTGAACATCACCGCGCTGTAGCCCGACATGTGGTGCGAGATGCCGGAAAGCCACCACGGCATCTTGCCGCCGGCCGTGAAGAAGTCGGAGACGTTGTCCACGCGCTTGTGCGACCAGACGCCGATCGCGACCATCACTCCGAAGTAGCCGATGAGCACGGCCCAGTCGAGACCGTTCATGTGTCCCCTTCCAGGGTTCGCAGCCAGGGTCAGGCATGTGAACTCTGGTTTCGAACATGGACACTGGGCAAGGAAGGGGAAGGTCAAGAGCGCGTAAAATTGTTCGCCTTGATGACCTCAATTCATCCATATGAACAGGGAACCGGCCCGCCCGGGCCCCTCAGCGCATCAGCTCACCCGCGTTGACCAGCAGCGACTGTCCCGTGATGGACCGCGCCCGGTCCGAGGCCAGGAACACCGCCGCGTCGGCCACGTCCCCGTCCGTCGCCAGCTCCGGCAGCGCCATCCGCTCCGTCAGCCGCGCCAGCACCTCGTCCTCCGGCACCCCCTCCGACTGGGCGGCGAACCGCACGTACGCCTGCACCGGCGGCCCCCACATCCACCCCGGCAGCACCGTGTTGACCCGGATCCGCTGCGGCCCCAGCTCCCGTGCCAGCGAGTACATCGCGCTGGTCAGCGCCCCCTTCGAGGCGGCGTACGCGGCCTGCTTCACCTGCGAGGGCGCGGCGACGGCCGACTGCGTCCCGATGAACACCACCGACCCGCCCCCGCCCGCCCTGAACGCCGGCAGACACGCCCGCGTCATCCGCAGCGTCCCCAGCAGGTTCACGTCGATGACCGACCGCCAGGTCGCGAAGTCCGCGTCCTCGACCCCGCCGAAGTAGGAGTCCCAGGCGGCCACGTGCACCACGGCGTCGATCGAGCCGAACCGCTCCCGGGCCAGCGCGGCCAGCGCCTCGCACTGCCCCTCGTCGGTGATGTCGGTCGTCCGGTACGCCGTGCGGCCGCCGTCCGGATCGATGTCGGCCGCGCTCTTGGCGAGGTTCGCCTCGGTGCGGGCGCCGAGCACCGCGTTGCCGCCGTCCCGTACGACGGCCGCGGCGACCTGGTGGCCGAGCCCGGCCCCCACGCCCGAGACGACGACGGTCTTGCCGGTGAGCAGGGACATCGGTGCCTCCCGGGGTATGGCGTTCTATCTGACGGAGCGTCAGAGTATGGGCGACCGCGGGAGGACGGAAGGGGAACCGCATGAGCGAGGACACCCGAAGCGAGCTGTACGGAGAACTGGCCGCCGTGGGCCCGTACGGCGTCCGCCCGGGCCACGCCCTGATCACCATGGTCGAACCGCATCCCGGCCACGAGTACGCCTACAACCGCTGGTACGAGGACGACCACTACTACGCCGGCGCGATGGCCATGCCGTGGATGTACGCCGGCCGCCGCTGGGTCGCGACCCGGGAGCTGCAACTGCTGCGCTACCCGGAGAAGTCCGCGGTCGCCCAGCCGGTCACCGCCGGCTGCTACCTCTCCACCTACTGGATCACCGCCGGCCGCTACGCCGACCACATGAAGTGGACGGTCGCCGTCAACCGGCGCCTCAACCGCGACGCCCGGGTCTACCACGACCGCACCCACGTCTTCACGGCCTTCCAGGACCACGCGACGACCGTCTACCGGGACGGCGCCGCGGGGCCCAGGGACGTCCACGCCCTCGACCACCCGTACCCCGGGCTGGTGCTCCAGGTCGTCGACGCCGACTCCCCGCGGCAGCGGGCCGAGCTGCTGGAGTGGCTGGCCGCCCGGCACCTGCCGCGCCGGCTCGCGGGGTCAGCGTCCGCCATGGTCACCGTGTTCCGGCCGACACCGCTGCCGGGCGACCGCATGACCTATGTGAAGCAGGTGGAGGGCGTGGACACCCGCCTGACCCTGCTGTGGTTCCTGGAGAAGGACCCGCGGGAGTGCTGGACGGACCACTTCACGGGCCTGGACGCGGACGTCGCGGGCTCGGGACTGGGGCGGGTGGAGCTGGTGGCCCCCTTCGTCCCGACGGTGCCGGGCACGGACCGCTACGTGACGGAGCTGCGCGGCACGGACTAGCTACTTCAGCTCGTCGGGGCAGGGGGTGCCGCGGGGCAGCTGGTAGGGCGCCGCCAGGTGGTAGGTGCCGGCCCGCGGGGCGAGCAGCGCCGTCCACTTGTCCCCGTTGGCGTCCTCCGGCGTCTCCATCAGACACCCGTTGACGTTGTCGTACGTCTTCGGCATGCCCTGCTCCCGGTGCTTGGACGACTCCGTCTCCTGGGGCGGCTTCAGGCTCTTGCCCTGCTCGTCGACGACGCTCAGCCACGGCGAGTAGGGGATCCGGATCAGGATCCGCCCGGCCTTGCGCACCTCCAGCGTCATCTCCCCCTGCTCCGCCCGGTCGACCACGGCGTTGGGCTCGGCGAGCGGCGCCGGGTCGGTCACCTGGAACAGCTGCCAGTTGGCGTCGCCCCACACCTGCTTCAGGTACGGCATCCCCCGCTGCAGCAGCTGCACCTCGCGCACACCGCCGTCGCCGTCGGGGTTGTCCTTGGGAAGCACCACGTAGTGGACGGCCCAGCGCTGGAGCCACTCGTGGTAGTTCGCCGAGTTGAGGGTGTCGTCGTAGAAGAGCGGGTTGCGCTCCATGTCGGCCTGACGGTTCCAGCCGCGGGCCAGGTTGACGTACGGCGCGAGCGCGGAGGCCTCGCGGTGCGAGCGCGCCGGGACCACCTCGACGCGGCCCTTCTCGGCGCCGTTCTTCTGGAGCTCGTTGACCAGCGGGGCCAGCTCGCGGGCCCAGGAGGCGGCCGGGGTGGTGTGGATGATGTCGTCGACCGTCTTGAAGCCGATCCAGCCGACGAAGCCCAGGAACGCCAGCACGGTCACGTACCACTTGCGGGACTTCGGCACGGTGTACGGCAGTGCCGCGATCAGTGCCGCCCCCGCGAAGAGCATCGGCAGCCGCGAGATGTTCGACCCGATCTGCGAGCTGATCAGCCACACCAGGACGACACCGAGGCTGTAGACGGCGGCCGTCAGCCGGACGGTCAGCCACTCCCTGGGCACCAGGAACAGGCAGAGCAGGCCGTAGAGCAGCGGCAGGATCACCGAGCCGAACGTCATCGGCTGGGTGCCGGAGAAGGGGAACAGCCAGGCCGAGACGCCGACCACGGCCGCCGGCGCGAGACCCAGCGCCCAGGCGCCCGGCCGCCGCTTCTGCAGGAACAGCGCGACCGCGACCAGACCCACGAACAGCCCCGCGACCGGCGACGCCATCGTGGCGAGCCCGGCCAGCGGGGCGGCGACCAGCGCCTTCGCCCAGCGTTTGTACCGCCACCGGTACGGCCAGCAGTGCACGGCGGCGACCGCGCCGAGCGCGAACATCGTGCCGAGCCCGAAGGTCACGCGCCCGGATATCGCGTTGCACAGGAACGCGAAGACCCCGGCGAACGAGACCCACAGCGGGTTCCGCACCGCCCGGCTGCGTATCAGGATCAGCGTCAGCAGGCCCGCCGACACGGTCCCGGCGAGCATCATCGTCGTACGGACGCCGAGGACCGACATCAGGTACGGCGAGACCACGCTGTAGGACACCGGATGCATGCCCCCGTACCAGGCGAGGTTGTACGCCGAGTCCGGGTGCCGGCCGACGAACTCGGCCCAGGCGTCCTGGGCCGCGAGGTCGCCGCCGCTGTTGGCGAAGGTGAAGAACCAGACGATGTGCAGCACGCCCGCGAGTGCGGTGACGGAGAGCACGGGGTGCAGCAGCAGTCGCTGCCGAAGGGGTTCCAGGGAGGCGAGAAGACGTGCGCGTCCGCCGGGCCGGTGCGCTGCCGCACGGTCGTCGTGATGACCGTGCGTGCTGCCCGCGCTGTCCCGGTCAGGTGTGGACACGCGTATTCGCGGGCCGGCTGCTGGGCCCGGATCGGCGTCGTCGGCGCGTGTCGGCTCCGCTGTGGCCACCTGAAGGCTCCCCGTTCCCGTCTTCTTTTCTCGGCCGTGTCCCTCAGTGTTCCCGGCCGCTTCTCGTCCAGTTCCCGGCCTTGTCCCCCTGACCGGCCGGCTGCCCCGATTCGTGACGCTAGCACGCACCCCGCCGACCGGCTCCCGGGTGGGCGCCGTCGACGGGGTGCGCGGGCGGGCGGAGGTGGTGCGGTCAGCCCAGACGGGTCAGCTTGGCGCCGAGACCGGGCTCGGCCAGATCCTTGGCCAGGGCCACCGGGACCTTCACCGCACCGGCCGAGCCGTCACCCACCGTGAGCGTGCCGACCTGGGTGCCGGCCTTCGCGGTGTGCGGCACCTCGTCGGCGGCGAAGTCCAGCTCGACCTTCAGACCGGACCAGCCGGCCGCCTTGACGTCCTTGGTGGCCACGACCGGGGTACGGCCCCCGAGGCCGTCGTCCACGTAGCCGACGACGTCGCCCTTCTTCAGGATCGTCGCGGACTTCAGCGCACCCTGCGCGGCCCGGATCAGCTTGTCGCTGTGGTCCAGGGCGGCGCTGAGGATGGTGTTCTCCGGGCCGCCCGCGGGCTGGCGCAGCACGGCACCCACGATGGTCCGCGTCTCGCCGCCGACGTCCTTCTTCGCCGCGAAGACGAGGTTGCCGAGGGCGGAGGTGGTGGTGCCGGTCTTGATGCCGACCACGTTGTTCCTGCCGACCAGGTGGTTCCAGTTGGAGTGGTTCACGCCCTTGTAGTCGTCGTACGACATCATCGCCGCGACCTCGCGGAAGGCGGGCTCGGTCATGGCGGCCTTGGCCAGCTTCACCTGGTCCACGGCCGTGCTGACGGTGGAGTCCGTCAGACCGGAGGGGTCGGTGTACGTGCTGTTCGTCATGCCGAGGTCCTTGGCGGTGGCGTTCATCTTCGCCACGAACGCCTTCTCCGAACCGGCGTCCCAGCGGGCGAGCAGACGGGCCACGTTGTTCGCGGAGGCGATCAGGATGCTCTCCAGCGCCTCGCGCTGGGAGATCGAGTCACCGGCGGTGACGTGGACCGTGGACTCCTGGCCCGCGTTCGACTGCTGCTCGGCGGTCTTGTCGATCTTGATCTTGGGGCCGTCGGCACCGCTCTTGAGCCGGTGGTCGCGCAGGATGATGTACGCGGTCATCACCTTCGCGACGCTCGCGATCGGCACGGGCTTCTGCGTGCCCGAGGAGCCGAAACTGCCGATGCCCTGGACGTCCAGCGCGGCCTGGCCGTCGGCCGGCCACGGGATGCCGGCCTTCGCGTCGGAGCCGCCGAAGGTGTAGCTGTCCTTCGCGGTGAGGTCGAGGGTGGGCTGGGGGAGCGGGCGGAAGTTCTGCACGACCGCGAGGACGATCGCCAGGAGCAGGACCAGCGGGGTCCAGATCTTGACGCGGCGCACGGCGGTGCGGACCGGGGTCTCCGGGGGCGGCGGGGTGTTCGTCAGCTCCGCCAGCAGGTCCAGCGGGGGCTTGGGCGGCAGCGGCTGCTGGGTGGTGCGCTCGGGGCCGACCTGGGGGACGGCGGTGGTGACGTCCGGCTTGGCGGCCGCCGGCGCGGCGGCCGCGGGCTTGTCGCCGGCCGGCTTGCCGGTGCCGGGGGCGGCGGTGCCGGGCTTCGCGGGCGCGGGCCCCAGATCGTTCTTCAGCGCGACGAACTTGCTGGTGCGCTCGCTCTCGGGCGCGGGCGTCCGGGGCTTGCCGCCGAGCTTGAGCATGGTGGTCGGCTGGTCGACCTGCGGCGCCTTGGGACGTACGGCCTTGAAGACGGCGGTGGCCTGATCGACCCGCGGCCCGTCCCCACCGTCACGGTCCTCGGGCTTCGCGTCCTCCTCGGCGTCGGCTCCGTCATCGGTGCCGGCATCGGGCTTCGCGTCGACGGGGGCCGCGTCGGTCCTGGCGTCGGCGGCGTCCGTGGGCTTCGCGTTCGTGGGCTTCGCGTCGCTCTTCGCGTTCGTGGGCTTCGCGTCGCTCTTCGCGTCGGTTCCGGACTTCGGCTTCGCGTCCGCCTCGGAGCCGGTGCCGGTCTCGGGAGCCGCGTCCGCCTTCGGGTCGGCGTCGGCGGGGGAGTGGGTGTCGGCCCCGGCGTCGCCGCCGGACTTCCGCTTGGAGGCGGTCCCGGTGTCCCGGGCGGCGTCGGCCTTCGCGCCGGAGCCGGCGTCCGCCTCCGGCGCGGCGTCAGAGCGCGTCTCCGCCTTGGTGTTCGCGCCACCGTGCGCCGCCTTCACGCGAGCGGCGGCCGCCACGCGGGCGTCGGACCTCACCGCCGCGTCCGCCTTCTCGGCGGCGCCTGCCTTCGCCTTGCCCTCGGCGTCCTTGTCGGTCTCGTCGCCGTCGGTCTTGGAACCGGTGCCGGTCTCGCCGGCCTCCCCGGACTCGGACCCGGACCGGGACGCGGACTCGGCGTCCGTGTCGGCGTCGGCGTCGGCGTCGGCGGCGGAACTCGCCCCCGCCTCCGTGTCGGTACCGGCCTCGGCACCGTCGGCGGACTCCGCCTCCGCCTCGGCATCCGTGTCGGCCCCGGACTCCCGTCGCTCAGCGGTGTTTGCAGGTGCGTCGGCCTTCGCCTCCCGCTTGCCCACGCCCGCCCCGCGCACCCACGCCGAGACGGCGTCGCGGAGCGCGCTGTCCTCGTCGGGGGCGGCGTCGGCCGACGCCTCGGCGTCGGCGCCCTCGGAGCCCGCGGACTCCTCCGCCTCCGCCGGCTTCTCCGCCTCCGCCGGCTTCTCCGCCTCCGCCGGTGTCTTCACGTCCCGGACCGACAGGATCTTCGTCGCGGTGTCCCTGCCACCACCCGAGGAATCCTTTTCGCGGGCGACCGCGAGACGCGGATCACGCGCCTCGGGAACCGAACCCCCGCTCCCCGACGTCGGTTCCGCCGACGACTCGCGCTGCTTCGACCTGTCGGGGGACTCGCCCGCCACCGATGCCTCCTCCATGCGCCGCACGCCTGCACGCGCGCCCTGTCCGAACCATGTACCAGTGTCCTGTGTGAGGGCTTGGCCCCTGTGGTAGACGAGAACGACATACCTACCGGTTCCCTCACGAACCGGTCACGCACCCTCGACAGACCAATGTGAGAGGGGTCACCCTGTCATTCATCCACGCGGGGAGGCATGGATGGGCAGGAGCCGCAGAACACTTCCGGAGGAGCTTCTGCTGCTGGCATTGGACCCGACCACGGGTACCACTGCACAGCCGCAGTCGCTCGACCTCGGTCTGGCCGGAGCACAGCTAGTGGAGCTGGCGCTGGCCGGACGGATAGCCCCAGACGGGGATCGTATCGCCGTGGTGGCACCACGGCCGACTGGAGATCCGACTCTGGACTGCGCGTTGGAGTTGCTGCGAAGGCGTGGCGCTCCGGTACGTGCCGTCCATTGGATCGGCGGACCCCGGCTGGGGCTCCGTCAGACCTACCTCTCGCACCTGGAGCGGTGCGGCATGGTGCATGCCGTGGCGGGCCAGATGTGCGGGGTGCTGCCGACGACGCGCTATCAGGCGACGGACAACGAGATCAGCCGGGAGATCCGAGCCCGGCTGGATTCCGCGATCCGCACCGGTGTACCGCCGGACCCGCGGACCGCGGCGCTCGCCGCCCTGGCGCACGCCGTCGGGCTCGGCAAACATCTCTACCCCGGCAACGAGGGGCGTTCGTCCAGGTCCCGGCTGCGGGACCTGATCCGGCACGACCCGATGGGCGGGCTCGTCGCGCACGCCGTGATGGACGTGCAGAACGGCGCGGCCGCCCAGCCGCGCCGTGGCCCGGCCTCACCGGGCCGGCCGGGCGGGCCCGGCAGGCCGACGGCGGAACCCGCGCGCGGGGTTCCGATGCAGCCGCACCGCGGGTCCATGGCACGCGCCGTGGCCCACTGAGCCGCAACCCCGGTCCCCACAGACCCGGTTCGGGAGCCGCTGGTCCGAGCGGGGCGGAGAGATCCTGTGATCTCTCCGCCCCGCTCGACTGCGTCCCCGCCGACCTCGGGTTTTCGGATCTGTGCCCGAACTGACGCGTACGCGCCGCATATCCACCGTTTCCCAGCGGTAGAAAGCACCTTGGTGGCAGTCTGCTGAACAGCAGATACGGAAAGTGTCAAGAAACAGGCAGGCAGCCGGAGGTGCACGTCCCGTGGCGTCCAATGTGAATCCCACCGTCAGGCGGCGCCGGCTGGGTCAGGAGCTGCGCAGGCTCCGTGAGCTCAAGGGCATGACGGCCGAAGAGGTAGCGGAGCGGCTGCTCGTGTCGCAGTCGAAGATCAGCCGGCTGGAGAACGGCCGCAGAAGCATCAGCCAGCGCGACGTGCGCGACCTGTGCGGCGTGTACGAGGTCGACGACCAGCGGATCGTCGACTCGCTGATGGAGATGGCCCGGGACTCGCGGCAGCAGGGCTGGTGGCACACCTTCGGGGACATCCCCTACAGCGTGTACATCGGCCTGGAGACCGACGCCGAGTCCCTGCGGGTCTACGAACCCCAGCTGGTCACCGGCCTCCTGCAGACCCGTGCCTACGCGGAGGCCCTGGTGCAGGGCGCGTTGCCGGAGACGTCGACGGCCGAGATCGAGAAGCGCGTACAGGTGCGCATGCGGCGACAGGAACGTATCACCGCCGAGGGGAACCCCCTGCGGTTGTGGGTGGTGCTGGACGAGGCGGCGCTGCGCCGGGTCGTCGGCAGCAAGCTGGTGATGCGCGAGCAGCTCGAGCATCTGATCGAGTTGTCCCAGCTGCCGCACGTCACCGTGCAGGTGCTGCCCTTCGAGGTGGGCGCGCACCCGGGCCTCAACGGCCAGTACGCGATCCTGGAGTTCACCGACGCGGCCGACTCCAGCGTGGTGTACCTGGAGGGCGTCACCAGCGACCTGTACCTGGAGAAGGCGCAGGACGTGCAGAAGTACGCCGTGATGTACGAGCATCTGCGGGCACAGTCCCTCAATGTGGAGCAATCGCGACAGTTCATTGCGGAACGGGCCAAAGACTACGCGGAATGAGCTGCTGTCACAGAGGGCGCCGGATCGTACACCGTCGGTCCACTCCATTGGAAGGCTCACCTGGAATATGCCATCCGGTTGAGTGAACGACTACTCCCGCGGGGGCAGTTGCCCGGTAGCGTCGATCACGCCAATCAGTCGACAAGGTTGGCGTGAACCGCACTATCGCAACTCGCAACAGGAGTGGACATGGCACTGATTCAGGGCGCTTCGGAGACGTGGATGAAGTCTTCCTATTCCGCGGGCAACGGCGCCTGCGTCGAGGTCAAGTCGCCCACCACCGCCGAACTCGCCGTCCGCGACTCCAAGGTCCTCCAGGGCCCGGTCCTGGCCTTCCCGACCGACGCGTGGAACGCCTTCGTGGCCTCGGTGAAGGCGTAGGCAGACCTTCCCTGACCCCGGTCCGCGGACGCGCCGGACGCTCCGGTCCGGCCCCCACAACCGCACAGGCACCACCGGGAGCGCCCTCTCGACCAGACGCCGTCCTTGCCGAGAGGGCCCACCTGTCTCCGCGGGCCCGGTGCGCCTACTCCGCGGTCACCGCGGACCGGTGCACCGGGAACGCCACGTCGCACACGGGGTCACCGGGCCCGGCCGCGTCCCAGTCGGCGAAGTAGATCTCCCGGCAGGGCCCCGCGATCGACAGGCCTTCCCCGGCCGTCCACTGCTCCACCGCCTCGAAGGCGGCCAGGATCTGCGGATGGGCCACCTGCGCCTTGGTGATCCGGGTGCAGGCCAGCCGCGCCGCCGGCTCCACCCGCACCGCCGTCTCCCGGGCCCGTCCCTGCCGTCCGGCCCACGCGCGGGCCGCGGCCTCGTCCGCCACCGGTACACAGGACTCGGCCGGCCCGTCGCTCTCCATCGAGACCTCGGAGTGGTAGACGACGAACGGCGCGCCCGTCACGCCCCCGCACTCCCGCGCGCCCGCCTCCAGCCGCCCCAGGGACGCGCCGATCCAGGTCGGCAACTCGTCCGCGAGCGTGTGCCGCGACTCGGTGATCACCACCTGCGCCGGCACGTCGATGATTTCGATCGCAAATTTCTCGTACATCTCGGAGTTCCTCCCCGACAGTCGTCCACGGAGGTACTCGACGAGGGTCCGCTGCCCGGCCACCCGGGCCTCCACGTCCGCCCAGTAGGCGGCGAGCCGCTCGGCCGCCTCGGCGCCCCCGGCCCCGGTCACCTCGGCGATCCGGGCAAGCGGCATGTCGAGCTGCCGCAGCAGGGCCACCAGACGAGCGTGCTCGACCTGGTCCGCGCGGTAGTAGCGGTAACCACTGGTGGCGTCGACGTGCGCCGGCGCCAGCAGGCCCAGCCGGTCGTACAGCCGCAGGGCCTTGGCCGAGAGCCGGGCCCGCGCGGCGAACGCGCCGATGGTGAGCAGCTCCTCGTTCACGGTGTCCGTCCCTCGTGCCGAGCGGACCGCCCTGTGGCCGTCTCGCTCCTCCGTCACCGGGCGGCCTCTCCGCCCGGTGACGGGAACGCTCGTCCCTGCCCCAGGGGCAGGGTCAACCGCCTAGGCCAGCTGGCCCTCGATGGCGGCCACGACCTCCGCCGAGTCCGGCTCGGTCTGCGGCGAGAAGCGCGCGACGACCCGGCCGTCCCGGCCGACGAGGAACTTCTCGAAGTTCCAGCGGATGTCGCCGGTGTGCCCCTCGGCGTCGGCGAAGCCCACGAGCCGCTCGTACAGCGGGTGCCGGCCCTCGCCGTTCACCTCCACCTTCTCGGTCAGCGGGAAGGACACGCCGTACGTCGCGGAGCAGAACTCCGCGATCTCCTCGGCGGTCCCGGGCTCCTGCCCGAGGAACTGGTTGCAGGGCACGCCCAGCACGGTGAAGCCCTGCTCGGCGTACCGCTCCTGCAGCTTCTCCAGGCCCGTGTACTGCGGGGTCAGCCCGCACTTCGAGGCCACGTTCACGATCAGTACGGCCTTGCCGGTGAACTGCGGCAGGTCCGCGGAGCCGCCCTTGAGGGCCCCGATCTCGGTGTCCAGCACGGAACCGTTGTGGTCAGTAGTCGTCATGCCCCGGATGCTAGCCCCGCCCGTGCACGCCCCCGGCGCGCGGCCCCGTCGCCCCGCCCGCATCCGAGGCCGGGCCCGCCGCCTCCACCAGGACCTCGCCCGCCTCCGTCCGCGTGTAGAGCACCGAACGGGCCGCCCGGCGGCGGCTCACCAGCCCCGCCTCCCGCAGCACCTTCAGATGCCGGCCGACCGAGCCCAGCCCCTGGCCGGTCACCGCGGTCAGCTGGCTCGTGCTCATGGGGGAGTCCAGCAGCACCAGCACCCCGGCGCGGGCCGCCCCGAGCAGCGCGCCGAGGCTCGCGGGCACGGCACGGTCCCCGGCGTCGGCGAGGACTCCGGCGCACGGGTAGATCACCGCGTACCGTTCGCCGTCCTCCCAGGCCACCCAGCCGTGCCGCTGCGGGGTCACCGGCACGAAGAGCAGCTCGGCCCCGGAGATCTCGCGCGGCGGATACTCGTGCAGATTGATCTGGAGCCGGTTCTCCCCGAGCCACCGGGTGCGCCCCGGCCGCAGCGAGTCCAGCGCGTTCGCCCAGCCGCCCCGGCTCACCTGCGCGGTCCGTGCCACCACGTCCGCCTCCAGCACGCGCCGGCGCCGCTCCCAGTACGGCCGTACCGTCTCCCGCCACACCCACTCCAGCAGTACGGCCGCCCGCTCGGGCAGGTCGTCCCGGTCGAGGGCGTCCGGGAGCGGACCGGCGAGGGCGGTGCGCAGCTGGGCGCGGGCCGCGGCGGGCGCCACCGACCGCACCCGGGCGACCTCGTCCTCGAACGTCTCCCCTCCGCGGGGCGTGGGCGTCAGGAAGTCGGCGATCCACTCCCGGCCGAGCCCGGCCCGCACCAGCAGCGCCGTGACCGGGTCGGCGGCCGCCCGCGCCCGGTAGCCGGGCAGGTGGGCGCGCAGCCAGTCCCGCTCTCCGGGATGCGCTCCCTCACCGGCGTGCAGCAGCTTCAGACAGGCGAAGGTCTCCGCGAGCGGCGAGAGGACGAACCGGCTGCGGGCCACGGTGTCGGCGTTCAGCTGCCACCACCCCAACGGACCCGCCCCCTCCGGCCTCAGGACCTTTCGCGCTGCCGCGAAACGATAACCGCCCCGGACCGGACCGCCCGAGACTCCCGGGCATGCCCCGCTACCGATCCCTGGTCCGCACCCCCGAGTTCACCCCGCTCTTCCTCGGCTCCGCCGCCCAGACCGCCGCCCAGACCGTCGGCGGTCTCGCCCTCGGCACGCTCGTGTACCGGGCGACCGGCTCCCCGCTGCTGTCGGCGGTGAGCATGTTCGGCCCCTCCCTCGCCCAGGTGCTGGGCGCGACCGTGCTGCTCTCGGGCGCCGACCGGCTGCCCCCGCGTACGGCCCTGTCGGCGATCGCGCTGGCCTTCGCGGCCGGTACGGCGGTGCAGGCCCTGCCCGGCCTGCCCGTCGGCGCGGTCTTCGCCGTCCTCCTCGCGCTGGGCCTGGTGGCCTCCCTCGGCGGAGGCGTCCGCTGGGGCCTGCTGAACGAGATCCTCACCAAGGACGGTTACCTGCCGGGGCGTTCGCTGTTCAACATGATGAACGGACTCATGCAGGTGGCCGGGTTCGCCACCGGCGGCGCCCTGCTCGCGTCCCTGTCCCCGCGGGCCTGCCTGCTGCTGTCGGCGGCCCTCCATCTGACGGCCGCGCTCGTCCTGCGGCTGGGCCTGTCCGCCCGCCGGCCCCGGACCACGGGCCGCCCCTCCCCGTCGGCGACCTGGCGCGCCAACGCCCTGCTGTGGTCCGCCCGCCCGCGCCGCCTCACCTACCTGGGCCTGTGGCTGCCGAACGGCCTGGTCGTCGGCTGCGAGTCCCTCTACGTGCCGTACGCCCCGCACGCGGCCGGCACCCTGTTCGCCTGCGGGGCGCTCGGCATGTTCGCCGGGGACGTGACGGTCGGCCGCCTGCTGCGGCCCGAGGTACGGCGCCGGCTGGCCACCCCGCTCCTGCTGCTGCTCGCGGTGCCGTTCCTGGTGTTCTGCGCCCGCCCGCCGCTGCTCGTGGCCGCGGTGTGCGTGACGGTCGCCTCGGCCGGCTTCGGCGCGAGTCTCGTGCAGCAGGAGCGGCTGATGGAGCTGACCCCCGGCGAACTCGCCGGTCAGGCCCTCGGGTTGCACTCGGCCGGCATGCTCACCCTCCAGGGTGTCGGCGCGGCGCTGGCCGGGGCGGTGGCCCAGTTCACCTCGCCCGCCGTCGCGATGACCGGGACGGCGGCGGGCTCGGTGTGCGTGACGCTGGCGCTGGCTACGGCCGCTCGGCGGACTCCGGGCCGCCGGTCTCCTGCTCCACCGGCCCAGGCTGTGCCTCCGCCCGCGTCTGCGCCGGAACGCTCGCCGTCCTGAGGTCGGCGTCGATCCGCGCCGTGGCCCGGTCGAAGTACCGCAGCAGCTCCACCGGGAACGGCATCACGAGCGTGGAGTTCTTCTCGGCGGCCACCTCGACGACGGTCTGGAGGAGCCGCAGCTGCATCGCCTCGGGCGTGTCCGACATGATCCGCGAGGCGTTGGCGAGCTGCTGCGCGGCCTGGAACTCACCGTCCGCGGTGATGACCCGGGCCCGCCGCTCCCGCTCCGCCTCCGCCTGCCGCGACATGGACCGCTTCAGCGACTCCGGCAGCTGTACGTCCTTGATCTCGACGCGGTCGATGTGGATGCCCCACCCGGCCGCCGGGCTGTCGATCATCAGGGCGAGCCCCTCGTGCAGCCGCTCCCGGTCGCTCAGCAGGTCGTCCAGGTCGCTCTTGCCGATGATGGACCGCAGGGAGGACTGGGCGACCTGGCCGACGGCGAAGCTGTAGTCCTGCACCTCGATGGCCGCGCGGACCGGGTCGGTCACCCTGAAGTAGACGACCGCGTCGACCTTCACGGACACGTTGTCCCGGGTGATGCCCTCCTGCGTGGGCACCGGCATGGTCACGACCTGCACGTTCACCTTGCGCATCCGGTCGGCGAACGGGACGAGGAAGGTGATGCCGGGCTGCCGGTGGCTCGGCAGCGCCTTCCCGAACCGGAACACGACCCCGCGCTCCACCTGGTTGACGACGCGCATCCCGCTCCTGAGGACGAGCAGAAGCAGGCCGACGACCACCACTGCGACGACGGTGCCTTCCATGGCACTCCCCTCTCCGACATGACTCCCGCCAGTTGCGGACAACGGGGAGGACACCGCCACGGGACCGATGGATGCGGTGGGGGCGTCAGGGAACGGTAAAGAAACCGCCTCGGGCGGCGCACGCGGCGGTCGCCCGGCCGCCGTGGGCCGACCGCGGGGAGTCAGCCGGCCCCGGACGCCGCTCGCCCGGCCTCCTCGGCCGCCCGGCAGGCCGTACAGATGATCTGCGCACCGCGGCCGTAGCGGCGGGTGAGCCCCTGGCAGCGGGGGCAGTAGCCGACCTCGTCCGGCGCGCAGCCCAGCATGCGCGCCGCGGCGGTCCGGTCCGTCGAGGGCTCGATGCGCTGCGGCATCCCGTCCATGCGTCCGACGGTACGTACGGCCGCCCCGCACGGCAGCTCGTGGACGGCCACCGGGCTCACGGCGGTCCCCCGGCCGGCCGGCTCACGCCAGGTCCGGGCCCAGCTCCGTGTCGGGCCGGCAGAACGGGCACGGCTCGCCGTTCGGGTCGGTGAGCGCGGCCCGCGCCTCGTCGGCCCGGATGTGGCGCGGGGTGCCGTCGATCATCGTGCACAGGGCCCGGTGGACGACGGCGGGCTCGCGCCCGTGCGGGGTGCGCTTCCGCTCGACGACGTACCCGCTCCTCGGCGCCGACGCGGCAGGGCCGGGCGGCGGCCCGCCGCTCTCCCCGCCGCTGTCGCCCCCGCGCCTCGACCGCCGCCGCGCGGGGCGTCCGCCCCCCTCGGTGCGGGCGAGCGCGGCGAGTACGGCCTCCCGCTGGAGCCGGAGGTAGACGGCGACGGTCTCGTTCTGGGCGAGCCGCTCGTCGAGGTGGGCGAGGATCGCCCGGAGCCGGCGCGGATCAGGCGGCAGCAGGGACACGGCACGCACCATCCCCGCGGCCCGTCACGGCGCACCGGACGCGGCCGTACATCACCGGCTCCTTCCACCCCGCCCCGAGACGGACAACGCCGACCGGGCGGCCGTACCGCGCCCCTGCCAGTACGGGTGGAACAGCACCTGGGACGACAGGCGGATCAGCCGCCGCCGCAGCGCGGTGCGCGGGTGCACGGCGAGCTGCCGGTAGGTGGCGTGCCACTCCTCTTGCGCGTGGGCGAGGTCGTCGGGAATCGGTCGCATGGCTGAATTCAAGCATGTGTTCGATTTCTGGCGCGAGCCGTGACAGGAGCGGGGTGGCGAGGCCGGCGTGACGGAGGGGGGAGGGGCTCCGCCAGGTCGCCGGGAGGTCCGGTTCCGGTCGCGGCGCCGACTTCGCCCGGGTACCTGACACGGCCCGGGGTACCCGCTTCGCAGTACGCCCCCGGCCCAGCCCGAATGCGGTGACAGCAGGTGACAGCAACGGAGAAGCAGATGAAGGCCCGCCGATCAGCAGCCCTGCCGGCTCCCGCGCCGGTCCCCGCGGACCCGGAGTCCGCCCAAGTCCTCTGCGATCGCTACCGGTTGGGCTCGAGAATCGGTTCCGGAGGGATGGCCGACGTCTACGAAGGCGTCGACACGCGTCTGCGCCGGCCCGTGGCCGTCAAGGTCTTCCGGCCGGGCTCCGATCCGCAGACCGAGGACCGCCTCGCCGCGGAGGCCGTCTTCCTCGCCCGTCTGCAGCATCCCGGACTGGTCACCGTCTACGACGCCGGCCGCCACGACGACCGCGCCTACCTGGTCATGCAACTCGTCGACGGCCCCACCCTGCGCGGTCTGTTGACGTGCGGGGCACTGCCGCGGCGGCGCGTGACCGAGCTGGGCACCGCCCTCGCACGGGCGCTCGCCCATGTGCACCGGGCCGGCATCGTGCACCGCGACGTCAAACCGTCGAACGTCCTGCTCGACACGACCGGCGACCCCTATCTGGCGGACTTCGGCATCGCCCGCCTGGCGAACGCCACCCGCCACACGGCACCTGACGTACTGACAGGGACCGCCGCCTACCTGGCGCCCGAACAGGTCGAGGGCGGACGCGTCGGACCGGCCGCGGACGTCTACGCGCTCGGGCTGGTCCTCCTGGAGTGCCTGAAAGGGGACTTGGAGTACCACGGCACCCCGCTGGAGGCCGCGGTGGCCCGTCTCCACCGTCCGCCCACGGTCCCCGCCTGGCTCTCCCCGGACCTGGCCGCCCTGATACGGGCCATGACCGACCGGGACCCGGAGGCACGTCCGGACGCCGAGCAGTGCGCGCGGGCGCTCTCCACCCTGACGTCCGGGCCCGACCGGCGCGGGCCGTCCCCGTCCGCCGCCGCGGTCCGCCTGCCGCTGCCCCGCGCGGCTCACCCCGACGAGAACGAGCCCGTGCGCACGGAGGAGTTGGCGGTCACCGGGCGGTCCGGCCCGCCGCGTGGCCCACGAGGCGTCCGGCACGGCCGCCGCCTGGCCGTGGGGACCGTCCTGGCCGCGGTCTCCGTGGCCCTGGGGACGACCCTCGCGGTCGCCCCGAGCACGAGCGGCAGCGGCGACGACCGCGCCGACGCGGCCTCGACGGCCACGCACCCGCCGTCCGGCACGGCGACACCGGGCGGCCGGCCGAGTGCGGCCCCGTCGAGCGACTCCCACGGCGCTCGGCCCGCGGCCGGAAGCGCGTCGGCCCCGGCGTCCGCGACGACCGGCGCCCGCGTCGAGCCGGTCTCCATGAGCCGGGGCTCCTCCGACCGGGCAGCCCCGGCGGGCCGCCACCACGGCGCCGACCCGCACAAGCCGAACTCGCCCCGCTCCCGGGACGATCACCCCCGCCACCAGCCGCACGGGCACCACGGCTCCCCCGCGAAGGCCGGCAAGTCCCCGCGGTCCGGGACGACGCACGAGAAGAACGAGCACGACTGAGCGGTACGGGGAACCGCGGGCACGGTGATCGATGTCGTGCTGTGTCGTGGACACAGCCAAGCCGGGATCCGGCTCCTTTCTCCCCTGGGCGGGCTCCGCGCTCTTCGGGGCCGCCATGGGCTGCGCCGCCTGGTCGCTGGCCGTGTGGGCACGGGCGTACTGCGACGCGGGGTACGACGCCGGCGGCCGCTTCGAACTCAACTTCCTGCTCCCCGTGGTCGTGGCGGCCGAAGCAGCCGTCGGGCTCGCGGCGCGGGCCGTCGGCCGGCGGCTGGCGCTCGGGGCACCGGCGGCCGTCCGCGCGTCACTGCCGGCGCTGCTGGTGATCGTCGCGACGGTGTGGGCGGCGTGGTGGCTCTTCGCGACCCGGGGGACGCTGGAGGGCTATCCCGGCGACTCCGGCCTCTGCCCCGCGAGCAATGTCCCGCCCCCGTGGCCGGCCTGGATCCCCGCCTGACCGGCCGGCGGGCACCTGCGGTACGGCCACGGCCTCCGCCATGTGTGAACCCGGGCCCACCTGGCTACCCGCAGGCACAGGGGAGGACCGTCCGGTTCCCAGGAGATGATCCCGTGAAGTCGCCGTTCAAGACCGGGCCCGACCCGGTCACGGGGCGCCCTCGCCGACTGCTCGACGACTCGCGCGACATGACCGTGGGCCTGCGGGAGCAGGTCGACCGGCTGGAGCGGGCGGTCGTCTCGCGCACCGTCGTCGACCAGGCGATCGGGGTGGTCATGGCTCTGGAGGGACTGCGGCCCGAGCAGGCCCTCGGGATCCTGACGGAGGTCTCCCGGACGGCCGACGTCAGGCTGCGGACGGTCGCGGAGCAGGTCCTCGCAGCGGTGCAGGGCACGAGCCTCCCGGAGGAGACCGGCCGGGCCCTGCTCACCGCGCGGGCACGGGCCGCGGCGGGTTAGGAGGCCGCGGCCTCCTCGACCGAGTCGCGGACGTCCAGCACGGAGTCCGCCCCGGTGAGCCGCAGCAGCCGCCGCAGCTGCGGCGCAGGCTCGGCCACGCGAAGTTTGGTCGTGGGGTTGACTCTGAGCAGCAGGTTCAGGAACGTCGAGTCCGCGAAGGTGAGCCGAGAGGCGTCCACCACCACCTTGGAGTACTTCCCGGACGCGATCTCCAGGGCCTCGGCCAGGGACGCGACGCATCCGGCGTCGTACTCGCCGTACGCGACGATCACCCACGCGGCGTCCCACTCGTACTGGATGACCGCAGCCGCCCTCGGCACAGGCCTCCCGACCTGCTCCCTGGCCCCGCCCTCACCCGTGCGAGCCGCACTCACACCCTCAGTATGACCCCTGAGCAGGAGAGAAGATGATCAAGCGAGCGGGCTTCACGGGGAAGTCCGGCAACTCCCTCCCGGCGCCGGGTCCCTCGTCACCGACGGAACCCGGCTGTGGCCGGCCGAACTGGCGCACTATGTCCGCCGGCACCACGTCCCGCTGCCCGCCGACTTCGTCGCGCACATCAGGGACAACGGCTACGTCTGCCCCGCCCTGCCCGAGGAACGGGCCCGTGCGATCTTCGACGAGCACTTCGGCCGGGACGGCGCGACCGGTGCCGACGCGCGGGACGCCACTGCGGAACCGTTCTTCCTCCGGTACGTGCCGACGCTGACGCGGGCCGCGGGTCGCACGTTGATCAAGCAGCTCGGCGCCGCGGGACTGTCCGTCGTACATCCGCTCACGGACGCCCTCTTCGGCTCCCGCGAGACGTCGGACGGCGGGCGAGCCCCGCTGCTCGGCGGTCCCGACGTGCTGGCGGACTCCCTGGCCGACGACCGGTACCACGAGGTCGAGTTCCCGTGCTGGATGGGGTACGACCGGCCCGTCACGGCACGGGTCCGGCGCCTCGCCCCGTCCGTGCAGAGGGTCACGGTCCAGACCGCCGGCGTCCCTGAATCCGAGCGGGAGGAGGTCGTCGCCGCACTGGTGCGCGCGCTCGACCCGTACGGCCCCCTCGCGGTGTTCCACCGGTGATCACCGGCACGCGGCGATGCCGCAAGCGGACGGCGAAGGCCCCCGACCGGCACCGGTCGAGGGCCTCCGCGCTCAGTGCACTCGGCGGGCGCCGCTAGTCGACGTCCACCGGACCGTCGTTCGACTTCCTGCCCTTGCTGGTGGGCAGCTGGAGGAGGCTGTTGCCCTCGCCCTCCGTGGAGCGGTGACCGTCGGCGTCCGGGCCGTTCAGGTTCTGCCGGACCGAGTCGAGGATCGTCAGGCCCTGGGACACCAGGCCGGCGGCGATCTCGCCCAGACCGTCCGCACCGTTGAGGACGTTGACGTTGGCGCCCGCCAGACCGCCCGCGGCCTCCTTGACGATCTGCGGGAGCTGGTCGATCAGCATCCGGTCGAGCGCGACCCGGTCGTACGAGGCGGCGGCCTCCGCCTGGATCTTCATCCGCTGCGCCTCGGCGGCCGCGAGGATCCTGACCCGCTCGGCCTCGGCCTCGGCGGGCTTCACGACCTCGGCCACCAGCTGCTGCTGGCGCAGCTTGGCCTGGCGCTCGGCCAGCTCCGTCTGGGCGGCGAGCACCTCCTGCTGGGCGTGTGCCTGCGCCAGCGGTCCGGCCTGTCCGGCCTGCGCCTGCGCACGGTCCACCTCGGCCGAGTACTCGGCCTTGACGATGGCGGTCTGCCGGGCGTACTCGGCCTGCTTGCGGGCCGCGGCCTGCTCCGCCTCGACCGCGGCCTGGGTGGCCTGCGCCTGGGCGATCTGCGCCTGCCGCTGGATGGCCGCCTTGTGCGGGGCGGACATCGCGTCGATGTAACCGGTGTCGCCGTCGTCGATCGACTGGATCTGCAGCGAGTCGACGATCAGACCGATCTTCGCCATCTCGGTCTTGGAGGTGTCCAGGACCTCGGCGGCGAGCTTCTGCCGCTCCGTGACGATCTCCTCGACCGTCATCGAGCCGACGATGGCCCGCAGGTGACCGGCGAAGATCCGGCCGGTGAGCACCGACATCTGCTCCTGGTCGGAGAGGAACCGCTGGCCGGCGTTGATGATGCTCTCGTGGTCGTTGCCGACCTTGAAGGCGATGACGGCGCGGACGTGCAACGCGATGCCCTGCCTGGTCACGCAGGTCTCGGTGACCTCCGCCTCGCACATGGAGAGAGTGAGGAACCGGACCTTCCTGAACACCGGCAGCACGAACTTCCCGTGCCCGGTGACCACTCGGAACGGCGCGCCCCCCAATCCCCGCCTGCCCCCCGAGATCAACATCGCCTCGTCGGGAGCGGGGACGCGGTATCCGAACATGCACGTACTCCTCAGTCGGCGCCGGCGGTGTCCCCGCCCAGCGCGTCCAATGGATCCACCCACTCGATGACGCCGACCTCGCGGCATCCTCGTGATTCGATCACGAGCACGGTCGTGCCCACGGCCAGGGGGGTTTCCGACCAGGCGAGGAAGGTCTCCGAACCGCCTCTGACCCGCACCAGGACCTCGCCGGGCCCTGTGGAACCGCGCGTTCCGATGAGTACCTTCCCCGTGCAGCCGATCACGGCCTCGTCCTGCGGCATCACCGGCCGTCCTCCTCTTCCTGGCCCCATGATTCCGACGATAGACCCAGTCCGGCCGGGACCCAACGGGCCGGAGGACCGGCCCCGCGCCCCCGGACGCCGGCGCCTCTCGCGCACGCTAGGAGTCGGCCGGCACCCACTGGCGCACCCCGTGATCGTTCGTGCCGTACCAGTAGCGGGGCAGGCCCTTGATGCCGCTGGTGCGGAACGGCCGGCCGTGGTCGTCGACGCGGACCGTACCGGTGCGGCCCTGGGCGGACCAGTCCAGCTCCAGGTACCAGTCGCAGTCGTGGGCCTCGGTCGTCGCGGTGACCAGCAGCACCTCCGGGTCCTCGGCGGAGACGCGGTAGGGGAACCGCACCGCGGGGATGGGCCTGCCGGTGTCGTTGCCGGGACGCGCGTGGGCGATCGGCCGGTCGACGTCCAGGTTCACCGAGAACTCACGGGGCGTCAGGTCACCGCCGCAGCCCTGCTCCATGTCGTACGCGGTACCGGGGAGCGGGGTGCCGCGGCTGACGACCCGGACCCGGAGGGCCGTGAGGACCACGGCCGTGGACGACTTCCCCTGCACCGAGATCTGCACCATCGTCTGCCGCCCGTGCACCGCGCCCTGTGTCGCCGCCCACGCCCCGGCGTCCTGCTGCACCGGCGGCGGGGGCACCTGGTCGGGCTTCTTGTCGATCACGTAGTCGTGCCCGCAACCGCCCTGCCAGACCTGCGAGTCGGCGGTCCAGGCGAGCGGCACGCCGGCCGGCACGGGGGCGTCGCTCCTCGCACCCGCCGACGGTCCGCCCTTCACCTCGGAACGCCCCGAGGCCCGTACCTTCGCGGAGGGCGGTGCCGACGAACGGCTGCTGGGGGAGGGGCTGGTCGAGGCGGCCGAGGGACGAACTGACGTACCGGTTCCCGTCGTACGGGACCGAACGGGGGTCTTGGCCGCCGGGTCGCCGTCGGACCCGCCGGTGGACAGCGCGGGGAGACTGCCCAGCGTCGCCAGCAGGACGGTCGCCACGGCGGCGCCGACGACGGTACGGCGACGGCGGTACCAGGGCCGTCCGTGGGAGCGGCGGTCCGCATCCGCATCCGCATCCGCATGAAGCGTCGGCCCGGGACTGCCCGGCCGGGGTGCGTCGGAGGCGGACGGCCCGGTGCCGGGCGCGCTGCCGTTGTCGCTGTCGCTGTCGCCGGGCCTGCCCCCCGGTGCCTCCCGGCGGTCCGGACCCGGAGCCCGCTCGCCCCCTGCCGGCTCCGGCACTACCTCGGCCCCGACCTCCTCCTCCGCCGCCGCGTCACCGGCCTTCGGCCGCTGGCGCGCCGTCACCTGCCGTGCCGTCAGTGCGAGCAGCCACAGGCGGTGCAGTTCGAGGCGTTCCTCAGGTGTCGCCCCGCAGAAGGCGGCCAGGCGCTCCACCGGGGCGTAGTCCTGCGGGACCGCCTCGCCGGCGCAGTAGCGGTGCAGCGTGGAGGTGTTCATGTTGACGCGCCGGGCCAGGGAGCCGTAGCTCCGGTCCGTGCGGTCCTTCAGCCGGCGCAGCAGCGCCGCGAACTGCTCGACGTCGTCCCCGGTCGACACCGCTGCCCCCGTCTCCCCCGTGTCCCCGCATCCCAGGCGGCCCATATACCTGCACGTCAGATGGGCTGGGATGGTTCCACCGTCGCCGGACGGGCTTCCGGCGTTGCGCCGGGCCGCCCCGACGGCCAATGCTCTTGGTGTCGCACCGATCAGGGCCCGACCGACCAGCAGGCGGCGAGCGACAGACGACACCCATGCACTCATCCACGGGGGACACCCATGCCCAAGAGCACCCGAGCAGGCGCGCTTCTCGCTCTCGCCGTCACGGGCCTCGCCCTCGGCGCGACGCTCGCCACACCGGCGAACGCCGCCGCGGCCAAGGCGCCCGGCTTCCTCAAGGCGGCCGATCTCCCGCCGCACCCGAGCTCGACCTGGACGGCCGGCAAGGTGACCGCCGGCGTACCGGAGGCGGTGGAACAGGACCGCTGCCTGAGCATGGCACTGGGCGGCGGCTCGAACACCTGGTACCGGGAGTTCCGTACCGACCTCGACACGAGCGCCCGTCAGGTCAGCGTGCGGTCGTCCACGACGGCTGCGGCGAAGGGCCGCTTCTCGCGGCTGAACAAGGACATCAAGTCCTGTGCGGCACGCATCGAGAAGGCCGACCCGGAGACCGAGGCGACGCTGCGGGACTACGGCACGCTCCCGGTCGAGGAGGGCGCCCATGTCTACGGCCTGCACACGGTGACCTCCTGGGGCGCCTCCGACATCCGACTGCTCTCCGTCGGCCGGGACGGCAGGACCGTCACGGTCGTGGACTGGGGGCAGCTGGGCGACTTCAGGGGCGCGCCGGTGAAGGCCTTCAAGAAGACGACCGTCACGGCCGTGAACAAGCTCAACTGACCGAACGACCGGGGCCGCTCTCCGCCACGGGGGTGGGGAGAACGGCCCACCGACCACCGCCGGCGCCGTTCGACGCGATCCGGCACGACTCCGAAAACGGGGAACTCACATGAACAGCAAGACCCGCACCGTCCTGACCGCCGGCGTCCTCGCCGCCGCCCTCGGCCTCGGCGCCACCGCCCAGGCCTCCGCGGGCGCCCCGCGCAGCGTCAGCGGCAAGACGAGCGACAACATCACGCGCATCGCCAACTTCTACGGCACCTACATCGACGCGGTGCTCGACGAGGACAGCGGCAAGCTCGGCAAGGACCTGCGCAGCCACTACCTCACCCCCGCCTTCCAGAAGGAGCTGGCGGCCTGGGAGAACCGGGAGCACGCCGACGGCGTCCTGCGCGCCCAGAACGTCCCGCTGGCCTGGAAGGTCACCGAGAGCGGCTCCACCCGCACCAAGACGGAGGCCGTGGTCACCCTCACCTGGAGCCGGGGCAGCACGACCAAGCTGGTCGTCGACATGAGCCGCAGCAGCCACAAGATCGTCCACATCGGCGAGAAGGGCGCGGCCCGCAAGTAGTCACCGGGACTCGCCTCGCACGTACGCCGACCCGTACGCCGAGGGGCCACCTACGGACACCCGTAGGTGGCCTTCTCGCGAGCCCGCCCGTTCCGGCACGGGTCTGTAGAGGGCGGCTCGCGGCACGTACGGTGCCTACGAAGGCGCAGGGGTCGCGAGGCGGGCAAGTCGGCCTCCGTATGGGCGCCTTGCGGAAGATGCCGAGGGGGACGGGCCAGGTGCTGATGTTGGCTGTTGTGGTCGGCGACGTGATGGCGCTGATGACGGCCGTCGCAGGTGTGCTGGCCGTCGCGACCGGGCGCATGATGTTTCCCTGGCTGCGCGGGAAGGTGGGACGACCGGGCGTATGGGGTGCCGGCGCCCTGCTGCTGGCGGCGACACTGGCGACGGCGCCCTTCGTGTCCTTCGGAGTCCGGACCGCCGTCGGGCTGAGTGGCCTTGCGCTGCTCGGGCTGGGGTATGCCCGGGGGCGCCGCGCGACGCCGCCGACGGAGTGACGGACCCGTGATCAGTCGCCCTCGGACGGACACGGCCTCGGCGGCCGGCATCCGTCGGATGCGCTCTACGCGAACTCCGCCGGGTTCGTGAGGCCCGCTGGAATCCTGGCGACAGCGACCTACGGAGGATCACCATGATCGTGGAATACATCCGCTACCGCATCGCCGAACCCGAACGTCGTGCCGACTTCGAGAAGGCCTACGCGGCCGCCGCCCAGCAGCTGGACCTCGCCCCCCAGTGCCTCGGATACGAGCTCTCCCACGGCATCGAGGAACCCGACCGCTACATCCTGCGGATCGAATGGACCTCCGTCGAGGACCACGAGAAGGGCTTCCGCGGCGGCCCGCACTTCCCCCCGTTCCTCGCCGAGATCCGCTCCTACATCGGCGACATCGAGGAGATGAAGCACTACACGAGGACGTCCGTGGCATCCACCGCGGGAGGAACGGCATGACCGAGCGCGCCGAGAACGTTTACGCCGGCTGCCGGCCGAAGGCACTCCACTAGAGGGCGAGGACTTGGAGGGGGCGGTGTGGGCGCGTCGGGCGAAGGGCGGGACGAAGGGGTGTGAGGGGCCCTGACAACTTGCCTGCCGTGGCGGCGCGTTCACGCCCCCGCCGGTGAACACCCCCGCCCGACAACGATTTCAGGCCGTGCCGGGGCCGCAAATCGGCCACGCCTTGACCGCTACAGCGCCCTCGTACAAGATCCCTGTTGGCCCCCGATAGTGGGGGCGGAAATGGGGGAAACATGAATAAGTTTGGAAAGTCGATACTTTTCGGCATTTCGGGCGCCGCGCTTGCGGTCTCCGGCTTTGCCACGCCGGCAGCGGCCAACAGCCTTCAGGGCGCAACCGGTCACGCCGACACCGTAGTTACGGCCGGCGGCGGCCTCAAGGTCGGTCAGCCCGTCATCCACAAGAGGGGCGACGGCGTCAGGCCGCCGGCGGAGCTGGGTAACCCCGCCGAGTGGGGCGTGGTAAAGCTGGAAATCAAGCCTTCGGCCGTTCGGGCGCTGGACAATACCTGCGAGAACGTGACCCATGGCAAGTGGTGCTATGGGTCCGAATCGCTGTCGGCCGGCACCAAGAAGAAGTGCTACTCGAACTACATCGCGGACGTGAAGCACAAGTCGACGGTCAGGGTCGTCAACATCGACCACTCGAGTGGCTGGGTGGCGAAGGGGGATACTTCCTACGCCAACCACACGCAGGGTGCGGCATATACCTGCTATGCATACTACGACAACGCGTAAATGTGTCCGGCGTGATGAGGGTTGACCTCCCTCGGGTGCGGCATTACTCCGGGCACACGGGGCCGGAGTAATGCCGCACCAGGCGCTGAGCAGCTGTCGGTGTCGCGGCCTACTACTTGACTGAGGGAAGTCTGGCCTCGCTGTGTGGACTGGATTTCTCCGACAGGCGACTGCCGTCAACTGGTGCCTCCAAAACGGCCCGGACCATGATCGGTCCGGGCCGTTTTGCCTGGTGCCCCCCAGAAGGATTCGAACCTGCGACACCCGCCTGAGGAGCGAGTTGGACGACCACGGTCGTGACCAGCGGGGCACGGCGGAGGGGTTCCGTGGTCGGCTGCTCAACTCAGTTGACCGGGGGAGCCGCGGTTGCTCTACTGCGATGCCGAACCGGGGAGGACGTGTGGCAGAACTGCCGGAGAGCGTAGATCGCGCCATTCTGGAGGGGTGCACCATCCTCGCGGTGAAGGCGATTCGTGAGGCACAAGGATGCCCGCTCCGCGAAGCGGTTGATCTTTACCATCAGCGCTACCAAGAGCTTCATCCTGAGCCGATCTCATCCCAGGAAGCTCCCCGGCCCCGCGTGCTGCGGTTCGAGCAGGATGGCTCTTTGGTTGTGCTTGAGGGGCTGCAAGACGGTCAGTAGCCGAAGAAGTGACGCCCCCGGTTCCCTGACCTCCGAGCCAATCGCTCGGCACTCTCCTGAACTGCGGGGGACCGGTCAGCGGTTGCCATCGTTGTGCACCCCTGACCACCCTCGCACGGCCCGGGGCGGCCCCATCGGTCACCCAACGCCTTGTGCTGGCACGACCAGACGCTGGTGTCAGCCCGAGCAACCGCTCTTGACAGATGCGCACCCTGCATTCCCCACACTCTCGCGGGGCGGCCTAAGATGCCGAGCGGTCAGGGGAGGGCGAACCTATGGGTGAGAGCCTACGCAAGGTCTTGCTGTGGGGCCGGGCCTTGCAAGAGTGGTGGTCGGGCCGTCTGGGCAAGGAGATCGTCTCCCTATGGGCGGCAGGCATCGTTCTGGGCGTTCCCGTCTGGATCGTCATCGAGATTCTCTGGCACCCGGACTCGATCCTCGGTGACGGCGGGCTCGCGGCCTTCGGCCTGCTTGTCATCCTGGCTGTCGCAACGCTCTTCGCATGGATGGGCGTCATGATCGTCCGCGAGACGATCGCTGAGTCCCGCGTGACTACAACTCGAGCCCGGCGCAGGTTGCTCACGATTCAGGTACTCATGGCCGGGGCGGCCGGGTGGGTCGCCCTGCGGGCGATCTTGGTCTTCGGTAATCACGTGTCGATGACCGTAGGCCTGATCTCGGCGATCCCGCTGGCGGTTCCGTACTCACTCGCGTTCCTGGCACTCGTCATGCGCGAGGACGTCCGGTGGCGCGTGGTACGCGCTGTGCTACCCGCGCCGATCGCCCTGGTGGTGCTGCTCCGGTTCGTGTGACTCGCTGCGTGGCGCCTGGGTTCATCTGCCACGGTGGCATCCACCTTCCTCGACCCACCACTTACCCCAGGCTAGGTTCATGGCGTCCAGGTGGAGCGCGCCACTGTACGAACGACCTGGACGCCATGGGCCGCGTCTGCTCGGCTCTGCCGGTCGACGGCGGACGGGATAGAGCACCCCGCGCACGCCACTACGTGCCGGCGGTCGGCGACGGCGCCCTCCTCCATCCCGGTGCCGCCCGATCCCCCGCCGGAGGCATCGCCTTTGCCTCGCCGAGAAGCAATTGACGCGTCTATGCACCCGAACCCAGGTGACTACCTGGCCTTACGCAACTAAGATTGCGACACGTCAAGAGTGTCCGCACTGGCGTGCGGATAACCGCGAGGCCTCGATATCCACTGTCACACGGTTCGAGGCCCCGCGTGGGAGTTATCCCGCAACAAGCCGCGGTCCTAGGTGTCGCCACACCTGGGACCGCAGCGCTTCACGGCCTCAAAGGCCGATCAGCTTCGCAAGCGCGTCTCCGACTAACTGCCCAATCGCGGCGCCTGCTACGGCGACCGCCATCCGAGCTGATGCTTCGATGACCTTCTTACGAGTACTGCGGTCCTCCCGGTACTGCTGGGGATCGTCCGGTTCATCACCATCGGGTAACCCCTCGCTGGCACCGGTTGACATGCACAGCTCCTGTCCAGCCTGGCCGCCGTGTTTCTTCCAGAGCGACCGCCACAGCGACGGCCGCCCAAGGCGGACGCTCTGTAAGCCACACGGCAGACGGACAGACGATCAACACGCCACAGGACACTGCACTCACAGGCCCACACGCTGCCACTATGCAGTTTTTCGAGGATTTCCTGCATATATCTAGCGTAGGCAGTATGGCCCACTGGGCGCGACGGCATCAACTAGACAGAGCCAACTCACCAAATGGGAGCAGTGATTGAGCAGAAAGCGACCGCAACTACCCGCGGAACCTGCGCCTCATCGTGGCGCGCTTCGAGACACATGAGTGCTGGGAGGTGCGCTGACGCCGCTCGCGATGGCTCGCCACCGGGTGCGGTCGTCCGGCCTGCAGAAGCCATGGTTGACCCCAACGTCGTGCCCTGCCTGAAGTAGCTGCTCCGGCCTCGACCGCCGCAGTTTCGCGCCCCGTTACCGCACTGCGTGTACTCCTGGCGGCCTTCACCACTCTGCGGTTCGGGGGGCGCACTGCGGCGCCGGGACGTCGACCTGGACGGGCTGACTGTTACCGTGCGCCGAACTCAGGCCGAGCTGCAGGAGTGCCGGCTCTTCGGCAAGGCGCCGAAATCTGCGGCCGCGGTGCGCTCTGTCTCCTTCTCGGTTGAACTCCTCGAGGCCCGGAAGACTGCGGGCGTCACGGCTGAGCTGCACTTCCACGATCTCCGACACACGGGCAGTACCGCGGCCTCCGCGGCTGGGGCCGGCAGGCGGGAGCTGATGCCGCGGAGGAGGGCACAGCAGTTCCCGGGCCGCGCTGGTCTACCAGCACGTGACCAGCGACCGGGACCGGGCCATCGCCGACCGGCTTGAAGTCATGGTTCGCGCGGGTGAGGGAGGAGCCGCCAGCTAGGAGGTGTGGCATCCGCGTGGCATCAGTGGCACGGGTGTGGGACGACCCCGAACAGGACGAAGGGCCAGCCTGGGAGGAAAACGCTCCTGAGCTGGCCCTTCTCTCTGTGCCCCCGGCAGGATTCGAACCTGCGACACCCGCTTTAGGAGAGCGGTGCTCTATCCCCTGAGCTACGAAGGCGGGGCTGGCAATCCCTGCTGAGAGCCCGGGTAGGGCTTCCGGCGGGGATTCGTGTGCCGGCGGTGCCTCGTCTCGCCTCCGGGGCGGGGGTCCGGGGGCGATGGTCGTCCCCGGCCTCCTCCCAGGGGTGGGAGAGGTACCGGGGACAGCCTAGCGGACGGGGGCGGGACTTCGCTGGGGTGATCAGGTCGGAGCGAGATCAGGACTCCGCCGGGGGTGGTCCGGGCGGGGCGGGACCAGGGCTCCACCGGGGGTGATCCGGTGCGGGCGAGATCAGGGCCCCGCCGGGGGTGGTCCGGGCGGGGCGGGACCAGGGCTCCACCGGGGGTGATCCGGTGCGGGCGAGATCAGGGCCCCGCCGGACGTGATCCGGGCGAGGCGGACTCAGGGCTCTGCCGGTGTTGATCCGGGCGAGACGGATCACGCGCGTACCCGGGGCTCCCCCGGTGCCGTGGGGATCGGGTTCGTCGGTTCCGGGGGTGGCAGGGTGCGGGTCAGTTTGAGGAGGGGGGCTGTCATCAGGGTCGTCATCAGGGCGACCACCGTGAGCAGGGCGAACATGCGGTCGTCGATGATGTGGGCCTCGTGGCCGATCTGGAGGACGACCAGTTCGGTCAGGCCTCGCGTGTTCATCAGGATGCCGACGGCGAGGGACTCGGTCCACGGCAGGCCGGCGTACCGGGCGCCCAGGCCGGTGCCGCCGATCTTCGTGACGACGGCCGCGGCCAGCAGGGCGGCCGGGACCAGGCCCGCGCCCGCGGACAGGCGCAGGGCGCCCAGGTCCACCCCGAGGCCGTAGCCCATGAAGAAGAAGGGGAGCAGGACGGTCTTGGCCGTGGCGGTCAGGGGGGCCGCCGCCGCGGCGGCCCGGCGGTTTCCGGCCGGCCAGATCAGGCCCACCAGAAGCGCGCCGATCAGCTGGTGCAGTCCCAGGGCCGCCGTCGTGGCCGCCGAGACGCCGATCGCCACGACCAGGGCGACGGTGAGGGTGGTGGGGTTGGTGCGGTCCGCCCTGCGATCGAACCAGGCGGTCACGAGCCGGCGTACCGGGCCGAGGCACACGGCGATCACCGCGACCGGGATCAGCGCCCCTGCGACCGCGTCCATCGGGCCGGAACCGTGGGCCAGGGCCAGGACGGCCGAGAGGGCCAGCCAGCTGCCGCCGTCGCCGACGGCGGAGGCGAACAGGCTCAGCCGGCCCGGCCGGGTCCGGGAGATGCCGAGGTCCTCCAGCATGCGCGCGAGGACGGGGAACGCGGTGATGCTGACCGCGCAGCCGACGAAGAGGACGAAGGCCAGCGGGGAGGTGCCGGCGGGGGCGTAGTCGCCGGTCAGGGGCAGGGCGACGAGGGCACCGGCCGCGAAGGGCAGCAGCAGGGACGCATGGCTGATCGTCAGGCTTTGCCGGGTGGCCCCGCGCACGCGGGTCGAGGCGAGTTCCTGTCCGGTGCCGAACATGAACAGGGCGAGCCCGATCTGCGCGAGTCCGTTGAGCATCGGCAGGATCGCCGGCGGGAACAGCCAGGCGCCGGTCTGCGGGCTGAGGGCGCCCAGGACGGAGGGCCCGAGGGTGATGCCCGCGGCGATCTCGCCCATGACGCGCGGCTGGCCCAGCCGCACCGCCAGGACCCCGGCCAGGTGGGACAGCGCGAGCACGGCGGCCGCGCCGAGGAAGAAGTGTCCGGTCGTGTCGAGAAGCATGGTGGGCTCCGTGGACGGAGGAGGGGCCGCGCTCGGTGGAGCCCGGCCCCTCGCACTGCGGTTGGACGTGTCCTGCCGCCGGAGGCGGGCGGTCAGTGGCGGGGGCGGCGGCCCAGTGCCATGCCGGCGAACAGGAAGACGACGCCGAGGACGCCCGCGACGACCGCCGCGGTCGTCTGGGCCGGCTTCTGGCTGGCGTTGACGACGGCCGTCACGACGCCCATCACGCCGCTGATGTAGCAGAAGATCGTCACGAAGATCTTGAGGTTCGGGTTCATGGAGGGTCTGGTCCTATCCGGTTGTCCTGGTGGGGAATCAGCGGGGTGCGGTGCCCGCGGCGGTGAAGCCGAGCAGCATCACGTGGGCGTCCGGGTCGGCCCGGAAGCGGTTCCAGCAGTCCGCCGCCAGCGCGAACTCGCGCAGCGTCAGGACGCCCGCCGCCAACAGGGGCTGGAGGCGGCCCGGTCCCAGATGCGGGGCGAAGTCCTCGGTGGGGCGGTCGTCGTTGGTGGTCGCGAACGGGCGCATGGCCACGTCCTCGAAGCCGGCGGCGCGCAGCAGTCGGGTCAGGCGCCGGGCGATGGTGCGGTCTCCGCCCGCCGACGCCTGGGCCTGCGCCAGCTTGCCGTGCACCGCGGCCAGTTCGGGGAACGCCGGGTCGGCGACTCCCCAGCAGGAGGCGTCCACCTCGGTCACCACGATGCGTCCGCCGGGCCGCAGGACGCGCAGCGCCTCCGCGAGTACGGGCCCCGGGTCCGTCAGGTGCTGGAGTACGTAGCGCAGCAGGACGTAACCGGCGGAGGAGTCGGCCAGTGGCAGCGCGGCGCCGTCCGCGACGACCAGGCCGGCACCGCAGCCCGCCGCGTGGGCGAGCAGGTCTTCGTCGATGTCCACCGCGGTGACGGCGAGATCCGGCAGGGCGGTACGCAGTCTGCGGGTGACCGCGCCCGAACCCGCCCCGATCTCGACCAGCGGGCCGGCCTGCGCCGCGAGGCCCAGTTCGCGCAGGATGCGCAGTTCCGCGTCGAAGGAGAGGGCGGCCTGCGCCTCCAGCCGGGCCAGTTCACCGCCGAGCCCCCCGGCGGTGGTGGCCGAGGGATCGTACGAGCCGCCGACGGGCCCGGTGCGGGAGGGGGGCGGGGCGTCGGACCGCGCCCGGAACGGGGTGGTACGGGTGGGGCCGGCCGGGGCCGGCGGGGAAGGGGGCGTCGTCACCGCTGCCTCGCAGTCATCCGCATGCCGTGCTTGGGGCGCAGGGTCACGAGGGCCTCCGGTTCCACCGGGAAGCCGGGCTCCAGTTCCAGGCGTGCCGCGCGCATCAGGACCGCCAGGACGAGGGTCGCCTCGACCAGGGCCAGGTGGCGGCCGATGCAGGTGCGCTCGCCTCCGCCGAAGGGCAGGTAGAGGTGGCTCGGCGGTGGTGCGTCGGCGAACCGGTCGGGTACGTACGCATCGGGCCGATCCCAGTGGTCGGGGTGGCGGTGCAGTACCCACTGGCTGACGCAGACGAGCGCGCCGGCCGGGATGTCGTACCCGCCGATGGTGTCCGGGCCGGTCGCCCGGCGGGAGATCAGCCACACCGGCGGGTAGAGCCGCATGGCCTCCTCGACGGCGCGGCGGCAGTGCACGAGGGAGGGCAGGTCCGCGGCGGTGGGGGTGCGGCCGCCGAGGACGTCTTCGATCTCGGCCCGTACCCGGTCGGCCTCTTCCGGGTGGCGGTCGAGGAGGTAGAGCGTCCAGGTGAGGGCCTTGGCGGTGGTCTCGTGTCCCGCCATGACCAGGGTGAGCACCTGGTCACGCAGCGCCTCGTCGTCCAGTTCGCCGATCATCGCGTCCAGCAGCGATCCGGTGTCGTGCGCCGGGGGCTGCCCGGTGCCCGCGGCCCGCCGGGACGCGATGACGGTACGGGCGATCAGCTGGAGGAAGTTCCGGGCCTGTACGTAGCCGCGGCGGCGCAGGGCCGTGTCCTCGGGGTCCGGGTCCGGGTCGGGTACGTAGTGGCCCATGAACCGGTTCACGGCGTCGACCGCGCGGCCGAAGCCCTCGCCCGCAGCGCCGAGGTCCACGCCGAGCACGGCACGGGTGAGGATGGCCAGGGTCAGCGAGGTGAGGTGGTGTTCGACGGGCAGCGGGGTGCCGTCGCGCATGGCCGGCCGCCAGCGGTCCAGGAGCGCCTCGGTCTCCTCGGTGATGATGCCGTCGAAGGTGCTGACCTCGGTGCGCCGGAAGGCGGGGGCGCACAGCCTGCGCTGCCGGGCCCACTCCTCGCCGTTGCTGGTGAGCAGCCCGTTGCCGAGGAGCGGGCGCAGCATCGCGTCGTCCGGGGTGTGCGCCTTGGTGTAGTTGCCGACGTTGTCCTTGAGTACGTGCCGCACCAGGTCGGGCCGGTGCAGCATGAACACCCGCTCGCCGTCGCCGAGATGGCTGGTGATGTCGCCGTAGCGGCGGTTCATCCAGGTCACGAAGGAGAGCGGGTCGGCGCGCATCCGGGCCATGTCCACGGGGGCTTCGGGCCCCGGCGGGACGGTGCCCGCCGGTGCGGTGGTGGCTGTCACGTGAACCTCCGTGGCTGACGGGACCCGGGTACGTAAGCCCCGTACGTAACGGCGGGCTTCGGATACGTACCGGGTGTCGGTAATTCCGTAATCGGTGCGCGAATTCGGATGGTGGCCCGCCGGCCGTGCCCCTGATGGTGCCCGACATGAGAGCATGCAGGGCGCGGGCGGGTACAACCGGTCTGCGGGCGTGGGCGATTGGCAACATTATCCCCCGGCCGCCGGTCGGCTCAATGCTTATCCGCAGAGGTGGGAGTACTCAGCTCGAAGAGGGGGAGTACTCAGCTTTCGGCGGTCTCCGGATTACGTTCCTTTGCGACTTGGCGGCGCCGTTGTGGCCGTGTGAATGTTTTCTCGTCGCCGGCACAACGACCGAATCGAAATCCTGGAAAACGCTAGGAAGGGAGAGTTCACATGGCACTCGATCCGCAGCAGCGGGCGGAGTTCGTGAACGCCTACACCCGCGTGCTCATCAGCTCGTGGTCCGACGAGGCGTACGCCACCCGGCTCCACTCCGAGCCGCGCGAGGCGCTCGCCGAGGCCGGCATCGAACTCCCGGCCGACGCCCAGGTCGTCATCGTCACGGAGGCGCCCGAGGGCCACGAGGAGGGCAACCTGGACGTCCAGGTCGCGCTCTGGGAGACCGGTCTGGAGACCGGCCGCTACGAGTTCCACATCCCCGCCACGCCGACGGTCGACGCCGCCGAGCTGAGCGAGGGTGACCTGTCGGACGTCGCCGCGGGCTGCAACTACTGCTGCTGCCCCTGCTGCTGCTGCACCTGACAGGCGCAGACGCACCCATTCCCACTTCGCTGGAGCGTTTTCATGCCCACTGCGCAGACGGCACATCCCGTTTCCGTCCGCGGACTCTCCAAGCAGTACGGTGAAGTCCATGCCGTGCGGGATCTCAGTCTGGAAATTCACCAGGGCGAGGTGTTCGCACTGCTCGGGCCGAACGGCGCGGGAAAGACCACGACCGTCGACATTCTGACGGGAGTGCAGCGGCGCACCGGTGGAGAAGTGCGGGTCCTCGGCCGTGATCCGGCCGAGGACCCGCGGGAATGGCGGGCGAAAATCGGCGTGGTGCCCCAGACGGCGGGCGCGTACGCGGATCTGACCGTGAAAGAGATCGTTACGCATTTCGCCGCCATGTATCCGGCGCCGCTGCCGGTGGGCGAGGTGCTCGACATGGTGGGACTCGGCGGCCAGCACGCCAAGCAGGCCACCGCGCTCTCCGGCGGGCAGCAGCGCCGCCTGGACGTCGCGGTGGGCGTCATCGGCGACCCCGAGCTGATCTTCCTGGACGAGCCGACGACGGGCCTCGACCCGGTGGCCCGGCGTGAAGCCTGGGAACTGGTCCGCTACTTCGCCGGCCGCGGCCGTACGACCCTGCTGACCACGCACTACCTGGACGAGGCGGAGGAGCTGGCCCAGCGGGCCGGCGTCGTCATCGGCGGACGGCTCGTCGAGTGCGGGCCGCTCGCCTCGCTGGGCGGCCGCGACACGACCCCCGCGAACGTCACGTTCCGCCGCTGCGCGGTGCTGGCGGAGCGCTCCCTGCCCGCCCTGCCGCCGGGCACCGAGGTGGTGCCGGGCGTCGCGGGCACCGTGACGCTGCGGACTCCCGTGCCCTCGCAGGTCCTCGGTGTCCTGCTGCCCTGGGCGCGCGAGGCGGGGGTGAGCGAGCTGGCCGAGCTGCGCGTGCACCGGCCCACGCTCGAAGAGATCTACCTGAACCTCATCGACAGGGAGACCGTCGCATGCCCCTGACCGAGGCCGCCGGCGTCCGGCCGGCCGTCGTCGCTCCCGCACGCCCGGCCGCGCACGGCGCGCGGGGCCTGGGGAGAGCGTGCGCGGCGCGCTCGTCCGTCGAACTGAAGGCGTTCTTCCGCAACAAGCAGTCGCTGGTCTTCACGCTGTTCTTCCCGGTGCTGCTGCTCGTCGTCTTCGGCTCGATCTTCTCCGGCAAGGTCGAGGGCACCGACACCGACTTCCGGCAGGTCTTCATGGCCGGGGTGATCGCCGCCGGCGTGATGAGCACCGCGTTCTCCGGGCTGGCCATCAACGTGGCGATCGAGCGGGACACCGGGACCGTGCGCCGGCTCGCGCTCACGCCGATGCCGAAGTCGGCCTACTTCGTGGGCAAGCTGGTCCGCGTGGTGGTGACCACCGTGCTGGAGACGGCGCTGCTCATGGGCATCGCCGTCACCGCGTTCGGGCTGCCGCTGCCGGGGACCGCGCAGCGGTGGGCCACGCTCGGCTGGTGCCTCGCGCTGGGTACGGCCGCCTGCGCGCTCGCCGGGATCGCCTACAGCGCCCTCATCCCCAACAGCCGTTCCGCGGCGGCGGTGGTGACGCCCGTCTTCATGGTCCTCCAGTTCATCTCCGGCGTGTTCTACCCGTTCGACAAGCTGCCGCTGTGGATGCAGAACACGGCGGCGCTGTTCCCCGTCAAGTGGATGGCGCAGGGCTTCCGTTCGGTCTTCCTGCCGGACTCGTTCACGGCCGTGGAACCGGCGGGGTCCTGGGAGCTGGGCCGTATCGCGCTGGTCCTCGCCGCGTGGGCGGTGGGCGGCCTGCTGGCCACGATGCTGACGTTCGGCTGGCGCGGACCGCGGGTGCGCTGAGACCGCGCCGCGCCCTCGGGGTGCGTGCGGACACGATCCGCGCCGGGACCGCGGGCCGGCGGCGCGTGCCCGTGCGAGCCGCGCCGAGACCCCGCCCCCGCGGTGCGCGCACGTGTGCGGCGCGCCGGAACCGCGGGCCCGCAGTGAGCCGCGCCGATAAGGAGAACGCCTACATGACCAAGCCGCCCGGGCTGCCCGCCCAGCTGGCGCACCCCTTCAGCCCGGCCGGGCGCGTCGATCCGTACCCGGCCTACGACTGGCTGCGCGCCCACGACCCCGTGCACCGCGACCCGATGACCGGCATGTGGCTGGTCACCGGGTACGAGGACTGCGTGGCGCTGCTCAAGGACCCGGCCCTCTCCGCGGCCGCGGGGCAGCGCGCGCGGTCCCGGGACGACGACCTGCCGGTGTCCATGCTGACCACCGACGGCGTCGACCACGCGCGGCTGCGCGCGCCCGGCTCGCTGCTGCTGGGCACGGCCGCGCTGGCGTCCGTGGCCGACGGGATCGCCGCCGACACCGACGCGCTGCTGGACCGGGCGGCCGAGCGCGGGGTGCTCGCCGACGCCGTGGAGGAACTCGGCGCGCCGCTGGCCACCGCCGTACTGGCGCGGCTGTTCGGCCTGGGCGCGGACCGGCACGCGACGCTGGCGGAGCTGGCCCGCGCGGCCTCCGTCAACCTCGATCCGCTCGCCCCGCCGCACGTCGCCCGCCTGGGCCGGGCCGCGATGGGCGAGCTGACCCGCTTCCTCGACGCCCACGCCGACACCCTCGGTGTCCCCGGGCCGGGCGGCGTGCGGGAGGCGGGCGGCGCCCACGAGAGCCCGCTCGCGCGGCTCGCCGCCGATCCCCGGCTGACCCGGCGCGAGATGCTCGGCATCCTGGGGCTCGCCGTGGTCGGGGGCTGGCAGCCGCTCGCCGAGGCCGTCGGCAACGCCCTGTACTGGCTGCTGCCCCGCCCCGGCGTCCGCGCGGCCCTGCGCGCCGCCGGCCGGGAGGGTGCCGAGACGGCCATGGACGAACTGCTGCGCCTCGAAGCACCCATCCCGTTCACCGCGCGCGTCACCGTGCGGGACGTCCGGCTGCCGGGCGGGCACGTCCCCGCCGGGCAGCGGGTCCTGGCGGTGCTCGCCGCCGCCAACCGCGACCCGGCCGTCTTCGCCGACCCCGGTGCCCTCGTGTGGGACCGCAGTCCCAACCCGCACCTCGCGTTCGGCGGCGGCCCGCACTTCTGCCTCGCCGCCCGCCTCGTGAAGCAGTCCGGCGCGCTGCTGCTCGAACGGCTCGTGCGGCGCTTCCCCGAGGCGGCCCTCAGCGGGGCCGAACCGCGCTGGGCCGCGACCCTGATCCCGCGCCGCCTCACCGGGCTCGGCGTCGACCTGGGCCCGTGCGTGCCGGACCGGGCCGCGAGCGGACCGGCGGAGCAGCCGGCCGCACCCGGCGGGGAGGCCTGTACGGCGGCGGAGGCCGCGCATGCCTGAGGTGATCGTGGTCGGCGCGGGCATCGCGGGCCTGGCGTGTGCCGCTCGTCTCGCGGAGGCGGGCGTCGACACGCTCGTCCTGGAGGCCCGCTCCCGCGTCGGCGGCCGTATCCGCACCTTCCGCCCGGCCGACGGCGGCCCGGCCCTCGAACTCGGCGCACAGATCGTGCACGGCGACCGCAACCCGGCGCACACCGTGCTGGGCCCGCAGCCCCCCGCTCCGCGGCCGGAGGCGGCGTACGTCGTGACCGGCCGGGTCGCCCGCCCCATGGCCCTGCTGGCCCGTGGCGGCCACCCGCCGTGGCTGCTGGAGTCCCGGCTCGCCGCCCTCACCGCGGACCGCGGGCCGAGCCCGGCCGACGGCCCGGGCCCGGCCGCCCCGCAGGGTCCGACCGTCGGGACCTGGCTGGCCGGCAGCGGGGCCACGTCCGCCGAGGTGGCCGTGGCCCGCGAGTGGGTGCGGCAGACCTGGGCGGCCGATCCCGACCGGCTGTCCGCCGCCGCCGTGGCCGAAGCCGTACGCCAGGACCCGGGCGGGCGCGGCGAGTTCTGCGTGCCCGGCGGCCTGGACCTGCTTCCGGCGCGGCTCGCCGCAGGGCTGCGAGTGCGGACCGGCACGCCCGTCCGCCGGATCGAAACCGTCGCGGACGGCACCGGCGTACGGCTGCTCACCGACGACGGGGAACCGACCGCGGACCGTGTCGTCGTCGCCGTACCGCCCGCCGTCGTGCACCGGGGGCTGCTGACCGTCGACGGACTCGGTCCCGAGCGGGCCGCCGCCGTCCGGGCGCTCGCCCCCGGGGACGGCTTCTGCGCCGTGGTCACCCTGGCCGGGACCGCCCCGCGCACCGCCTCCGTCTTCGACGCCGACGGCGTCGGCGGGTTCGTCTCCTGCCGGCGCGGCCGGCCCGAGGCGCTGCTCGTCGCCAAGGACGCGGCGGCAGCGTGCGTACGCGAGGCGGCCGGATCCGCAGCGCACCTCGGGGCGCTGCTGGCCGTGGCGCTGCCGTGGACCGCGGGGACGGAGATCACCGGGGTCGAGACGGCCGACTGGGCGGCCGATCCCTGGAGCGCGGGGGCGTTCTGCGCCCCGCGGCCCGGATCGGCCGGAGCCGCCCGGGAGTGGGCACGACCGCTGCACGGGCGGGTGTTCTTCGCGGGTGAGGCCGCGGTGATCGGCCGGGCGCTGCCCTGGCTGCAAGGGGCGTACGCCGACGGGCGGCGCGCCGCCGAAGAGGTTCTGGAGGCGGGGAAGCAGTGACAGTGAACGTCCACTCGGGGTGGTACCTGGCCGCCTTCGCGTCCGAACTGGACGGCGAGGCCGTCCCGTTGGACATCGGTACGCGCCGGCTGGTGGCCGTGCGCGGTGAGGGCGGCGGCCTGCGGGTGTATGACGCCGACTGCCCGCACCGCGGCGCGCACCTCGGGCAGGGCGGCCGGGTGGAGCGCGGCTGCCTGGTCTGCCCGTTCCACGGGCGGCGCATCGGGCTCGGGGAGCCGGAGGGGGAGGGCAGCCGGCCCTGGGTGCGGGAGCACGAGGTCGTCGTGTGCGGCGACGCCGTGTTCGTACGCCTGACCGACGGGCCCGACGACGACCGCGGGCTGCGCGCGACGCTCAAGGAACTGGCCGCGGCCAAGCCGCTGGTGAAGGCCGTGGAGCGGCCGGTCGCGGCGGCCGCCGACCTGATCGTCGAAAACGCCTTCGACACCGACCACTTCACCGCGCTGCACAAGGTGTACCGGGTGCGCGGCATGCACCACCACACCGGCGCGCACGGCGAGCTGGTGATGGACGGCGAGTTCCCGATGCCCGCCTCGCCGTGGCGCGGCAGCGGCGCCGGGCCGTCCCCGGCCGCCGCGCGGGCGTACGTACCGCGTTTCCACGCCCGTGCGTTCAGCCCCGGCGTGGTGGTCACCGAGTTCGGGCCGCGGCACGAGGTGCACGTCATCGTCACGGGCGCCGTGCCCGACGGACGCGGCGGCTGTGTCGCACGTGTCGCCGTCGGTGTGGGCGAGGGTCGCGAGAACCAGCTGCCGATGCTGATCGCCGGCAGCGAGCGTGCGCTGGCCGAGGACATCGCCGTCTGGGAGCACCTGAACCCGCGGGTGACGCCCCGCTACGACACGGCGGACGCGGCCGTCGTCGCCTACCGGGAGTTCTGCGCGGGCTTCACCGACCTCGACCCCCTGGAGGCACCGTGAGCGAGGCCGTGACGACCGCCCCTCCCGACGCCGGCGGCGAGCCGTTGCCCGGCGAGCGGGAGAGCACCCACGCCGGTCTGCACACGTACACGTACGGCAGCGGCCCCGCCGTGCTGTGGGTGCACGGGTACACCATGGACTCCACGCTCTGGCGGCCGCTGTGGCGCCTGCTGCCCGGGTTCCGGCACATCGGTGTCGACCTGCCCGGACACGGGCGCTCCGAGCCGCTGGCACCGGGCACGACCCTGCCCCGGCTGGCCGCCCGGGTGCTGGACCTGGCCCGCGCCGAGGACGCCCGGCGGTGGGTCGGACTGTCCTTCGGCTCCACCGTGGTGCTGGAGATGGCCATCGGCGACCCGGGGGCGGTGGACCGGCTCGTCGTCGGCGCGCCCACCCCGGCCGGGGGGCCGCCCGATCCGGCCGCGCGCAAGCGGTACATCGAGATGCTGATGCTGCGCCGGCTGCGGGGCGCGGCGGCCGCCGGCCTGCTCGCCGACCTGTGGATGACGGCGCCGCCGGACATCTTCCGCGGCACGGAGAACCATCCCGAGGTCCGGGCCCGGCTGCGCACGGTCGTCGCCGGGCACTCCTGGGCCGAGCTGGACAACGGCGCGATGGCCGCGCTCAGCGCCCGGGTGCACACCGCCGGGGAACTGTCCCGGATCACGGCCGACACGCTCGCCCTGACCGGCGACGCCGACATGCCCGTCTTCCACGAGAACGCCGCCCTGCTGGCACGGGTCCTGCCCCGCTGCCGCGGCGAGGTGGTCGCCGGGGCCGGTCATCTGCCCTTCCTGGAGCTGCCCCGGACCACGGCGGCTTCCCTGGCGGACCACCTGGGTGTGAAATTCCCGAACGGAACAGCCGACGACCAAGGAGTTTCCGGGGCCGCGCGCGCCCGTATAAAATGATCAAGGCAGGAATCGGGGGGGCTGGGGGACATGCCGATATTCGTGCTGGAGTTTTTCGGGACGATTCACCAAGTGATGGGGGCGGTGGACAGCGCCGACCTCGCTTTCTTCTTCGGACCGCACCTGCTGGGGGAGCGGGCGGTTCTGGAACGGAGCGCGCTGAGCCTGCACTTCGCACCGCGCGGGGCCGGCCGCAGGGACCGTGAGGTGCGGGTCCTCGACGGGGAGGGGCGGCTGCTGCGCCGCTGGAACTACCACGGCATCGGCGGTATACCGCCGATTCTGCCGCCGTTCGCCGTCATGAACCAGCGGTACGCGCTCGTCCAGGCGGCCGTGCTGGCCAAGCAGGACAGCGTGGTCGCGCTCATCGGCGGGGTGGGGTCCCCGCGCAACTCGGTGGCGCTCGCGCTGGGCGGCCGCGGCTGGCGGATGGTCTCCGGGCGCTACCTGGTCGTGGACCGCGCCACCGGGCGCACCCTGCCGTACCAGCTGCCGCTGGAACTGCGCGGGCCCGCCCTGGACAGCGCGCGGGCGGCCGGCCTCACCGACGGGCCGTCGGACGATCTGCGCCCGGTCTTCTCGCCGCTGACGGGCTCCTCCGTCCAGGTCCGTCCGGAGCGGCTGCTCGCCACCGCGGCCGTCGACGAGACGCTGCCGCCGGCCACGCTGGTCCGGCTGTGCACCGCCGGGGTCTACGGATGCCGGCTGGAGGACTGGGACTTCGCTCCGTCGGTGTGGCCGTCCGAGGCCGCACCGGACCTGGCCCCCGCACCCCGGATGCGGCTGCTGCTGCCCGAGTCGGGCGGCGCCGAGGAGGCCGCCGACCTGCTGGACGAACGACTGACCGCGCCCGCCGCGAAGGGAGCCGTACCGTGCCCCGCCGTACCGCCTACACCGAGGGAACACCCTGCTGGATCGGCTACGCGGGGGTCGACCCCACCGGGGCGAAGGACTTCTACGCGCCCCTCTTCGGCTGGGAGTTCCGATCCGAGGGCGGCCGCGGCCATCACCTGATCCTGCCCGGTGGTGGTGGCGGTGGCGACGGTGACGGCCTCGTGCGCGGTGACGGCCGTGACGGCGGTGACGGCGGTGAGGACATCGGCGGCGACCGCGACGGCACCGGCGTCCAGGGTGACGGCGACGGCACCGGCTCCGGCACCGATGACGCCCGCGCCGGCATCGTGGGCGGTCTCGGGCCGAGCCCGGCAGGTCCCCGGTTCGGCTCCTCCTGGACCGTCTACCTCGCGGCGAAGGACCTCGGCGCGGCCCACCGGCGCGCCGAGGAGCGGGGCGCCCGCGTCCTCGTCCGCGGGGTCCCGGCCGGCGCGGACGGCCGGCTGAGCCTCGCCGTGGACCCGCTGGGCGCGTCCTTCGGGCTGTGGCACGGGGCGCACGACGAGGGCGTGGTCCTCGTCGACGAGCCCGGCGCGCTGACGGCGGCCGTGCTGCGGACACCGCACCCGGACGCGTCCGCGACGTTCTACCGGGAGGTGTGCGGCACCGAGGCGGCCACCGATGAGGCGGAGAGGGCGGGTTGGGTGCCGTACTTCGGGGTCGTGGACGTCGCGGCCTTCGAGGACCGCGCGCGGGCGGCCGGCGCGCGGCTGCTCGCCCCGGGCCTGCTGCGCGACCCCTGGGGCGCGGTGTTCGGCGTCACCGCCCGGTACGGAGCGGCCCGGGCCGCGTGAGGGCCGCCCCACTACGCAATGCGCGCCACGCGTCACGGCGATACGTAAACCGCGCAGTGCGCATCGCATTCCGTTCAGCCGGGCTTCCCGTACGTGCGAGGGTTCCTTCCGAGAAACGACCGGCAAACGGTCGGAGAACGAAAAGCACCCGCTGCGGAATTCCGTCGAACGCCTTGATGTCACACGGAATTCGGGCGGAGATGCCACCGGGGGGCTCAGGTGGGGAAGGGGAATGCGATGGCACCCGAGATCGTGGTCGTCGGCGGGGGGCCCGCCGGCTCGACAGCGGCGGCACTGCTGGCCCGGCAGGGGGCGCGCGTGCAACTCCTGGAACGGGCGCATTTCCCGCGCTACCACGTCGGGGAATCCGTGGCGACGTCCTGCCGGTCCATCATCGAACTGGCCGGTGCCCTCGAAAAGGTCGCCGAACGCGGCTACACGGTCAAGGAGGGCCTGCTGCTGCGCTGGGGCGCCGAGCGCGACTGGGTGGTCGACTGGCCGGAGATCTTCGGCACCGAGGCCCAGAGCGCCTGGCAGGTGGACCGCGCGGACTTCGACGACGTCCTGCTGCGGCACGCCGCCTCCCAGGGCGTCGAGGTGATCGAGGGCGCCCAGGCCCGCAAGGTGCTCTTCGAGGACGGGCGCGCCGCCGGTGTCGAGTGGACGCACGAGGGCCGGGAGCGCACCACGCGCGCCGACTTCGTCATCGACGCCTCCGGCCGTGCCGGGCTGCTGTCCGTGCGCCACCTGGGCAACCGCACACCGCACGACGTGTTCCGCAACATCGCCGTCTGGGGCTACTACCAGGGGGGCGGCCTGCTGCCGCGTACGCCGCGGGGAGGCATCAACGTCATCTCCGCGCCCGAGGGCTGGTACTGGGTCATCCCGCTGAAGGACGACGTCTACAGCGTGGGCTTCGTGACCCACCAGGACCACTTCCTGAAGCGCAAGCAGAAGTACACCGACATGGAGTCCCTCTTCCTGGACGCCGTGCAGGAGTCCGAGACCGTACGGGACCTGGTCGCGGACGGGGTGTTCCAGCACCACGTCCGGGTCGAGCAGGACTTCTCGTACACGGCGGACAGCTTCTGCGGCCCCGGCTACTTCCTCGCCGGCGACTCCGCCTGCTTCCTCGACCCGCTGCTGTCCACCGGCGTCCACCTGGCCATGTACAGCGGGATGCTCGCGGCCGCGTCGATCCTCGCGCAGGACGCGGGCGAGGTGACCGAGGACGAGGCGCTGTCGTTCTACGAGTCCCTGTACCGCAACGCGTACGCGCGCATGTTCTCGATGGTGGCCGGCTTCTACGAGCAGTACCGCGGCAAGGCCACGTACTTCTGGCTCGCGCAGCGCCTGGCCCGGGGACGCCACCCCGAGCTGATGAACCGGCGTCCCGCTCCCGAGCCGGTGCGGTCCGCGCCGGACAGCGAGGCGTTCGCCGCGCTCACCGCCGGCGTCCTCGACCTCGACGACGCGGCGCGGGCGGGCGGCGCCCAGCCGCTGCCACACGAGGCGCTGGCGGCGCGGATGTCCCGGCAGCACGAACTGAACAGCCACGACGCGGCCACCGGGCTGTACCTGAGGACCACTCCGCGGCTGGGCATCGGCCGGGCCGGCCGGGCCGCGGAGACGGCGCACGCCTGACCCCCCTCGGGTGGTGCGCCGGTGGGCGGGGCCGACGGCCCCGCCCACCGTTGTCGTTCCGGGCGCGCAGCCGGAGCGGCCGACGCGCAGGGAAGTTGCCCGGAGCGGCCGCGCGGAGAAGATGCTCGGAGCGGACGCTCGAAGCAAAAGCCCGTGGCGGCCGCTCGAAGCGAGAACTCAGAGCGGAAGCCCGGCGCCGAGCGCGCCGGTCAGCTCGTGCCGGCTGTGGATGCCCAGCTTGCGGTAGATCCGGCCCAGGTGGGTGTCGACGGTGCGCTTGCTGAGAAAGAGCTTCTCGGCCACCTCCTGGCTGGAGTGCCCGCGCATCACCAGCTCCACGACCCTCGTCTCCGCAGGGCTCAGCAGCGCCCGCTCGCCCTGTGCCACCTGTGCCACGGGCCGACCGGTGGTGGCCCGCTGCTCCTGCGGCGCACCGGCGAGGATGGTGGCCGCGGCCGCCTCCTCGCCGAGGGCCAGATAGGACTGGGCGGCCTGCGTCCGCCACGGCAGACAGGCCGGGTTGGTGATGCCGCGCTGGGCGAGCCGGTGCCCGCAGTCCAGGAACAGCCCGGCGGCGGCCGCGTGTTCGCCCCGCGCCGCCGCGACCGTGCCGCGTCCCTGGAGGAACAGCGCCTTGATGAACGGGTGCGCGTCACCGGCCACTTGCTCGCCGTCCAGGAGGGCGGCCGCCTCGGCGCTGTGCCCCAGGCCGGTCAGGGCGCGCGCCGCGCAGGCAAGTGCCGCGCCGGTCAGCGCAGGGGCGTTGAGCCGCCGGGCGAGCCGCAGCGCGATCCCGGCCTCCGTGTGCGCGGCGGCGTGGTCCCCCAGCCGGTGGGCGGTGTCGCTGCACACGAGGTGGGCGAGCAGGGCGGTGGCCAGGTCGTCCGCGGCGCGGGCGGCACCGGCCAGCCGGGTGGCCAGCGACTTGCCGCCCTCGACGTCCCCGGTCCAGGTCAGCGCCAGGGCTGCGCCCACGAGACCGGCGGCCGCGGCCGGTGCCATGGCCTCCGGCTCGCGGCCCGCCGCGGCGACGACCCGCGCGGCCATCCGCCGTGCGGTGCTCAGCCGGCCGCCGGCCGCCGCGGCCGCGGCGAGGGCACCGGCGAACGTGCACGCCGCCGCGTCCGTGGGCGCGGCGGCCGCGAGCCGGGCGGCCCGGCGCAGGCCGGAGCGGTGCCCGGTGAGCAGGGTCTGGGCGGTGAGCCGCAGCAGGTGCTCCCGCGGCGGGGCCGGCAGTGCCGCCAGCTCCCCGCATGCCCGGACGAAGGGCTGGGCCGCCTCGACGGTGGCGACGAGGGCGGGCGAGGCCATGCGGACCAGCGCCTCGGCACGCCGGGCCGGGCCGGTCGCGGCGTCCGCGGCGGCGACGGCGTGCCGTGCGCAGGCGTCCAGGTCGCGGTGGAGTTCGACGGCGCCCAGCCGCACGGTGAGGTCGAGAAACGATTCGCCGCTGTCCTCGTCGCCCCGGTCGTCCTGCTCGGCGCTCCCGTCGGTGCTGTCCAGCAGGGCCAGCGCGCGCCGCAGAAAGCGGGCCGCGGCCTCGTGGTCGCCGGCCGCCGCGGCCTGCGTGCCGGCCGCGCGCAGCACGTCGAGTCCCCAGTCGCAGCCGCCCTTGAGCAGGTGCTCCGCCGTCTGCCGGGCCGGAGCGCCGAGCCGTGCGAGGACGGCGGCGGCCCGCCCGTGCAGCGCCAGCCGCTCGGGCGCCGGCACCCGGGCGAGCACGGCGGGCCGGACCGCGGGGTGCGGGAACCGGGCGGGCGGGCCGGGCTCCAGCAGGCCCGCGCGGACGAGCGTCTCGCGGGCGTGCTGCTCGTGCACCTCGCCGCGCCGCGAGAGCGCCCCGCACACGGCCGGGTCCGTCTCGGGGCCCAGGACGGCCAGCAGGGCCAGCAGTTCACCGGCGGCCGGGTCGTCCTCGTCGAGCCAGGCCAGCACGGTCTCCGACAGGGCCTGGGCGCCGATCGGCAGCACCTGCTCCGGGTCGGGCGAGCCGGGTGCCATGGGGGTGCGCCGCAGCCGGGTCACCAGGTCGTGCAGTACCAGCGGGTTGCCGTGCGCGAGCGAGTGGCACAGGGCCGCCAGCTCCTGGTCGACGGGGCTGTCGAAAGCGCGGTCCACCAGCTCCGTCGTACACGTCGGGCACAGCGGTTCCGGCCACAGGCTCAGCAGGTACGGCAGCGGGCCCAGGTCCTCGGTCACCTGCGCCGCGGCCTTCGAGGGCAGCGTCGCGACCATCAGGACCGGCAGGTCGTCCAGCCGTCGCGCGATGTAGGAGAACCAGCGCAGCGACGGCTCGTCCGCCTGTGTCAGGTCGTCGACCAGGATGGCGACCGGCCGCTCCACCGCGAGGGCGCGCGTCGTGCGCAGCAGGCCCAGCAGCGCCTCGTGGGTGGGCCTGGTGCCGGGCCACGCCTCCTCCCCGGCGAGCCCGGTGCCCTCGGCCGCGCCGGGCGGGACGGCGGCGGCACGGCCGGCACCGGCCGCCTCGCTCCCGGCGCGCCCGCCGAGGACCGGGTCGAAGAGCTGGCGCACCATGCTGTACGGGAACTGGCTCTCGCTGGGATGGCAGCGGGCCCGCAGGACGAGGGCGTCGGCGGGCAGCAGCCGGGGTATCGCGCCCAGCAGTGCGGACTTCCCGATGCCGCGTGGTCCGTGCACGGTGGCCACGGTCGGTCGGCCCAGTGCGAGTGCGTCGATGGCCTCCTGTAGGAGGGATATCTCATGCTCTCTGTGGTACAGATCCCCGTTCGGTGCATGCATCAGGCCAATGTTGCATTCTCCACGGGGCAGTTCAAGCCAACATCGTTGTCGCAGAAGCGGATTAGGCGCCGGACGCCCGCGTTTCGGGAGTTCACCCTCCACGCGCTCTCGCGTTACGTATGTGCCACCCGTGCGGGGATACGTATGAAAGGGCCCGGTGCGTAGCCGATGAAGCATTTACCCGCAGCTGTCCCCGTGTTTGGGTTGCCGACGTGACGCCACGTCAGGGCTGATCCGTACGACAAGGGGGACCGATGGAAAAGCCGCGTCTCAAGGCGCATTTCCACGTCGATGTGGTGGAGGGCGAACGGGTCTTCCTCTACGCGGAGGGCCAGGACTACCTGGTGCCCGGCAGGGCCGCCGCGGCGGTGGTGCCGTACCTCGACGGCCGTCGCACCGTCACGGAGATCGTGCAGGCCCTCGCCGGCACGCTGCCCATACCCGCCGTGTTCCAGGCGCTCACCCGCTTCAAGGCCGCCGGGCACCTGGCCGAGGGCCGGCCCGACCTGCCGGAGAGCACCCTCGCCTACTGGGACGCCCTCGGCATCGACCCCGCCGCCACCCTCGGCACGGCCCCGGTCACCGTCTCCGCGGCCCCCGGCGTCGAGCCGGAGCCGGTCCTCGAAGCGCTGCGCGCGCTCGGACTGACCGCCCGCACCGGGCCGTTCGACGAGGTGCCCGAGGACGGCGTGGCCATCGTCCTCGTCGACGACTACCTCGAACCGGCGCTGGAGAAGCGCAACGAGCGCCAGCTGGCCGCCGGGCGGCCCTGGCTGCTGGCCCGCACCGGCGGTGTCGCCCCGTGGATCGGCCCCTTCCTGGACCCGGACCACACCGGCTGCTGGACCTGCCTGGCCCAGCGGCTGTCCGGCAACCGCCAGCTGGAGCGCTACCTCGCCGGCAAGCGCGGCGAGTCCGTGCCCCGCCACCCGGTGCGCGCCGGCATCGCGGCCGGCCCGCTGGCCGCCGCGGGCCTCATCGCCGCGGAGGCCGCGCGGATCGCCGCCACCGGCGAACCCGGTGCCCTGTGCGGCCAGATGGTCACCCTCGACCTCGCCACCCTGCGCACCGAGACCCACCCGCTGGTCCGCCAGCCGCAGTGCCCCTCCTGCGGCGACCCGGCCCTGGTCACCGAGCGCAGCCCCAAGATCGTGCTGCACGCGGAGGAGGCCCGCCACACCAGCGACGGCGGCTACCGCGTCACCAGCCCCGAGGCCACCCTCGCCCGTCTGGAGCGGCACATCAGCCCGCATCTGGGCGCCATCACCAAGCTGGTGTCGCACACCCCCGAGAACAACACCCTGACCTACAGCTTCGCGGCCGGCCACAACTTCGCGATGGTCAACGACAGCATGGACCTGCTGCGCCGCAACCTGCGCGGGCAGAGCGGCGGCAAGGGCCGCTCCGAGGTCCAGGCCAAGGTCAGCGCCGTCTGCGAGGCCATCGAGCGCTACGTCGGCGTCTGGCGCGGCGACGAGCCCGTCCTGCGCTCGTCCTACCGCGACCTCGACCCCCGCACGGCCGTCCACCCCCGTGCCCTGCTGCACTTCTCCGAGACGCAGCTCGCCGGGCGCGAGACGTGGAACCAGGACCCGGCCAACCGGCTGCACAAGGTCCCCGACCCGTTCCCCGAGGACGCCCCGGTCGACTGGACCCGCGGCTGGTCGCTCACCCACGACGAGGAGCGGCTGATCCCGGCCGCGTACGCCTGGTACGGCCACCCGGACCTCAAGGACCACTTCTTCTGCATCGCCGACTCCAACGGCAGCGCCGCCGGCAACACCCTGGAGGAGGCGATCCTCCAGGGCCTGTGCGAGCTGACCGAGCGCGACGCCGTCGCCCTGTGGTGGTACAACCGGCTGCGCCGCCCGGCCTTCGACATGGACTCGCTCGACGACCCGTACGTCGACCGGCTGCGCGCCTTCTACGACGCCCAGGACCGCGACCTGTGGATGCTCGACATCAGCTTCGATCTCGGGATGCCGGTGTACGTGGCCGCCTCGCGGCGCCGCCACAGCGTCGAGGACGTCATGGTCGGCTTCGGCGCCCACCCCGACCCGCGCGTCGCCGCGTTCCGGGCACTCACCGAGCTGAACCAGTTCCTGCCGATGATCGAGAACCGCGACGCCGACGGGAACACCGCCTACCTCGTCGACGACCTGGAGACGCTGACCTGGCTGAAGGAGGCCACGGTCGAGAAGGAGCCCTGGCTGCTGCCCGACCCCGCGCTGCCGGCCACCGAGGTCGGCCCGCGGGCCGGGTTCGACCTCGCCGCCCGCATCCGCGACCAGGTCGCCCGGATCCAGGAGGCCGGCTCCGAGGTGATCGTCATCGACCAGACCCGCCCCGACCTGGAACTCAACGTCGTCAAGGTGATCGCTCCGGGTCTGCGCCACTTCTGGCGCCGGCTGGGCCCGGGCCGGCTCTACGACGCGCCGGTCCGCCTCGGACTGCGACCCGAGCCCACCGCCGAGGCGGACCTGAACAGCTGGAACGTCTTCTTCTGATCGCGTGTCACACCGCGGGCCACGACGCCTTCGTGGCCCGCGCCTCATCAGGCGGGGGAGCCATGACCACCACGACCACACATCCGGGCGCGACGTCCGCCATCTGCACGGAGGCCACCCGGCTCGTCCGGGGCGCCACGTTCGGGGACGGGCAGCTCACCACCCGGTTCGGCACCCTGCGCCTGAAGTCCCTGCCGCCGGGCGCCGAAGCCGCGCTGCGCGCCCTCGCCGACGGCGACCGGGCCGACGCGGACATCACCGGCCTCGTCGTGGCGGGGGACGGCGAGGCGGGCCTGCTGCGCTGGCAGATGCTGCGCGGCCGGCTCGACGCCATGGGCCTGCTCGAACACACGGTGACCGGTCCGGACGGCACCCCCCTCGCCCGCCTCGTCGCCGTCGGCCGGGGCAGCACCGCCCTGCGGGCCGCCCCCCGCGGTCCGGTACGCCTCTCCCGGCACGCGCTGCTGCTGCCCGCCGACGGCGTCCTCACCCTGCGCGCGCCCGGCAGCCCCCTGGCCGTCGAACTGGGCGCCGCTGCCATGGAGTTCCTGACCGCGCTGACCGCCCGGACCGAGCGGACACCGGCCCCCCTGCTGCGGCTGCTGGCGACCGCCGGTGCGCTCGAACCCGGCGGCCCGGACACCGACGCCGAGGCCTGCCGCGGCAGCATCCAGTGGGACCCGGTCGACCTCGCCTTCCACACCCGTACCCGCACCCCCGCCGCCGCCCCCGGCTACGGCGGCACCTACCCGCACGCGGACCGGTTCCCGCCCGAGCCCGCCGCCGCACCCGCCGCCGACGGCCCCGCCGTACCGCTCCCCGTGCCGGACCTGGACGCGATCGCCGCACGGGAGCCCTCCCTCACCGAGGTCCTCGAAGGACGCACCTCCACCCGCGCCCACGACCCCGAGGCGCCCCTGACCCTGGACCAACTCGGCGAACTCCTCTACCGGACCGTGCGGATCCGCTCCACGTTCACCGGCAGCGATGGCCAGGAACTCGCCGACCGCCCGCTGCCCAGCGGCGGCGCCGTGCACGAGCTGGAGGTCTATCCGCTGGTGACGAACTGCGCGGGCCTGGAGCCGGGGCTGTACCGCTACGCGCCCGACCGCCACGAGCTCCAGCTGGTCGGCGCACCGGGCCCGGCCACCGCACCCCTGGTCAAGGAGGCCCGCGACGCCGCGATGATGACCGGCGACCCACAGGTCGTGCTGCTGGTCGCGGCCCGCTTCGGCCGGGTCATGTGGAAGTACGAGACGGTCGCCTACCCGCTGATCCTCAAGCACGTCGGCGTGCTCTACCAGACCGTCTACCTGGTGGCCACCGCCATGGGGCTCGCGGTGTGCGCGCTCGGCGGCGGCGACACCACCGCGTTCGCCGCGGCGACCGGCCGCGACCCGCTGCTGGAGGGCTCCGTGGGCGAACTCGTCCTGGGCAGCCGCCCGCCGGCGCGCCCCGAACCGTCCGCCGCCGCGGGCGACTGACCACCGAAGGGGGGCAGACACCGTGCAGTTCCGCTACCAGGCGCTTCAGCGCAAGCGGGAGCCGGACGAGCTGGACGCACCCGTCCTGCTCGCCGCCCCCCGCGGCTGGATCGCCGTCTTCGTCGTGATGATCGTCATCGCGGGCGCCTGCGTGTGGGCGCTGGTCGCGAGGCTGGAGGTCACCGTCGCCGCACCGGGCGTCCTCACCCACCCCGGCGGCACCAGCCAGGTCCAGAGCCCCTACACCGGGCTGGCCCGCGAACTCCTCGTACGGCCCGCCGAGCAGGTGCGGGCCGGCCAGCCCGTCGCCCGGCTCACCGACGGGACGGGGCACGCCCGCACCATCACCAGCCCCTTCTCGGGCAAGGTCATCAGCGCGGCGCTCACCACCGGGCAGTTCGTCCGCGCCGGCGCGACCGTCGCCACCGTGGAACGCACCGACCTGCCCGACGACCGGCTCGTCGCCCTGGTCTTCGTGCCCGCGGACCAGGCCGCCCGGCTCGCGCCCGGCCGCCCCGTCGACCTGTCCGTGTCGACGGCGCCCCCGGCCGCCTTCGGCCTGCTGCGCGGGAGGGTGACCGCCGTCGACCCCTACCCCCTCACCCGCGAGGGCCTCGCCGCGATCGCCGGCGGCGACCTGGCGGCGGAGACCTTCCACCGGGGGCAGGCGCCGCGCCTGGTCACCGTCGACCTGATCCCCGACCCCGGCTCCGCGTCCGGCTACGCGTGGAGCACCGCGAAGACCCCTCCCGTGCGGCTCGGGTCCCAGACTGCCGTCTCCGCCTCGATCGAGCTGCGCAGCCAGTCGCCGTTCGACCTGGTGCTGGGGCGCTGAACAGGCCCGGGGCCCCCGGCGCCCCGCCGAGGCGGGGATGCCGGCGGACGGCCCCGGGCGCCGAAGGAGCTGAGGAAACGGCACCATGAGCGACACCGAGACCACACCCCGCGCCTCCTCCCGGCGGGCCGCCCGGCGCGGCTCGCGCCGCACGCGGCGCACCGCCGCACGCACCCGGCGCTGGGCCCGCCGCCGCGCACACCGCGTCCCCACCGTCCTCCAGATGGAGTCGGTCGAGTGCGGCGCCGCCAGCCTGGCGATGATCCTCGCGCACCACGGCCGCCATGTGCCGCTGGAGGAACTGCGCGCCCTGTGCGGTGTCTCCCGGGACGGGGCCAAGGCCAGCTCCGTGATGGCCGCGGCCCGCTCGTTCGGCCTGGAGGCCCGCGGCTTCCAGGCCGAGACGGAGCTGCTGCTGGAGAAGATCCGCACCGGCCCGGTCATCATCTTCTGGGCGTTCCAGCACTTCCTGGTGGTGGAGGGCATCACCACCCGGTTCGGCCGCACCCAGGTCGCCGTCAACGACCCGGCCGGCGGGCCCCGGCTGATGGAGTGGTCGGAGTTCGACTCCGGGTTCACCGGCATCGTGCTCACCTTCACGCCGGGCCCCGACTTCCGGCCCGGCGGCCGGCGGACCAGCACGGCCGCGGCCCTCCTCGACCGCCGCCTGCCGTCGGGCCGCGCCCTGCCGCTGGTCCTCCTCGCCAGCCTGCTCCTGGTCGTGCCGGGCATCGTCGGAGCCGCCTACTCACGGGTGTTCGTCGACCGGGTGCTCGGCTCGGAGTCGCCTACCGCGGTCCTGCCGCTCGCCGTCGCGATGGCCGTCACCGCGCTGATGGTGTTCGTCCTGACCTCCGTGCAGCAGCACTACCTGCTGCGCATGGAGATCCGCACCGGGCTGGTCGCCTCGGCCCGCTTCTTCCGCCATCTGCTGCGGCTGCCCATCGAGTTCTTCCTCCAGCGCAGGCCGGCCGAGGTCGCCAAGCGGGTGGCGAGCAACGACACCGTCGCGATGATCCTGTCCCGCGACGTCGCCGCCACCACCATCAATCTCGCCCTGGTGCTCTTCTACGGCGCCCTGATGATCCGCTACGACGTGCTGCTGGGCGTCCTCGGGCTCACCACCGCCGGCCTCAACGTGCTGGTGCTGCAACTCGTCGCCCGCTCCCGCAAGGACGCGGTGGCCGCGCTGCGCGCCGACCGCGGCAACCTCGTCGGCACCACCTTCGCGACGCTGTCCACCATCGAGTCCGTCAAGGCGACCGGCGCCGAGCCGGACGCCTTCACCCGCTGGGCCGGCTTCCTGGCCAAGGTGACCGCCGCCCAGCAGCGGCTGGGCCAGACCACGGCCGTGCTGACCGTCCTGCCGCCGCTGCTGGCCGTCGCCAACATCGGCGTGCTGCTGCTGGTCGGCGGGCTGCGGGTGGTCGACGGCACGCTCAGCGTCGGCCTGCTCGTCACCTTCCAGACGCTGCTCGCCGCCCTCAGCCGTCCCGTCACCCAGCTGACCAACCTGGGCACCCGGCTCCAGGACATGAACGCCGACCTCAAACGCATCCACGACGTGGAGAAGTACCCGCAGGCCCGCTGCTTCGAGCCCGGCCGGGACGACTCCGCGCCGGACGCCCCCGCGGGCCGGCTGGACGGCGAACTCAGCCTGGTCGACGTCACGTTCGGGTACGGGCCGCTGGCCGAACCCGTCGTCACCGGCCTCGGCCTGACCGTCGCCCCCGGCTCGCGCACCGCGATCGTCGGTGGCTCCGGCAGCGGCAAGTCCACCGTGGGCCGCCTCGTCACCGGCCTGTACGAGCCGCGCTCCGGCCAGGTCCTGATCAGCGGACGGCCCCGCGAGGAGATACCGCGCACGGTGCTCGCCGCGTCCATGGCCTACGTCGACCAGGACGTCGCCCTGTTCGCCGGCACCGTACGGGACAACCTCACGCTGTGGGACGCCACCGTGCCCGACGAGGTGGTCCTCGCCGCACTCCAGGACGCCGCCGTCTTCGACGAGGTCATGTCCCGGCCCGGCGGCCTCAACGCCCGGGTGTGGGAACAGGGCGGCAACTTCAGCGGCGGCCAGCGCCAGCGCCTCGAACTCGCCCGCGCGCTCGCCGCCCGGCCGACCCTGCTGGTCCTCGACGAGGCCACCAGCGCCCTCGACCCCGCGACCGAGCGCACCGTGATGGACAACCTGCGCCGCCGCGGCTGCGCCTGCCTGATCATCGCCCACCGGCTGTCCACCGTGCGCGACGCCGACGAGATCATCGTGCTCGACCGGGGCACCGTCGCCGAACGCGGCACGCACGACGCACTCCTCGCCGTCGGCGGCCTGTACGCCCGGCTGTTCGAGTCCAGCCGCGCCGAGGAGAGGGACACGCTGTGAGCACCCGCGCCACGACGACCGCACCGGCTCGCACGGTGTGCCTCGACGACCCCACCACACTGCTGTACGTGGAGGCCGGCAGCGCCGACCTGTTCGCGGTGGACTGCGGGTCCGGCGAGGACGGACCGGACCGCGGCCGCCGGTACTTCCTGTGCCGCGCCGAGGCCGGCATGCTGCTGGCCTGCGGGACCGGCCGGGACAGCCGCCACACCGTCGTCGCCCGGCCCGTCCTCGACGCCCGCCTCACCGTGCTGCCGCTGTCCGTGCTCGACGAGGTCCGCCTGGGCCGGGCCACCCTGCCGCGGCCCGCCACGGGCCGTGCGCCCGAGGTGGACCACGCCCGGGTCCTCGACGGGCTGACGGCGGGCTTCACCGCCCTCGCCGAGGCGCTGCCCGGCACACTGCCGCCCCGCCAGTTCACCTCCCTGAGCACCACCGGCGGCACCGAACTCGCCGCGCGGGGCGTGGCCCGCTCCGTGGACGGCGTGCGGTTCGTGCGGGTGGAGTCCGGGGTCCTCGAACCGGGCGACCCGGCCACCGAGGCGCTCCCCGCCGGCGCCGGCGGCGACGGCCCCGGGCGGTACCGGGGCGCACTGGAGCCCGTCGGACCCGGGGACGAGCTGGTCCTGACGGAACGGGACTGGCTGCGCGCCCGTGACCCCGCCCGGCTCGTCACCGCGTCACTCCTCGACGTCTACCGGCAGGGCCGGCTGACGGAGGCACTGACCGGGTACGCCGCCCGGCTGCGGGCCACCGTCGACCACCGGATCGCGGTGGCGAGGGCCCGCGAGCACGCCGAACTCGCCGCCCGGCACGTGCAGGACGGCAAGGTCCTCGCCACGGCCGTCCGCAGCTTCGACGCCGTGCTGCACGACACCGACACCCGGGTGCGGCTCGCCGACGTCGCCGCCGACCCGCCGCTGCTCGCCGCCGTCCGGCTCGTCGCGTCCCGGCAGGGCTTCGCCGTACGGCCGCCCGTGCGGGGCAGCGGCGGCGGCCGCGCGCAGGACGACCTGCGGGCCATCGCCCTCGCCTCCGGGGCGCGCACGCGCACCGTCCGGCTGGAGGACCGCTGGTGGACGCGGGACCTGGGGCCGATGCTGGGCCACCGCACCACCGGGCGGCCCGTCGCGCTGCTGCCCCTCGGCCGCGGCTACGTCATGGTCGACGACGGCGAGGTGGTCCCGGTCACCGCGAAGGCCGCGGCCCGGCTGAGCAACACGGCCGTCGTCCTCTACCGGCCGCTGCCCGCGCGGGTGCGGGACGTCCCCGGGCTGCTGCGGTTCGGTTTCTCACCCTCTCTGGGGCACGGTCGCGACCTGGTCCGGTTCGCCGTCACCGGGGTCCTGGTCGCCCTGCTGGGGCTGATCATTCCCGTGATGACCGGCAAGGTCCTCGGCACGTACGTGGCCGCCGCCGACCGGAGCCTGATCGTGCAGGGGGCGCTGTTCGTCATCGGCTCGGGCCTGGTGACGGCCGCGCTGTCCGTCGTTCAGAACATCGCGGTGCTCCGGGTGGAGAGCCGCACCGGTGCCGCCATGCAGGCCGGGCTGTGGAACAGGCTGCTGTCCCTGCCCGCCTCGTTCTTCACCCGCTACTCCACGGGTGAACTCGGCACCACCGTCCTCGGCGTCACCGCCGCCCAGGAGCTGCTGTCCGGCATGCTCACCACGGCGACGCTCGCCCTGCTGACCGGCCTGGCCAACCTCGTCCTGGTCTTCTGCTACGACCTGACCCTGGCGCTGACCGCCGCCGCCCTCACCGCGTCCGGCGTCGCCTTCGCCGCGGTGGCGGGCCGGATCCAGCTGCGCTGGGCGCGCCGGGAGTACGTCCACGAGCAGGCGATGTCCTCGATGGTGTTCCAGATGCTCACCGCCATGCCGAAACTGCGGGTGGCCGCCGCCGAGGAGCGGGCGTTCGCCGAGTGGAGCCGGCTGGCCGCGGGCGGCCACTCGCTGTCCGCCCGGGTGCGGCGCGTGCAGAACGCGGTCACCACCTTCAACGCAGGTTTCCCGCTGGTGTGTTCGGCGGTCGTGTTCGCCGTGACGGCGGGCCCCCTGCACGGGGAGGTGCCCCTCGCGACGTTCCTGCCGTTCTTCGCCGCGTTCAACCTTCTGCTCTCCGCGGGGCTTCAGTTCACGGCCGCCGCGGTCACCGCCGTCGGCACCGTCCCGATGCTGGAGCGGCTCCGGCCGATCCTGGAGGCGGCGCCGGAGAACGACGGCACCAAGGCCGACCCCGGAGACCTGTCCGGCCGGGTCACCGTCTCCCATCTGTCCTTCCGCTACGGCCAGGACGGGCCGCTCGTCCTCGACGACGTCAGCCTCACCGTGCAGCCGGGGGAGTTCGTCGCGGTCGTCGGCGCCTCGGGCAGCGGCAAGTCCACCCTGCTGCGGCTGCTGCTCGGCTTCGAGGCCCCGCTGGCCGGCAGCGTCCTCTACGACGGGCAGGACCTCGCCGAACTCGACATCTCCGCCGTGCGTCGGCAGTGCGGCGTGGTGCTCCAGAACGGCGCGCTCCAGGCGGGCGACGTCCTCGCCAACATCGTCGGCACGAGCGGTTACACGCTCGACGAGGCGTGGACGGCGGCCGAGATGGCGGGGCTGGCGGACGACATCCGCGCCATGCCGATGGGCATGAACACCATGCTCTCGGAAGGCACCAACACCCTGTCCGGCGGCCAGCGCCAGCGCCTGATGATCGCCCGCGCCCTGGTGGCCCGGCCGCGGCTGGTCTTCTTCGACGAGGCGACGAGCGCCCTGGACAACCCCACGCAGGGCCTGGTGGCCGAGAGCACGCGTCGGCTGAACGCCACGAGGCTCGTCATCGCACACCGTCTGTCCACCGTGGTCGACGCCGACCGGATCGTCGTCATGGACCGCGGCCGGGTCGTCCAGCAGGGCACCTACGAGGAGCTACTGGCGGACACCGAGGGCCTGTTCGCGCGCCTGGCGGGCCCTCAGCTGTCCTGAGCGCATCCTCGGCGAACCGGTTCCGGCAGCGTGGCCGGGATGACATGATCAGGCCGTACGGCCACAGTCCACGCCGGACGCCTCCCACCGCCCGTCCGACCTCCGGCGGGGAGCGCAGACACGAGAAAGCAGGGGGAACCATGGAGCAGACCTCGCGAGCGGGCCTCAACCTGAGCTGGCTGCTGCCCGCCGTCTACGGGGTTGCCGTCGCGCTCACCGCCGTCTTCGGATCGGGTAAGGCCGTCACCGCCGTCGCCGTGATCGGCGGCGTGGTCATCGGTTTCTACTACGCCTTCGGCCGCCGCCGGAACACCTCCGGCTGACGCCCGCCCGCGGCCGGACATCGCCGGCGGTCACAGGAGCGGCACCGGGGTGAAGCGGGAGGCGGTGCGCAGGTCGTCCTGGACGCGGTCGGCGGTGGCGCGCAGCTCGGGGAGCAGGTCGCGCACGCAGTCCTCCAGCGTGCGGCGGGCCGCGTGCGTGGAGACGTTCAGCGCGGCGACGGCCCGGCCGGTCCGGTCCCGTACCGGTACGGCGATCGACCGCAGCCCGGACTCCAGTTCCTCGTCGACGAGCGCGTACCCCTGCTCGCGGACCGCCGCCAGGCCGGGGGACGCCGGCCGGGCGGTGTCGGCCAGCAGGACGCGGCCGAGCGAGGTGGCGGCGGCGGGCAGCCGGGTGCCGACGGCGATGTGCACGGTCAGCACGCGGCCCGCGCCCGCCCCGGCCGTGTACTGGATCTCCGTGCCCTCGCCCGTCAGCACCGCGAGCGCCGTCGGCTCGTGCAAGCGGTCGGCGAGCGCCCGCAGATGGGGCTCGGCGAGCCGGGGCAGCGTGCTGCGTGACAGCGGCGGGAAGCCCAGGTCCAGCACGCGTGGGGTGAGGGCGAAGGTGTGGTCGGGGCGCGCGGTCACCAGGCCCAGGTGTTCGTGGGTGATCAGGGCCCGGCGCGCGGTGGCGCGGGATAGCCCGGTCGCCCGTGCCACCTCGGCGAGCGGCAGCGCGGGCCGGCCCTCGCCGAACGCGGTGAGCACGGTCAGACCCCGGGCCAGGGACTCCACGAAGTCCCGGCCCAGTTCGAGCTTGGACGCCCCCGTCCAGGCCGCCAGTTCCGAGGGCGGCGGCCCGGGCTCGGGGGCCGGCGCGGTGCGCAGTTCGGCCTCCATCGCCGTCACCGTCGTCCGCAGCCGGGGGAGCAGGGCGGTGCGCAGGCCGGCCGCCGTGTGCCGGCTGGTGTGGCTGACCACGCTCGCCACGCACGCGATGCGGCCGGTGTCCGGTGCGCGCACCGGCACGGACACCGCGACCAGTCCCGGCTCGACCAGTTGGTCGTCCAGTGCCCAGCCGTCCCGGCGGGCCCGCTCCACCCGGGCCGCGAAGTCGCCGGCGGCGGACGGGGACCGGGGCGGCACGGCGGGGAAGAGGGCGTCCGACGGATCCTCGGCGTGCCGGGCGTGCCACCGCCGCCAGTCCGACGGATCCCACTCGGTCGCGAACAGCGCCCCGGGGGCGGTGCGTTCGGCCGGCAGCAGGTCGCCGATGCGGAAGCTCACGGACATCGCGCGGCGGCGGGTCGCCTGGTGGATGAAGCGGATGCCGTCGAGGTCGGCCACCGCCAGGGACACCGACTCGTCCAGTTCGTCGGCGAGGGCGTCGGCGTGCGCGCCGAGCAGCGCGGGCAGGCGCAGGGCGGCCAGGTAGGCGTTGCCCAGCTCCATCACGCGCGGGGTGAGGACGACGTCCCGGCCGTCGAGGCGGACGTGTCCCATGCGGGCCAGGGTCGCGGTGATCCGGTCGACGGTGGACCGGGCGAGTCCGGTGGCCCGTTCGAGCGCGCTCGGGCTCATCGTGCCGCCCGCCTCGGTGAGCCGCCGCAGTACCGCGACCCCGCGCAGCAGCGGCCCGACCGCCTCCGCGGGCGGCCCGTCCGCCCCCGCCCCCGCCTCGACCGTCCGCGCCGGCCCGTCCGTCCCCGCCGGGGGCCGGGTCTCGGCACGGCTGCCGGAATCCTGGGCGGTCTGCGCGGGCATCGTCTCTCCGGTACGGCGTGCGTCGGACGCCTACCGTAAACCCGGTGTTCGGCGTGCGTCGGACGCCTACGGTAAACCCCGTCCGGTGGCCCGCCGCGCCCGCGCGGCTAGCCGCGCGTGATCCGCACCCGGTAGTTCCCGTCCGCGTCCGTGCCGACCACGTGGACCGCGATGGCGTGCTTGGGGTCCTTGAAGGTCTCGCCGGGGGCGAAGGGTGCGTCGGAGAGCTCCGTGTGGACGTTGGGGCTGCGGGTGCAGCCGCCGCTTCCCCGCGTGCTGTCGTAGACGGTGACCGGTCCGCGCCCGGTGTCGACGGTCGCGTCGACCTTGTAGATGAGGAGGCCCGGCCGGCACACCACCTCGTCGTTGCCGCCCTGCACGCGCACCTCCAGCGCGTAGGCGGTCCGCACGTCGACGGGTACGAGGATCAGCTTGCCGCCGCCCGGCTTGTACAGCGGGGACAGCGTGTACTCGACGCTCCCGTCGGCCGTCGCGCAGCCGACCTGACCGCCGTCGAGCCAGCCCAGCTTCCACTTGTGCCAGCCGAGCAGGTCGTTGTTGGCACCCCAGTCCTCGCTCATGATGTCCCAGTGCCCGACCGTGCCCCCGCCCTCCTGCGTGTACAGGTCGGGCAGGCCGAAGGTGTGGCCGTTCTCGTGGGGCAGGACGCGGTAGCCGGTGCGGTCGTAGGAGCCGGAACCGTCGTCCTGGCGGGAGTAGACGAAGGAGGCGTTGGCGACGGGCACCCCGTCGGCGACCGGGGCCTCCCCGTTCCCGGCGAACGTCACGGACAGCACGGTGTCCAGAGCGGACGGTCCGGCGTTCGGGGTGACGAGCACGTTCAGCAGGTCGTACGAGCGGAAGTCCACGGTGGGGTCGGCCGCGGCCACTATGTCCTGCACCAGCTGCCGGTAGCCGGGGTCGAAGGGGGCGCCGCGCTCTATGCCGTACTCGCGGAACGACTTCGGCATCCGCAGCCAGCCGGTGACGGGGGTCTCGGGCCGGTAGTCGAGGCGGCCGTAGGAGGCGGTGCGGAACCATTCCTGGGTCTGCGGGAAGAACTCGTGGAAGCGGTCCATGGCGCTGCCCTGGCCGGGTGCGTCGGAGAAGTCGACCATGAGGGTCAGGGCGTGGACCGTGCCCGTGGAGCGGGAGTAGCCGTGCGGGGTGGGGACGCCCTCGGTCATCTGCACGTCGAGGCCGCCGTGGATCAGGCAGGGGGAGAGGGCGGCGGAGCGGTCCAGGCCGACGGGCCCGGCGGTGGTGGGCGCCGGCAGATGCCCGGTCCCGGCCGAGGTGCCGACCGCCATGGTCAGCACGGTCACGAGAGCCAGGGCGGCCACGCGGCGCGGGCGTATGTGACGGCGGGGCGGCTGCGGCGGCATGCACGGGCCCTTCGCTCCACGGCAGCCGCCGGTCGCCGGCTGCACCCTTGCGATCACCCTGGGTCGACGGGGTGGCGGGCGCGCGCTGGGGGAGACCGATCGTGGGAAAGCGGGGCCGCACGAGGGTGAATCCCGGCGGACGTTGAGTGTGGCTCAGGTCACAGCGATTCTTTTCCGGTACCGGGAAATAACCGGGGACCCTCTCCCCGTTTAGCCCTGTGTCCGAGCGAAACGGGGATCGCCTCCCCGGATCGCCCTCACCGCGAACCGGATCGTTCTCCCCACCCGAACCGGATCGTCCTCAACACCTGAAGGAGTACGCCGTGCCGACCGCGACCGCATCCCCCGCGCAGCGCAAGGTGCCCCGGCCCCGTGCCGACGCCGTGCGCAACCGGGAGCGGATCGTCACCGCCGCCCGGGACATGTTCGTCGAGCACGGTCCGGACGTGCCGCTCGACGAGATCGCCCGCCGCGCCGGCGTCGGCAACGCCACGGTGTACCGCAACTTCCCCGACCGCGAGGCCCTCGTGCGCGAGGTCGTCTGCTCCGTCATGGACCGTACGGCCGAGGCGGCCGAGGCGGCCCTCAGGGAGACCGGGGACGCCTTCGCCGCGCTGGAGCGCTTCGTGCACACCTCCGCGGACGAGCGGCTCAGCGCGCTGTGCCCGATGATGTCCGACACCTTCGACAAGCACCATCCCGACCTGGAGGCCTCGCGGGAGCGCGTCGAGCAGCTCGTCGAGGAGGTCATGGGCCGGGCGAAGGCGGCCGGGCAGCTCCGCCCCGACGTCGGCGTCGGCGACCTGATGATCGTCGCGGCCCAGCTCGGCCGGCCCCCGGCCGGTACGGACTGCATGCGCGGCGACCGCTTCGTCCACCGCCATCTCCAGCTGTTCCTCGACGGCCTGCGGGCGCCCGCCCGCTCCGCCCTGCCGGGCACGGCCGTCACGATCGAGGAGCTGCGCTCACCCTGACCGACCGGCCCGGCTCCGCCGAGTCCGGCCCCCGATCACCGTCCACCTGACACGGCGGCCCTCCCGGCCGCCGCGTTCCCGCCCTGCTCCGTTTTCTCGCGATTCATCGCCGTTTCCCGGCTCTTCCTCGCTCTTTTTCAGATCTTCCCTGTTTTTCCGCGCTTTTTCCGTCACGAAGTCCCGAAGTGGGTATCCCCATGTCCGAAACAGCCCTCAAGGCTCCCGGCGCCGCCGCACCGAGCGGTGACGCCAACCGCTGGAAGGCGCTCGTCTTCATCGCGCTCGCCCAGCTGATGGTCGTCCTCGACGCCACCATCGTGAACATCGCCCTTCCCTCCGCCCAGGTGGACCTCGGGATATCCGACGGCAACCGGCAGTGGGTCGTCACGGCCTACGCCCTCGCCTTCGGTGGTCTGCTGCTCTTCGGCGGCCGCATCGCCGACCTGTGGGGCCGCAAGCGCGCGTTCGTGCTCGGACTGGCCGGCTTCGCCGCCGCCTCCGCGCTCGGCGGCGCCGCCACCACCGGCGCGATGATGTTCGGCGCCCGCGCCCTCCAGGGTGTGTTCGGCGCCCTGCTCGCCCCGGCCGCGCTCTCGCTGCTGGCCGTGATGTTCACCGACGCCAAGGAGCGCGCCAAGGCGTTCGGCATCTACGGCGCGATCGCGGGCGGCGGCGGTGCCGTCGGCCTGATCCTCGGCGGCTTCCTCACCGAGTACCTGGACTGGCGCTGGACCTTCTTCGTCAACGTCCCGTTCGCCGTCGTCGCCGCGGCCGGCGCCTACTTCGTCGTCCGTGAGCCCGAGGGCGGCCGCAACCGCTCCCCGCTCGACGTCCCCGGCGTGATCCTGTCCACCCTCGGCCTGGTCTCCCTCGTCTACGGCTTCACGCGTGCCGAGTCCGACGGCTGGGGCGACGCCGTGACCGTCTCGATGTTCGTCGCGTCCGGCGTGCTGCTGCTCGCCTTCGCGCTGGTCGAGTCCCGGGTCAAGGCCCCGCTGCTGCCGCTGCGCGTGGTGACCGACCGCAACCGCGGCGGCATCTACCTCTCCCTGGGTCTCGCGATCATCGGCATGTTCGGCCTGTTCCTCTTCCTGACCTACTACCTCCAGGTCGTGAAGGGCTACTCCCCGGTCAAGACCGGCTTCGCCTTCCTGCCGATGGTGGTCGGCATGATCACCGGCTCCACCCAGATCGGCACCCGGCTGATGACCCGGGTCCCGGCCCGCTTCCTGATGGGCCCCGGCTTCCTCGTCGCCGCGCTCGGCATGCTGCTGCTGACGCAGCTGGAGACCGACTCCTCGTACGGCGCCCTGCTGCTGCCGGCGATGGTGCTGCTGGGCCTCGGCATGGGCACCGCGTTCATGCCGGCCATGTCGCTGGCCACGCAGGGCGTCGAGCCCCGGGACGCCGGTGTCGCCTCCGCGATGGTCAACACCTCGCAGCAGGTGGGCGGCGCGATCGGCACCGCCCTGCTGAACACCATCGCCGCGTCCGCGACCACCTCGTACATCAAGGACCACATCGCCGGTGCCACCGCCAAGCCGCAGGCGGAGCTGGTGAAGCTCCAGGGCATGGTGCACGGCTACACCAGCGCGATCTGGTTCGCCGTCGGCATCCTGGCGCTCGCCTCCCTGATCGCCTTCACCTTCGTCAACGCGGGCCGTCCGGGCAGCACCACGGTGGCCTCCGGCGAGGGTGTCGAGGACGAGCTGCCGGTGCCGGTGGTGGCCCACTGACCCGGGGCCGCTAGCGGAGCCAGGGCAGGTCCGCACCCGCTTCGTTGGGCTGGAGGCCCTCGGCGACGATCTCCATGATCTCGCCGAGGGCCTTCTGCTGTTCCGGCGTGAGCCGGTCGAACAGCGCCTGCCGTACGGCGGTCACATGGCCCGGCGCGGTGCGCCGCAGCACCTCCACACCCTCGTCGGTGAGCACCGCGAACTGGCCGCGCTTGTCGGAGGGGCAGTCCTCGCGGCGCACCCAGCCGTTCTTCTCCAGGCGGGCGACGGCGTGCGACAGCCGGGAGCGGGTGATCTTCGCCTGCATCGCCAGCTCGGTCATCCGCAGCCGGCGGCGCGGCGCCTCGGCGAGACCGACGAGCAGGCCGTAGTAGATGTGCGGCATGCCCGCGTCACGCTGCAACTGGCGGTCGAGGTGGTCCTCCAGCAGGGTGGAGGCGTGCAGGTAGGCGCGCCACACGCGCTGTTCCTCGTCGGTGAGCCAGCGGTGCCCCGCCGCGGAGTCCGGTGCCGTGTTCATGGGTCCCACTGTACGAGGCAGCTCCTTGAAACTTGAACAAGTCGGCCGTATTCTGAAGGAGAACTTGAGAGTTAAAGCAACAGGATGTTGGGAGCCGCGACCATGTCCGTCACCGCCCAGGAGCGCATGCCCGCCCTGTACCTCAGCCATGGCGCCCCGCCGCTCGCGGACGACCCGGTCTGGCCCGGCCAGCTCGCCGCCTGGTCCGCCGGACTGCCCCGGCCGAAGGCGATCCTGATGGTCTCCGCCCACTGGGAGGAGGCCCCGCTCGCGCTCGGCGCGGTGGAGACCGTCCCGCTCGTCTACGACTTCTGGGGCTTCCCCGAGCACTACTACCGGGTCCGGTACGCCGCCCCCGGCGCCCCCGCGCTCGCCGAGTCCGTCCGCAAGCTGCTGCGCGCCCCCGGCACCCCCGTCCAGGACATCCCCGACCGCGGCCTCGACCACGGCGCCTACGTCCCCCTCGTCGAGATGTTCGCGGCCGCCGACATACCCGTCCTGCAGGTCTCGCTGCCCACCCTCGACCCGGTCCGCCTGATGGACATCGGCCGCAGGCTCGCCCCGCTGCGCGACGAGGGTGTCCTCATCGTCGGCTCCGGCTTCTTCACCCACAACCTCGCCGCGCTCCGGCACGCCGGGGGCGTCCCGAGCTGGTCCTCCGAGTTCGACGACTGGGGCCGGCGCGCCCTGGAGGCCCGCGACTGGGACGCCCTGCTCGACTTCCTGGACAAGGCCCCGGCCGGCCGGTACGCCCACCCGCGCACCGAACACTTCGCCCCGCTGTTCGTCACCATGGGCGCGGCGGAGGCGGGCGGCGAGCTCGACGCGCAGAAGTCGGTGATCGACGGCTTCTGGATGGGAATGGCGAAGCGCTCCGTGCAGTTCGGCTGACCCGGAGGGGACGCTCGCCCCGAATTTCCCGCGCGTGCGCGTCCGTGGCAACCATCGGCCGGTGCGGGCCGTCTTCCGGGTGGGAGGGCGGTCGAAGGCGGCGCTCTTCCGCAGTGAGGGCCGGCCGTGTCGGAACGTGACGACCGTCTCACGCGCGCGGTGGTGGCAGAGGGCCGTGAGGGCTTCGAGGGTTTCCTCGACTCCGGGTCTGACCTGCGTCTCTGTGCGTGTCGGCGCCGTCCTGCGCCCGAAGTGGCCGACAGGGTACTGCATGATCAGAAAATTCGGGGTGCGGGTTGGGAATTCTGTCCTGATTCCAGTCGTTGTTCCCCTCGGATGCAGGGCACTCGGAAAGAGTCCCGGAGACACAGCCCGAAGTGCCCGGCGTTCACGACCACCCGCCAGCCCACCATCGCAAGGGAGCACGCATGGCAACCCGTGCCGTCGCCCGTCGTCAGTCCGCCACCGGCGAGACGGTCGACTCGGCAAGCAGTGTTCGCGCCCATGGCGGCGAGATCGCCGACCGCGACCTGGTCGGCATGTACCTCGACGAGATCGCGCGCACGCCGCTGCTCGACGCCGCGAAGGAAGTCGAGCTGTCGCAGACCATCGAGGCGGGTGTGTTCGCGCGGCAGGTCCTCGACGGATACGAGGAGAGCACGTCGGACGCCAGCCGCGAGGAGCTGGAGGCGCTCGTCGCCGCCGGTGACCGGGCCAAGGACGTCTTCATCCGCTCCAACCTCCGTCTGGTCGTCGCGGTGGCCCGGCGCTACCCGCGCAGCGGCCTGCCCCTGCTCGACCTGATCCAGGAGGGCAACGCCGGCCTGGTGCGCGCCGTGGAGAAGTTCGACTACCGCAAGGGCTTCAAGTTCTCGACGTACGCGACCTGGTGGATCCGTCAGGCCATCACCCGCTCCATCGCCGACCAGTCCCGCACGATCCGGCTCCCCGTCCACCTGGTGGAGGAGCTGGGCCGCATCCGCCGCGTCCAGCGCGAGTTCAACCGCGAGAACGGCCGCGACCCGGAGCCGGCGGAGATCGCCACGGAGCTCGGCTCCACGCCGGAGCGTGTCACCGACGTCCTCGACTGGGCCCGCGACCCGGTCTCGCTGAACATGTCGGTGGACGACGAGGGCGAGACCCAGTTCGGCGACCTGCTGGAGGACACCTCCGCGGTCTCCCCGGAGCAGTCGGTCCTGACCCTGCTGCGCAGCGAGGAACTGGACGACCTGATCGGCCGCCTGGACCAGCGCACGGCCTCCATCATCAAGATGCGGTACGGCATCGACGACGGCCGCGAGCGCACCCTGACCGAGGTCGGCAAGGAGCACGGACTGACCCGCGAGCGCATCCGCCAGATCGAGAAGCACGCCCTGCTCGAACTGAAGAAGCTGGCTCGCGACACCGGCTTCGACGCGGCTGCCTGACGGGTGCGAGGGGGGGAGTGAGCCCGGTTCCGGGACGGTGGTGTGACCGGCGTGCGCAATGCTCGCCACGCGCACGCCCGGTGGCGAAAGACGGCGCAAACACGACGTCTTCCCGTCGCTTCAACTGCGGGGCCCGAGGGAAAAACCCTTCCGGGCCCGGGATCGAGGCCCCGGGAACCGCGACCGCACTCCCCAGCGCACCACGCCACGCACTCGCACGGCCCACCCCCACACCGGCCGACCCCACCGGCCGAGCCCTTCGGGCGGCGTCCGGCCCCTCGCGGTCGGGTCCACCCGAGCACGACACCGAAGACTCCACCGCACCACCAGCCGACACCACATGAGCCAGGTCCCGACGCTATCCCCCCCCGGCGCCGGGATCTTCCCAGCCGGGCTTCGGCGCCTATCCCCCCCAGGCGCCGGGGCCCGGCTCTCCTTGTGCCCGGGCCGGCGAGGTGGGGAGCTCGCGACTCGGGCGGGGGTTCGGAGTCCCGGGTGCGGGCCCGGCCGGTGGGCATCCGTCCTCGTCAGGGGGGCCGCCGCGGCACCCTCGTACGGTGGGGAGCGCGTGGGAACGGCGGCCCACCCCGTACCTGAACCCCGGGGTGGACCGCCGGATGGCAGATTCTGTCACATGGGCATAGCCTGCCGAGATGAGCACCACCCGCAACACCGGCCACCAGCCGTTTTCCGCCTCCGCGCCGCTTTCCCTCACCGAGCGGCGCAAGGCCGAGACCCGGATGGAGATCGCCCGGGCGGCGGCCCGCCTCTTCGTCCACCAGGGCCTGCGGGCCACCCGCGCGGAGGACATCGCCCACGCCGCGGGCATCGCCCCGCGGACCTTCTACCGCTATTTCGCCACCAAGGAAGAGTCGGTCGCCCCCCTCTACGCCGCGGGTGCCCGACGCTGGGCGGAAGCGGTCCACGCGGCCCCGGCCCATCTCAGCGTCCCCGAGGCGCTGGAACACGCCGTCCGCGAGACCTTCACCCCGGGAGCCGGCGTCTCCCCGGCGTCCTGGGAATGGGCCCGCACCCTGATCCGCCTGGCCGACGCGAGCCCCGCCCTGCGCAAGGTGTGGGCGGAGGTGTGCCAGGCATCGGAGACGACGCTGGCGGAGATCTTCGCTGCACGGACCGGCTCGGCGGATGGCGAGGAAACCGAGGCCGCCGAGCCGGGCGAGGAGAAGCCGGCCGGCGACGACAACGTTGCCGACGACTCCCCGCCGTCCGGCCCCGCCCCGCTCACGCCCGGCCTCCGTTTCGCCGCGGCCGTGGCCGGAGCCGCCGTCCGGGTGGCCGTGGAGTCCTGGGCCGTCACGGGTGCCCAGCCCACCGGCCCCGAGGGCCCCGCGGCCCTGGCACTGCGCAACCTGCGGGCGCTGCGCGGCTTCGACTGGAACGCGGAGGGCTAGCCGCCCCGACGTCGGTCCCTGGCCGGCCGCACCGAGAGGATGCCCCACGCTGCCGCCGGCGCCTTCGGGGTGGTCCCGGGGATCTGTGCGCTCCGACCCTCGGGGGGCTCTACGGGGCGACGCGGCGTCCGCGGGTCGGCTGCGCCCCGGCCCGGGTGGGAGGCGGGCGCCCCGGCACAGAGGACGGGTGGCGGCCGGCCGCACCGAGAGGATGCCCCACGCTGCCGCCGGCGCCTTCGGGGGGCGGGGACCTGTGCGCCCCGGCCCGGGGTGGACCCCTGCGGGGCGACTCGGCGTGCGCGGGCCGGCCGCCCCGGCCCGGGCGGGGGCCGGGTGGCCCCGGTGGGAGCCGCGTGTCCCGGTGGGCGCCGGGCCGGCCCGGCGGGTGCCGGGCCGGCCGGCCGGTCAGGCTCCGGCGCGGGTCAGGCGGCCGCCCAACTCTCTGACGCACGACACCAGTTCGGATGGTTCGAGCACCGTGAACTCGTAGCCCGCCATCACCAGCCGTACCGCCAGCCACTCCACGGGATCGCCGGTGGCGCCGCGCAGGAGGCAGCCGCCGCGCCCGTCGTCCTCCGGCGCCCCGACCCAGGCCGGCAGCCGCGTGGCGACCCGCTCGGCCGGTGCGGCGAACCGCACCGCGAACTCGTACGTCTCCTGCCGCCGGTGGATGGACCGGCGCAGGTACTCGGCCGCGTTGCCGGTCGGCAACTCCCGTGGCGTGAACCGGACTCCGGTCGGGAAGGGCGCGCTCACCCGGTCCACCCGGAAGGTGCGCCAGTCCGCGCGGTCGAGGTCGTAGGCGACCAGGTACCACCGCCGTCCGGTCGAGACCAGCCGGTGCGGCTCGGTCAGCCGCCGCGACTCGCCGCCGTCCTTGTCGCGGTAGGCGAACCGCAGCCTCTCCCGCCCGGCCACCGTGGAGGCCATCACCGTCAGCGTCTCGGGGGCGATGCTCGGCCCGTCCCCGCTCGTCAGCGGTGTCGTGGCGGCCTGCAACGTGGCCACCCGGTGCCGCAGCCTGGCCGGCAGCACCTGCTCCAGCTTCGCCAGGGCCCGCACCGACGCCTCGTCCACGCCCTCCAGGGCGTGCCCGGCGCCGGCCCGCAGCCCGACCGCGATCGCCACCGCCTCCTCGTCGTCCAGCACCAGTGGCGGCATCGCCTTGCCCGCGACCAGCCGGTACCCGCCGTCCGCGCCCTTGGTGGCCTGCACCGGATAGCCCAGCTCCCGCAGCCGGTCGATGTCCCGCCGCACGGTGCGCCGGGACACCCCGAGCCGGTCGGACAGCTCCCCGCCCGGCCACTCGCGGGGCGTCTGGAGGAGCGAGAGGAGCTGGAGAAGCCGTGCCGGAGTGTCCGTCGTCATGCCTATGAGAATGCCGGAGAACTAGGACATGATCTGACCTAATCGGGTCCTATCTTCTTCTCATGACCGACAACGACCGCACGACCCTGAAGGGGCGCGGGGAACTGCGCGACGAGCCGCGACGGACGGACGGCGCGGCCGCCGTGTCCGCCCCCACGGCGCTCCCCGCCACAACCGACCGAACGCGCTGGTTCGCGCTCGCGATCGTCATGACCGCCGCCTTCATGGACCTGGTCGACGTCACGATCGTCAACATCGCCATCCCGTCGATCGAGCGCACCGCCCACGCCTCGGTCAGCCAGATCCAGTGGATAACCGCCGGCTACGCCCTCGCCTTCGCCGCCGGCCTGATCACCGGTGGCCGGCTGGGCGACATCCACGGCCGCAGGCGGGTGTTCCTGATCGGCATCGGCGGCTTCACCGTCGCCTCCGCGCTGTGCGGCTTCGCCGCGAACCCGGAGATGCTGGTCGCCTCGCGCCTGCTGCAGGGCGGCATGGCGGCGATGATGGTGCCGCAGGTGCTGTCGATCGTGCACGCCACCTTCCCGGCCCACGAACGCGGCAAGGTCTTCGGCCTGTTCGGCGCGATCATCGGTCTGGGCGCGGTCTCCGGCCCGTTGCTCGGCGCGCTGCTGACGGAGTGGAACCTGTTCGGCCTGGAGTGGCGGCCCATCTTCCTCATCAACCTGCCGGTCGGCGTCGTCGCCTGGCTGCTCGGCCGCCGCTTCATCACCGAGTCCCGCGCACCGAAGGCGCTCAAGCTGGACCTCGTCGGCGTCGCCCTGGTCACGCTGGGCCTGCTGATGCTGCTCTACCCGCTGACCCGCGGCCGCGAACTGGGCTGGCCGCTGTGGGGCCATGTGTCGATGGTGGGCGCGTTCGGCGTCTTCGCGGCGCTGGTGGCGTACGAGCGGCGCAAGGCCGCCCGGGACGGCTCCCCCCTGGTGGAGCTGTCGCTGTTCCGGGTGAAGAGCTTCGCGGCGGGCATCGCCGTGCAGACCGTCTTCGGTGTGGCCCTCGGCATCTTCTTCCTGGTCTGGACGCTGTACATGCAGATCGGTCTCGGCTGGAGCCCGCTGCGGGCCGGTCTGACCGGGGTGCCGTTCTCGCTCGCGGTGTCCACGGCGGCGGGCCTGTCCGTGCAGAAGCTGGTCCCGCGGTTCGGCCGCAAGGTGCTCCAGGCGGGCGCGCTGATCATGGGCGCGGGCGTGCTGATCTACCTGTGGGAGGCGAACCGCTACGGCCTCTCCATCGCCTCCTGGCAGATGGCCCTGCCGCTGGTCGTGATGGGCGTCGGCATGGGGCTGATCGTCGCCCCGCTGACCGACGCGGTGCTCTCGGAGGTGCCGCGCGAGCACGCCGGTTCCGCGTCCGGGCTGATCAACACCGTGCAGCAGATGGGCAACGCGCTGGGGCTGGGACTCGTCTCGGTGGTCTTCTTCGGGGAGATCGGCGACCGGCTGACCCTCGGCCAGGTCGGCCCCGCCTTCGTGCACGCCTTCCAGCACGCGCTGTGGTGGGTCGCCGGGATCATGGGCGCGATCTTCCTGCTGATGTCCGCCCTGCCGAAGCGGCCGGCGGTGCACGTCGAGGGCGCCGCGGCGGCGGAGCCGACGGAGCCGGCGAAGGAGCCCGAGCTGGTGTCCTGACCGGACGCGACCGGAGAACCCGAGCGAATCCGAGAGCGGACCCGAGAGCCCGGCACCGAGCAGGTGCCGGGCTCTTCCGCGCCCGGAGGCGCACTGGAGACCCCCTGGAAAGTCCGTTCATGCCCGATTGTAGTCCGAACCTGTTTACTTTCCGGATGCGCGGGCGTAGCCTCGCCAGTGAAACCACACGTTCGGGCATGAGTCGGAACGGGTCGGACATCCAGGCGGAGGCGAGCGGACATGTACGCACCGGAACGGCAGCAGGAGATCCTCCGGATCGCCCGTGACGGCGGCCGGGTGGACGTGCTGTCGCTGGCCGAGGAGTTCCAGGTCACGGCGGAGACGATCCGCCGCGACCTGAAGGCCCTCGACCGGGCCGGCCTGGTCCGCCGCGTGCACGGCGGTGCCATCCCGGTCGGCCGCCTGGACTTCGAGCCCGACCTCACCGAGCGCGAGTCCACCGCCGCCGACGAGAAGGACCGCATCGCCAAGGCGGCCCTGGCCGAACTGCCGGCCGAGGGCACGACGATCCTCGACGCCGGTACGACGATCGCCCGGGTCGCCGCCGCCATCCCGCTGGAGTCGGCCCTCACCGTCGTCACCCACAGCCTGCCCATCGCGGCCCGTCTCGCCGACCACCCGGGCATCCAGCTCCACCTGGTCGGAGGGCGCGTTCGGCACCGCACACGCGCCGCCGTGGACGCCTGGGCGCTGCGCGCCTACGGCGAGATCCGCGCCGACGTCCTGTTCGTCGCCGCCAACGGCTTCTCCGCCGAGCACGGTCTGACCACCCCCGACCTCGCCGAGGCCGCGGTCAAGCGGGCAGCGGTCGCCGCCGCCCGCCGGGTCGTCCTCCTCGCCGACTCCAGCAAGCACGGCCAGGAGCACTTCGCCCGCTTCGGCGACCTGAGCGACGTGGACCTGCTGATCACCGACAGCGGGCTGAGCCCCGAAGACGCCGCCGTCATCGAGCGCGGCGGCACGGAAGTAGTGCGCGCATGATCCTCACCGTCACCCCCAACCCGTCCCTCGACCGCAGCTACGAGGTCCTCGCGCTGAAGCGCGGCGAGGTCATCCGCGCCGAGACCGAGCGCACGGACCCCGGCGGCAAGGGCGCGAACGTCTCGCGGGCCGTCGCGGCCGCCGGGTGGCGCACGGTCGCCGTCCTCCCGCTGGGCGGTGCGCCGGGCGCGCTCGTGGCCGAACTCCTCGACGCACAGGGCATCGAGGTCGCGCCGGTCCCGATCGCCGGAGCCACCCGCTCCAACATCGCGCTCGCGGAGTCCGACGGGGTGCTGACGAAGATCAACGCACCCGGGCCCGACCTGTCGGCGGCTGAGCAGGAACTGCTCCTGGAGACGGTGCGCGAGCAGTCGCGCGACGCCGACTGGATCGCCTGCTGCGGCAGCCTGCCCGGCGGCCTCGCGCCCTCCTGGTACGCCGACGTCGTCCTGCGGGCACACGCCGGGGGCGCACGCATCGCCCTGGACACCTCGGGGCGGGCGCTGCTGGAAGCGCTGCGCGCCCGGCCCGACGTGGTCAAGCCCAACGCCGAGGAACTCGCGCGGGCCGTGGGACGCCCCCTGGCGACCGTGGGCGACGCGCTCAAGGCGGCCGAGGAACTGCGCACGATGGGCGCGGGCGCCGTGCTCGCGAGTCTCGGCGCCGACGGCCAGCTCCTCGTGGAGGAGACCGGTGCCTGGTTCGGCAACGCTCGCGTGGCCGCCGTCCGCAGCAACGTGGGTGCGGGCGACTCCTCCCTCGCCGGCTTCCTCGTCGCGGGCGGCACCGGCCCCGAGGCCCTCGCCTCCGCCGTCGCCCACGGCGCGGCCGCGGTCCAGCTCCCCGGCAGCGTGATGCCGACACCCGCCGACCTCGATCCGGCCGCGGTGACGGTCACCGCGGAGATCCCGCTCGACCGCGAACTGACGGAGCCGGCGTCATGAACGCCCCGGTCCGCCGCCGTAGCAACCCGGCCCGAATCGCCGGGCCTACGGACTCGATCGTCAGGCGTGCGGCCCCGGTCCGCCGTCCTGCGACCGCTCCCCACCGGCCGCGGCGGGACCCCCCGTCACCCACCACGTCGGCCGCACCCACCGCCTCCCCGTACCGCACCCCCGTCCCCCCTCCCGCCCACCTCTCCCCCCGGGCGATACGCGCGCATAGGAGCCCGCGATGAGCGACATGATCACCGCGGACCTGGTCGACCTCGACCTGTCCGCCGACACCAAGGAAGCGGCGGCGCGCGCCCTCGCCGAACGCATGGTGGCCCAGGGCCGGGTGACCGACCTGGAGGGCTTCCTCGCCGACGTCGCCGCCCGCGAGGCCCAGATGCCGACCGGCCTCGACGGCGGCATCGGCATCCCGCACTGCCGCAGCACCCATGTCACCGAGCCGACCCTCGCCTTCGGGCGCAGCGGCCCCGGCATCGATTTCGGCGCCGCGGACGGACCGGCCGACCTGATCTTCCTGATCGCGGCTCCCGCGGGCGCCGACGACGCCCACCTGACGATCCTCTCCTCCCTGGCCCGCCAGCTGATGAACGCCGACTTCACCTCCGCGCTGCGGGCGGCGGACGACGCGGCGGCCACGGCGGCACTGATCCGTGGCGAGGAGCCGGCACCGGCGGAGAGCGCGCGGGCCACCGCGAGCGCCGGTGGCGAACCGGGCGCCGAAGCCGCGAGCGGCGCCTCCCAGGACACCGCCGCGACGCCGGTGGCGGCCTCCGCCGGCGCCGCGGCGGGCAGTACGGCGCCCCCGTCGGACGCCTCCGTCCCGGCCCCGTCGGCCCCCGCGGGCGCGGGCACCGGTGCCGCTGCCGAAGAGCGCCCCTTCCGTCTGATCGCCGTCACCTCCTGCCCGACCGGCATCGCCCACACCTACATGGCGGCCGAGTCCCTGGAGAACGCGGGCCGCGAGGCGGGCGTCGAGGTGTTCGTCGAGACCCAGGGATCCGCCGGCTTCACCCGGCTGGACCCGGCGGTGATCGCGGGCGCGGACGGCGTGATCTTCGCGCACGACGTCTCCGTACGCGACAAGGACCGCTTCGCGGGCAAGCCCACCGTCGACGTCGGGGTGAAGGCCGGCATCAACCGGCCCGCCGAACTCATCGCCGAGGTCCGCGAAAAGGCGGCGCGCGGCGAGATGAGCGCCCCGGCGGCCGCGGGCGGTACGCCCGTCGAGCGCGCGGGCGACTCCACCGAGGGCTACGGCACCAAGCTCCGCAAGTGGCTGATGTCCGGCGTCAGCTACATGGTGCCGTTCGTCGCCGCGGGCGGCCTGCTCATCGCCCTGGGCTTCGCGATCGGCGGCTGGCAGGTCAACAAGGCACCGTCGGTCATGGACCACTTCATCTGGACGCAGACCGACAGCTGGGGCGCCCTGCTCTTCCAGATCGGCGGCGTGGCCTTCAAGTTCCTCGTCCCCGTCCTGGCCGGCTACATCGCCTACGGCATGGCCGACCGCCCCGGCCTCGTGCCCGGATTCGTCGGCGGCGCGATCGCCCTCGACATCAACGCGGGCTTCCTCGGCGGACTGGTGGCCGGTCTGATCGCCGGCGGCGTGGTGATGGCGATCCAGAAGGTGAACATCCCGACGTCTCTGCGCGGCATCATGCCGGTGGTGGTGATCCCGCTGATCTCCTCGGCGATCGTCGGATTCCTGATGCTCGTCGTCGTCGGCAAGCCCATCGCCACCGCCCAGAAGGGCCTCACCGACTGGCTGAACAGCCTCACCGGCGCCAACGCCGTCCTGCTCGGCGCGCTGCTCGGGCTGATGATGTGCTTCGACCTCGGCGGGCCGGTCAACAAGGTCGCCTACACCTTCGCCACCGCCGGCATCGCGGTCTCCGACCCCAGCGACTCCGCCATGAAGATCATGGCGGCGGTGATGGCGGCCGGCATGGTCCCGCCGCTGGCGATGGCCCTGGCCACCACGGTCCGCGGCCGGCTCTTCACCCGGACCGAGCGGGAGAACGGCAAGGCCGCCTGGGTGCTGGGCGCCTCCTTCATCTCCGAGGGCGCGATCCCCTTCGCGGCGGCGGACCCGCTGCGGGTCATCCCGTCCGCCATGGTGGGCGGCGCGCTCACCGGCGCCCTCTCGATGGTCTTCGGGGCCACCCTGCGCGCCCCGCACGGCGGCGTCTTCGTGGTGCCGCTGATCGGCAACCCGCTGCTCTACCTGGTCGCCATCGCGGCCGGGGTGTGCGCCACCACGGCCCTGGTGATCGTGCTCAAGGGCCTGCGCAAGCAGGCCCCGGAGAGCACGGCCACCGACCCCGCCGCCGGCGCGGCCGGTTCCCCGAAGGAGACGAAGCAGCCGGTGGCGGCCTGATCACCCCGCCACCCTTGTCCCTTAAGTTCGCTGTGAGTTGTTCACGGCACCTGCGAGATACGTCACGGTCCGGGGCCAAAGTCCCGGACCGTGGTGTGTACTGGAACGCATGCCTGAGCACGTCTCGACTCTCCAGTGGACCGGCGCGGTCGTCCTCACCCTGGCCGGTGTGGCCTGGGCGATCGTCGTCCTGCGCCTGCTGCGCCGCTTCCGCGCGCAGGCCCTGCGGGAGATCCCGACGGTCCGGCTCCCGGTCCTCCCGCCGCAGCGGCAGGCCGGCCCCGCCCTGGAGAAGGTGGAACTGACCGCCGCCGAGCGCGACGCCTTCGCCGGACTGGTACGGCAACTCGGCGGCCGCTGACCGGACGGACGCCCCCCGGCACGGGGTCCGGGACTACCCCCGGCGTGCCGCGCGCTGCTCCATGGCGCCCCGCGCCGCGTCCTCCGACATGTACACCTCGCACATGTGCCGTCCGTCGGGGGTCGCCGTGTGCTCGACCTCCCACAGGGACACCTCGTCGCCGTCCGGCAGCAGGAACGCGTGCTCGTAGAGCGCGTAGCTCAGTCCCGCGCGGCCGGCCCGCCCGGGGCGGCCGAACGCCTGCGTGATCTCGTGCGCGGTCGCCGTCGCCAGCAGCGCCGCCGTCTCCGCGTCCGGCCGGTCCGGGTTCTCCGCGCGGCGCAGCAGCCGCCGCGCGTGATCCGCCGAGTCCTGCGAGGCGAAGACGTGCCGGGGCGCGGGGACCGACCACAGCCGCATCAGCGCGGGCAGCTCGAAGTCCGGGGTGTCCTGCGGCAGCCCGAGCCGTCCCGTGGCCGTCTGCAGCTCCTCCTCGTCGGCGAACACCTCGTGCTCCGCGGGGCCGCCCGGCACCGTGTTGTGGACGAGCTCCCACAGCGTGACGGCCGCGCCGTCGGCGAGGAGCCACGTGTGCCGGTACGTCTCCCGGTGCAGCCCCGCGCAGTGGTGCGCCGAGTGCAGCGAACTGTCGTGCGCGAGCGCGCTGTCGAGCCGCCGTATCACCTCGTCGGGCAGCTCGAAGGAGTTCAGGGCACGGCCGAGGAGCCGCGCGAGGTGCTCCTCCGGAGACTCGGGCGACTCGGCTGGTTCGTACGCTGCCGTCTCGTACGGAACGCTCAAGGCATCTCCCGGCGTTGCTGCATGTCACCTAGTGGGTGCATACCGTAGCCCCTCGGTCGGACATCATGTCCGCGAACCGAGAAAACGTCTGCCCGGAAAACGCGCGGGCCGCGCGAGAAGTTCCCGCGCGGCCCCGAGTTCCGTCAAGAGCCGCCGCTCAGACGGCACTTCCCGCGGTCCAGGCACTCCAGGACATGTTCCAGCCGTTGAGGCCGTTGTCCGGGGCCACGGTCGTGTCCGGGGAGTTCTTCACGATCACGACGTCGCCGACGAGCGAGTTGTCGAAGAACCACTTGGCCGTCGTGTCGCCCTGCGCGCCCTGCACGTCCGCGAGGCCGACGCAGCCGTGGCTGGTGCCCTGCCGTCCGAACGGCGGGTTGCCCTTGTCGTACCAGTAGTTGCCGTGGATGAACGTGCCCGACGACGTCAGCCGCATCGCGTGCGGCACGTCAGGGATGTCGTACTCCCCGCCGAAACCGACCGTCGAGCCGTTCATCCGGGTCTGCGTGAACTTCTCGGAGATCACCATCCGGCCGTTGTACGTGGTGTGCTCCGCGCTGCCCGCGGAGATCGGCACCGACTTGACCGTCCTGCCGTCCCGCACCACCGTCATCGTCTGCGTGCGGACGTCGACCGTGGAGACCTGCGACCGTCCCACGGTGAAGGAGACGGTCTTCTTCTGCGCCCCGTAGACGCCCTTCGCGCCCTGCACCCCGTCCAGGTCGATCTTCATCGTGACCTTGGAGCCGGCCTTCCAGTAGTCCTGCGGCCGGAAGTCCAGCCGCTGGTCCCCGAACCAGTGCCCGGCCACCTGCTGACCGCTGCTGGAGCTGACCGTGATGTGCGACTGGACGGCCTTCTTGTCGGTGATCGACCTGTCGAAGGTGAACGACACCGGCATGCCCGCGCCGACCGTCGCGCCGTTGTCCGGCGTGTAGGTGCCGATGAAGCTGTTCGCCTTCGAGACGGTCGTGAAGATGGAGTTGGCCGCGGCCGTACGCCCGTCGGCGTCCTTCGCGGTCGCGTTTATCTCGTACTTCGTCCCGCGCTCCAGCTGCTGCTTCGGCTTCCAGCTGCCGCCGTCCGCCGAGATCGACCCCGGCACGGCCTGGCCCGACCCCGCCACGGTCATCTTCACGTCGGTCAGCCTGCCGCCGCTGGCCTTCACCCCGGTCGCGTTGATGGACGCGCCGGTCGAACCGTCCTTGGCCGATATCGCGACCTTCGCCGTCGACGTGTCGGCGGAACCCTTGCCGCCCTTGCCGTCGTTGCTCTCGGCGCTGGCGTCGCCTCCGCAGGCGGTCAGGGTGAGGGCGCCGACCACCAGGGCGGCACAGGCCCCCAGTACGCGCCGCGCTCGAATGTCCGGCGTTGCCACGGGCTGCTCCATGTTCGTGTGATGTGCGTGATCCGTTCCAGTGCGTGGGGAAAGAGGGCACCGGCGCACGGTGGGGTTCCCTCCGTGCCTCCTGAACGCCATCACGTGACAGAACCGCGACAATCCGCACCCGTCGGCGACCCGCGGCCGGGTCCGGCACCGCCCGGACCGCTACGCCGTGCCGTACAACTCCCCGTACGACGGCCACACTCCGCCCGGCCCGTCGACCGACCCGGCGGCGCGGACGGCCCGCACGATCGCACGCGTCACGAGGTCCGCGCCGGCCGCCAGGACCTCGTTGAGCGCCAACGGGTGCGCGTCGAGCGGGCGGGTGCCGGTCGCCAGCGCGAACACCGTGTCCCCGTCGTGCAGCAGGTGCACCGGCCGCACGGCGCGCGCGATCCCGTCGTGTGCCGTGCCGGCGAGCTTCTGCGCCTGCGCCTTGGAGAGGTCCGCGTCGGTCGCGACCACCGCGAGCGTCGTGTTGAGCGGCGGCGGCGCGTTGTCCGCGGCCGCCTCCGCGAGCCGCCGGCGCGCGGCCTCGTGCACCCGCTCCCGCGGATACTCCACCCGTCCCTGGTACAACTCCCCGTACAGCACCCCCGTTTCGGGGTCCAGCGCCGACCCCGCGGCGTTCGCGACCACCAGGGCGGCCACGGTGATCCCCGAGCCGAGTACCGTGCTCGCGGTGCCCACCCCGCCCTTGAGGCCGCCGGCCACGGCGCCCGTCCCGGCGCCCACGTCTCCCTCGGGCACCCGGGTGCCCGGCTCACTCGCCGCCGCGGCCTCCACCGCCGCACGGCCCATGGCCGCGTCGGGCCTCGCACGGAAGTCGCCGCCGCGTCCCAGATCGAAGACGCACGCCGCGGGCACCACCGGCACGACGTGCGCCGGGTCGGTCCCCACCGGCACCCCGCGCCCCCGCTCCTCCAGCCACGCCATCACACCGGAGGCGGCGTCGAGCCCGTAGGCGCTGCCTCCGGTGAGGACGACGGCGTCGACCGTCCGCACCACGTTGCGCGGGTCGAGCGCGTCCGTCTCCTTGGTGCCGGGCCCACCGCCGCGCACGTCCACCGCGGCGACGGCACCGCCCTCCGGGGCGAGGACGACCGTGGTGCCGGTGAGCCAGCCGTCTCCGCTGCGGGAGGCGTGCCCCACCCGCAGCCCGGCGACGTCCGTCAATGCGTCAACTGTCATGGGGCCCAGTGTGTCCCCGGCCGCCCCGGGACCGGCCCGTCCCCGCCCGGGAAGCCCACGGAGGCCCGCCGGTCCGCCCCGGGGCCGGGCCGTACCCTTGAGGCATGAGCACCGCCCCCGAACCCGAGCAGCGCGACCCCGAGCCGGCACTGGTCTTCGACGACCCGCTGGACCAGCAGTCCTCGGACGACACCGACCGCGGGTGGGGCGAGCGCCCGGCCGGCGACAGCGCCGCCGACCTCAAGCGCTTCCTCGACGAGAAGCCGCCCCACCACATCTGAACCGCCCGCAGAGGCTCCCGCGCCGCCCGCAGGGGAACTCGCTAGCGCTCGTCGTGCCCGGATCCCCGCTGGGCGACCAGGGCGTCGCGGATCTCCTTGAGCACCTCCAGCTCGGTCACCTCCAGGACCTCCTTCGTGCCCTCGCGCGCCGCCCTGCGGGCCGCCTGCCGGGCCAGGTACTTCGCCATCGGCAGGACCATCAGGAAGTACACGACCGCCGCGGTGATCACGAAGGTGAGAGTCGCCCCGAGGACCGAGCCCCACAGGATCGGCACCCCGCTCTTGACCGTACCGTCCGGGGCCACTTGGCACGGGGCCTTCAGACACGAGCTGTAGTGGTCGAGGTTCTGCGTGCCGATCGCGCCGACCAGCGGGCTGATGATCCCCTTCACCACCGAGTTGACGATGTTCGTGAAGGCCGCGCCGATGACCACCGCGACTGCCAGATCGACGACGTTTCCGCGCATCAGGAAGGCCTTGAAGCCGTGCCAGACGCTCGGTTCCTTCTTCGCGCTCACCTAGGGGACTCTCCTCGCGTGCACAGGCTGTGGAACGAAACGCTCCGCAACCTACGGCACGGTGTGGCCGTCCTGTCCAGTCCTGTTGCCCGATCGTGTGACTTGACGGCCCGCCGCCAAGAAGACGGAGCAGCCGGTTCAGCACAGCGTCACCGCCAGCCGTGCCGTGGCACTGGCGCCGACCAGCCTCGCCGCCGTGGCACGCGGCACGGACAGCACGACCAGCGCCCCGCCCTCCGCCGCGCCGCCCAGGGGCTCCGGCACCTTCGTCACCCGTACACCCCGCGCGAGCACGCGGACCGCGCCGCCGGTCGAGGCGTCCTCGGCGGCGACGACGTCGACCCGGTCACCGGCGCGCAGGAGCCGGACCGTGGCGGCGTCGGCGATCCGCACCGGCGCGGTCACGACGCCGGCCGCCGGGTGCCGCCGTACCGGCTCCGCGGCCGGGTGCCCACGGGCCCGCTCCGCCCGGTGCGGTTCCGTCGCGGCACGCGGTACCGCGGCCACCAGGGCGGCGGCGGTCAACGCGAGACCGGCGGCCACGGCCCGCCTGCGGTGCCGTAGGAGCCGCTGCAGCTGGTACCGCCCGCCCCGCACGCGCACCGGAGCGAACTGCGGGACCGCACAGGTCGCGGGGGCGTCCGTGCCCAGGGGACGCGGGACACGCAGGGGCGGCGGGAAGGGGGAACGGGCCGGCGGGCGGCCGGGGAGGAAGGGGGACGGATCGGGGGACGACGAGGAAACGGGCACGGACACGGGAATCACCGCCTGTGACGAGGAAGGGGGCCTGCGACACCCACGATGAGGTCTCGCGCCGCATCCCGTCGGAGCCGGTGGACGGCGGACGGACTGTGGACAACCCGCCCACCCGAACGAGGAATTCCGCCCACCGATCCCCAGGTGGGTCCCGGCCGGGCTACGGCAGTTCGAAGCCCGGGTCCATGCCGCCGAGCGCGTCCACGCAGAGACAGTCCCGCGCGCCGGTCTCCGGCAGCGCCGCCACCGCGTCGAACAGCACGCCCCGCATCCGGTCCACGTTGGCCGCGAACACGCGCAGCACCTCCTCGTGGGAGACGCCCTCGCCGCTCTCGGCGCCCGCGTCCAGGTCGGTGACCAGGGTCATCGACGTGTAGCACAGCTCCAGTTCCCGGGCGAGCGCCGCCTCCGGGTGGCCGGTCATGCCCACGACCGACCAGCCCTGTGCCTGGTGCCACAGCGATTCGGCGCGGGTGGAGAAACGCGGGCCCTCGACGACGACCAGCGTGCCGCCGTCCACCGGCTCCCAGTCCCGCCCGCGCGCCGCCTTCAGCGCGGCGGACCGGCCGGTGGGGCAGTAGGGGTCGGCCACGGACACGTGCACGACGTTCGGCACGGTGCCGTCGGGCAGCGGCAGTCCGTCGAAGTAGGTCTGCATCCGGGACTTCGTACGGTCGACGAACTGGTCGGGCACCAGCAGCGTGCCGGGTCCGTACTCGGGGCGCAGGCCGCCCACCGCGCACGGGCCGAGTACCTGGCGGACCCCGACCGAGCGCAGTGCCCACAGGTTGGCGCGGTAGTTGATGCGGTGCGGCGGCAGGTGGTGGCCGCGGCCGTGCCGGGGCAGGAAGGCGACCCGCCGGCCGGCGATCTCGCCGAGGAAGAGGGAGTCGCTGGGCGGCCCGTAGGGGGTGTCCACCTCGACCTCGGTCACGTCGTCGAGGAACGAGTAGAAGCCCGAGCCGCCGATTACGCCGATCTCTGCGTTCGCCATGACCAGCACACTAGCTGGCCGCCGAACCGTGCGGCAGCGGGCCTCGGGCATACCGAAGGCCCCGCCGTCGTCGACGGCAGGGCCGGGGTGTGAGGTCTCAGGCGGCCGGGCTGCTGGCGGAGCTCGACGACGAGGACGAGGAGGACGACGACGTCGAGGACGAGGACGTCGACGAGGCCGGCTTCGCGTCGGAGGACGACGAGCTCGGCTTCGACGCCGGGCTGCTGCTCGAGGTGGAGCCGCGCGAATCGTTGCGGTAGAAGCCGGAGCCCTTGAAGACGATGCCGACGGCAGAGAACACCTTCTTCAGGCGACCGCTGCAGTTGGGGCACTCGGTCAGGGCGTCGTCGGTGAACTTCTGCACCGCCTCGAGGCCCTCGCCGCACTCGGTGCACTGGTACTGGTACGTCGGCACTGTCTTCCTCCTGGCACTCTCACTCGATGAGTGCTAACGACGGTCCATAGTGACGTATTCCCGGGGATCAGTCCACCGTCACCGGCACGCGGTGACCGACGCCACGTGCGACGGTGCGGTTCCGGTGCGGGGCGGCCAGCCGGGAGCGCAGCGCCACCAGAGTGACCAGGGCGAGCACCGTGCCGGCCATGGGCACCAGGAATCCCGCGCCGTCCCACAGCCGGTCCTCCAGCTGTCCGGCGACGGTGACGGCGGCCGCCTGGCCGAGCGCCACCGCACCGGTCAGCCAGGTGAAGGCCTCGGTCCGGGCACCGGCCGGGACCAGGCTGTCGACCAGCGTGTAGCCGGTGATCAGCGACGGCGCGATGCACATGCCGACCAGCAGGCCGAGCGCCGCGAGCAGCAGCACCGAGTGCGCGGTCCACAGGGCGGACGCGCTCAGTGCGAGGGCCGCGTAGCCGAGGACCAGGCGCCGCTGCGGGGCGACCTTCCAGGCGATCGCGCCGCAGGCGACGCCGGACAGCATGTTGCCCGCGGCGAAGACGCCGTACAGGACGCCGTTCAGACCCGGTTCGCCGATCGACTCGGTGAACGCGGCCAGCGACACCTGCATGCCGCCGAAGACGGAGCCGATGCCGAGGAAGGTGACGATCAGTACCCGCACGCCGGGGACGCGCAGGGCGGAGGCGTGCCCCACGCGCGCGTGCTCACCGTTGGCGTCCACCGCCGGCTGCGTGCTCTTCTGCGCGGCGAACAGCAGGCCGCCGACGAGGGTCAGGGCCGCCTCGGTGACCAGGCCGGCCGACGGGGTCACGGCGGTGCACAGGGCGGTCGCGAGCAGCGGGCCGACGACGAAGGTCAGCTCGTCGGTGACCGACTCGAAGGCCGCGGCGGTGGTCATCAGGGGCGATCCCTGGAGCTTCACGCCCCAGCGCGCGCGGACCATCGGGCCGACCTGCGGCACGGAGGCGCCGGTCGGGACGGCCGCGAGGAACAGCGCCCACAGGGGGGCGTGCGCCAGCGCGAGCGCGGTGAGGGTCAGTCCCGCCAGGGTGTGCACGAGGACGCCGGGGAGCAGCACCGCACGCTGTCCGTAGCGGTCGGCCAGGCGTCCGCTGTACGGCGCGAACAGCGCCATGGAGACGCCGGTGGCGGCCGCGGCGGCACCGGCGGCGCCGTACGAGCCGGTGGTGTGCTGCACGAGCAGCACGATCGAGATCGTGAGCATGGCGAACGGCTGGCGTGCCGCGAAGCCGGGGAGCAGGAACGTCCAGGCGCCGCGGGTGCGCAGCAGCTGTCCGTATCCGGGGCGCGACGGTGCCGCCGGGTTCCGCGACGGCTCGGTGGTGACCGTGGATTCCACGGCCGTGCCTTTCTGCCGCCTGGTAGCGCGCCCGTGCGGGGGCGCCGAGAGCTGTCCTCTTGCGCTGAACTGCGGTAGATACCGGTGCCACGGTGGTGGGCGTGCCGGCCGCCATACGGTCGCGCCAGCTCTGCATCAGGCAGAGTTGGTTCGATCAGGGGTGCCTTGATACTACAGGGATCAACGCCTTGTACCCCTGTGAAAACGAGCACCACAGCGCCCGTTCACCTGTGATTGGCGCGGGTGTGAATCGCCCGAAACGCACCCGTACCGTACGGCGCCGCAGCTCGCAGGGGTCACCGTCCGCCTCGCGCGCCCCGCGGGTGCGGTAGGCGCCCGCGGTTCACCGCCCCGCGTCGGCCCCGTCGGTGCCCAGCCAGCCCGCCAGCTTGCCGCCGTGGGCCACCGCGCGCAGGCGCCGTTCCGCCGCGTCGCGGACCGGGTCGGTGGCGACCACCAGGAGCTCGTCGCCCCGCCTGAGGACGGTGGAGGGCAGGGGCACGAACGACTTCTCCTCGCGCACGACGAGCGTGACGGCGGCGCCCGGCGGCAGCCTCAGCTCGCCGACCTCCACGCCGTGCATCCGCGAGCCCTCGGGGATCGCGATGGACAGCAGATGGCCGCGCAGCCGCTCCAGGGGTGCCGACTCGATGCCCAGGTCGGAGGCCTCGCCCTTCTCGCCGAGCCGCAGCATGCGCGCCAGCCAGGGCAGCGTCGGCCCCTGCACCAGGGTGTAGACGACGACCAGGACGAAGACGATGTTGAAGATCCGGCGGCTGCCGGCGACACCGTTCACCATGGGGATGGTGGCCAGGATGATGGGCACGGCGCCGCGCAGTCCCGCCCACGACATCAGGACCTGCTCCTGCCACGGCACCCGGAACGGGGCGAGGCTGAGGACCACGCTCAGGGGGCGGGCGACCATGGTCAGGACCAGCCCGATGACCAGCGCGGGCAGGACGTCGTCGCCCAGCTCGTGCGGGGTGACCAGCAGGCCGAGCACGACGAACATGCCGATCTGCGCGATCCAGCCGAGCCCCTCGGCGAAACCGCGCGTGGCCGGCCAGTGGGGCAGCTTGGCGTTGCCGAGCACCATCGAGGCCAGATAGACGGCGAGGAAGCCGCTGCCGTGCGCCAGGGCGCCGTCGGCGTACGCGGTGACGGCGATCGCCATCACGGCGATGGGGTACAGGCCCGAGGCGGGCAGGGCCACGTGCCGCAGGCCCCAGGCCCCGATCAGGCCCACCGCCAGTCCGATCGCCGCCCCGATGGCCAGTTCCAGCGCTATCTCGCCGACCAGGCTGTACCAGTGCTCGACCGGGCCGGCCTGGGAGAAGGCGACGACCAGGATGACCACCGGTGCGTCGTTGAAGCCGGACTCCGCCTCCAGCGTGCCCGTCACGCGCGCGGGGAGGGGAATTCTGCGCAGTACGGAGAAGACCGCCGCCGCGTCCGTGGACGACACCACCGCGCCGATGATGAGCGCCTGCCGCCACTCCAGCCCGACCAGGTAGTGCGCGCCCGCCGCGGTGACGCCGACGCTGATCGCGACGCCCGCCGTCGCGAGGACGGAGGCGGACTTCAGGACCGGCCGGACCTCCTTCCACTTCGTGCCCAGGCCGCCCTCGGCGAGGATCACGACCAGGGCCGCGTATCCCATGACCTGGGTCACTTCGGCGCTGTTGAAGTGGATGTCACCGATGCCGTCCTGTCCCATGAGGACGCCGATGCCCAGGTAGACGAGCAGGCTGGGGAGCCCGCTGCGGGAGGAGACCCGGACGGCCGCGACGGCGACGAGCAGGACGACGGAGCAGACGAGCAGGAGCTGGTTGAGGTGGTGGACAGTCAGCGGCGGTTCCCTTCCTTGGCCCGCGCGCGGGGGCGCGCGGACGCACGTACAGCAGACCCGAGGCTGCGGCGCACCGCATCCAAGTACTTCGTTACCTTACCTAACTCTTGACGCTTTCTTGACGCTCGACGGGGCAAGATCGAACGCTCGTACGCGCCGGTTCCCGACTCCGCGTCAAGCGGGGAAGGACCCTGCGCCTATGGTTGCTCCAGCGCTCATTCAAAGTCACAGCCCGACCTGCCGCTCGCGTTAGGACAGCAAGGACAGCGATGCCCCCCAACACCACCGCCACAACGGGTGACACCGCCACAACCGGTGCCACGCCCGTCAAGTCCGGCAGGAAGAAGGGGCGCAAAGCCCGACTCGTCGTGCTGGTCCTGGTCCTGGCCATCATCGGAGGCGTCGCCTACGGGGCGTACTGGTCGATCAGCACGGTCCGCGCCTCCTTCCCGCAGACCAAGGGCTCGATCACGCTCCAGGGTCTGTCGGGACCGGTCGACGTGAAGCGGGACGGCTACGGCATCCCGCAGATCTACGCCTCCTCCGACGCGGACCTGTTCATGGCGCAGGGCTTCGTCCAGGCGCAGGACCGCTTCTACGAGATGGACGTGCGCCGGCACATGACGTCCGGGCGCCTGTCGGAGATGTTCGGCAAGGGCCAGGTCGACAACGACGCCTTCCTGCGCACCCTCGGCTGGGACCGCGTCGCGAAGGAGGAGTACGACACCAAGCTGTCGGCCTCCACGAAGAAGTACCTCCAGGCGTACGCCAAGGGGGTCAACGCCTACCTCCAGGGCAAGGACGGCGAGGACATCTCCCTGGAGTACGCGGCCCTGGCTCTCACCAACGACTACAAGCCGGAGAAGTGGACCCCGGTCGACTCCGTCGCGTGGCTCAAGGCGATGGCCTGGGACCTGCGCGGCAACATGCAGGACGAGATCGACCGCGCCCTGATGACCAGCCGCCTGGGCCCGCAGCAGATCCAGGACCTTTATCCGGAGTACCCCTACAGCCGCAACAAGCCGATCGTGCAGGAAGGCCAGTACGACAAGCTGACCGAGACGTTCCGGCAGAGCGGCTCCACGGGCACCACCGGCAGCACCCAGGGCGCCACCGGCACCTCGCAGGGCGCCGCGGGCTCCGCCGGCTCCACCACCTCGGGCGCGACCGGATCGGGCCTCACAAGCCAGCTGGCGGGCCTGTACAAGGTGCTCGACGACGTCCCCACGGCCGTCGGCGTGAACGGCCAGGGCATCGGCTCCAACTCCTGGGTCGTGTCCGGGAAGTACACCATCACCCACAAGCCGCTGCTGGCCAACGACCCGCACCTGTCGGCGTCGCTGCCGTCCGTCTGGTACCAGATGGGCCTGCACTGCCGGGCCGTGTCCGCCAAGTGCCAGTACGACGTCACGGGCTACACCTTCGCCGGGATGCCCGGTGTGATCATCGGGCACAACGCGAAGATCGCCTGGGGCATGACCAACTCCGGTGTCGACGTCACCGACCTGTACCTGGAGAAGGTGACCGCGGGCGGCTACCTCTACGACGGCAAGATCCGCCCCTTCAAGACCCGCGAGGAGACCATCAAGGTCGCCGGCGGGAAGTCCAAGACCATCGTGGTCCGGCAGACCCGGGACGGGATGCCGCTGCTGTCCGACCGCGACGACGAACTGGTGCAGGTCGGCAAGAAGGCGTCCGTCACCACCGCCGCCCCCGACCGCGGCGACGGCTACGGCATCGCCCTGCGGTGGACCGCGCTCGACGCGGGCACCTCCATGGACGCCGTGTTCGCCCTCGACAGGGCGGCGGACTGGGACGGCTTCCGCGCGGCCGCCGGCCTGTTCGACGTGCCCTCGCAGAACCTGATCTACGCGGACGGCGAGCACATCGGCTACACCCTGCCCGGCAAGATCCCCACCCGTTCCTCCGTGGACGACGGCGCCATCCCGGCACCGGGCTGGGAGTCGAAGTACAAGTGGACCGGCTTCATCAAGAAGGACGAGCTGCCCTACGAGTACGACCCCGAACGCGGCTACATCGTGACCGCCAACCAGGCCGTGGTCGACAAGGACAAGTACCCGTACACGCTCACCACCGACTGGGGCTACGGCACCCGCAGCCAGCGCATCACCGACCTGATCGAGTCCAAGATCAAGGACGGCGGCCGGATCTCCACGGACGACATGCGCCAGATGCAGCTGGACAACAGCAGCGAGATCGCCAAGCTCCTCGTGCCCAAGCTGCTGAAGATCAACCTGGACGACCCGGACGTCCGCCAGGCGCAGAAGCTCCTGGAGGGCTGGGACTACACCCAGGACGCCGACTCCGCGGCGGCCGCGTACTTCAACGCCGTCTGGCGCAACATCCTCAAGCTCGGCTTCGGCAACAAGCTGCCCAGGGAGGTGCGCGTCAAGGGACAGTGCCTGTGGGTCGACAAGATCGACAGCACCGGCCCGGTGGACGACGACACCAAGGTGCGCGAGTGCGGTGAGCGCGACGCCGACCAGGCGCAGCCGGACGGCGGCGACCGCTGGTTCGAGGTCGTGCGCACCCTGATGGACAAGCCCGGCAGCGACTGGTGGAAGACGCCCGCCTCGGGCACCCGCCCGAAGGCCGAGAACCGCGACCAGCTGTTCGCCCGCGCCATGATCGACGCCCGCTGGGAGCTGACCGCCAAGCTCGGCAAGGACATCGACACCTGGAGCTGGGGCCGGCTGCACCGCCTGTTCCTGAAGAACCAGACGCTCGGCACCGAGGGCCCCAAGTTCCTGCAGTACGTGCTGAACCGCGGTCCCTGGAAGCTCAGCGGCGGCGAGTCCACGGTCAACGCGAGCGGCTGGAACGCGGCCGGCGGCTACAACGTCGTCTGGGTGCCGTCGATGCGGATGGTGGTCAACCTCGCCGACCTCGACAAGTCCAAGTGGATCAACCTGACGGGCGCCTCCGGGCACGCCTTCAGCGCGCACTACACGGACCAGACGGGCATGTGGGCCAAGGGTGAGCTGCTGCCCTGGTCGTTCTCGGACAAGGCGGTCGGCAAGAGTACGAGCGACACCCTGGTGCTCAAGCCGTGAGCCGCTGAGGCACTCGGCCACAACGGCCCTCCACGCGCGCGTGGAGGGCCGTTCCCCGTTCGGGGACAGGGCGGCGGAGCGGGTCAGCCGCTCGCGAAACGGCGGGTGCCGGAGGGCGTCACCACCGCGTGCACCGGCTGGTCGTGCTCCTCCGCCGGGACGTGCGCGACGACCTCCGCGTCGTACAGCAGCACCACGAGCCGGGGACGGGCGCCCGCGCGCTCCAGACGGGCCAGCACGCGGTCGTACGAGCCGCCGCCGCGTCCCAGGCGCATCCCGCGCGCGTCCACCGCGACTCCGGGCAGCAGGACGACGTCCGCCTCCGTCACGGCGTCCGGGCCGAGGCGTGGGCCTGAGGGCTCGAATAGCGCCATTCTCCCGCCGTGTTGGACACGCGCGAGGGAGTCCGGGCCGGTGTACTCGCCCCAGTCCAGGTCGTTGTCGGGCAGGAGCGCGGGCAGCAGGACCCGCGCCCCACGCGCGCGCAGGGCGTCCAGCAGCGCGGCCGTTCCCGGCTCGCCGCCGACGGAGACGTACGCCGCCACCGTCCTCGCCCGCGCCAGTTCCGGCAGCTCCAGTGCGCGCTCGGCCAGCGCCAGGCCCGCCGCGCGGACGTCATCGCCCGTCAACCTGTTCCTCACCGCGAGGAACTCCCGCCGCAACGTTCGCTTGTCAGGGTCGCCCTCAGGTCCGGCATGTTCCACTGGTCGTTCCCGCACCCTTCGTAATGCAGTCATATGAGGGGCAATCGAACCTGAGCCACAGATTCCCATCTAAGGCAACGGATAAGGTTGCGGGCATGACTCAGTCGCACCCCAGGATCAGCAAGGCTGTCATTCCCGCGGCAGGCCTCGGTACCCGGTTCCTGCCGGCCACCAAGGCCACTCCCAAGGAGATGCTGCCGGTCGTCGACAAGCCGGCGATCCAGTACGTGGTCGAGGAGGCCGTGTCGGCGGGGCTCGACGACGTGCTCATGATCACCGGACGCAACAAGCGTCCTCTCGAGGACCACTTCGACCGCAACTACGAGCTCGAATCGGCGCTCGAGAAGAAGGGCGACGCCGAACGGCTCGCCAAGGTGCAGGAGTCCAGCGACCTGGCCACCATGCACTACGTCCGCCAGGGCGACCCCCGGGGTCTCGGCCACGCGGTGCTGTGCGCCGCCCCGCACGTCGGCCACGAGCCCTTCGCGGTCCTCCTCGGCGACGACCTGATCGACCCGCGCGACCCGCTGCTCCAGCGCATGATCGAGATCCAGGAACGGCACGGCGGCAGCGTGATCGCCCTCATGGAGGTCGCGCCCGAGCAGATCCACCTGTACGGCTCCGCCGCCGTGGAGGCCACCGCCGACGGGGACGTCGTGAAGGTGACCGGACTGGTCGAGAAGCCGGACCCGGTGGACGCCCCGTCGAACTACGCGATCATCGGCCGGTACGTCCTCGATCCGCACATCTTCGACATACTCCGCAAGACCGAGCCCGGCCGCGGTGGCGAGATCCAGCTCACCGACGCCCTCCAGCAGCTCGCCCAGGACGAGAAGGTCGGCGGGCCGGTGCACGGCGTCGTCTTCAAGGGCCGCCGCTACGACACCGGCGACCGCGGCGACTATCTGCGTGCCATTGTCAGACTCGCGTGCGAACGTGAAGACCTGGGCCCGGACTTCCGGACCTGGCTCCGCAGTTACGTAGCCGAGGAGATGCAGCAATCTTGAGCAGCGCCGCGACCCGCTCCGCCGACTCGGACCACCTCTGGTCGGTGGACGAGCACCTGGAGGACATCCTCTCGACGGTCCGCCCCCTCGAACCCATCGAGCTGCAACTGCTCGACGCCCAGGGCTGCGTCCTGGTCGACGACGTCACGGTGCCGGTGTCACTGCCGCCGTTCGACAACAGCTCCATGGACGGGTACGCGGTGCGGGTCGCGGACGTCGCGGGCGCGAGCGAGGAGTTCCCGGCCGTCCTGGACGTCGTCGGGGACGTCGCGGCGGGCGCGGCCGACCCGGTGCGGGTCGGCCCCGGCCAGGCCGCCCGCATCATGACCGGCGCCCCGCTGCCACCCGGGGCGGAGGCCGTCGTGCCCGTCGAGTGGACCGACGGCGGGCTCGGCGAGGGGCCCGTCAGCGGCATGCGGGCACGCAGCCTGGCCCCCGAGGGCGCCGCGGGGCACGTGCGCGTGCACCGCCCCGCCGAGGCACGCGCGCACGTGCGGGACAAGGGCAGCGACGTACGCGCCGGAGACCTCGCCCTGGAGGCCGGCACGATCCTCGGCCCGCCGCAGATCGCGCTGCTGGCCGCGATCGGCCGCGGCACGGTACGGGTGCGCCCGCGCCCGCGCGTGGTCGTGCTCTCCACCGGCAGCGAACTCGTCCAGCCCGGCGAGCAGCTGGGCCCGGGCCGGATCTACGACTCCAACAGCTTCGCCCTCACCGCCGCCGCCCGCGACGCCGGCGCGATCGCCTACCGGGTGGGCGCCGTCGCCGACGACGCGGAGACCCTCCGCTCCACCATCGAGGACCAGCTCATCCGCGCCGACCTGCTGGTCACCACCGGCGGGGTCAGCGTCGGCGCGTACGACGTCGTCAAGGAGGCGCTGGAGTCCGTCGGCGACGAGGACGTGGCCGGCGCCGGTGTCGAGTTCCGCAAGCTGGCCATGCAGCCCGGCAAGCCCCAGGGCTTCGGCTCCATCGGCCCCGACCACACGCCCCTGCTGGCCCTGCCCGGCAACCCCGTGTCGTCGTACGTCTCCTTCGAGCTGTTCGTCCGCCCCGCCGTCCGCGCCCTCATGGGCCTCACGGACCTCCACCGGCCCCGCGCGCGGGCCGTCCTGAAGGGTGACGAGGCGCTCCGCTCGCCCAAGGGCCGGCGCCAGTTCCTGCGGGGCGCGTACACCGACGGCGAGGTGACTCCCGTGGGCGGTGCGGGTTCCCACCTGATCGCGGCGCTGGCGCAGGCCGACGCGCTGATCGTCGTACCCGAGGACGCGGAATCCGTCGAGCCCGGCGCCGAGGTGGAGGTCGTGCTGCTCGGCTGAGGGTGCCCGCGCCGCCCGCGGGCCGGTCCTGGTCCGCTGCGCGCCCCGCCTTGGGGGTACCGTGTCGCGCACAACAGGCCCGTGCACCGCACTGCGACGGGCCCGGACCGGGAGCGCCACACCATGAGTACGCAGGAACGGCTGACGCACATCGACGAGGCGGGCGCGGCCCGCATGGTCGACGTATCGGGGAAGGACGTGACCGCGCGCACGGCCCGGGCCAGCGGGCGGGTCCTCGTCTCACCGCGGGTGGTCGAGCTGCTGCGCGGCGAGGGGGTCCCCAAGGGTGACGCCCTCGCCACCGCGCGGATCGCGGGCATCATGGGGGCCAAGCGCACCCCCGACCTGATCCCGCTGTGCCACCCGTTGTCGGTGTCCGGTGTGAAACTGGATCTGTCGGTCGCGGACGACGCCGTGGAGATCCAGGCCACCGTGAAGACGACGGACCGGACGGGCGTCGAGATGGAGGCCCTCACCGCCGTGACGGTCGCCGCGCTCACCGTGATCGACATGGTCAAGGCGGTCGACAAGGGAGCGGTCATCACGGACGTGCGGGTGGAGGAGAAGACGGGCGGCAAGTCGGGCGACTGGAGCCGGGCATGACCATGCGCGCTCTGGTGATCACCGCCTCCAACCGGGCTGCCTCGGGTGTCTACGAGGACAGGGGCGGCCCGCTGGTCGCCGACGGCCTGCGGAGCCTCGGCTTCGCCGTCGAGGGCCCGCAGATCGTCCCCGACGGCGACCCCGTCGAGGCGGCGCTGCGCGCGGCCGTCGACGCCGGGTACGACGCCGTCGTCACCACCGGCGGCACCGGCGTCTCGCCGACCGACCGCACGCCCGAGGCGACCCGTGCCGTGATCGAATACGAGGTCCCGGGCATCGCGGAGGCGATCCGCGCCTTCGGCCGGGAGAAGGTGCCGACGGCGGCGCTGTCCCGGGGCCTGGCCGGTGTCGCCGGGCGGACCCTGATCGTCAACCTGCCGGGCTCCACGGGCGGGGTGAAGGACGGCCTCGCGGTGCTGGAACCGCTGCTGGCGCACGCGGTCGACCAGATCCGCGGCGGCGACCACCCCAGACCCGAGAGCGGGGGTGCGAGCTGAACAGCCCGTCCTGGCCCGTGGTGCTGGTGGACGGAGATGTCGTCCTCCGGCCCATAAAGCTGCGCGACCAGGCGGCCTGGCGCGAGGTGAACCGGCGCAACCGCGACTGGCTGCGCCCCTGGGAGGCGACCATCCCGCCGCCCACGCCGAGCGGGCCGATCACGCACCGGCCCACCTACCGGCAGATGGTCCGACACCTGCGCTCCGAGGCCGGCGCGGGCCGGATGCTGCCCTTCGTCATCGAGTACCAGGGGCGGCTCGTCGGCCAGTTGACGGTCGCCGGGATCACCTGGGGATCGATGTGCTCGGGGCACGTCGGCTACTGGGTGGACGAGGCGGTGGCCGGACGCGGCGTGATGCCGACGGCGGTCGCGCTCGCGGTGGACCACTGTTTCCGTGCCGTCGGGCTGCACCGCATCGAGGTGTGCATTCGCCCCGAGAACCGGCCGAGCCGCCGTGTCGTGGAGAAACTCGGATTCCGCGAGGAAGGGATCCGGCCGCGTTATCTGCACATCGACGGAGCCTGGCGTGACCACATGGTCTTCGCGCTCACCGCGGAAGAGGTGCCCGAAGGGCTGCTCGCACGCTGGCGGCGGGAGCGCACGCGGGACGCGCAGCGCGCCGACCGCCGGGCCGGCGGTACGGGCCCGGCGGGTTCCCAGGACACCTCGGGCACGCCCGGCCGGCCGTGGAATCCGTAGAACACACCAGGGAATCCCGCCCGTCCGCGAAATTGAATACATGTTCGAAATTGGTCGGGAGTTGACCGTCTCGGCGCATTGAATTCCGGACGTTGGTGGTCCGCTGATCGCATCGGTCGCGAAAAAAGCTGGAAATATCAGCCGGATCGTGCGACACACCGGCCCAATTGGCCGATGCCCCCGTGCAAACCCCTCTACGGTGTGAGAGTGAGCAGCAGCGGCCTCATCTACGCAGTCATTGTCGGGGCCTGGGCCGCCTACTTGGTGCCGATGTGGCTCCGTAGGCAGGACGAGCTGAACGAGGCCCGTCCGACGGAACGCTTCAGCACCGCCATCCGGCTGCTGTCCGGACGGGCGGGCATGGAGCGCCGATACGCCAAGGACCTGCGGGCGCGCTCCACCGAGGAGGGGGAGCCCGACGCCGGCGTTCCGGACGCGGTCACCGACTCGGTGGACGTCCGGTCCTTCGCCGTGCCTCCGATCCGCCGTCAGGCCCGTGGGGAGGCCGAGCCCGAGGCGCCCTCCGGCACGCAGCCGGCCCCCCGCCCCGACGACGCACCGGCACCCAGGTCCGCCTCCGTGCCCGCGCACCACTCCACGGGCGCACCCGCGCACGTCGGCGCGTCCGTACCCGCGCAGAAGCGGGTGCCGACCGCGCGGCAAACCCCCTCGGCGCAGGCGGCGGCGGCACGCGCTCAGCGCACGAAGGTGCTCGCCCGCCGACGGCGCACCACCGTGATGCTCTTCCTCGCCTTCACCCTCGGCGCGATCGTGGCAGCCGTCGGCGGACTCGCCTTCCTGTGGGCGCCCGCCGCGCCCGCCGTCCTGCTCAGCGCCTACATCGCCTACCTGCGCTCCCAGGAGCGCCGGCGGTTCGCCTACCAGATGGACCGCCGCAGCGCCGAGGCGGCGGCCCAGCGGCTGCGCGAGCGGGAGCGGCAGCCGCGGCGGCGTGCCCCGCTCGACGCCCCCGTCGCCGACGAACCGGAGGAGGCCCCGGCGACCGACACGGACACCGGTCTCTCCGCGCTCGCCGCTGACCGGCGCGCCCTCGTCGAGCAGACCGACCACGCCGAGTGGGTCGACCAGCAGCGTGAGCGCGAGCGGCGTCCGGGCCAGGGGGACAGCTGGGACCCGGTGCCGGTCCCGCTGCCGACGTACGTGACCGCGCCCGTCGCGCCGCGCGCCTCCTCCGACGTGGACCTGGGCGCGCCCGACACCTGGAGCGCGGCGCGCTCCAGCCCCGTCCTGCCGGAGCAGGAGACGGGCCGGGCGCAGGAGGCGGTGGCGGCGGACGGGACGGCGCCCGCGTCCGCGGGCAAGCCCGCGGGCGGTCGCAGCGACGCGCGTCGCGCGGCCTCCGCCCGCCGGTCCCGCGAGCGCGGCCACACCCCGCTCTTCGACCAGTACGAGGACGGCGACCGGCCGCGTGCCGCCAACGAGTGAGCCCTGCGGAAACTCCCGCTCCGACCGGTCCGTGAGCGGATTTCCGGGCAGCCCGATCGGGATGCTAAAGTTTCACTCGTTGCAAGGGCCTGTGGCGCAGTCCGGTAGCGCACCTCGTTCGCATCGAGGGGGCCAGGGGTTCAAATCCCCTCAGGTCCACGCAGCATGGAGCCCCAGTCGATTCACTTCGGCTGGGGCTCCATCGTTTATGTCGGACGCCGGGACGGGGCAGAGGGCGGGCCCGCCGGAAGGCCTCGTGGCTCCAAGCGGGCCCCCTGTGATCCGAGTTACAGGAAAAGCGTCTCAGAGCGTCTTCGCGAAGCAGCGGCTCTCGTCGTAGTGGCGGTAGTAACCGAACTTGGCGCACGGCTCGTACCCGCTGGACGCGTACAGGGCGAGGGCCTCCGGCTGCTTGCTGCCGGTCTCCAGGACCATACGGACCCGGCCGGCCATGCGGGCGTCCTCCTCCAGGGCCGCGAGCATGCGGCGGGCGAGGCCCCGGCCGCGCATCGTCTCGACCACGAACATCCGCTTGAGCTCGGCGTCGCCGTCCTCGTTGCCCTCGTCGTTGGTGTCCTGGCTGCGCCAGCCGCCGGTGGCCACGGGGCGGTCGTACTCGTCGTACGCGATCAGATAGACGCCCCGCGGCGGGTCGAAGTCCGTGGGGTCGAGGAGAGTGGCGTCGCCGCCGTCGCCGTAGCGCACGTGGTACTCGGCCTGGACCTCGTCGTTGAGCTTGACGGCGTCGGGGTGATCGAAGCGAACGGGGCGAATATTCATGCGGGATATCGTACTTCTATGCAGGTGGCCGGTGGCCTCGGGCGGTGCGGACTCCGACCAGTGTGCCGGTATCGTGCCCGGGTGCTGACTGTGACCTCGGTGAACGTGAACGGGCTGCGAGCCGCCGCCAAGAAGGGTTTCGTGGAGTGGCTCGCCCAGACCTCCGCGGACGTCGTCTGCCTGCAGGAGGTGCGCGCCGAGCAGCACCAGCTCCCCGACGGGGTCGGGCGGCCCGAGGGCTGGCACGTCGTCCACGCCCCGGCCGCCGCCAAGGGCCGTGCCGGTGTCTCCCTGTACACGCGGCGCGAGCCGGACCGGGTGCGGATCGGGTTCGGCTCGGCCGAGTTCGACGACAGCGGGCGCTACGTCGAGGCCGACCTGCCCGGTGTGACGGTCGCCTCCCTGTATCTGCCCTCCGGTGAGGTCGGCACCGAGCGGCAGGACGAGAAGGTCCGCTTCATGGACGAGTTCCTCGCGTACCTCAAGGATCTGCGCGAGCGGGCCGCCGCCGACGGGCGCGAGGTCGTCGTCTGCGGCGACTGGAACATCGCCCACCAGCGGGCCGACCTCAAGAACTGGCGCGGCAACACCAAGAGCTCCGGCTTCCTGCCGGAGGAACGGGCCTGGCTCGGCCAGGTGTTCGCCCCCGAGGACGGCGGCTACGTCGACGTCGTCCGCACCCTGCACCCCGATGTCGAGGGGCCGTACACCTGGTGGTCGTACCGCGGGCGGGCCTTCGACAACGACACGGGGTGGCGCATCGATCTCGCCGTGGCCACGCCCCGGCTCGCCGGCAGGGCCGTCAAGGGCTTCGTCGAGCGGGCGGCCACGCACGCCGAGCGGTGGTCCGACCATGCGCCCGTGACCGTCGTCTACGACCTGTAGGGGCGGCCCGCGCCCTCAGGCGGCGCCGCCCGTTCCCTTGGTGACGCGGCGGTCGAGGGCCAGGGAGAGTTCCGCCTCCACCACGCTGCCGGCCAGGGGACGCAGCCGGTGGAGGTCCTCCTCGGGGGCGTGGCGCAGGATCAGGGAGGCGAAGAGTTCGGCCAGGGCGTCGGCGTGCTCGCGGACGCGGGCGGCGGCCGTGAGGACGTCGGCGAGCGGGATGCCCTCGCGGACCAGCGCGGAGGAGACGTCCAGCAGCCGGCGGCTGATGTGGACGATCTCGTCGCCGTCGGTGCCGAGATAGCCGAGGTCCATGGCGGCGGCCAGGTTCTCGGGGGTGACCTCGCCCTCGAAGCGGGCGGCGAGTTCCTCGGGGGTGAGGCGGACCGGTTCCTCCTCGGTGGGGGTGCCGACGCCGAGGAGGTCGGCGACGTCACGGCCGTGGTCGAAGGCCTCGGCCAGTTCCGCGATGCCGTTCAGGGTGTGGCCGCGCTCCAGCAGGGCGGCGATGGTGCGCAGACGGGCCAGGTGGTGGTCGTCGTACCAGGCGATACGCCCCTCGCGGCGGGGCGCCGGGAGCAGCTTGCGCTCCCGGTAGAAGCGCAGCGTGCGTACGGTGATGCCGGCCAGGCGGGCCAGTTCCTCCATGCGGTACTCGCGCCGGTCCTGGGGGTGTGCCGCCGGGTGTTCTGCGTCTCCTGCCACCCCCGAAGCCTATGTTGTACCGCCGGTAACTTTCCTTCCCGCGCCCCCTACCGCTCGGTACGGAGCTGCTCTACAGTCCCATTGCGCCAGTGTTCACTGGCAGAGTCCAAGGTGACGCGTGGAGGCTCCGGGATGACCGAGCACGAGCATGTACGGGTGGCGGTGATCGGGTCCGGCTTCGGCGGTCTGGGGGCCGCCGTGCGGCTGCGCCGCGAGGGGATCACCGACTTCGTCGTCCTGGAGCGGGCCGACGAGGTCGGCGGCACCTGGCGGGACAACAGCTACCCCGGGTGCGCCTGCGACGTGCCCTCCCACCTGTACTCGTTCTCGTTCGCGCCCAACCCGGAGTGGCCGCGCACCTTCTCCGGCCAGCGGCACATCCGCGCCTACCTGGAGCACGTCACCGACCTCTTCGGCCTGCGCCCGCACCTGCGCCTCGGCTCCGAGGTCGAGCTGATGACCTGGGACGCCGAGAACCTGCGCTGGGTGATCGAGACCGCGCGCGGCACCCTGACCGCCGATGTCGTCGTCTCCGCCACCGGGCCGCTGTCCGACCCGAAGATCCCGGGCATCCCCGGTCTTGAGTCCTTCCCCGGCAAGGTCTTCCACTCCGCACGCTGGGACCACGACTACGACCTGCGCGGCAAGCGCGTCGCCATGGTGGGCACCGGCGCCTCCGCGATCCAGATCGTGCCCGCCATCCAGCCGCAGGTCGGCCGGCTCACCCTCTTCCAGCGCACCCCGCCCTGGGTGATGCCCCGCCTCGACCGCCCCATCACCGGCGCGGAGCGCCTGCTGCACCGGGTCGTCCCCTTCACCGCCCAGCTGCGCCGCGGGGTGTTGTGGGGCGTCAGGGAGCTGCAGGTCCAGGCGTTCACCAAGCGCCCCGAGGAACTCGGCCTCGTCGAGCGCCTCGCCAAGCGGAACATGGCCCGCGCCGTCAAGGACCCGGCCCTGCGCGCCAAGCTGACCCCGGACTACCGCATCGGCTGCAAGCGCATCCTGCTGTCCAACACGTACTACCCGGCGCTCGCCCGGCCCAACGTGGACGTCGTCGCGTCCGGGCTCGCCGAGGTCCGCGGTTCCACCGTCGTCGCGGCCGACGGCACCGAGACCGAGGTCGACGCGATCGTCTTCGGTACGGGCTTCCACGTCACGGACATGCCCATCGCCGAGCGGGTGGTCGGCGCGGACGGTGTCACGCTCGCCGAGTCCTGGAAGGGCGGCATGCAGGCGCTGCGCGGAGCCTCGGCCGCGGGCTTCCCGAACTGGATGACGATCATCGGGCCCAACACCGGCCTCGGGAACTCCTCCATGATCCTCATGATCGAGTCCCAGCTGAACTACATGGCCGACTACCTGCGCCAGCTCGACGTGCTCGGCGGCCGTACCGCCCTCGACGCGCGGCCCGCCGCCGTCGACGCCTGGAACGACACGGTCCAGGAGCGCATGAAGCGGACCGTGTGGAACACCGGCGGCTGCACGAGCTGGTACCTGGACCCGAGCGGCCGCAACACCACCATCTGGCCGGGTACGACCACCGAGTTCCGGCGCGCGACCCGGCGGGTGGACCTTGCCGAGTACGAGGTCCTGCGCACACCCGCCGGGAAGCGGAGGCCCGCCGGGAGGCAGAGGGCGGACGAGGAACAGCGGCCGGCATCCGTGAAGGCGGCGCGGGCCGCCACGGAGAAGAGCGAGAGCGCCGCATGAGCCGCCTCGCCCACGTGACCTCCGGTCCCTACGCCCCGCCCGTCCCCTCCCGTTCGCTCACCGTCGTCTCCGCCGACGGCGCGCGGCTGCACGTCGAGGTGCACGGACCCGACGACGCCCCCGCGGTCGTCCTCGCGCACGGCTGGACCTGCTCCACCGCCTTCTGGGCCGCGCAGGTGCGGGACCTCTGCGCCGACCACCGGGTGATCACCTACGACCAGCGGGGGCACGGGCGCAGTCCCGCGAGCTCCGCCTGCACCACCGAGGCGCTGGCCGACGACCTGGAAGCGGTGCTCGAAGCGACCCTCGCGCCCGGGCAGAAGGCGTTGATCGCCGGCCATTCCATGGGCGGCATGACCGTCATGGCCGCCGCCACGCGCCCCCGCTTCCGGGAGCACGCCGCCGCCGTCCTGCTGTGCAGCACCGGCAGTTCGCGGCTGGTCGCGGAGGCCCGCGTGGTGCCGTGGCGCGCCGGGCGGGCCCGCACCTGGCTGACCGGGCGCGTCCTCGGTTCGCGCGCGCCGCTGGGTCCGGTCACGCCGGTCGCCAAGAGCATCCTCAAGTACGCGACCATGGGCGCCGGTTCGGCTCCGCACATGGTCGAGGCGTGCGCGCGGATCGTGCACGCCTGCCCGCGGGCCGCGCGCCACGCCTGGGCGGCCGTCCTGGAGGCGCTCGACCTCGACCACGGCGTACGGGAGTTGCACGTGCCCACCGCGGTGCTGCACGGCGCGTCCGACCGGCTCACGCCTCCCGTGCACGCCCGCGCCCTGGTCGCCGCGCTGCCGAACTGCGTCGGTCTCACCGATCTGCCCGGCGTCGGCCACATGACTCCGATCGAGGCTCCCGAACTGGTCGGCGGCAGAATGCGGGAGCTCGTCACCACGTACGTCAAGGGGGCGGCCCCGGAACACGGTTCCACCCCTGAGCAGATCAAGGAGGGCGCATGAGCAGGGTCAGCCTCGAGGGGCAGGTCGCGGTCGTCACCGGAGCGGCGCGCGGCGTCGGAGAGCTGCTGGCACGCAAGCTCTCCGCGCGCGGAGCGAAGGTGGCACTGGTCGGGCTGGAGGAGGAGGCGCTCAAGGAGGTCTCCGGACGGCTGCACAGCGAGAGCGCGTACTGGTACGCCGACGTCACCGACCACGAGGCCATGAGCCGGGTCGCGGGGGAGGTGAAGGAGCGGTTCGGGAAGGTCGACATCGTGGTCGCCAACGCCGGTGTGGCGACGGGCGGTCCGTTCGTCGACTCCGATCCGCAGGCGTGGCGGCGCGTGATCGAGGTGAATCTGATCGGTTCGGCGGTGACCGCCCGCGCGTTCCTGCCGGTGCTCGTCGAGAGCCGCGGCTACCTGCTCCAGATCGCCTCCCTCGCCGCGATCACCCCGGCGCCGATGATGACGGCGTACTGCGCGTCGAAGTCGGGTGTGGAGGCGTACGCGCACAGCCTGCGCGCCGAGGTCGGCCACCAGGGCGTGCGGGTCGGGGTCGGCTACCTGTCCTGGACCGACACCGACATGGTGCGCGGCGCCGACCAGGACGACGTCATGCGGGAACTGCGCCGGCGGCTGCCGTGGCCGTCGAACAAGACCTATCCGCTGGGCCCCGCCGTGGACCGGCTGGTCGCGGGTGTCGAGCGGCGCTCGGCGCACGTGTACGGGCAGTGGTGGCTGCGGGGCATGCAGGGCGTGCGCGGCTATCTGCCGGCGCTCATCGGGACCGTCGGCCAGCGCGAGATGAAGCGGTTCGCCCCCCGGCTCCAGGGGATGCGCTCGGGACTCGTCGGCGCAGGTGGGGAGGCCGACGAGGCGGCCCGTGCTACGCACCGTAACTGATCGACATGCGGGGCGTGTTCGCCCGTGTGAATCTGGTCGAGGCCCCACCGAGGGGCCGACTCCCCACCCTCACTCACCACAGGAGTGAACCCACATGGGTATGAAGGACCAGATGCAGGACAAGGCCAACGAGTGGCAGAACCAGGCCAAGGACAAGGCGGGCCAGGGCCGCGAGCGTGCCGAGCGTGGCACGCAGCAGCCGCAGCGCGGTGGCCAGCAGCCCCAGCGCGGTGAGCGTGGCGGCCAGCACCAGCCGCAGCGCGGTGGCCAGCAGCCGCAGTCCGAGCGTGGTCGCCAGAACATGCGCGACACCGACGAGACGGAGCGGGAGATGGACGACCGCTTCGACCGCGACTACGACGCGTAGCCGCTGCGCTCGGCCTTGGCCGTACGACGTGGGGCACCCCTCCTGGTGAGGGGTGCCCTGCGCCCGTGTCCGCGGTCATGTCCGCGCCGATGTCGCGCAGTTCCCCGCGCCCCTTCGGGGCGCGTTCCTACTGTCTCGGGGGGAGTTTCGGGCGGGAGCGGTCCGGGACGTCGCGGTAGTCGGGCGGGACGGCCGGCGGGTTGGTCTCCAGGAGTTCCAGGGCGAGTCGGACGGCGTCGTCGAGCTGGGCGTGCCTGCCCTCGGCCCAGTCCAGCGGGGTGCGCAGGATCTCCAGGTCGGGGGCGACGCCGTGGTTCTCCACGGACCAGCCGTAGGCGTCGAACCAGGCCGCGTTCATCGGCACGGTGATGACCGTGCCGTCGCCGAGCCGGTGCCGGCCCGTCATGCCGACCACGCCGCCCCAGGTGCGCTGGCCGACGACCGGGCCGAGCCCGAGGAGTTTGACGGCGGCGGTGATCATGTCGCCGTCCGAGGAGGTCGCCTCGTCGGCGAGGGCGACCACCGGGCCACGGGGCGCGTTGGAGGTGTACGACACCGGCTGGGCGTTCCGGGTCAGGTCCCAGCCCAGGATCGTGCGGGTCAGCTTCTCGATGACCAGCTCGCTGATGTGGCCGCCCGCGTTGCCGCGCACGTCCACGATCAGCGCGGGCCGGGACACCTCCATGCGCAGGTCGCGGTTGAACTGCGCCCAGCCGGAGCCGCCCATGTCGGGGATGTGCAGGTAGCCGCATCGGCCGCCGCTCAACTCGCGCACGACCGCGCGGCGTTTGGCCACCCAGTCCTGGTAGCGCAGGGGGCGTTCGTCGACGAGCGGGACGACGGCGACCCGGCGGGGGCGGGCGGTCCCGCCTTCGGCCGGCGTGAACGTCAGTTCCACGGTCGTACCGCCCGAGCCGGCGAGCAGGGGGTAGGGGCCGGTGACCGGGTCGACCGGGCGGCCGTCGACATGGGTGAGGACGGCGCCCTCGCGGATGCCCGTGCCGGCCAGCGGTGAGCGTGCCTTGGAGTCGGAGGACTCGCCGGGCAGGATGCGCTTGACCGTCCAGTGGCCGTCGCGGCGGACGAAGTTGGCGCCGAGCAGGCCCTGCCAGCGCTGGTAGTGGGGCGGCCCCTCGTTGCGGCGGGCGGCGGTGACGTAGGCGTGGGAGGTGCCCAGTTCGCCGAGGACCTCGCGCATCAGGTCGGCGAACTCGTCGGGGGAGTCGACGCGGTCCACCAGCGGCCGGTACTGGGCGAGCACCGCGTCCCAGTCGATGCCGCACATGCCGGGGTCCCAGTAGTAGGCGCGGATGAGGCGCCCGGCCTCCGCGTACGACTGCCGCCACTCGGCGGGCGGGTCGACCTCGTGCAGGATGCGGCGCAGGTCGATCCAGACGGTCGTGTCGCCGTCACCGGGCTCGGCCGACGGCACGGCCCGCAGGTCGCCCTCGTCGACGACGACCAGCCGGGTGCCGTCGCCGCTGACCGCGAACCAGTCCAGGTGGCCGACGAGTTCGGACTTCTTGGCCTTGGTGATGTTGAAGTACTCCAGGGTCGGGCGGCCGGTGGTGTCGTCGGGGCTGGCGAAGGTCTCGCCGAGCGCGCCGGAGATCGGCCAGCGCAGCCAGACGAGTCCGCCGCCGGCGACCGGGTACAGCGCGGAGTACTTGGAGGCGATGACCGGGAACGGCGTGACCCTGCTCGGCAGGCCCTCCACCTCGACGGTGACCGTGCCGCCCTCACCGGTCTCCTCCTCCTCCAGCGGGTCCAGGCCGCCGGCGGCCGGGCGGCCCTCCGGGTTCAGGGCGAAGGGGGAGGGGGTCGCCGAGGACAGCGGGACGAGGTAGGGGCGGCAGCCGAGCGGGAAGGACAGGTCGCCGGTGTGCACGTCGTACACGGGGTCGAAGCCGCGCCAGGAGAGGAAGGCGAGGTAGCGGCCGTCCCGGGTGAAGACGGGACTCTCGTCCTCGAAGCGGCCGTTCGTCACGTCGACGATGAGCCGGTCCTTGATCCGGCCCAGCTTGATCATGCGCAGCGAGCGGCCGATGCCCGGGTGGGACCAGGTGAGCCAGGAGCCGTCGGGGGAGAAGGCGAGGTCGCGCACGGGTCCGTTGCCGGAGTGGATCAGCTCGACGACCGTGCCGCCCGCACCGGCCTCCGCCTCGTCCCCGGTCCCCTCGCCCGCTTCGTCCCCGGCCTCCTCCGGCACGTCCAGCAGGAGCAGGCGTCCGTCGTGCGAGGCGATGGCCAGGCGCTCGCCGAGCGGGTCGGAGACCAGCTCCAGGACCCGGCCCAGCTCGCCGGAGGCCAGCCGGCGCGTCGGGCGGTCGCCGGACGCGCGGGGGAGCCGGGCGATCTCGACGGCGTCCTCGCCCTCCGCGTCGGTCACGTAGGCCACCTGCCCGGTGGAGCCCAGCATCTCCGGCAGCCGCACCCGGACGCCGGCCGTCTCGGTGATCGTGCGGGCCGGGCCGTCGCGGTGGGTGAGCCAGTACAGGCTGCCGCGTACGACGACGGCGCTGGCCCGCCCCGTCTCGTCGACGGAGATGCCGTCCACGTTCTGCGCGGCCGGCACCTGGTAGCGGCGGCGGCCGGTGGCCGCTCCGGCGAGCTTGATGTCGAGCCGGTGCGGCGTGCCGCCCGGGGAGAAGTCGTCCGCCAGCCACAGGTCGCCCGCGCACTGGTAGACCACCCGGGTGCCGTCGGTCGCGGCGTTGCGGGCGTAGAAGGCGTCGTGGTCGGTGTGGCGGCGCAGGTCGGTGCCGTCCGGGGCGCAGGAGTAGAGGTTGCCGACGCCTTCGTGGTCGGAGAGGAAGGCGATCCGGCCGGCGACGAACATGGGGCTGGCCAGGTGGCCGCCGATGTCCGGCAGGAGACGCCGTCCGTGCAGCCAGAGGCGGCCCGTCGCGCCGCCCCGGTAGCGCTTCCAGGAGGCCGGTTCGTGCGGCGGGGTGCCGGTGAGCAGCAGGGTCCGGTGCTCGCCGTCGACGTCGGCGACCTGGATGTCGGAGACCGGGCCCCAGGGCAGGCGCCCGCCCGGGTCGCCGTCGGTGGGCACCTTGTAGGCCCAGGTGAAGTAGGAGAAGGGCTCCCCGTGGGAGGCGACGGCCAGGATGTCGGTGTGGCCCTCCTCGTCCTCGGGTGTCCAGCCGCAGACCTGGGTGTCGACGCTGCCCCAGTACGTCAGCTGCCGTGAGGGACCGCCGTCCACGGCGACGAGGTGGATCTCCGGGACCAGGCTGCGCCACGTCGTGAAGGCGATCCGGCTGCCGTCGGGTGAGAAGCGGGGGTGGCCGGACTTCGTGCGGTCCGCGGTGAGCCGCCAGGCGCGGCCCGGGGAGCCCAGGGGGGCCAGCCAGAGGTCGTCCTCGGACACGAAGCACAGCAGGTCGCCGTTGAGGTGGGGAAAGCGCAGATAGCTCACCTCCCCATGCTTTTCCGGGCAAAGGGCCCGGGCAACTCGTGGACAGGGGGTTTTCGGTGCCGCGCACGGGCCCGGTTCGGGGGGTTTCCGGCGGGCGTGACCCACCACACGTACGAAACGGTTTCGTTTCGCTTGCGGGAGGGGTATCTTCGGAGTCGTACGAAGCAGGAAGCCGACAGGCTCCGGAGCGGGAAGGTGACAGGCATGACCGAGGTCGTCGCAACGGCGCGTCGCAGTCGGATCACGCCCGAGCGCGAGGCCGAGTTGTACGAGGCCGTGCTCGACCTGCTCCGGGAAGTCGGCTACGACGCCCTCACCATGGACGCCGTGGCCGCCCGTACGCGCTCGAGCAAGGCCACGCTCTACCGCCAGTGGGGCGGCAAGGCCGAGCTGGTGGCGAAGGCGGTGCGGCACAGCAAGCCCGGCGCCTCCGCCGACGACATCGACACCGGGTCGCTCAAGGGCGATCTGCACGCGCTCACCATGCGTGCGGACGACTGCGAGATGGAACAGAACTCCGCGCTGATGCGGGGCCTGGCCATGGCGACCCACTCCAACCCGGACCTCCTGAAGGCGTTCCGGGAACACCTCATCGAGCCGGAGATGGCGGAGTTCCACCGTGTGCTCCAGCGCGCGATCGACCGGGGCGAAGTCCGTGCGGACAACCCGGCGATCGACTTCGTGATGCACATGATGATCGGCGGGTTCGCCGCCCGCACGATGATCGACGAGCAGCCGCCGACGCAGTCCTTCCTCCTCTCGTACATCGACGCCGTGGTCCTCCCCGCCCTCGGCGCTCGCACCACCTGACCGGCCGGACCACCCCGGTCCGCCGGCCCGCCTGATCGCGGTTCCTGATCAGGTACCGCGCGATCCTCCCCGCAAGCCCAGCAACCTGACGTCACCGCTCACGTCGTCGGGCTGATCACCCCTGCCCAGATTCACCCCACGACCTGACCGGGAGTACGCCTCCATGGCCACGTTCCTCTACCGACTCGGCCGCCTCGCCTTCCGGCGACGGCACTTCGTCGCCCTCATATGGGTCGCGCTGCTCACCCTCGCGGGGGTGGGCGCCGCCTCCGCGCCGGCCGCCGGCAACACGTCCTTCTCCATCCCCGGCACCGAGGCCCAGAAGGCCTTCGACCTGCTGGAACAGCGCTTCCCCGGGATGAGCGCCGACGGCGCCACCGCCCGGGTCGTCTTCAAGGCGCCGGCCGGCGAGAAGATGACGGACGCCGGCAACAAGGCGACCGTCAAGAAGACCGTCAAGGAACTCGCGAGCGGTTCCGAGGTCACCTCCGTCGCCGACCCCTACCTCGCGCACGCCGTCAGCAAGAACGGCACCGTCGCGTACGCCTCGGTGAAGTACGAGGTCTCCGGCATGGAGCTGGAGGACTCCTCCCGCGACGCGCTGAAGGAGGCCGCGAAGGACGCGCGGGACGCGGGCCTCACCGTGGAGGTCGGCGGTGACGCGCTGACGGCCACGCCGGAGACCGGCTCCAGCGAGGTCATCGGCATCGCGATCGCCGCGGTCGTCCTCGTCATCACCTTCGGCTCGCTCCTCGCGGCCGGATTCCCGCTGCTGACCGCGATCATCGGCGTCGGCATCGGCGTCTCCACGATCGCCGCGCTCGCCAGCGCCCTGGACCTGGGCTCGACCACGTCCACCCTGGCCTCGATGATCGGCCTCGCCGTCGGCATCGACTACGCCCTCTTCATCGTCTCCCGCTACCGCGCCGAACTGGCCGAGGGCCGCGAGCGCGAGGAGGCGGCCGGACGGGCCGTCGGCACGGCCGGCTCCGCGGTCGTCTTCGCCGGCCTGACCGTCGTCATCGCCCTCGTCGGCCTCTCCGTGGTCAACATCCCGATGCTGACCAAGATGGGCGTCGCCGCCGCGGGCACGGTCGCCATCGCCGTCCTCATCGCCCTCACCCTCATCCCCGCGCTGCTCGGCTACGCCGGCCGCAGGATCAAGCCGGCCGGCCAGAAGAGCAAGCTGCTCGGCGGCGGCCGCACGCCGAAGAAGCCGGGCCGCCCCAACATGGGCACCCGCTGGGCCAGCTTCGTCGTCCGGCGCCCGGTGGCCGTCCTCCTGCTCGGCGTGCTCGGCCTCGGCGCGGCGGCCATCCCGGCCGCCTCCCTCGAACTCGGCCTCCCCGACGACGGCTCCCAGCCGGTCTCCACCACCCAGCGCCGCGCCTACGACCTCCTCTCCGAGGGCTTCGGGCCGGGCTTCAACGGCCCGCTGATGGTCGTCGTCGACGCCAAGGACAGCGCCCACCCCAAGAAGGTCTTCACCGAGGTCGGCGACCGGATCGAGGGCCTGAAGGACGTCGTCACGGTCACCCCGGCCGCGCCCAACAAGGCCGGTGACACCGCGACGATCACCGTGGTGCCGAAGTCCAAGCCGTCCTCGAAGACCACCGAGGACCTGGTGCACAGCATCCGTGACGAGGGCACGGAGGTCGGGCAGAAGACCGACTCCGAGATCCTGGTGACCGGCTCGACGGCGATGAACATCGACGTCTCGCAGAAGCTGAACGACGCCCTGCTGCCCTACCTCGCCCTGGTCGTCGGCCTCGCCTTCCTGCTGCTGATCGTGGTCTTCCGCTCGGTCCTGGTCCCGCTGAAGGCGGCCCTCGGCTTCCTGCTCAGCGTGCTGGCCGCGCTCGGCGCCGTCGTCGCGGTCTTCCAGTGGGGCTGGCTGTCCGGCCTGATGAACGTCGAGCAGACCGGCCCGGTCATGTCGATGATGCCGATCTTCATGGTGGGCGTCGTCTTCGGACTCGCCATGGACTACGAGGTCTTCCTCGTGACCCGGATGCGCGAGGCGTACGTCCACGGCGAGAAGCCGAGCCAGGCGGTGGTGACCGGCTTCCGGCACGGCGCCCGGGTCGTGACGGCCGCCGCGGTCATCATGATCGCCGTCTTCTCCGGCTTCATCGGCTCCAGCGAGTCGATGGTCAAGATGATCGGCTTCGGCCTCGCGGTCGCCGTCTTCTTCGACGCGTTCATCGTCCGCATGGCCATCGTCCCGGCGGTGCTCGCGCTGCTCGGCAAGCGGGCCTGGTGGCTGCCGAAGTGGCTGGACCGCGCACTGCCCAACGTCGACGTCGAGGGCGAGGGCCTGCGCGCCGCGGACCGCGACGCCGACCCCGACGGGGAGCGGGAGCTGGTACGCGCCTGACGTACCGCCGCACAAGGACCGCCGGTGAGGGTGCCCGTGGGGACGGGGCTGCACCCTCACCGGCTTTTCGCGTGTCCGGCGCGGGCGGGCGGGGGCGCACGCGTAAACCCCGTGAGCGCTGCTCCGGTGATGCCGTAGCGTGCCGTCCATGACGACCACAGCCGCCACCGACGCCGACGGGTCCGGAGCCCACCCCCGCTTCGCCGAGGCGCTGCGGGCCCTCGGTCTGGACGACGTGCTCGCCCGTACCCGACGGTTCCCGGAGGGCACCCGGACCGCCGTCGAGGCCGCCGCGGCGGTCGGCTGCGAGCTGAGCCAGATCTGCAAGTCGCTGATCTTCGCCGCCGACGGCGTCCCGGTGCTGGTCCTGATGGACGGGGCCTCGCGCGTGGACCTGGAACGGGTGCGCGGCGAGCTGGGCGCCGCGAAGGTCACCCGTGCCGACGCCGGCGTCGTCCGCGAGACCACCGGGTACGCCATCGGCGGCGTACCGCCCTTCGGGCACCGGACGCGCACGCGTGTCCTCGCCGACCGCTCGCTGCTCGCGCACGACGTGGTGTGGGCGGCGGCCGGGACCCCGCACGCCGTCTTCCCGATCCAGCCGAAGGACCTCGTCGCCCACGCCGGCGCCGACCTGGTGGACGTGCGCGAGCAGACCGCGTGACGCCGCTGGTCACCGCGGCGGTCCTGCTCGCCGCGGTCACCCACGCGAGCTGGAACGCCATCGCGCACCGCATCACCGACAAGCTGGTCGGGTTCACCCTGATCTCCGGCGGCGGCGTGCTCATCGGGCTGGCCGTGGCACCGTTCGTGGCCCGCCCGGCCGCGGCCGCCTGGCCGTTCCTGCTGGCCTCGGCGGTCGTGCACATCGCCTACTACGCCCTGCTGATGACCTCCTTCCGGCTCGGCGACTTCGGGCAGGCGTACCCCATCGCGCGCGGCAGCGCGCCCCTCGTGGTCACCGTGCTCGCCGCCGTCTTCGCGCACGAGCTGCCCTCCGGCTGGGCGGCGGCCGGCATCGCCGTGTCCTGCCTCGGACTCACCGGAGTCAGCCTGTGGGGCCTGCGCGGGAGACGGCCCGACTGGGCGGCGATCGGCGCGGCCCTCGCGACCGGCCTGACGATCGCCGCGTACACGGTGCTCGACGGCCTCGGGGTGCGCGCGGCCCATTCGCCGCTCGGGTACATCGCCTGGCTCATGGCCATCCAGGGCGTCGTCATCCCCGCCTGCATGTACGTCCGCAGACGGGGCGACACCGTACGGCTGCTCCGGCCCCACGCCGGTCTCGGCCTCCTCGGCTCCGTTCTGTCCGTCGCCGCCTACGCCCTGGTCCTGTGGGCGCAGACCCGCGCCGACCTGGCGCCCGTCGCGGCCCTGCGGGAGTCGTCCATCATCGTCGGGGCGGCCATCGGCGCGCTGTTCTTCAAGGAGCGCTTCGGAGCCCCGCGCATCGCGGCGGCGGGACTGCTGGTGGTCGGCATAGGCCTGATGCTGCACGCCGGGTAGGGACCGCGGGGCAAGCGGGTGGCGGGCAGACCGCGGGGCACCCGGTGCGCATCCGCCGTACCGGCGCGGCCCGTACCGCGATCCGTACCGCGACCGGTGCCGTGATCCGTACGAGGATGACGTCGGAGCACGAGGCAGCAACCGGACGACAGGGAGCCGTCAATGACCGACAAGCCGACCGTCAGTGTCCTGGGCACCGGCATCATGGGGGCCGCGATGGCCCGGAACCTGTGCCGCGCGGGGTTCGCCGTCCGCGTCTGGAACCGTACCCGGGAGAAGGCCGAGCCGCTGGCAGATGACGGCGCGCAGGTCGCCGGGACGCCCGCCGAGGCCGTCGAGGGCGCGGACGTCGTCCTGACGATGCTCCACGACGGCAACACCGTCCTGGACGTCATGCGCGAGGCCGCGCCGGGTCTGCGCCCCGGGGCGGTGTGGGCGCAGTGCACCACGGCCGGCATCGACCTGGCCGCCGACCTGGCCGCGTTCGCCGCCGGACGCGGGCTGGTCCTCTACGACGCCCCGGTCCTCGGCACCCGCCAGCCCGCGGAGGCCGGACAGCTGACGGTGCTGGCCGCCGGGCCCGAGGAGGGCCGGGAGAAGGTGACCCCGGTCTTCGACGCGGTGGGCGCGAAGACCCTGTGGACCGGGGACGACCCGGGCGCCGGCAGCGCCAGCCGGCTCAAGCTGGTCGCCAACAGCTGGGTGCTCGCGGCGACCGCGGCGACGGGCGAGGTCCTGGCGCTCGCGAAGGCCCTCGGCGTGGATCCGCACACGTTCTTCGACCTCATCGAGGGCGGACCGCTCGACATGGGGTACCTGCGTGCCAAGGCCGCGCTGGTGCTGGACGGCAAGCTGTCGCCGGCGTCCTTCGCGGTGGCGACCGCGGAGAAGGACGCCCGGCTCATCGTCGAGGCGGGCGAGGGCAACGGTGTACGCCTCGACGTCGCCGCCGCGACCGCCGAGCGGTTCGCGCGCGCCGCCGCCCAGGGGCACGCGGACGAGGACATGGCCGCCGCGTACTTCGCCAGCTTCGACGAGAAGCCGCGCGGCTGAGCACGGGCCGCGACCCGGTCCGGTCTCCACGAGCCCCAGGAGTGCGCGCCGGGATGCCCGGGCGCACCCTGGAAGCAGGAATTCTCGGAGGTGGTCCGACATGATGCACACCACTGTGGGATGGCACGTCGAGCTGGAGTTCATGGAGGACGATCAGCACACGCGCGCGGCGGCCATGGTGCGTCTGCCCGACGGCACGGAGGTACGGGCGCACGGCCGGGCCAGCCGGCACAGCATCGATTCCAACCAGCCGAGGGTCGGCGAGGAGATCGCCGGCGCCCGCGCCCTGAACGAACTGGCCATGCAGCTGCTGGGGAAGGCGCACGGGGAGATCGACGCGGACTCCGGACGGATCTCGCATCCGATCAACGTGTGACGGCGGCGGGCCCCGCGCCGGTCCCGCGTCCTACGCGAGCGCCGAGCGCAGGGCCCGCAGCAGTGCCTGTGCCCTCGGGTCCGCCGTCACGCTCTGCCGGAAGCCGTTGGTGACGTAGCCGAGGGAGACACCCCTCTCCGGGTCGGCGAGCCCCAGGGCGCCGCCGCGGCCGGGGTGGCCGAAGGAGGTGGGGGAGAGCAGCGGGGACGCGCTGCCGTGCAGCATGTGGCCGAGGCCGAAGCGGGTGCCGACGACCAGGACCCGGTCGGCCCCGGCGGACTGCTCGGTGCGGGCCAGTTCCGTCGTCTGCGGGGTGAACAGGCGGGTGCCGCCGTCCACCTCGCCGATCAGCGCCGCGTAGAAGCGGGCCAGTCCGTCGGCGGTGGCGATGCCGTTGGAGGCGGCCAGGGCGGCCGCGCGGTAGGAGGGCGCGTTCTCGTCGGGCAGCGGGGTGATCGCCGCGAACGCGCGGCGGGTCAGCGACTCCGGGTCGGCGTAGGCCTCCGTCACCGCGCGCTTGGGCCGGGTCTTCAGGGCGCCCGCGGACTGCGGTCCCTCGACGGGGCCGACGCGCCCCACGCGCGCCTGCTCCGATTCCGGCAGGCCGAGCCAGAGGTCCGCGCCGACCGGGCCGGTCATCTCCTCCGCGATCCACTCGCCGATCGGGCGGCCGGTGACGCGCCGGACCAGTTCGCCGGTCAGCCAGCTGTAGGTCTGGGCGTGGTAGCCGTGGTCCGTGCCCGGCTCCCACGCCGGGGGCTGCGCGGCGACGGCCGCGGCGCCCAGGTCGGGGTCGGCGGCCTCGGCGGGGGTCAGCGGGCGGTCCAGCACGGGCACGCCGGCTCGGTGCGCGAGCAGGTGCCGGACCCGGGTGTGCTCCTTGCCTGCCGCTTTGTACTCCGGCCAGTACGCGCCGACGGGGGCGTCCAGGTCCAGCTCGCCGCGCTGGTGCAGGAGCAGCAGCGCGGCCGCGGCGACGCCCTTGGTCGCGGAACGCACGATCTGCGCGGTCCCGGACTCCCAGGGGGTGTCGCCGTCCACGTCCCTGGTGCCGGCCCACAGGTCCACGACCCGGTGTCCGTCGCGGTACACGGCGACGGCCGCGCCCCGCTCCCCGAGCAGCGCGAAGTTCGCTGCGAACGCGTCCCTGACCGGCTCGAAGCCCTCGGCCACAGTGCCGTTCACGTCCACGCCCCGCCGTCCCTTCCGATCGCCTGCGACAGTGGCTGCAACATCGGCCGCGCGCCTGCGATTCCTCGGTGGGAGGGGGGTGGACGTGAGGTGCCTCTCAGCCGTGCCCGGCCGGTCGCTCAGCCGAGCAGGATCGTCACGTCGATGTTGCCGCGGGTCGCGTTCGAGTACGGGCACACCTCGTGCGCCTCGTCCACCAGACGGGCCGCGAGTTCGGCGTCCAGTACCGGGAGCGAGACGCTGAGCGCGACCGCGAGGCCGTAGCCACGGGTCCTGTTCGGTCCGAGGCCGACCTTGGCGGCCACCGTGGAGCCGGCCAGGTCGTAGCCCGCGCGGTTGCCGACCAGGATCAGGGCGTTGTGGAAGCAGGCGCTGTACCCGGCCGCGAACAGCTGCTCCGGGTTGGTGCCGTTGCCGTCGCCGCCCAGCTCCGGGGGCATGGCGACCTTCAGCTCGATCTGGCCGTCCTGGCTGGTGACATAGCCGTCCCGGCCGCCGTGGGCGGTGGCCTCGGCGACGTACACGATCTTCGTCGGACGGGTGTCGACGGCGGTGCCCTCGGTCATGGCCGGCCTCCCCCAGAACAAGTGGCGCACAAGTACATTGCGCACAAGGTACTGGCTGGTAGGTCAGCGGGCACCGGCAGGGTGGCGTTCCGCGGGCGGCCGCCGGTACAGGTTGCCGTGGATCAGTGCCGGTCCGCCGCCGTGGCCGCGCGCTCGGTGAGTCTCCACAGCTCCTCGCGCAGCCGTGCGATCTCCTGCGCCGCGAGCCCCGTGGAGGTGAGCAGCGCGCCGGGCACGCGCACCGCACGCTCCCGGAGCTGCTCACCTCGCCCGGTGCACGCGACGAGCACCGAGCGCTCGTCGTCCGCCGCACGCTCCTTGCGCACCAGACCCGCCGCCTCCAGCCGCTTCAGCAGCGGCGAGACGGTGCCGTAGTCCAGCCGGAGCGCACACGCCAGCTCCTTCACGCTGGTCTCGCCCCGCTCCCACAGCACGAGGAGCACGAGGTACTGCGGATAGGTGAGCCCGAGGTCGTCCAGCAGCGGGCGGTACGCCGCGGTCACCGCGCGCTGGGCCGCGTACAGCGCGAAGCACAGCTGGTCCTCCAGCAGCAGCGACCCGGTGGCCCCCGGCTCGTCCCGGTCCTCTCGACGCATCACGCGCCCATTGTCGGGGAAGCACCGCACGCGGCGCCGCCGGACGGTCACAAAGGCGCGGCGGGTGTCACGCCCGGCCCGGCGCGGGCGCCGCCGCGCGCGGATCGAAGCCGAAGGGCAGCTCCAGGCGGTGCGCCCGCATGACCGCGTCGTCGGAGAGCAGCTCGCCGGTCGGGCCGTCGGCCGCGATCACGCCGTCGCTGAGGATCAGCGAGCGCGGGCACAGCTCCAGGGCGTACGGCAGATCGTGGGTGACCATGAGGACCGTGACGTCCAGGGAGCGCAGGATGTCGGCGAGTTCGCGGCGCGAGGCCGGGTCCAGGTTGGACGACGGCTCGTCCAGGACCAGGATCTCCGGTTCCATGGCGAGCACCGTGGCCACCGCGACACGCCTGCGCTGGCCGAAGGACAGGTGGTGCGGCGGCCGGTCGGCGAAGTCCTGCATGCCGACCCGCTCCAGCGCGCGCCGCACCCGTTCTTCCAGCTCCGCGCCCTTGAGCCCGGCGGCGGCCGGCCCGAACGCCACGTCCTCCCGCACGGACGGCATGAACAGCTGGTCGTCCGGGTCCTGGAAGACGATGCCGACCTTCTGCCGGATGGCGGCCATGTGCTGCTTGGAGACGGGAAGCCCGGCCACGGTCACCGTGCCGGTGCCGCCGCCCAGGATGCCGTTCAGATGCAGCACCAGGGTGGTCTTGCCGGCGCCGTTGGGGCCGAGCAGCGCGACGCGTTCGCCGCGCGCGACGGTGAAGTCGACGCCGAACAGCGCCTGATGGCCGTCCGGGTAGGCGAAGGCCAGTCCGGCCACTTCCAGCGTAGGTGTCACAGGACCCATCCCAGCAGACAGACGGCGAGGGCGGCGAAGGGGAGGGCGAGGGCGTACGACCACTGCGCCCGGGACGCGGTCACCTCGTCGATCACCGGCATCGAGCCGGCGTACCCCCGGCTCACCATGGCCAGGTGCACGCGCTCCCCGCGCTCGTAGGAGCGGATGAACAGCGCGCCGGCCGACTTGGCGAGCACGCCCCAGTGCCGCACGCCCCTCGCCTCGAAGCCGCGCGACTCGCGTGCGATCCGCATCCGGCGCATCTCGTCGGTGATGACGTCGCCGTAGCGGATCATGAAGGAAGCGATCTGCACGAGCAGCGGCGGCAGCTTCAGCCGCTGCAGGCCGAGCAGCAGTTCCCGCAGCTCGGTGGTGGCGGCCAGCAGCACGGACGCGGCGACGCCGAGGGTGCCCTTGGCGAGCACGTTCCAGGCGCCCCACAGTCCGCCGACGCTCAGCGACATCCCGAGGACGTGCACCCGTTCGCCCTCGGCGACGAACGGCATGAGGACCGCGAACGCCACGAACGGCACCTCGATCAGCAGCCGCTTCAGCAGGAAACCGCCGGGCACGCGCGCCTGGTACGCGACGCAGCCGAGCAGGACCGCGTACCCGGCGAACGCCCACATCGCCTCCCGCGGGGTCGACACCACGACGACCACGAAGAGGAAGACGGCCGCCAGTTTGGTGTGCGGCGGCAGGGCGTGCACGGGCGAGTGCCCGTGCCGGTAGAGCCGGTGCGCGTGTCCCGCCCCCATGTCAGGCGCCCGTGCTCGCCGTGGAGGCGGGCGAGACGTCCGCGTCGCGGCGCCGGCGCACCGCCCAGAAGACCGCGCTGCCCGCGACGACGGTGACGCCGACGCCGATCACCCCGGCGAGGCCGCCGGACAGCCGGGCGTCGGAGACGTCCTTGACGCCGTAGTCGGCGAGCGGGGAGTCGGACGCGGCGTGCGCCTCGGCCTTCTTGTCGATGCCCTTGTCGTGCGCGACCTTCTCCAGCCCGTCCGGGTCGGCGGAGGCGTAGAAGCTGACGAAGCCGGCGAGGACGAGGGAGGTGACGAGGCCGGTCACCCACAGTGTCCGCCGGGAGGTGCGGGCCGCCACGGGCGCCGTGGGCGCGGGCGCGTCCACCAGCGAGCCGTTCACCCGGAGCTGGAGCCGCTGCCGCAGACCGCGCGCGCCGTGCACCAGGTCGGGGCGTACGGCGACGACGGCACCGACCGTGAGGGCGGTGATCACCGCCTCGCCGATGCCGATCAGCACGTGCACACCGATCATCGCGGTCGCGACCTTGCCGATGGAGATGTCGGTGGTGCCGCCGATCGCGTAGATCAGCGTGAAGGCCACGGCGGCGGCCGGCACGGACACCAGCGCGGCGACGAAGGAGGCGGCCGTCACCGAGCGCCGCCCTCGCGGCAGCACGGCGAGCAGTCCGCGGAAGAGGGCGTAGGAGACGACGGTCGTGACGAGCGCCATGTCGGTGATGTTCACGCCGAGCGCGGTCAGCCCGCCGTCGGCGAACAGCACACCCTGCATGAGCAGCACGACCGACACGCACAGCACGCCTGTGTAGGGGCCGACGAGTATCGCGGCCAGCGCGCCACCGAGGAGGTGGCCGCTTGTTCCGGCCGCGACGGGGAAGTTGAGCATCTGTACGGCGAAGATGAACGCCGCCACCAGACCGGCCAGTGGTGCGGTTCGCTCGTCGAGTTCGCGGCGGGCGCCGCGCAGGCTCACGGCGAGGGCGCCGGCGGCGACCACACCGGTGACCGCGGAGGTGGGGGCGTCGATGAATCCGTCAGGTACGTGCACCGTTTGATTTTAAAGGGTTGTTGCGAAGGGTTTGCAAGTACCAGTCGGTCGTCCGCCGACCGCGCCCGCCGGCCCCGCGAGATCCGCGGTCTCCGGGAAGCGCGAACGGGAAAATGTGCGACATTGGAGGAGAAGCGGATGCACAGCTTTCACCTAGGTCACTCAGCGTGAGAGGGCGGTCCGATGTCTGTGGTCGAACAGTACGCGCGCGCCCATATCGTCACGGACGAGGAGGACCCTGGGGCCGTACCCGTGGTGCTGCGGTACGACCCCGACAGTGATCCGCGCTCGGTGCGGGTCGGACTGCCGGGCCCCCACGAGTGGACGTTCTCCCGTGCGCTGCTGGAACGCGGACTGCGGGTCCCCGCCGAGAGCGGTGACGTGCGCGTGTGGCCGTGCGGACGGGTCCAGGCGATCATGGAACTGCACACGGACAACGGTGTCGCCGTGGTGCAGTTCGAGTCCAAGGCGCTGGTGAGGTTCCTGCGCCGGACCTACACGGTGGAGCCGGTGCGGACCTGACCGCCCGCCGGTCGCGGCCGAGCCGCGGACGCCGTCGGCCGCCCGACTTCAGCCGCCCGACTTCAGCAGGGTCGCCACGATCGGGCCCGCCGTGTCGCCGCCGTGGCCGCCCGCCTGCACCACACCCGCCGCGGCCAGGTCGCCGCGGTAGGCGGTGAACCAGCCGTTCGGCTTCTTCTGCCCGTCGACCTCCGCCGAGCCGGTCTTCGCGCCGTAGTCCGGGCCGAGCCCCGACATGGCCTCGGCGGCGGTGCCGTAGGCGGCCGTGTACTGCATCAGCTCACGCAGCTCGGACAGCGTCTTGGCGGACAGCTTCCTGGACGCCGCGGCGAGCTTGCGGTGATCGACGGACGGCGACACCAGGTAGGGCTGGTGGAAGCTGCCCGACTTCACCGTCGCCGCCACCGACGCCATGTTCAGCGGGTTCATGCGCACCCCGCCCTGCCCGATCAGCGAGGCCGCCATCTGCGCCTGCGACTGCACCGGCACCGCGCCGTCGAAGGTGGGCACGCCGATCGCCCAGTTGTTCATGGACAGACCGAAGACCTGCTGCGCCTGCTTGGTCAGGTCGTCGTCCTTCAGCTTCTTCGCCTGGCTGATGAAGGCGGTGTTGCAGGAGCGCGCGAAGCTCGCCTTGAACGTGCCGTCCTTGATCTGGAAGTCGTCGTCGTTGTGGAACTTCCAGCCGCCGTAGGTGACCGTCTTGGGACAGGGGTGCTCCTTGTCCGCCGAGGCCAGGCCCTTGTCGATCAGCAGCGACGAGGTGATGACCTTCATCGTGGAGCCGGGCGCCAGCGAGCCCTGGAAGGCGGTGTTGAAACCGTGCCCGCTGTTGGCGACCGCGAGGATCTCGCCGGTCGAGGGCCGCAGGGCGACCACGGAGGCGCGCGTGCGCTTGGCGACCTGCCGTTCGGCCGCGGCCTGGAGGGACGGGTTCAGCGTCGTCCGCACCGTGCCCGGTGTGCCCTTGCTCAGCTCGACGAGCGTCTTGTCGGACAGCTTGTCCGCCCTGGCCGCCTTGCCGCGCACCACGCGCAGCTCGACGCCCGCCCTGCCGCCCGCCGTCTTGCCGTACTTCTCGCGCAGGCCGTCCAGCACCACGCCCAGGGACGGGTACTCCGTGTCCGTCAGCTTCCCGCCGTCGCGGTCCAGCGCCGTCACCGGCGGGGTCCCGGACTCGCCGGTGACCAGCTTGTCGCCGTCCTTCAGGTCCGGGTGGACGACCGAGGAGTGCCACTGGACCATCGGCCCGCCGTCGCTCTTGCGGCGTACGACGGTGAGAGCGCTGTCGTAGGCGAGCGGCTTGCTGAGCTTGTCGTATGACACCGTCGCCTTCACGGAGAACGGCACCTCGGCGCCCCTGGCCCTGCCGGCGGTGAGCGTGAGGTCCTTCAGGTGGGCGTCCTTGGTGAGGCCGGTGAGGAGGGGGCCGGCGGCGGACGGGTCGTCGGTGGCGGCCGCCGCGTCGGTGACGCTGCCCTTCTGCCAGGCGGTGAGGAAGTGCGTCGAGGCGGTGCGGACCTCGGCCGTCGTGAGCGGGCCCGTCCTGACGGTCTTGTGGCCGTCCTGCGCGGACGTGCCCTCGTCGGCCGCGGCGCCGCCGCCGTAGAGGGCGTAGGCGCCGATGCCGGCGCCGCCGACGACCACGGCGATCATCCCGCCGAGTACGGCGGGCGGGGTCTTCCGTCGCTCGGCGACGCGCCTTCTCTTGCCCACAGCCTCAGTTCCTCCGCGCCTTCCTCAGGGTCCCCGCAGACCTCACAATCCCCAACGACGTCCCTCACCCTAAGGTCCCGACCTCGGCGGGTGATGTCAGCCGGCGTTCCGTAGCACGCTTGCGACAATAGGACCGGCCGCGTCGATGCCGTGTCCGCCGTCCTGCACCAGCGCGGCGGCGGCGACGTCACCCCGGTAACCGGCGAACCAGCTGTCGGACTTGGCCAGCCCGGCGGCCTCCGCGGAGCCGGTCTTGGCGCCGATGTCCCCGCTCATCCCGGCCATCACGCCCGCCGCGGTGCCGCTGCGCGCGGTGCGGTTCATCATGCCGCGCAGCTGCGCCACCGTGCTCGACGGCAGCCCGCGCGCGTGGGCCGGCTCCCGCCCGTCCAGCTTCAGCGGCACGAGCACCGGCTGCCGGAAGGTGCCGGTCATCGCGGTCGCCGTCACCGAGGCCATGTTCAGCGGGCTCATCTGGACCTGCCCCTGGCCGATGAGGCCGGCGGCCTTGTCGGAGCCGCCGGCCGCGGGCACCCGGCCGTCGAAGGAGGGCACGCCGATCTGCCAGTCGTTCCGCCCGAGCCCGAACCGCTCCTCGGCCTCCTTGGTGAGGGTGTCCGGCCGGACCTCGTCGGCGAACTTCACGAACGCGGTGTTGCAGGAGCGGGCGAAGCTGTCGGAGAGGGTGGCGTGCTCGTCCGGCGGCAGGTCCTTGAGGTTGTGGAAGGTCTGGCTCAGGGAGACGGCGGTGGCCGGGCAGGGAGCCGGGCCGTTCGCGGTGGTCAGACCGTTGTCGATGAGGGCCGCGGCGCTGACGATCTTCATGGTGGAGCCAGGTGCGCGCTCGCCGAGCAGGGCCGCGTCGAAACCGTCGGAGCGGTGGTTGGCGACGGCCAGGATCTCGCCGGTACTCGGCTTCACGGCCACGACGGAGGCGTCGGTGTACTTCCGTACGGCCGTCTCGGCGGCGGCCTGGGCGCTCGCGCTGAGGGTCGTGGTGAGCTTGCCCGCGCGGCCCTCGGCGAGAGTCAGCAAGGGCGTGTCGGCGGCCTGCCCGCCGTCCGCGCCGGCCTCGTGGCGCACGGCCAGCTCCACACCGGCCCGGCCGCCGGCCTTGTCGCCGTACCGCTTGCGAAGCTCGTCCAGGACCGGGCCGAGGGAGGGGTACTTCTCCTTGGTCAGTACGGTGCCCTCGCGGCCCACGGCCTCGATCGGCGGGGCCGCCGCCTCACCGGTGACGAGCGTGTCCCCCTTGCGCAGCCGCGGATGGACGACCGAGGGCTGCCAGTCGACCAGAGGACGGTGCGAGTTGGCGCCGCGTACGACGGTCAGGCTGCCGCGGTACTTCAGGGGCTCGCTCCTGCCGCGGTACGACACCGTCGCGCCGACCGAGAACGGCACGGTCCTGCCGTCGGCCGTGCCGGGCGTGATGTGCACCTTCGTGATGTGCGCGTCGTGGCCGTAGGCGGTCAGCAACCGGCGCGCCGCCTCCGGGTAGTTCGTGTACGACGCCGCCGTCGCCGCGTCCCCCTTCTCCCAGGCGGCGAAGAACCTGCCGGCCACGTCCTTCACCTCGGCACCGTCGGGCGGCCCGGACTTCACGGACGCGGCGACGCCGGTCCCCCCGTCGTCGCTCAGCGCGTGCAGGAAGTTGTAGGTCCCGTACCCGGCACCCCCCAGCAGCACCGCACAGACGCCGCCCACGACCGCACCCTTGACCCCGCTGCGCATCCGCGCACCCCTCCCCGTTTCCCCGTCACCCGCCACGCGTTTCCTGAACGCGTTCAAAACAGGTTGCGTGAGCACTGTAAGCGGTACGCGGGGCCCGCGCGCCCCCAGTTGCCGAAACCGTGACGCAGATCCCGTGCATCACCCAACTATGTGAACGGACAACGAGGGCACGGCCGTTGGCCGTGCCCTCGTTCGGTGTCCGCCCGGCTAGACCCAGGTGTCCAGCCACATCCGCGATCTCCACGAGTCGATCGGGATCGCCTGGCCCGTGTACAGCGGCCAGAAGTAGATGAAATTCCAGGCGATCAGCAGGACCAGGACGCCCGCTGCCGAGGCGCCGATCACGCGGCGGGTGTCCGTGGAGCCGGGTGGGCCGACGATCGCGCCGATCATCATCGCCACCGCCAGGCACAGGAACGGCAGGAAGACGACCGCGTAGAACAGGAAGATCGTGCGTTCCTGGTACATGAACCAGGGGAGGTAGCCCGCCGCCACGCCGCAGGCGATCGCGCCGGCCCGCCAGTCGCGGCGGAACGCCCACCGCCACAGCACGTACAGGAGCGCGAAGCAGGCCGCCCACCACAGCGCCGGCGTGCCGATCGCCAGCACCTCCCGGGCGCACTTCTGGCCCGCGTCCGCCGGGCAGCCGTCGGCGCCGGGGGAGGGGGACTCGTAGAAGTACGACACCGGGCGGCCCAGCACGATCCAGCTCCACGGATTGGACTGGTACGTGTGCGGCGACGACAGGTGGACGTGGAAGTTGTAGACCTCGTGCTCGTAGTGCCACAGACTGCGCAGCCAGTCGGGCAGGAAGGTCCAGCTGCCCCCCTGGCCGTCGGTGGCCGCCCAGTTGCGGTAGTACCCGCCGCGGCCGTCGGCCGGAGAAAGGATCCAGCCGGTCCAGGACGCCAGGTACACGACGAGCGCCACCGGCACCGTCGCCAGGAAGGTGATGCCGGTGTCGTACTTCAGGGCGGCGGCGTACGGGTGACGGGCGCCGGCCACCTTGCGGGCGCCGACGTCCCACAGCACCGTCATCACGCAGAACGCGGCCAGCACGTACAGCCCGTTCCACTTCGTGCCGATCGCCAGGCCGAGCATCACCCCGGCACCCCAGCGCCAGGGGCGCAGCCCGAAGCGGAAGGTGTCGGCGAGCTCCGCGTCGGGGCGCGCCCGGCCGTCCGGGCCGACGGGCAGGGCGGCGGCCAGTCTCTCCCGCGACCGGTCCCGGTCGACGATCAGGCAGCCGAACGCGGCGACCACGAAGAACATCAGCACGCCGTCGAGCAGCGAGGTCCGGCTCATCACGAAGTGCAGGCCGTCCACCGCCATCAGCGCGCCCGCCAGACAGCCGAGGAACGTCGAGCGGAACATCCGGCGCCCGATCCGGCACAGCAGCAGCACGCTCAGCGTGCCGAGCACCGCCGTCATGAACCGCCAGCCGAACGGGTCGAACCCGAACATCAGCTCGCCCAGTCCGATGACGTACTTGCCCACCGGCGGGTGCACGACGTACGCCGGGTCCGTCGGGACCGCCAGATGGCCGTGCGAGGACAGGACCAGGTCGTTGGCGCTCTTGCCGTACTTGTCCCAGTTCACCTCGAAACCGTGGTGGACGAGCGCCCAGGCGTCCTTGGCGTAGTACGTCTCGTCGAATATCACCGCGCGCGGGCTGCCCAGGTTCCAGAACCGCATCAGGCCCGCCATGAGCGTCACCAGCAGCGGACCGCCCCAGCCGGACCAGCGCACCAGACGCTCGGCGAGGACCGGTGACATGCCGAGCACCTGCCACAGCCGGGTGCTCGGCTCGGCGTACGGGGGCACCAGCCGGTCGCGTACGTCGCCCTCGGGCGCGTCCTTCGCCGGTGCGTACCCGAATCGGCGCAGCCGCTGCTGCCAGGACGGCCGCCGGTCGTGCGGCGTCTGGCCCTGCCGGAGGTCCATGGAGGACGCGGTACTGGTCACCGCGCCATCGTAGGGAACCGTTCTGTGCGAGTCCCGTGCATGTGCGGTACCGGTCGGGAAGCGATGCATTTCCTGTGGCCCAAGGGGCGGTCCCGACCGCCACCCGTGTGTCCCCCGCGCGCCTGGGAGGATGGGGGCGTGACTGGAACCCTTGTCCTCGCAGGTACCCCCATCGGCGACATCGCGGACGCGCCGCCCCGGCTGGCCGAGGAGCTGGCCGGCGCCGACGTGGTCGCCGCCGAGGACACCCGGCGGCTGCGCCGGCTCACCCAGGCGCTGGGTGTGACGCCCAGGGGCCGGGTGGTGTCGTACTTCGAGGGCAACGAGACCGCCCGTACGCCGGAACTGGTCGAGGAACTGCTCGGCGGCGCGCGCGTGCTGCTGGTGACCGACGCCGGTATGCCGTCCGTGTCGGACCCGGGGTACCGGCTGGTCGCGGCGGCCGTGGAGAAGGACGTCCGGGTCACCGCCGTGCCCGGACCGTCCGCCGTGCTCACCGCGCTCGCCCTGTCCGGGCTGCCCGTCGACCGGTTCTGCTTCGAGGGCTTCCTGCCGCGCAAGGCGGGCGAGCGGCTGTCCCGGCTGCGGGACGTCGCCGGGGAGCGGCGCACCCTCGTCTACTTCGAGGCCCCGCACCGGCTCGACGACACCCTCGCCGCCATGGCCGAGGTCTTCGGCGCCGAGCGGCGCGCCGCCGTGTGCCGCGAGCTGACCAAGACGTACGAGGAGGTACGGCGCGGCCCGCTGGCCGAACTGGCACGGTGGGCCGCGGAGGGCGTCCGGGGTGAGATCACCGTCGTCGTCGAGGGCGCTCCCGAGACCGGGCCCGAGGAACTCGACGCCGCCGAACTGGTCCGCCGGGTGCGGGTGCGCGAGGAGGCCGGCGAGCGCCGCAAGGAGGCCATCGCGGCGGTGGCCGTGGAGGCGGGGCTGCCCAAGCGGGTGGTGTTCGACGCGGTCGTCGCGGCCAAGACCGCCGGCGCCTGAGCGGCCGCGGGCCCGCGGCCGCGCGGGCCGAGCGCGCCGCTCATCGCGCCCCCCTGACCGCCCGTGCGCCCCTGGCCTGCGCAAACGCTCCCTCTGAGCAGGTCTGTCCTCGGGTGAGCGAACGCCCCATGGGCGGGCAAAAGACTGTCGCCGAAAGCAAAGCCCGCGGGCCCTGAAGAGGGTGGTTTCTGCAAGGAACGACCAAATCGCCTCCAACACTCGACAGGCCTGCTGCATTCACGCCGACGGAGGCGTCCACTGGTCGAAGGGACGCACCCGTCCCTCGCCCCAGGGGTTCCGGGGGGAATCCCGAGCCGGGGCGCTTGTCCAGCGGACAAGAGGAGCTGGCATGAGTGAGATCGCAGGGCAGACCGGCCTCCACGGCACGGCCACCGCCGTCGTTCACGAGTCGTATGCGTTCGCCTGCATGCGCTGTGGGCACGGCTGGGAACAGTCGTACGCGATAGAGCACCACACGGACGCCGACGGACAGCAGATCGTGCGGTACGTGGCCGACGGCCGCGTCGTGCCCTCACCGCTGAGCCGGCCGAGCTGCCAGAACTGCGACGGCCACGTCCTGCGGATCATGCGCGCGGGCCAGGTCTCGTCGGTGCGGAGCGCGGCGCAGGGCCACCCGCACCGGGTGCCCCCGGCGGGTCCCGTCGAGGTGCCGGACGTGCCCGGCGCCCCCGAGATGCCCGCGCGGCCCAGGGAGCCGCACCACTGGCACCTGTCCGATCTCCTCCACCCGTTCCAGCGCAAGGCCGGCTGAACGGATCACCGGCCCCCGGGCGCATGCCCCTTTCGTAGGATCGGGGCATGCCTTCGAACACCGGCCGGAACACCCGGGACGACAAGAACGCGGCGCCGCCGCTCCCGGCACCCCTCAGGGTGCCCGTCGCCGACTCCCACACCCACCTCGACATGCAGTCCGGCACGGTCGCGGAAGGTCTTGCGAAGGCGGCGTCGGTGGGAGTCACGACCGTCGTCCAGGTCGGCTGCGACATCGCCGGCTCGCGCTGGGCCGCCGAGACGGCGGCGGAGCACGAGAACGTCCACGCGACCGTCGCCCTCCACCCCAACGAGGCACCGCGCATCGTCCACGGCGACCCCGACGGCTGGTCCCGGCAGGGCGCCCGCGAGCCGGGCGGCGACGCGGCCCTGGACGAGGCCCTGGCCGAGATCGACCGGCTGGCCGCGCTGCCCCGGGTGAAGGGCGTCGGCGAGACCGGCCTCGATCACTTCCGCACCGGCCCCGAGGGCAAGGCGGCGCAGGAGCGGTCCTTCCGCGCCCACATCGAGATCGCCAAGCGGCACGGCAAGGCGCTCGTCATCCACGACCGCGACGCCCACGCCGACGTCCTGCGCGTGCTGAAGGAGGAGGGCGCCCCCGAGCGGACCGTCTTCCACTGCTACTCCGGCGACGCCGACATGGCCGAGATCTGCGCCCGCGAGGGCTACTTCATGTCCTTCGCCGGCAACGTCACCTTCAAGAACGCCCAGAACCTGCGGGACGCGCTCGCCGTCGCCCCGCTGGAACTGGTCCTCGTGGAGACCGACGCGCCCTTCCTCACCCCGGCGCCGTACCGCGGACGGCCCAACGCCCCGTATCTCATTCCGGTCACGGTCCGCGCGATGGCCGCCGTGCGCGGCCTCGACGAGGACGCGCTGGCGACGGCCCTGGGCGCGAACACCGCCCGCGCCTTCGGTTACTGACCGTACGCGAAACATCACCGGCCGGTAACGGATCCGCGGCTCGGGCTTGGGTTCGAGCGCCACGTTGCGTAGTCGTGCCGCTTTGGAGAGTGACCGGTGCTCCGCTAGGTTCTGGGCCCGATTTCCGGACCCGTCTGGCCCTCTGGAGCGTGTCGGCGTGAGCAAGTCGCAGTACGAGACCTACGAGGCGTACGGCCCCTACAGCGCGCCGGCCGGCCCGCCCGGCGCTCCCTGGCCCGGCCTGCACGAGGCCGAGACCGTGCCGAACGGGGTGCCGTACGAGGACACGTACCGGCCCGCGTACGAGGCCGGGGCGCGGGCCTCGGCGTCCACACCCGCGCACGAGCTCGCGACCGAACCGCTGCTGCCGCGCCAGAGCGGCGACACCCTGGTCGAGCACACCCACGCGCCCGACGAGGACACGCTCGTACAGATCAAGGACACCGACGACCAGGACACCCTCGTACAGGACGGGTACGGCGACGGCAGCGGGCGGGCGGCGCGCCGGCGCAGGGCGCGCTCCACCGAGCGCCCGGAGTCCGCGGTGCGCCGCCTGCTGCCGCAGGCGCTGGTCGTGGCCTTCCTGGCGGGCGGCACCACCGCCTTCGTCGCCCAGGACAAGGCGGTCGAGCTCAGCGTCGACGGCAGGCAGCGCAGCCTGCACACCTTCGCCGACGACGTCGGCGAACTGCTCGCCGAGGAGGGCGTGCACGTCGGCGCCCACGACATGGTCGCGCCCGCCCCCGGCACCGCCCTCGCCGGCGGCGACCGGATCGCCGTGCGCTACGGACGCCCCGTACGGCTCACCCTGGACGGCCGCCGGCACGAGGTGTGGACGACCGCCGGCACCGTCGAGGGAGCCCTGCACGAACTGGGCGTGCGCGCCGAGGGTGCCTACCTGTCCGCCTCGCGCTCCCAGAGCATCGGACGCGCCGGACTCGCCCTCGACGTGCGCACCGAGCGGGCCGTCACGATCATGGCGGACGGCCGCGCGCGCACCGTCCGCACCAACGCCGCCACCGTCGGCGAGGCGATCGAGGACGCCGGGATCACCCTGCGCGGCCAGGACACCCTCTCCGTCCCCGCGGACAGCTTCCCGCGCGACGGGCAGACGGTGACCGTGCTGCGGGTGACCGGCAGCCGCGAGATCCGCGAGGAGCAGATCCCCTTCGGGGTCCGGCGCACCGAGGACCCCTCCCTGTTCAAGGGCACCGAGGTCGTCTCCGAACCCGGGCAGGCCGGACTGCGGCGGACCACCTTCCTCGTGCGCACCGTCAACGGGGTCCGGCAGAAACCGCGCCGGGAGAAGACCGAGGTGGTGCGCCGGCCGCGCCGCCAGGTGGTCAGGGTCGGCACCAAGCCGCTGCCGCCCTCCGTGCACGGCGCGGACCACCTGAACTGGCGCGCCCTCGCCGCCTGCGAGTCCGGCGGCCGGCCGCACGCCGTCGACGCCTCGGGCACGTACGGCGGGCTCTACCAGTTCGACACGCACACCTGGCACAGCCTCGGCGGCCGCGGCCGCCCGCAGGACGCCCCGGCCGAGGAGCAGACCTTCCGGGCGAAGAAGCTGTACGTGAGCCGGGGCGCGACGCCCTGGCCGGCCTGCGGGAGACAGCTGCACGGGTAGCCACCGGCGATCACGCGGCGCGGGGGCGGCGGACGCCGATCCACGAGGTCCGGCCGCGTGGTTCCCCCTCGCACCGGACACCTGGCGATCCGGCCCACCGCGCCCCCGTACCCTTGTCCCGTGAGCAGCCCCACCCCCGACGCCCTCCTCGGTCCGGCCGACATCCGCGAACTCGCGGCAGCCCTCGGTGTCCGTCCCACCAAGCAGCGCGGCCAGAACTTCGTGATCGACGCCAACACGGTCCGGCGTATCGTCCGGACCGCCGAGGTCCGTCCCGACGACGTCGCGGTGGAGGTCGGCCCGGGGCTCGGCTCCCTCACCCTCGCGCTGCTGGAGGCCGCCGACCGGGTCACCGCCGTCGAGATCGACGACGTCCTCGCCGCCGCTCTGCCCGCGACCGTCGCGGCGCGCATGCCCGAGCGCGCCGACCGCTTCGCGCTGGTCCACTCCGACGCGATGCACGTCACCGAGCTGCCCGGCCCCGCGCCCACCGCCCTGGTGGCGAACCTGCCCTACAACGTCGCCGTGCCCGTGCTGCTGCACATGCTCGAGACCTTCCCCACCATCGAGCGGACCCTGGTGATGGTGCAGGCCGAGGTCGCCGACCGGCTCGCCGCCGCGCCGGGCTCCAAGGTGTACGGCGTGCCGTCGGTCAAGGCCAACTGGTACGCCGAGGTGAAGCGGGCCGGCGCCATCGGCCGCAACGTCTTCTGGCCCGCGCCCAACGTCGACAGCGGACTGGTCTCCCTCGTCCGCCGGACCGAGCCGATCAGGACGACGGCCTCCCGCAAGCAGGTCTTCGCGGTGATCGACGCGGCCTTCGCGCAGCGCCGCAAGACCCTGCGCGCGGCACTCGCCGGCTGGGCCGGATCCGCCGCCGCCGCGGAGGCCGCCCTGGTCGCGGCCGGGGTCTCACCGCAGGCGCGCGGGGAGTCCCTCACGGTCGAGGAGTTCGCCCGCATCGCCGAGAACGCCCAGCCCGCCGCCTAGCCGCAGGCCCCGGACGGCACCCGGCACCGGCGGAGCGGCCGGTGCCCGCCCCGCCGGGCCATGTCCACCACGCCCGCCCAGCAAGGAGCCCGGTCAGCAGTGAGCGTCACGGTCCGCGTCCCCGCCAAGGTCAACGTCCAGCTCGCGGTCGGCGCCGCCCGCCCCGACGGGTTCCACGACCTCGCCAACGTCTTCCTCGCCGTCGGCCTGTACGACGAGGTCACCGTCACCCCCGCCGACGAACTGCGCGTCACCTGCGAGGGCCCGGACGCCCACCAGGTCCCGCTGGACCGCACCAACCTCGCCGCGCGCGCCGCCGTCGAGCTCGCCGCCCGGCGGGGCATCGAACCGGCCGTGCACATCCACATCGCCAAGGACATCCCCGTCGCCGGCGGCATGGCGGGCGGCAGCGCGGACGGCGCGGGCGCGCTGCTCGCCTGCGACACGCTCTGGGGCACGGGCGCCTCCCGCGCGGAGCTCCTCGCGCTCTGCGCCGAACTGGGCAGCGACGTCCCGTTCAGCCTGGTCGGCGGGGCCGCCCTCGGTGTCGGGCGCGGCGAGCGGCTGACCGCGCTCGAACTCGGCGGCACCTTCCACTGGGTGTTCGCGATGGCCGGGCGCGGACTGTCCACGCCGGCGGTGTTCCGCGAGTTCGACCGGCTCGCCGAGGGCCGCGAGATCCCCGAGCCGGTCGCCTCCCCCGGCCTGATGGAGGCGCTCGCCAAGGGCGACCCGGACGCGCTGGCGTCGGCGGTCTCCAACGACCTCCAGCCGGCGGCCCTGTCCCTCTTCCCCGAACTGGCCGACACCCTGGCCGCCGGACGGGCCGCGGGCGCCCTGACCGCGCTCGTCTCCGGCTCCGGACCCACGACGGCCTTCCTCACACGCGACGCCGGCTCGGCGGAGAAGGTGGCCGAGGCGCTGCGCGCGTCCGGCACCTGCCGGTCGGTGCGGACGGCCGCGGGCCCGGTGGCCGGGGCGACCGTGATCTGAGGACCGCCGGAACGGCGCCCGCCGGGACCGGATCCGGGGAGCACCCCGCCCGCGCCGCCGCCCCCCCGCGCAGGCCCTACGCTAGAAGGCTGACCCCCGCGGCGGAGCCGCATGTCGATACCGCCCCGCGCACAGGAGTGAAATGGCCGTCAACCTGGTCAATGTCGAGAACGTCAGCAAGGTGTACGGCACCCGTGCCCTGCTCGACGGCGTCTCGCTCGGTGTGTCGGAAGGGGACCGGATCGGGGTCGTCGGCCGCAACGGCGACGGCAAGACCACCCTCATCCGGATGCTCGCCAAGCTGGAGGAGGCCGACACCGGACGGGTCACCCACTCCGGCGGGCTGCGCCTCGGCGTGCTCACCCAGCACGACTCCCTCGACCCGTCCGCCACCGTCCGCCACGAGGTCATCGGCGACATGGCCGACCACGAGTGGGCCGGCAACGCCAAGGTCCGGGACGTGCTGACCGGACTGTTCGGCGGCCTGGACCTGCCCGGCTTCCCCAAGGGCCTCGACACGGTCATCGGACCGCTCTCCGGTGGCGAGCGGCGCCGTATCGCGCTCGCCAAGCTGCTCATCGAGGAGCAGGACCTGGTCGTCCTCGACGAGCCCACCAACCACCTCGACGTCGAGGGCATCGCCTGGCTCGCCCGGCACCTGCAGACCCGGCGCTCGGCGCTCGTCTGCGTCACCCACGACCGGTGGTTCCTGGACCAGGTCTGCACCCGCATGTGGGACGTGCAGCGCGGCGACGTCTTCGAGTACGAGGGCGGCTACTCCGACTACGTCTTCGCCCGCGCCGAGCGCGAGCGCATCGCCGCCACGGAGGAGGCCAAGCGGCAGAACCTGGTCCGCAAGGAGCTGGCCTGGCTGCGGCGCGGCGCCCCCGCGCGTACCTCCAAGCCGCGGTTCCGCGTGGAAGCGGCCAACGAGCTGATCGCGGACGTGCCGCCGCCCCGGGACAGCGCCGAGCTGATGAAGTTCGCCTCCTCGCGGCTGGGCAGGACCGTCTTCGACCTGGAAGACGTCACCGTGCAGGCCGGCCCGAAGGTGCTGCTGCAGCACGTCACCTGGCAGCTCGGCCCCGGCGACCGGATCGGTCTCGTCGGCGTCAACGGCGCCGGCAAGACCTCCCTGCTGCGCGCCATGGCCGAAGCGGCCCGCACGGAGGGCGAGGCGCAGCCCGTGGGCGGGCGCGTCGCCGTCGGAAAGACCGTCAAGCTCGCCTACCTCTCCCAGGAGGTCGCCGAACTAGACCCCGCCCTGCGGGTCCTGGAGGCCGTGCAGCAGGTCCGCGAGCGCGTCGACCTCGGCAAGGGCCGCGAGATGACCGCCGGTCAGCTGTGCGAGACGTTCGGCTTCAGCAAGGAGAAGCAGTGGACGCCGGTCGGGGACCTCTCCGGCGGTGAGCGCCGCCGGCTCCAGCTGCTGCGCCTCCTCATGGACGAGCCCAACGTCCTCTTCCTCGACGAGCCCACCAACGACCTCGACATCGAGACCCTCACCCAGCTCGAGGACGTCCTCGACGGCTGGCCCGGCTCGATGATCGTGATCTCCCACGACCGGTTCTTCGTCGAGCGCACCACCGACCGGGTCTTCGCCCTCCTCGGCGACGGCGCGCTGCGGATGCTGCCGCGCGGTATCGACGAGTACCTGGAGCGGCGCCGGCGCATGGAGGAGGCGGTCGCCGCGCAGTCCCCGGCCGCGGCGCCCAAGCCGGCCGGCACCGAGAGGAGCGCGGCCGACCAGCGGGCGGCGAAGAAGGAACTCCAGAAGATCGAGCGCCAGTTGGACAAGGTCTCCGAGAAGGAGACCAGGCTGCACGCGCAGATCGCCGAGAACGCCACCGACTTCGGGAAGGTCGCCGAACTGGACGCCCAGCTGCGGGATCTCGCCGGGGAGCGCGAGGAACTGGAGCTGCGCTGGCTGGAACTCGCGGAGGACGCGTAAGCAGAGGTGGGGCGCGCGATGCTGGTGCGTGCGCCGCGTGAAGGGGGCGTGAAGGCGCGTAACGGCGGCATCACAGGCCGGTTCTCCCTTGGGAACAGCGGGCTGTCCAGGGCCGTGCGCTGTCGGTGCCGGGTGATAGAAAGGGCCGTCTGAGAACTTTCTGAGTACGACCTTGGGTCCATCGCGAACCTCAGGGCGTGGCTAAAAATCAGTGAACGAGGGGGAAGAGCGCTGATGACTCAGCCGCCCAACCAGCCGCCGCAGGACGGTTTCGGAGCGCCGCAGGGGAAGTCGCCGCAGGAGCAGCCGCCCCAGGGCGGCGGATTCGGGCCCCCGCAGACACCCCCGGCCCAGCCCGGCTTCGGCGCACCCGCCACGCCACCTCCGCCGCAGCAGCCGCCCGCGGGCCCCCCGCAGCCCCAGCCCGGCTACGGCTACCCGCAGCAGCCGGGCCCGTACGGCGCCCCGCCCGCACCGGGCACCCCGGGCCCGTACGGCGCACCCACCGCACCCGGCACCCCCGGCCCCTACGGTCACCCGCAGCAGCAGGCGGGCCCCTACGGCGCCGTGCCGCAGCCCGGGTACGGCTACCCGCAGCAGCCGCCGTACCCCGGCGCGCCCCAGGGCGGCGGGCCGGGATCCAGCAAGAAGCCGCTGCTGATCATCGGTGCCGCGGTGGCCGCGCTGCTCGTCGTCGGAGGCACCGTCTACGCGTTCAGCGGCGACGACGGCGGGAAGAAGCCCGTCGCCCAGCAGAGCGACGACCCCAAGCACTCCGCCTCGGCGGAGCCCACCCAGTCCGCCGACGGCCCCGGCGGAGACGACCCGGAGAACCTCAACGAAGGCCGCCGGGCGGGCGAGGCGAAGGTGCTCTGGTACAAGTCCGCGCCCGACGCCCCCGGTTCCGGGGCCGACGCACCCGGCATGTGGGTCACCGGCGACACCGCGGTGAAGGCGGCCTACAAGCAGGTCTTCGCCTTCGGCGCGGCCGACGGCAAGGCCGCCTGGGGTCCGATCGACTTCCCGCAGAAGATCTGCGCGGCCACCCCCCAGGCGGCCGGCGGCAAGGTCGTCGTGGCGTACATGAACGGCTCGGGCGACCGGGCCAAGTGCAACCAGCTCCAGCAGATCGACCTGGCGACGGGCAAGAAGGGCTGGAGCGGCGAGGTCGCCGACGGCGGCCTGTTCGACAGCTCGCTCTCCGTCGAACTGACCGTGAGCGGCAGGACGCTGATGGTCGGCCGCTCGCAGTCGGGCACGGCGTACGACATCACCAGCGGCAAGAAGCTGTACGACAAGAAGAAGTACGGCGCGGCCTGCTTCCCGACCGCGTTCGCGGGCGGCACCGGCCGGCTGGTCCAGGTGGCCTCCTGCGCGGCCGGCACCGACAAGGAGCACGACGAGATCCAGGAGCTGGATCCGGCCACCGGCAAGGTGCGGTGGACCCAGCCGGTCAAGAAGGGCTGGCGGGTCACCAGGACGTACTCCGTCGACCCGCTCGTGGTCTACCTGACCAACCAGGACAAGAAGGCGTGGAACATCTCCACCTTCACCAAGGACGGCAAGTTCCGCTCCGAGGTCAAGGTCAACGAGAAGTTCGCGCCCCGCTGCGGCTGGGCGATCCTCGAACGCGACCTCCAGGGCTGCCAGGGCGTCGCGGTCGACGCCGACACCCTGTACCTGCCCACGGACTCCCTCAGCAGCGCCAACGAGATCGTCGCGATCGGCCTCGCCGACGGCAAGGAGAAGTGGCGGACCAAGTCCCCGGCCGAGGAGCCGATGGCCCCGCTGAAGATCGACGGCGGCAAGCTCATCGCGTACGTGCAGCCGTCGTACGACGCGGGCGGCCAGGTGGTGTCGATCCCGGTCGCGGGCTCCTCCCACAAGCCCACCAGGCTGCTGCAGAATCCGCAGGGCGCGGCCGACGTCGAGGACACCTTCTACAACGGCGTCGTCGACTGGGTGGACGGGCGGTTCTTCATCTCCTCCGGCCGGCTGTCCGGAAGCGACCAGTCCAAGGAGAAGCTGATGATGGCCTTCGGCAACTGACCCCGGCGCACATCCCTTCGCACCCCGTCCCGAGTCCCCTCCGCCGTCCGGCCTTCAGCGTTTCACCGAGGTATCCGCTCCCATGACCCAGCCGCCCCCTCCGCCGCCCAACCAGCCCCCGCAGCAGCCCGGTTCGGGCTCCCCGCAGGACCAGCCGCCCGCGCCCCCGGCCGGGCCGCCGGCGACCCCGCCCGCGCAGCCGCAGCCTCCGCAGCCCGGTTACGGCTACCCGCAGGCCGCCCCGGCCCCGCAGCCTCCGCAGCCCCAGCCGGGCTACGGCTACCCCGGCGGGCAGCCGAACCCGTACGCCCAGCAGCCCCCGGCCTACGGTCAGCAGCCCCCGGCCTACGGTCAGCAGCCCCCCGCCTACGGCGCCCACCCGCAGAACCCCTACGCGCAGCCCACCCAGCCGATGCACCCGGCGCAGCCGGGGTACGGCTATCCGGGGCAGCCGTCGACCATGCCGATGCAGCAGCCGGGACAGGGCGGCGGCGGCCGGAACAACACCGCCCTGTACATCGTCGTCGCGGCGGTCGTCGCCATCGCGCTGATCGTCGGCGGCGGCATCTGGTACGCCAAGTCCTCCGGGGACGACGGCAAGAAGCACGACACCGCGTCCTCCGACGGCGACACCGGCGGCGGCGAGGACAAGGGCTCCGGGGGCACCACCGGCGGCGGCAAGGAGAAGGCGCCGTCCGACCCCTCGGCGAAGCCCCTCTTCAACGTCGCGATGCCCACGACCAAGGAGCTGACGAGCACCACCGGCTCCTGGCTGACCGAGAAGGTGTACGCCAAGAGCGGTGTGGCCGAGATCGTCGGCTACGACCCCGTCAAGGGCACCGAGAGCTGGACGATCAAGCTGCCCGGCCCGGTCTGCGCGACCACCGGTCACGTCAACTCGGAGAACCGGACGGCGATCGCCTTCCGGCCGAAGATGTCCCAGAAGGACGCCACCTCGGGATGCAGCCTGATCTCCGGGATCGACCTCGACACGGGCAAGCGGCTGTGGACGAAGTCGGTCAAGTCCGGTGACTACCCGGTGAGTTTCCAGAACCTGACGGTCTCCCAGCACACCGTCGCGGTCGGCAGCACCGGCGGCGGGGCCGCGTTCGACCTGGACTCCGGCAAGCTGCTGTGGCAGCCGAAGGCGGGCGACACCTGCTACGACGCCGGCTACGGCGGCGGCGCGAAGCTGGTGGCGGTGCGCAAGTGCGGCGACTACGGCAACCGGCAGCTGCACATCCAGAACATCGACCCCAAGACGGGGAAGGTGATCGCCGAGTACAAGATGCCCGCGGGCGTCGAGTACGCCGCCGTCGTCTCCACCGACCCGCTGGTGGTCGCCGCCGACGTCGGCGACAGCGCCGGTGACGGCAGCGGCATCTCGGACTACTTCTCCATCGACGCCAAGACCGGCAGCCTGCTCGCCCGGATCTCCGCGCCCGGCAAGACCTACAGCGGCCGCTGCGACGGGATCACCCGCGTCGAGGACTGCCACCAGATCGTCGCGGGCAACGGCCGGCTGTACCTGCCGACCGAGGAGCACGACGGCTCGGCCGCCTACAAGGACACCAACGAGATCGTCTCCTTCGACCTCGACACGGGCAAGCAGACCGGCCAGCGCGCCGAGGCCGGCGACGGCTGCACGCTCTCCCCGCTGCGCATGGACGGCGCCAACCTGATCGCCTACAAGCGGACGCCGTACGACCAGGGCGGCCAGGTCGTCAGCATCGACGGCGGCAGCTTCAAGGAGACCAAGCTGCTGCAGAACCCGGCCACCGGTATCGCGCAGGAGGCGGAGAGCAGCATGCTGCCGGACTACTCCGAGATCCTGTTCGGCGAGGGGCGGCTGTACATGTCCAAGGTCTTCACCGAGACGAAGAGCTCGGGCACGGGCAGCAAGCAGTACCTGGTCGTGGCGTTCGGCACGGACGGCTGACCGGCCGGCGGCGCCGGGATTCCCGCGTGCCGCTCCCGCCCGAAAGGGTGACTTACCGAGAAGTGCCCCGGATTTCATCGATCCGGGGCACTTCTCATCAGTAGGGGCAGCGCGACGTCGAACAAGCGTGTAGCTTCCGGGGGCAGAGAGGGGCGGGGTGCCGGGGGGCCCTCTGTCCTTGCGGACCCGTGGGCGTCCATAGTGGGGCATCCATGGGGGGGACTGGGGGGTTGCTCTATGGGAGTGCGGCTCATGGTCGTCGACGACCATCGCCTGCTCGCGGAGGCGCTGGCGTCCGCGCTCAAGCTGCGCGGGCACCGGGTGCTCGCCGCGGCGGCGCCGGCCGCGGGCGCCGCGGATCTGGTGATCGCGCGGGCGCCGGAGGTGTGCCTGCTGGGTACGGCGGCTCCGGCCGAGCCGGGCGTCTTCGACCCGGTGGTGAAGATCAAGCGGGAGCGGCCGCAGGTGGCGATGCTGGTGCTGGGACCGGTGCCGTCACCGCGGGGCATCGCGGCGGCCTTCGCGGCGGGCGCGTCGGGGTACGTACGGCACGACGAGCGGATCGAGGGGGTCGAGCGGGCCATCATGAAGGCCCGCGCGGGGGAGGCGGCGGTGGCTCCGCAGCTGCTCCAGGGGGCGTTCGGGGAGCTGCTCAACCCGGCCGCCCAGCCCGACGACGAGGCTCAGCGGCTGCTGGAGATGCTCACGCCGCGGGAGGTCGAGGTGCTGGTACGGGTGGCCGACGGCGAGGACACCCGGCTGATCGCGGCCGGGATGGGGATCGCGCCGAGCACCGCGCGTACGCATGTGCAGCGGGTGCTGATGAAGCTCGGGGTCGGGTCGCGGCTGGAGGCGGCGGCACTCGCCGCGCGGACGGGACTGCTGGACCGCGCCGGTTCCCTGCGGGAGTCCGGGCCGCAGTAGCCGCCCGGTGCACCGAGGGGGCGCGGGGAACCGCACGATCGGCTCCCGCGCGCCCCGGTCCGGGGCCGGCGGGCGGTTACCGCTTCCCCGCCGGCTCCTCGGGCAGGCCCTCCGGGGGAAGCGGCGGCGGAGTGGGCCGGAGCTTCAGCCAGGCCAGGAAGAAGACACCCAGCAGGAGCATGCCGATCCCGGTCCACAGGTTGATGTTGACGCCCTGGGCCTTGTCGATGGCGGACTGGGAGTCGGTGATGCCGGTGATCGTGACGATGACGCCGTAGACGACGAACAGTCCGCCGATGATGCGGCGCAGGTCGAACAGCCGGGCCGCGGTCTCGGACTTGCCCTCCAGCTCGGTGACTTCCCGCTGGACGTCGTCCTCGGAGTAGTGGAACCGCTCGGGGCGGTCGGGGTTCTCGGTCATGGTTTCCTCGGTCCTCCCGCGTCAGAACGAGAACGGGATGTAGCAGGCGGCGGCCAGCACGATCGCGCCCCAGCCCAGCAGGGCGGGCTTGCGGTACCAGGCGTCGTCGCCCTTGGCGGGCGGTTCGGACATGCCGGGGGAGCGGGTGCCGTAGACCAGGCCCTGCAGCTCGTTCGCCGGCTTCGGCTTCGTGAACAGGGAGACGGCGAACATCACGACCGCGCCGGCGACGAAGCCGGCGATGGCGGAGACGAAGTTGGCGCCCTGGTCGGTGGGGATGGAGATGATCCCCTTCTTGTAGAGGACGAAGTAGTTGACCATCGCGGTCACGGTGCCGGCGAGCAGGCCCCAGAAGCCGGACTTGGCGGACGCGCGCTTCCAGAACATGCCGACGATGAAGACGACGAACATCGGCACGTTGAAGAAGGAGAACAGCGTCTGCAGGTAGGACATGATGTTCGAGAACGACGAGGCGAGGAACGCGGTGCCGACGGAGGCGCAGACGCCGATCGCGGTGATCAGGCGGCCGAACCGCACGTAGTACCCGTCCTCGCGGCCCCGCACCACGTACTTCGCCCAGATGTCGGTGGTGAACACCGTGTTGAAGGACGACACGTTCGCCGCCATGCCCGCCATGAAGGCCGCCAGCAGACCGGTGACCGCGATGCCGAGCACGCCGTTGGGCAGCAGCTCCTGCATCAGGTAGGGGATGGCGTCGTTGTACTGGTAGCCGGAGCCGGTGGTGCCGAACTTCGGGACGATCGCGGCGGCGACCAGGCCGGGGATCATCACCAGGAAGACGATGAAGATCTTCGGGTAGGCGGCGATCAGCGGGGTGCGCTGCCCCGCGGAGAGGTTCTTCGCGGACAGGGCGCGCTGCACCTCGGCGAAGTTGGTGGTCCAGTAGCCGAAGGACAGCACGAAGCCGAGTCCGAGGACGATGGTCAGCCAGTTGGCGCCCAGCGGGTTGGCCGAGCCGATGCCGGTGCCGCCCCAGGCCGTGGTGAAGTCGGCGCCGTGGGTGGTGGTGAGCTTGTCCGTCAGACCGCCCCAGCCGCCGACCTTCTTCAGGCCGAGCACGGTGATCGGGATGAGGGCGGCCAGGATCACGAAGAACTGCAGCACCTCGTTGTAGATCGCCGAGGACAGGCCGCCCAGCGTGATGTACGCGAGCACGAAGGCACCGGCGACCACGATGGCGACCCACTGCGGCCAGCCGAGCAGGGCCTCGACGACGATCGCGAGGGCGTAGAGGTTGACGCCCGCGATCAGGATGGCGGCGAACGCGAACAGGATCGAACTGAGCAGGTGGGCGGCCCGGTCGAAGCGCAGCAGCAGGAACTCGGGGACCGAGCGGACCTTGCTGCCGTAGTAGAAGGGCATCATCACCAGGCCCAGGAAGACCATGGCGGGGATGGCGCCGATCCAGTACCAGTGCACGGTGTAGGCGCCGTACTGGGCGCTGTTCGCGGCCATGCCGAGGATCTCGGTGGCGGCCAGGTTCGCGGAGATGAAGGCCAGGCCGGTGATCCAGGCGGGCAGCGAGCGTCCGGAGAGGAAGAAGTCCAGGCTGGTCTTCACCGAGCGGCGGGCCGCGAAGCCGATGCCGAGGACGACGACGAAGTAGATCGCCAGGATCGTGTAGTCCAGCCAGTTCGTGGGGAGCCGTAGCTCCGCCGCCAGGACGGCGGGTGCTTCTGTGGGGGTTTGCATGAGTACTCGCTTCGTTGCGCGAACTGATCCAGAGCGGAACCTACGCCGACGTGTTCAGTATTTGAACACTTCCGGTGGTGTTCTTTGTTTGATTGTGATCGACCGAGGTGTTGTCGAGTTGTGGTTTGTTATGTTTGGTTGTGTTGAGTGAGTGGGCGCTGACCAGCCTCCACGGATGTCCCCGCGGGGTGTCGACCAAGGAGCCAGGCGTGAAGAAGACCTCGACCCGGCTTGCCGACGGTCGTGAGCTGATCTACTACGACCTTCGGGACGACACCGTGCGGGACGCCGAGGACCGGCGCCCGCTGGACCCCACCGTCACCACGTCCGAGGTCCGCCGTGACCCGCTGCTCGGCGACGCGGTCGCCGTCGCCTCCCACCGCCAGGGCCGCACCTACCACCCGCCCGCCGACGAGTGCCCCCTGTGCCCCACCCGGGGCGAGCGGCTGAGCGAGATCCCCGACTCCTCCTACGACGTCGTCGTCTTCGAGAACCGCTTCCCGTCGCTGGCCGGCGACTCCGGCCGCTGCGAGGTCGTCTGCTTCACCTCCGACCACGACGCCTCCTTCGCCGACCTCGGCCCGGAGCAGGCCCGACTGGTGCTGGAGGCGTGGACCGACCGCACGTCGGAGCTGTCGCATCTGCCCTCCGTCGAGCAGGTGTTCTGTTTCGAGAACCGCGGTGCCGAGATCGGTGTGACCCTGGGTCACCCGCACGGACAGATCTACGCCTACCCCTTCACCACCCCGCGCACCGCGCTGATGCTCCGCTCGCTCGCCGCCCACAGGGAGGCCACCGGCGGGGAGAACCTGTTCGACACGGTGCTGGAGCGCGAACTCGCCGGTGAGCGGGTCGTCCTTGCGGGTGAACACTGGGTGGCCTTCGTGCCGTACGCGGCGCACTGGCCGTACGAGGTCCACCTGTACCCGAGGCGCCGCGTGCCCGACTTGCCGGCGCTCGACGAGGCGGCGCGCACAGAATTCCCCCAGATCTATCTGGAACTCTTGAGGCGCTTCGACCGGATCTTCGGGGACGGAGAGCCTCCGACGCCCTACATCGCGGCCTGGCACCAGGCCCCGTTCGGCCCGCTGGAGGGGTTCGACGGTGTCACGCGCCACGACTTCGCGCTCCACCTCGAGCTTTTCACCATCCGCCGCACTTCCGGCAAGCTGAAGTTTCTCGCGGGTTCCGAGTCCGGCATGAGCGTGTTCATCAACGACGTGCCGCCGGAGCGCGCGGCCGAGCGACTGCGAGAGGTAGCGAGTTCATGAAGTACCTGGTGACGGGTGGCGCGGGATACGTCGGCAGTGTCGTGGCCCAGCATCTGCTGGAGGCCGGCCACGAGGTCACCGTCCTCGACAACCTCTCCACCGGCTTCCGCGAGGGCGTCCCGGCCGGCGCCGCGTTCGTCGAGGGCGACATCCGCGACGCCGCCAAGTGGCTCGACGCCTCCTACGAGGGCGTCCTGCACTTCGCCGCGTCCTCGCAGGTCGGCGAGTCGGTGGCGAAGCCCGAGAAGTACTGGGAGAACAACGTCGCCGGCTCCCTGGCGCTCCTCGGCGCCATGCGGGACGCGGGCGTGCGCACGCTGGTCTTCTCCTCCACGGCGGCCACCTACGGCGAGCCCGAGCAGGTCCCGATCACCGAGACCGCCCCCACCCGGCCGACCAACCCCTACGGCGCCACCAAGCTGGCCGTCGACCACATGATCACCAGCGAGGCGAACGCCCACGGCCTGGCCGCGGTGTCCCTGCGCTACTTCAACGTCGCCGGAGCCTACGGCGCCCACGGCGAGCGCCACGACCCCGAGTCGCACCTGATCCCGCTGGTCCTCCAGGTCGCCCAGGGCCGCCGCGACGCCATCTCGGTCTACGGTGACGACTACGCCACCCCCGACGGGACCTGCGTCCGCGACTACATCCACGTGGCGGACCTGGCCGAGGCCCACCTGCTCGCCCTGCGGGCCGCCCGGCCGGGCACGCACCTGATCTGCAACCTCGGCAACGGCAGCGGCTTCTCCGTCCGCCAGGTCATCGAGACCGTCCGCGAGGTCACCGGCCACCCGATCCCCGAGGTGGTCGCCCCGCGCCGCGGCGGCGACCCGGCGGTCCTGGTCGCCGCCGCGGACACCGCCCGCGAGAAGCTGGGCTGGCACCCGACCCGCGCGGACCTCGCCGGAATCGTCGCGGACGCGTGGGAGTTCGCGCAGAGCATCACAGAGGAGCACTAGTGGGGGCACAGCAGGTCGCCGAGCGCTTCACCGAGCTGTACGGGACGGCACCCGAAGGCGTGTGGGCGGCGCCGGGCCGGGTCAACCTGATCGGCGAGCACACCGACTACAACGACGGCTTCGTCATGCCGTTCGCACTGCCGCACCAGGCGGTCGCGGCCGTCTCCCGCCGGGACGACGGGCTGCTGCGCCTGCACTCGGCGGACGTCGCGGGAGGCGTGGCCGAACTGCGCCTGGACGGCCTCGCCCCCGGGTCCGACAGCGCGTGGACGGCCTACCCGGCCGGCGTGGTCTGGGCGCTGCGCGAGGCCGGCCACGAGGTGACCGGCGCGGACGTCCACCTGTCCTCGACGGTCCCCACCGGCGCCGGTCTGTCCTCGTCCGCCGCGCTGGAGGTCGTGATCGCCCTGGCGCTCGACGACCTGTACGGACTCGGTCTCCAGCGATGGCAGCTCGCCCGGCTGTGCCAGCGCGCGGAGAACGTCTACGTCGGCGCGCCGACCGGCATCATGGACCAGACGGCGTCCGCCTGCTGCACGTCGGGGCACGCCCTGTTCCTCGACACCCGGGACCTGTCCCAGCGGCAGATCCCCTTCGACCTGGCGGCCGACGGCCTGCGCCTGCTCGTCGTGGACACCCAGGTCAAGCACGCCCACAGCGGCGGCGAGTACGGCAAGCGCCGGGCCGGCTGCGAGAAGGGTGCGGCCCTGCTGGGCGTCGACGCCCTCCGGGACGTCCCGTACGACGGCCTGGAGGCGGCCCTCGCCCGGCTCGGCGACGAGGAGGAGGTGGTCCGTCTCGTCCGGCACATCGTCACCGAGAACCACCGCGTCGAACGCGTCGTCGACCTGCTGCGCGCCGGACGGATCCACGCGATCGGCCCCGTCCTCACCGAGGGACACGCCTCGCTGCGCGACGACTTCCGCATCTCCTGCCCGGAACTGGACCTGGTCGTCGACACCGCCCTCGCGGGCGGCGCGCTCGGCGCCCGGATGACCGGCGGCGGCTTCGGCGGCTCGGCGATCGTGCTGACGCAGGCGACGGACGTCGACACCCTCACCAAGTCGGTCGAGAAGGCCTTCGCCGCGGCCGGCTTCGCACCCCCGCGCGTCTTCGAGGCGACCCCGTCGGCGGGAGCCCACCGCCTGATCTGACACCCGCCCCGCACCGGCCCGCCGCACCCGACAGGAGCGCGGCGGGCCGGCCCGTTCCCCGACGTAACCCGCCTGGTTCCCGCCGAAGTCCCCTGCGCCCAAGGTCACTTACCGATGGCCCGGTAATGTACATGCCGCTCAGTGAGGCGCTGCGCTGCGTGCCTGTCCCGCCCGCCCGGGCCGGAACCGGACCGCAAGACACGGGGGAGACCACACATGGCGTGGGAGGAGTGGGAGCAGCTGAAGGCCCAGGCGGCCGATCGGCATTCCACACGGATGCAGCTCAATCAGTACCCGGCTGACCAGGGAGGTGGCAGCACTCAAGGGGACCTCGTCGTCGGCCACAAAGACCTGGAGCAGGTCGGTCAGGCAGCCCATGATCTCTTCGGCCACTTCACGACCTACAGCGGCCACGCGCGTGTGGCGTCCGAGGCGGCCGCGGGCGGGCTCAAGGGCGAGGGCTTCGCCCTGGGAGGGGCGCTGGAGCATGTGACGGAGCGCTGGAGCGAGCAGACGAAGAGTTTGCTGGACGCCTGCGCCCACATCTCCAACCACCTGCGGTACACAAAGAACCAGCACGCCGCCGACGACTCCTACATCGCCGGTGCGGTGAGCAGCATCGCGACGCTCGACAAGGGCTTCGACGACCGGAAGGGCCACTGAGCGCCGATGCACCTCGACACACTGCGCCACGGCAATTTCGCCAAACTCGGCGATGCGGTCACCGACTGGGAGCAGATGACGAAGAAGCTGGCCGAGCTGAAGGAGGACGCCGAGGGCAAGCTCAAGGCGAAGGCCGACGCCGCCAAGTGGAAGGGCGTCAACGCCACCGTCAGCCGCGAGTTCATCGATCGCACGGCCGCCGAGTTCGCCGACGCGCACACCCAGGCCGACTCCATCACCAAGATCCTCAGCGACACCCGGGGCGAGCTCATCGGCTACCGCACCCAGGTGAACGACGCGATCAAGCGGGCCAACGACCAGAATCTGACCGTGGTCGACAACCACGACGGCACGTTCTCCGTCATGGGCAACACCCGACCCGACTGGTCGTCGGACCGCAGCGGGAAGACCGGCGCGACCGACCAGAAGACCGTGGACGCCTTCGTCACGGAGATCCAGAGCATCCTGACCAAGGCGACACAGAGCGACGACACCGCCGCGGAAGCCCTCAGGCTCCTTGTCGACCAGGCCAAGTACGGTTTCTCCGACGCCTCCTACGCGAACCGGGACGAGGCCGCCGCAGCGGTCGCAGCAGCCGAGAAACTGGCCAAGATGGCCAAGAAGCCATCGGACATGTCCCTGGAAGACATCAAGGCCTTCAACCGCGAGATGGCGAAGTACCACGACGACCCGCTGTTCGCCGAGAAGTTCGCGAGGGGTCTGGGCGCCAAGGGGACGCTCCAGTTCTGGACCGAGATGACCTACGCCCACGCCGGCGCCAAGGGGCCGGAACTCGAGTCGATGAAGGACCTGCAGAACAACCTGAGCCTGACTCTGGCCACGGCCTCCTTCTCGGACTCGGATGCGATGCAGGGGTGGAAGAAGAACCTGCTCGACGAGACCACCACGAACTTCCGCGCGCCCAATTCCCCGAACCCGATCGGCGCCCTCGGCTACCAGGTCATGAGCAGCCTCATGCGCAACGGCCAGTACGACACCGAGTTCCTCGACGCCTATCGCAAGGACGTGTTCAAGGCGGACAGGGGTGCGGGAGAGTCGAACACCGACGACCGGTGGGTCAAGGGTTACAACGGCCTGGATCTCGTCTTCGGCGACGGCGACGGCCGGGACCCGCTGGAGGGACTCTTCGACGGCCTCTCCCACAACCCCGAGGCGGCGGAGCACGCCTTCGCATCCAAGGCGGACCTGGATCACATGCTCGGTACCACCAGGTTCACCGACCGGGGTGAGTCGTTGGGACGGGCTCTGCAAAGTGCGGTCACCGGAGTGGGTGTCGGTGACTTCACCTCGTCGGCTCCTCCTCACAGCACCGCTCAGGTGGCAATCATGGCCAACATCATGTCCGCCGTGGCACACCCAGAAGGAGGCGCGGACCTGGTGAGCAAGGGAATGGGTGACAGCTTCGGCAACATGGCGGCTTCCTACATGCCGGAAATCAGCAGGTCACTCGCAAGCTCCAATGCCGTCGTGTTCCTTACGAACAGCGACAAGCCGGAAGGGCTGGAGACGGCGGACGTCACGCGATTCCTGTCGGCGGTGTCTGCGGATCCCGCAGGCCGAGCAGGAATCATCGTCGGCGAAGGTGTGTACACCAGTGGTCTTCTGGACGCACACCTCTCGGACCCATCGCTCTTCGACGGCTCCCGTCAGCAGGTGCTGGACGACATCGGCCGGAACGCGGGGACGATCGAGGGGATCGTCGCCCACTCGGTCGCAGACGAGAAGGTGCAAGCCGTCGTCGCGGGAGAGAAGGACTACAACGACGCACTTGAAAAGAAGGGTGATTTCGTCAAGACCTGGCTCGGGACCGGTGTCGGGTACGGATCCGTGTCGCTCTTCCCCGAGAGTCCCGCCGGTGCGGCCACCGGTGCTGCCGTCGGCGGTTTCGCAGGCGGGGTCATCGGATTGGCCGTGGACCGTCTGATGGAGGGCCAGGAAATGGACGGTGCCCGCGACGGCGCCCTCTATGCCAGCGCCAAGGACCTGTACGCGACCCGGGACTCGGTGAACCAGCAGACGCAATCCTCCGTCGCGGACGCCTTGGAGCAGCATCATGTGGATCTCCCCAAGGACGGCACCAACGACACTGTCCGTCGTGCGGTCAACGAAGGCTGGGACGACGCAAGTGAGTTCTTGAGCAACACGAAGGAGCGTCCGCGTGGATGATCGGACCGGTAGCGGAAAACGCGGGCCCAGGGAGTACAGCGCGAAGAAATTCATTGCCTGCGTGGTGGGTCTTCTTCTCGTCGGCACAGGCACCTGGTTCGCCCTCACGACGGGGCTCGAGCGGCTGCCGTCCAAAGTGTGCGACGGTGCTGTCGAGCGCGACCTGGTGATCCGGACGCTCCCGCGTACGCGGACGGCGGAGGAAGGGGCCGAGCGTCGGCGCGAAGGTGCCGACCTGCGCTTCTCCTGCCACGTGTACACGAGTGCGGATTCCATCCTCTCGGGTGTGGCGCGGGTGGACGACGCCTCCCCGCAGACCTGGTTCAGCCACTACGCCGGCTCCTCCGACCGCCGTACGGTCCGGGTGTCCTCCGGTGGGATCGAAGCCCTGGCAGAGATACACGGTGACCGCGCCAGCTCCTCCGTCTATGTCCCCTGCACCCCCCGCGGCGTCCGGGCGGGCGACGCCGACCAGTCCTACGCCGTCGTCGCCGAGGCATATGTGGTCGGAAAGGCCAGGATCTCCGGCACGGAACTGGGCCAGGCCCTGACCGACTTCGCCTACCGGCTCACCGAGCGCGCCTACAAGCTGGCCGAGTGCGACAAACCCCGTGACTTCCCCGACGAACTGCCCAGGTACGAGGACCGCTGATGGACGACGGCGAGATCCGGGCCCGGTTCGACGGGCGGGGGGTGGTCGAGCTCCGTGGCGGGGTGTCGCTGAAGGAACGGGCCGAGAGGGTCGCGTACGTGCTCGGCTACGAGCTGGTCTCCACCGAGCAGACCCGTGGCCCCGGCCCCGTGCTGGGTCTTCCGCGGCCTCCGGCCACCGTAGGGCTCGTCTTCCGGCGCGACGACGACCCCCGGGCCCGGCGCCGGGCCGAGCGGACCGTCGAGCGGCTGCGGGCCGGCGGGCCCCTGCTCGCGGACGACGAGGCGCTGCTGCCCCCGCCGCCTCCGCCCGCCCCGGCACCGCCCTTCGTCCCCCGGCCGCCGGCGCCCCGTCCGCGCCGGTCGATGGAGCCGCAGCCACCGCCGCCGGTGGGACCGTCCGGGAGGAGGATCCCGCCGCGGCCGCCCTACCCGCCCCCGCCCCCCGCGCCGCCCGCTCCGCAGGGGTGAGCCACCGTCAGGTCAGGCGCTTCGTGAGGATGTACTCCGTGATGCCCGGCGGGTAGTCGGGGATCGTGCCCACCACCTCGTAGCCCTGCTTGCGGTAGAACTCCGGGGCCTGGAAGCTCCAGGTCTCCAGGCGGGCCGCCGTGCACGTGCGCTCGGTGCGGGCGATGCGCTCGGCCTCGGCGAGGAGACGGGAGCCGAGGCCCGTGCCGCGGTGGCGGTCGTCCACCCACAGGTAGGTGACGTGCAGCCAGGTCGTCCAGGTGTGGCCGACCAGCCCGCCCGCCAGTTCCCCGGAGTCGTCCAGCGCCCACACATGGAGCGGGACCTCGCGTTCGCCGGGCGTGCCGCGCAGCGCCGCCAGCACCGGGGACGCCGCCGTGTTGGTGTCCCACAACCGCGAGCGGAGCAGATCACGTCGTCCTTTGTCGACTTCCGCCTCAATACGAAACATGCGGCACACCATAAACGCGTCGGACGGCCAGTTCTGCAAATCCGCTTCCGCTGTCCGCCCGCATCCGTACTCTGAGGAACAGCACCGGTGGGGGCCGGTGCTGATCAGGGGGCGAGACAGGCGGGTACGACGCCCGCGGTGGGGGTAGCAGTTTCCGCGACGGCGGCGGCCGTGCGGTGGGCGTCCTTCCGCTGGGTGTCGTACCCGTGCGAGTCGTCGTTTCCCGAGCCTTTGCCGGCCCTTTCGGACCGGCCGATCGCCGGGCCCTGTCCGGACCTTGGGTATCCCCTGCTCCACGCGGAGCCTGGGGAAGGGGGTTTCGTGGTTCGTATCCGAGTCCTGGTCGTGGACGACCATCGCATCTTCGCGGAGTCGCTCGCCGCCGCACTGGCCGCCGAGCCCGACGTCGACGTCTCCGCCGCCGGCAGCGGTCCGGCCGCGCTGCGCTGCCTGGAACGCGCGGCCGGCGAGGGACGCCGCTTCGACGTGCTCCTGGTCGACGCCGACCTCGGCGGCAACCTGCCCGGCGCCCGCCCGGCCGTGCCCGTGCAGGACGGCGACGAGGAAGGCCTGGTCGACGGCATCTCGCTGGTCGCCGGCGTCCGCTCGGCCCAGCCCGCCGTACGGCTCGTCGTCCTCGCCGAGAAGGACGACCCGCGCCGCGCCGCCCTCGCCCTGCAGGCGGGCGCCTCCGGCTGGGTCGCCAAGGACTGCTCGCTGTCCCGGCTGCTGACGGTGATCCGCGGCGTGCTGCGCGACGAGACCCATCTGCCGCCCGCACTGCTCACCGGCGTGCTCAGGGAACTGACGGCCGCGCGCAAGCACCGCACCGAGAGCGAACGCCTGGTGCAGTCCCTGACCCCGCGCGAGCGGGAGGTGCTGCGCTGCATGGTCGCCGGGCTCGGCCGCAAGGCGGTCGCCGAGCGGCTGTTCCTCTCCCCGCACACCGTGCGCACCCACATGCAGAACGTCCTCGGCAAGCTGGGCGTCCACTCCACCCTCGCCGCCGTGGCGCTCGCCCGGCGGGCCGGGGTCGGCCCGGCGGACCTAGCCGGGGATGTTGTCGAACGGGGCGGTCAACTGGCGTAGCAGGCCCGCCAGTTCACCGCGCTGGGCGCGGGACAGCTCGGCGAGGATCGCCCGCTCCTGGTCCAGCAGGCCTGCCAGCGCCTGGTCCGCGCGGTCCCGGCCGGTCTCGGTCAGCCGGACCAGCACACCGCGCCGGTCGCTCGGGTCCGGCAGCCGCTCCACGAGGCCCTTCTTCGCCAGCCGGTCGATCCGGTTGGTCATCGTGCCCGACGTGACCAGGGTCTGCGTCAGCAGCTGCCCGGGGGAGAGCTGGTACGGCGTGCCCGCGCGCCGCAGCGCGGTCAGTACGTCGAACTCCCAGGGCTCCAGCTGGTGCTCGGCGAAGGCGAGCCGGCGCGCGCGGTCCAGATGCCGGGCGAGTCGGCTCACCCGGCTGAGTACTTCCAGCGGCTCCACGTCGAGGTCCGGACGCTCCCGGCGCCACGCTGCGACCAGCCGATCGACCTCGTCCTCCATGGAGATCAGTGTAGTGGTTGTGTCGACATGAAGTCTCTTGAAGTCGAGTCTCTTGACATCGAGATAAAACGCCGGGGACAGTGGAAGACATGACGAACATGACGCATCCCACCTGGGACCCCGCCCAGTACCTCCGGCACGCCGGACACCGGGCCCGTCCCTTCGCCGACCTCCTCGCCGCCGTCCCCGCCCTCCCGGCGGAACGGGAACCGTCCGCGGGCCCACCGCGCATCGCCGACCTCGGCTGCGGCCCCGGCAACGTCACCGTCCGGCTCACCGAACGCTGGCCCACCGCCCACGTCACCGGCTACGACAACTCGCCCGACATGCTCGACCGCGCCCACACCGAGCACGAGGGCCCCACGGCCGGCGGCGGCCGCCTCGACTTCGCCCACGCCGACGCCCGCACCTGGACGCCCCCGGAGCAGTACGACCTGATCGTCTCCAACGCGGTGCTCCAGTGGGTGCCCGGCCACGCCGACCGGTTCGCCGACTGGGTCGCCGCCCTTCGCCCCGGCGGCACCTTCGCCTTCCAGGTCCCCGACAACATCGACGCCCCGTTGCACGCCCTGATGCGCGAGCTCGCCGCCACCCCCCGCTGGAAGGCCCGCCTCGCCGAGGTCCTGCGCCACACCGACTCCGTCCACACCCCCGGCACCTACCTCGACCGCCTGGCCCGCCTGGGCTGCGCGACCGACGTGTGGCAGACGACGTACTTCCACGTCCTGGCGGGCGAGGACCCCGTCCTCGACTGGGTCAAGGGCACCGGCCTGCGGCCCGCCCTGACCGCCCTGGCCGACGACCCCGAGGCACGCGACGCGTTCGTCACCGAGTACCGGGACCTGCTCCGCGCGGCGTACCCGAGCGCCCCCTACGGCACCGTCCTGCCGTTCCGCCGGCTGTTCGCCGTGGCCGTCAAGGGAGCCTGAGCATGCTCGCCGCCGTCGACCACGTCCAGCTCGCGGCACCGCCCGGCTCGGAGGACCTGCTGCGGGCGTACTACGGGGACGTCCTCGGCATGACGGAGATCCCCAAACCGCCGGTGCTCGCGGCGCGCGGCGGCTGCTGGTTCCGGGCCGGCGCCGTGGAGCTGCACCTGGGCGTCGAGGACGGCTTCCGGCCCGCGACGAAGGCGCACCCCGGGCTGCGGGTCACGGACATCGAGGCGTACGCGGACCGGCTCACGGCTTGCGGCGCCCCGGTGAGCTGGGACGACAACCTCCCCGGGCACCGGCGGTTCTTCTCGCGGGACCCCGTCGGCAACCGACTGGAATTCCTCCAGCCCCGCTGACCTGTGGCCCGGCCGGCTCGCGACCCAGCGGACTCGTGGGCCGGTCGGCGCACAGCCTCGATGGCTCGCGGCCCAGCGGACTCGCCGCCCGGCCGGCGCGCGGCCCCGCCGACAAACAGCCCCGCCGACGGCCGGCCCGGCTACGGCCGGTCCCGCCGGCTCACGCCTTGCGGTGGCCTATCAGCCGCGGCTTCTGCTCCAGCCCGTCGAGCCCGTGCCACGCCAGGTTCACCAGATGCGCCGCCACCTCCGCCTTCTTCGGGCGGCGCACGTCCAGCCACCACTGGCCGGTCAGCGCGACCATGCCGACCAGCGCCTGGGCGTAGAGCGGGGCCAGCTTCGAATCGAAGCCGCGGGACTTGAACTCGCGCCCGAGAATGTCCTCCACCTGCGTGGCGATGTCGGAGATCAGCGAGGCGAACGACCCCGTCGACTGCGGGATGGGGGAGTCACGGACCAGGATCCGGAAGCCGTCCGTGTACTCCTCGATGTAGTCCAGCAACGCGAACGCGGCCTGCTCGCACAGCTCGCGGGGATGCCCCGCCGTCAGCGAGCCGGTCACCATGTCCAGCAGCCGCCGCATCTCACGGTCGACCACCACCGCGTACAGGCCCTCCTTGCCGCCGAAGTGCTCGTACACCACCGGCTTCGACACCCCGGCCTTCGCCGCGATCTCCTCCACCGAGGTGCCCTCGAAACCCTTCGCCGCGAAGAGCGTGCGACCGATCTCCAGCAGCTGCTGGCGGCGCTCCGCACCGGTCATACGGGTCCGGCGAGTCCGCCGCTGCTTGTCATTGCCGGAATTGCTGCTGGAATCGGTCGCCACGGCTTCCATCATGCCGCCTCGGCCGCCTCCTTCCGGCGCCCGGAGCCGTCTTCCCCGATGTTGCGACGCGAATCGATACGCGAGCGTGACGGCCAGCGCACGTCGTACGCCCAGCCGAGACGCTCGAAGATCCGGATGAACCGCGCCGACGAATCGATCTGCCCGCGCATCACCCCGTGCCGGGCCGACGTCGGGTCCGCGTGGTGCAGGTTGTGCCAGGACTCCCCGCACGACAGCACCGCCAGCCACCACACGTTGCCCGAACGGTCACGCGACTTGAACGGCCGCTTGCCCACCGCGTGACAGATCGAGTTGATCGACCACGTCACATGGTGCAGCAGGGCCACCCGCACGAGTGAACCCCAGAAGAACCCGGTGAACGCGCCCCACCAGGACATCGTCACCAGACCACCGATCAGCGGCGGCAGCGCCAGCGACACGACCGTCCACAGCACGAACTGGCGGGAGATCGCCCGGATCGCCCCGTCCTTGATCAGATCCGGGGCGTACTTGTCCTGCGGCGTCTGCTCCTCGTCGAACATCCAGCCGATGTGCGCCCACCACAGGCCCTTCATCAACGCCGGCAGCGTCTCCCCGAACCGCCACGGCGAATGCGGGTCGCCCTCGGCGTCGGAGAACTTGTGGTGTCTGCGATGGTCGGCCACCCAGCGCACCAGGGGGCCTTCGACGGCCATCGACCCCATGATCGCCAACGCGATCCTGAGCGGCCGCTTGGCCTTGAACGAACCGTGCGTGAAGTACCGGTGGAAACCGATCGTGATGCCGTGGCACCCCAGGAAGTAGAAGAAGACCAGCAGGCCCAGATCGAGCCAGCTCACCCCCCAGCCCCAGGCCAGCGGCACGGCCGCCACGAGTGCCACGAACGGCACGACGATGAACAGGAGCAGCGTGATCTGTTCGATCGAACGCTTCTGCTCGCCGCCCAGGGTGGCGGAGGAGGTGGAGGTGTCGTTGGCCTCACGGGCTTCGTCGATCACATCGGAACTTGAGGTCATGCGCGTCCCCTGTGGGGTCGAGGGTCGGGGGATGAGGCGGAAGCCGGGCCGCCGGGACCGGGCGGGACTCGACGGTACTTCCCTACGGCTCCGTAACCTACGGCGTCGTAAGTATGGCAGCGTGTCGTACGGCGGCAAGAGCCCCACGGCCTGCGCCTCCGCACGGCCACCTATCCTTGGTCTCGGTCGGACAGCGCGGTCCGCTGAAGTTTCTTCCCGGACGCTCCGGCCCGTAAGCGGCGCCCGCCGCCGCGTGGCTGACGCTCGGGTTCCCTCCCAGACGAGCTTCAACACTGCAAGGAGCCGCACCTGTGAGCAGTGCCGACGACCAGACCACCACGGCCGGCAGCGAGCTGCGCGCCGACATCCGCCGCCTGGGCGACCTCCTGGGCGAGACCCTCGTCCGGCAGGAAGGCCCCGAGCTCCTCGAACTGGTCGAGAAGGTCCGCCGCCTCACCCGCGAGGACGGCGAGGCCGCCGCCGAGCTGCTGCGCGGCACCGAACTGGAGACCGCGGCCAAGCTGGTCCGCGCCTTCTCCACCTACTTCCACCTCGCCAACATCACCGAGCAGGTGCACCGAGGCCGCGAACTGCGCGCCCGGCGCGCCGTCGAGGGCGGCCTCCTCGCCCGCACCGCCGACCGGCTCAAGGACGCCGACCCCGAACACCTCGCGCAGACCGTCCAGCACCTGAACGTCCGCCCCGTGTTCACCGCACACCCCACCGAGGCCGCGCGCCGGTCGGTCCTCAACAAGCTCCGGCGCATCGCAGCCCTCCTGGACACCCCCGTCCTCGACTCCGACCGCCGCCGCCAGGACGTCCGCCTCGCCGAGAACATCGACCTCGTCTGGCAGACCGACGAGCTGCGCGTCGTACGGCCGGAACCCGCCGACGAGGCCCGCAACGCCATCTACTACCTCGACGAACTCCACGCCGACGCCGTCGGCGACGTCCTCGAGGACCTCACCGCCGAACTCGAACGCGTCGGCGTCAAGCTCCCCGACGACACCCGGCCGCTCACCTTCGGCACCTGGATCGGCGGCGACCGCGACGGCAACCCCAACGTCACCCCCCAGGTCACCTGGGACGTCCTCATCCTCCAGCACGAACACGGCATCAACGACGCCCTGGAGATGGTCGACGAACTGCGCGGCCTGCTCTCCAACTCCATCCGCTACGCCGGCGCCACCGAGGAACTCCTCACCTCCCTGCACACCGACCTCGAACAACTGCCCGAGATCAGCCCCCGCTACAAGCGACTCAACGCCGAGGAGCCCTACCGGCTCAAGGCCACCTGCATCCGGCAGAAGCTCGAGAACACCAAGCAGCGCCTCGCCAACGGCACCCCCCACACCGAAGGCCGCGACTACCTCGGCACCGGCGAACTCCTCAGCGACCTGCGGATCATCCAGACCTCCCTGCGCGAGCACCGCGGCGGCCTCTTCGCGGACGGCCGCCTCGGCCGCACCATCCGCACCCTCGCCGCCTTCGGCCTCCAGCTCGCCACCATGGACGTCCGCGAACACGCCGACGCCCACCACCACGCCCTCGGCCAGCTCTTCGACCGCCTCGGCGAGGAATCCTGGCGCTACGCCGACATGCCCCGCGACTACCGGGCCCGGCTCCTCGCCAAGGAACTGCGCTCCCGGCGCCCCCTCGGCCCCACCCCGGCACCCGTCGACGCCGCCGGCGCCAAGACCCTCGGCGTCTTCGAGACCGTCAAGAAGGCCCTCAGCGTCTTCGGCCCCGAAGTCATCGAGTCCTACATCATCAGCATGTGCCAGGGCGCCGACGACGTCTTCGCCGCCGCCGTCCTCGCCCGCGAGGCCGGCCTCCTCGACCTCCACGCCGGCTGGGCGAAGATCGGCATCGTCCCCCTCCTCGAGACCACCGACGAGCTCAAGGCCGCCGACACCATCCTCGAGGACATGCTCTCCGACCCGTCCTACCGGCGCCTGGTCGCGCTGCGCGGCGACGTCCAGGAGGTCATGCTCGGCTACTCCGACTCCTCCAAGTTCGGCGGCATCACCACCAGCCAGTGGGAGATCCACCGCGCCCAGCGCCGGCTGCGCGACGTCGCCCACCGCTACGGCGTACGCCTGCGCCTCTTCCACGGCCGCGGCGGCACCGTCGGCCGCGGCGGCGGCCCCTCCCACGACGCCATCCTCGCCCAGCCCTGGGGCACCCTGGAGGGCGAGATCAAGGTCACCGAACAGGGCGAGGTCATCTCCGACAAGTACCTCATCCCCTCCCTCGCCCGGGAGAACCTGGAACTGACCGTCGCCGCCACCCTGCAGGCCTCCGCCCTGCACACCGCGCCCCGCCAGTCCGACGAGGCCCTCGCCCGCTGGGACGCCGCCATGGACGTCGTCTCCGACGCCGCCCACGCCGCCTACCGCCGCCTGGTCGAGGACCCCGACCTGCCGACGTACTTCCTCGCCTCCACGCCCGTCGACCAGCTCGCCGAGCTGCACCTGGGCTCGCGGCCCTCCCGCCGCCCCGGCTCGGGCGTCTCGCTCGACGGTCTGCGCGCCATCCCGTGGGTGTTCGGCTGGACCCAGTCCCGGCAGATCGTGCCCGGCTGGTTCGGCGTCGGCTCCGGCCTCAAGGCGCTGCGGGAAACCGGGCTGGACACCGTGCTCGGCGAGATGCACGAACAGTGGCACTTCTTCCGGAACTTCATCTCCAACGTCGAGATGACCCTCGCGAAGACCGACCTGCGCATCGCGCAGCACTACGTCGACACCCTCGTCCCCGACGAGCTCAAGCACGTCTTCGACACCATCCGCGCCGAACACGAGCTGACCGTCCGCGAGGTCCTGCGCATCACCGGCGAGACCCGCCTCCTCGACGCCCAGCCCGACCTCAGGCAGACCTTCACCGTCCGCGACGCCTACCTCGACCCGATCTCCTACCTCCAGGTCGCCCTGCTCAAGCGCCAGCGCGACGAGGCCGCGGCGGGCGCCGACCCCGACCCGCTGCTCTCCCGCGCCCTGCTCCTCACCGTCAACGGCGTGGCCGCCGGCCTGCGCAACACCGGCTGACACCCGCCCCCGCACACGACGGTGCCCCCGAGGTCCACGACCCCGGGGGCACCCTCACCTCCACGTCACCGCACGGCCACGAAGGCCACCGTCAGCAGACCCGCACCCGACAACGCCAGCCCCCACGCCACCCGCGTCAGCCGCAGACCCCCCGCGACCACCACCGAGGCCAGCAGCAACGCCCCGCCGAGCGGCACCCAGGCGTACAGAATCCCCGCCGGACCCGAACGCAGCGCGTCCGCCGTACCCGGCTTCAGCACCACGTCGTACGTCCGCCCCTTGCGCACCGCCACCGACTGCGCGATCACCACCCGCGCCCGCGCCCGCGCACCCTCCGACACCGGCCGGAACGGCCCGGAACAGCCGTCACCCGCACAGGACGTCACCTCGACCGTGCCGCGCTCACGCCCCTTGGTCAGCATCACGTGCTGCGCGGTCCCCCAGGAACCCCACACCCCGGCGAACAGGATCAGCGCGGCGACCGCACCCGTCGCCGCGACCCGCCCGAACCGCAACGCGGACACGGACGCCCGGCGGGCGCGGGCGTTACTGGCTGAGGCAGGCATGGCCGGGATCATTGGCCATACCCGCACGGCCGGTCAACTCCGCCGGGAGGCAAGGACGGACAAGTCCGCAGTTGTACGGCACACCGGCCGGCACCCGCGCAGTCAGGAGTTGTACGCGCCCTGCGCCCGCTCCAGCCCCTCCGCCAGCAGACACTCCACCGCGTCCGCCGCACGGTCCACGAACCAGTCCAGCTCCTTGCGCTCCGCCGACGAGAAGTCCTTCAGCACGAAGTCCGCCACCTGCATACGCCCCGGCGGCCGCCCGATCCCGCACCGCACCCGGTGGTAGTCCGGACCCATCGCCTTCGTCATCGACTTCAGACCGTTGTGCCCGTTGTCCCCGCCGCCCAGCTTCAGCCGCAGCGTGCCGTAGTCGATGTCCAGCTCGTCATGGACCGCCACCACGTTCGCCTGCGGCACCTTGTAGAAGTCCCGCAGCGCGTTCACCGGACCACCGGACAGGTTCATGTACGACATCGGCTTCGCCAGCACCACCCGGCGGCTCGCCGGACCCGCCGGACCGATCCGCCCTTCCAGCACCTGCGCCTGCGCCTTGCCCGCACGCTTGAACTTCCCGCCGATCCGCTCCGCGAGCAGGTCGGCCACCATGAAACCGACGTTGTGCCGGTTCATGGCGTACTCCGGACCGGGGTTACCGAGCCCGACGATGAGCCAGGGGCCACTGGCGGGGGTGGTCACGTCCATGCCTCCTTGATACGCGCCAGCCGCCGCTCCCCGCGAGGGAAGCGGCGGCTGAACAGCAAACTACCGTCGACCGTCGGCCGGCGATCAGGCCTCGGCGACCTCTTCGCCCTCGGCAGCCGCCTCCTCGCCCTCGGTCTCCTCGACCTGGGCCTGCAGCACCTGGAGGACGACCGCGTCCTCGTCGACGGCCAGGGTCACACCGCTGGGCAGCGTGATGTCCTTGGCGTGGACGGAGGCACCGGCCTCCAGGCCCTCGACGGAGACCGTGACGGCCTCGGGGATGTGGGTGGCCTCGGCGTCGACCGGCAGGGCGACCAGGACGTGCTCGAGCAGGTTGCCACCGGGGGCCAGCTCGCCCTCGGCGTGCACCGGGACCTCGACCGTGACCTTCTCGCCGCGCTTGACCAGCAGCAGGTCGACGTGCTCCAGGAAGCCCTTCAGCGGGTCGCGCTGCACGGACTTCGGGATCGCCAGCTCGTTGCTCTTGCCGTCGATGTCCAGGGAGATCAGGACGTTCGGGGTACGCAGCGCGAGCAGCAGCTCGTGGCCCGGGAGGGTCAGGTGCAGCGGGTCGGAACCGTGGCCGTACAGGACACCCGGGACCTTGTTCTCACGGCGGATGCGGCGCGCGGCACCCTTGCCGAACTCGGTGCGGGTCTCGGCGGCGAGCTTGACCTCGGACATGTGGATCACTCCTCGTAGAACTCGGATGCGGACGTGGTCACCCGGCCACGAACGGCCTGCTACGAAGAGCGCGTCGATAACGGACCGCCGCATCCCGTCCATGACGGAAAACGGCCTCCCTCGCCGAGCAACTCCAGCAGTTTACCCGGCGGGGGAGGCCGCACCAAAAGGATCTTCAGCCGGACCGGCCGGCCGACGCGCAGAAGGTCTGCAGAAACCTCACTGCTCGTCGAAGAGGCTGGTCACCGAGCCGTCCTCGAACACCTCACGCACCGCACTCGCGATCGTCGGAGCGATCGACAGCACCGTGATCTTGTCCAGATCCCGGCCCAGCTCCGCCGGCGTCGGCAGCGTGTTCGTGAACACGAACTCACTCACCCGCGAGTTCTTCAGCCGGTCCGCCGCCGGACCCGACAGCACACCGTGCGTCGCCGTCACGATGACATCCTCCGCACCGTGCGCGAACAGCGCGTCCGCGGCCGCACAGATCGTCCCACCCGTGTCGATCATGTCGTCGACGAGGACGCACACCCGGCCCTTGACCTCACCCACGACCTCGTGGACGGTCACCTGGTTCGCCACATCCTTGTCACGCCGCTTGTGCACGATCGCCAGCGGCGCGCCGAGCCGGTCGCACCACCGGTCCGCCACCCGCACACGCCCCGCGTCCGGCGACACGACCGTCAGCTTCTCCCGGTCCACCTTCCGCCCCACGTAGTCCGCCAGCAGCGGCAGCGCGAACAGGTGGTCCACCGGACCGTCGAAGAAGCCCTGGATCTGATCCGTGTGCAGATCCACCGTGAGAATCCGGTCCGCACCCGCGGTCTTCATCAGATCCGCGATCAGACGCGCCGAGATCGGTTCACGACCACGGTGCTTCTTGTCCTGCCGCGCGTAACCGTAGAACGGCACGATCACCGTGATGGAACGAGCCGACGCACGCTTCAACGCGTCGATCATGATCAACTGCTCCATGATCCACTTGTTGATCGGAGCCGTGTGGCTCTGGATCAGAAAGCAGTCCGCACCACGCGCCGACTCCTGATACCGCACATAGATCTCACCGTTGGCGAAGTCGAAGGCCTTCGTCGGGACAACCCCGACACCCAGCTGCTGGGCGACCTCCTCGGCAAGCTCGGGGTGGGCGCGGCCGGAGAAGAACATCATCTTCTTCTCGCCGGTCGTCTTGATCCCGGTCACAGCACTGTCTCCTCAGAGGTTGTCTCAACCAGCCGACCGCCGACCTCTCGGCTGGGCGCGAGAGGCCGAATCAGCTGGTAAGGGTGCGGGGGTGCACTCGTGCGGATGTGCACTTATCACGGTACGCCGTGTTTGACGCAACCGTTTCCGGTCAGTCCTCGTCACCGCCCTGCCGGGACACCGCCTCGGCCGCCTTCGCCGCCGCGCTCCCCGGACGCTTCCGAGCCACCCAGCCCTCGATATTCCGCTGCTGACCACGGGCCACGGCCAGCGAACCCGGCGGCACATCCTTCGTGATCACCGAACCGGCAGCGGTGTACGCGCCGTCCCCGACCGTGACAGGAGCCACAAACATGTTGTCCGAACCCGTCCGGCAGTGCGACCCGATCGTGGTGTGGTGCTTGTCCTGACCGTCATAGTTCACGAACACACTCGCCGCACCGATGTTCGTGTGCTCACCGATCGTCGCGTCCCCCACGTACGACAGATGCGGAACCTTCGTCCCCTCGCCGATCCGCGCGTTCTTCGTCTCGACGTACGTACCGATCTTGCCCTTCGCGCCCAGACGCGTACCCGGACGCAGATACGCGTACGGCCCCACGCTCGCCCCCGCGCCCACCACGGCACCCTCGGACACCGTGTTGTCCACCCGCGCCCCCGCGCCCACCTTCGTGTCCTTCAGCCGGCTGTTCGGACCGACCTCCGCACCCTCGGCCACATGCGTCGACCCGGTCAGCAGCGTGTTCGGATGCACCACGGAGTCCTGCCCGAACGTGACCGTCACATCCAGCCACGTCGACGCCGGATCCACCACCGTCACACCGTCCAGCATCGCCCGGGTCAGCAGCCGGTCGTTCAGGATCCGCCGCGCCTCGGCGAGCTGCACCCGGTTGTTGATCCCCGCGATCTCCCGGTGGTCACCAGCCACCGACGCCCCGACCCGGTGCCCGGCCTCCCGCAGGATCCCCAGCACGTCCGTCAGGTACTCCTCGCCCTGGCTGTTGTTCGTCCGCACCTTCTTCAGCGCGTCCGCCAGCAGCTGCCCGTCGAACGCGAACACACCGCTGTTGATCTCCCGGATCGCCCGCTGCGCGTCGGTCGCGTCCTTGTGCTCCACGATCGCCGTCACGGCACCCGTGGCCTCGTCCCGCACGATCCGGCCGTAACCGGTCGCGTCCGGCACCTCGGCGGTCAGCACGGTCACCGCGTTGCCGTCCGCGTGATGAGTACCGGCGAGCGCCTGCAGCGTCTCCGCGGTGAGCAGCGGGGTGTCACCGCACACGACGACCACGGTCCCGTCGACCGCCCCGCCCAGCTCCTCCAGGCCCATCCGCACCGCATGCCCGGTGCCGTTCTGCGTCGCCTGCACGGCCGTGCGCACGTCCGGGTCGATACCGGTCAGGTGCTCGGTTACCTGCTCGCGGGCGTGGCCCACGACGACGACCAGGGCCTGCGGGTCCAACTCGCGGGAGGCGGCGAGGACATGGCCGACCAGGGATCGGCCGCAGAGCTGATGGAGGACCTTGGGTGTGGCGGACTTCATACGGGTGCCCTCACCCGCTGCGAGAACGACGACGGCTGCCGGGCGGATGGCGCTCACGGGGTTGCCCTTCGGCTCTGGATGGGTGGGGGTGACAGCCGCAGGATACCGGGGCGGGGTTTGGGGGGTACGAGTGCGGGCCCTGACCGGTGTTGCCGGTGAGGACCCGAACTGAGCATGCGCTCCCGGGGGAGGACTCGAACCCCCATGATCAGAACCAAAATCTGACGTCTTGCCCTTAGACGACCCGGGATTACCGCTATGTCCGATTTGGGAGATCGGCCGCGGTGGCAGCCCCTACTATGCCGCACCACCAGCCTTCGATGCGACGATACAGCTCGGCTCCTTGCAGGACGCTGATCACGAGGCATCCCCGGTAGCTCTCGCCCACGTTCTTGCGCACGGTCTTCGGGTTGTGCTTCTTGAGGGTGGTGGGCTGAAATGTGGATGCGTCGACGTCGGCGAGGTTCGCCCAGTGGCGCACGGCTCCGTCGGGGTCACCGGTTTCGTGGATCATGACGCGGAAGCGGAGGCGTTCGCGCCCTACCCCGAGGAGGTCCAGCCAGGCGAGGTAGACCTTGATCACGCCAGGGTCGCTGTTGACGAACTGCACGTTCTCGCGCCGCGCGTATGGCTTGTCCTTGGAGCCCTCCGCCCAGTAGAGGGCCACTCCCGTCACGAAGAGCTCGCGGTCGGTCATGGCGCCGATCTCGTTCGTGGCGGCGGCTTTCGTCGCCCGGCGCTTCTCGTCCCGTACCGCCAGTTCGTGCTCCCAGCGCTTCCTGGCGGCCAGCTTCGCCTGTTTTGTGGGGTCGCGCCTCTCCGGCTTGGGGAGATCCCGCACCCACAACGAGATCGAACTCTTGGAGCACCCCAACTCCGCTTGGATCCGGTCGTAGGTCCAGCCCTGGAGGCGGAGTTCCCGGGCTCGGGCTCGCAGGTCGTCCTTGGCCCTCGGGCGCTTGGTCCACTCCGGCGGGGGTTCGCCCTTCACGAGCCGGTTGAGGACGTCGTTGTTGAAGATCTTCAGTTCGTCCCGGATTTGCCGGAGGCTGTGGCCGGCGCGGCGGAGGGCGACGGCCCGCTCGCGCAGGGCGTCGAGGTCGGCGTATGTGCCGGGTGAATGTGCCATGTGCATACCGTCCGGCCGGAATGCGTCCTTCCGGCGTCGAACGTGAAGGGTTCAGCAGTTCGAGGGATTCCGGTGGGTTTCGAGGTCGTTCGACTACGGAGTGTGGTGTGTGGAGGTAGGTGAAACTCACCGGAAAAGCCGCACCCGTCGCCCGTAGGCTGGACGCATGACCACGACGGGGGAAGAGCATGCCAGGGGCCGGACCGGCCCCTGGTGGTGGGCGAGGTGGCGCAGCGCGGTGCTCGACGGGAGTCTCGCGCTGGTGTCCGCCGTGGAGTGCGGTGCGGAGGGAATCCCGTTCGCCCGGGACGCGGGTGTCCCGCTGTCCGCGGGGATCGTGTTCGGGCTGATCGCCGGTTCGGTGCTGCTGGTGCGGCGGAAGTGGCCGATCGCCGTCGTGCTGGTGGCGATCGCGATCACGCCGGCCCAGATGGGTTTCCTGATGGGCATCGTGGGTCTGTACACGCTGGCGGCGTGCGAGCTGCCGCGGCGGGTCATCGCTGCGCTGGCGGGGATGTCGTTGCTGGGCACGATGATCGTGACGTTCGTGCGGGTGCGGCAGGACATGGCGCGGGGTGATCTGACGCTCGGTGACTGGTTCGTGCCGTTCGCTGCGGTCACGACGTCGCTGGGGCTGACGGCTCCGCCGGTGCTGCTGGGTCTGTACGTGGGGGCGCGGCGCCGGCTGATGGAGAGCCTGCGGGAGCGGGCGGATTCGCTGGAGCGGGAGCTGCAGCTGCTCGCGGAGCGGGCGGAGGAGCGGGCCGAGTGGGCGCGTGGCGAGGAGCGGACGCGGATCGCGCGGGAGATGCATGACGTCGTCGCGCACCGGGTGAGTCTGATGGTGGTGCACGCGGCGGCGTTGCAGGCGGTGGCGCGGAAGGATCCGGAGAAGGCGGTGCGCAACGCGTCGCTGGTGGGGGACATGGGCCGGCAGGCGTTGACCGAGTTGCGGGAGATGCTCGGGGTGCTGCGGGCCGGTGGGGACGAGGGTCGGCGTGTCGCCGTGGTGCCGTCGGTGGCGGTGGGGGAGGCGGCCGTGGTGGTTGCGCGGCTGGTGGAGGCGGAGGGTGCGGCGGAGGGGCCGTGTCTGTCGGAGCTGGAGGAGCTGATCGGGCAGTCGGCGGCCGCGGGGATGGTCGTGGAGCTGTCGGTGGAGGGGGAGGTGCGGTCGTATGCGGCGGAGCTGGAGCAGACGGCGTACCGGGTGGTGCAGGAGGCGTTGACGAACGTCCACAAGCATGCGGCGGGTGCGAAGACGCGGGTGCGGCTGGCGCATCGGGTGGCGGAGCTGGCGATGCAGGTGGAGAACGAGCCGCCGCCGGAGGCCGCTTCGGCGTCGGCGGCGGGGCTGCCGTCGGGTGGGAACGGTCTGGTGGGGATGCGGGAGCGGGTCGTCGGGCTGGGTGGTGTGTTCGTGTCGGGGCCGACGGAGGCGGGGGGGTTCCGGGTGTCGGCGGTGATTCCGGCGGTGTAGTTCCCTCGGGTCGTTCCTCCCGGGGTGCGGGGGTCAGCCGGCGGTGAGGCGGGCGGGTCCGATGCCGGTGACGAGCATGGACAGGGCGTGGTCGATGTCGGGGCCGACGTACCAGTCGCCGGTGTGGTCGAGGGTGTAGACGCGGCCTTCGGCGTCGATGGCGAGGACGGCGGCGGTGTCGGTCTCCTCGCCGAGGGGGCTGAGTTCGGTGCCGAGGGCGCGGCCGAGGTCGCCGAGGGTGCGGGCGTGGTGGAGGCCGTGGAGGGGGTCGAGGTGGAGGGTGGCGGGGGCGATCTGGCGGCCGGGTCCGTTGGGGGTGATGGTGAGGCCGCCGAATTCGGCCCAGGCTTCGACGGCCGCGGGGAAGACGGTGTGCCGGTGTCCTGCGGGTGAGGTGTGTTCGCGGAGGGTGTCGGCCCAGATCTCGGCTTGTTTTATGTCCCAGCGTCCGGGTTGCCAGCCGGCGGCGCGCAGGGCGGCGTCGACGGGTACGGGGAAGCGGGTGGTGGTGCGGTCGGGGTGCATCTGCCCTTCGTTCGTCGTGCCGGCGGGGTGGTGCGGGTGTTGCCTGTGGGGACGGGTGTGGTCAGCCGTCGGTTGCCGTGGGGTCGACGACGCGGACGCCGAAGTGGGCGCTGAGGGCGGTGCAGGCGCGGCAGGGGGTGGCGAAGCTGCCGTGGAGGGGGTCGCCGTCCTCGCGTATGCGGCGGGTGGTGAGTTTGGCGTGTTTGAGGGCTCTGCGGGCTTCGCCGTTGGTCATGGGTTTGCGGGCGGCGCGTCTGCTGCGGGTGGCGTCGGCGGCGGTGAGGTGCCGGGAGATGAGGATGGTTTCGGCGCAGCGGCCGGTGAAGCGGTCGCGTTGGGCGCTGGTGAGGGTGTCGAGGAAGTCCTGGACGAGGGGGTGCAGGGCGGGGGGTTCCTCGCCGCGGGCGGCGGTGCCGGTGAGGGTGGCGCCGCGGACGGAGAGGGCTGCGGCGACGGTGGGCAGGATGCCGTCGCGGCGGTGGCGGAGTGCGGGTGCGGGGGGTGTTTCGGTGCCGCTCCAGTCGATGCGGGGGTCGCCGGCCCGTACGTCGGTGCCTCCGGTCTGCAAGGTGCTCATGCTCGTTCTCCCCTCCCCGGGTGTCCCCCGAAGGACACAGGGTGCCAAATGCCGTGGCTGGTGCGGAAGCTGGGGCGGTGCGACACGCCCGGGGCTGTTCTGGTGGTGACGGTGCGGTGATGGCTGGTCACGGAAGCGGAGGGGTGGTGTCCGCCGGGATGAGGTGGGCCGGTGACCGGGGTTCGTGTACCGCATAGGCTGTCGCCGTCCGCGATCGACACCGCCGTTCAGGCCAGAGAGAACGCCGCAGGGGGCAACCGCCATGACGACAGGTCGGCTCGGGCAGCGAGCCGCGCCGCCGAACGCGGCCTATGCCGGGCAGGTCGTGCATTTCCCGGATCCGGTTCGGGCGGCACGTCACCCGAGAGGGGTACGGGTCGATGAGCGGGGTTACCCGGATCTTTCGCCGTACGCGCGTGTGGCGGCGGAGATCGCGGAGCCTCCGGAGGGTTTCGGGGTCGACGAGTTGCGGCTGACGGACTATGTGTCGGCGAACGCGGCTCTGGCGGCGTCGGGTCACGAGTTGTGGGACACGGTGCCGGATGTGGCGACGCCGCACGGCTGGACGTGGCATCACGTGGCGGGCTCGCGGCGGCTGGAGCTGGTTCCGGTGGAGGTGAAGGCGTTGCTGCGGCACCACGGTGGGGTGGCGACGTCGGGGGTGGACCATGCCAAGCGGGGGACGCGGCCGTTGCAGGAGACGCGTCCGGCGCATTTCGGGCTGCCGAAGTCGGGTGTGGCGGTGACGGAGGCGCAGGTGCAGGGGGTCGAGGAGGATCTCGGGTACCGGCTTCCGGGTGCGTACCGTTCGTTCTTGAAGGCGGCGGGTGGTTGTGCGCCGGTGGGTGCGGCGCTCGATGCCGAGCTGGGGTTGCTGCTGGACCAGCCGTTCTTCACAGTGCGGGACGAGGCCGCGGTCAATGACCTGGTGTATGTCAACAAGTGTCTGCGTGACCATCTGACGAAGGATTATCTGGGGGTCACGTTCGTGCAGGGTGGTCTGCTCGCGGTGAAGGTGCGTGGTGAGCGGGCGGGTTCGGTGTGGTTCTGCGCGTACGACGATGTGCGGGACGTGGATCCGTCGTGGTCGCCGGCGGAGCGGGTGGAGCGTCTGCTGCTGCCGTGCGGTGAGGACTTCGATGCCTTCCTGTCGCGGCTGGCGGGGGATCCGCCGGAGTTGGAGACGGTGGCCGATCTGATGGTGGACGGCGGGTTCGCCCGTGTCGTTCCGGTGTCCTCCGGCGCGGCGTCTTCCGGTCCGGTGGGGGAGTGAGCTGCGGGCGATGGTGACCTATGCGCAGGCGCAGGAGCGCGCCGAGGAGTGGATCAACGGGGACGTTCCCGCGTATCAGCATCGTGAGGTGCGGGTGCGGGAGTTCGAGCTCGGTTTCGTGGTGTGGGGTGAGGACCGTGCGGAGGGCCCGCGTTCGGACGCGGGTGGTCAGCGGCTGGTCATCGCCCGGGACAGCGGGGAGGCGACGCTGTGGCCGGCGTTGCCGGTGGGTGAGGTGATCCGCCGGTACGAGGAGGCGTACGGCCGTGCGGACGAGCCGCGGGACGCGGTTCCGGCGGCTGCGGCGGCGCGGGTCGATCTGAATCAGACGTCGTTCCTGCTGACTCCTCCGGAGTGGTTGCAGGAGGCGGCGGACCGGCTGGGTCTCGGAGAGGGGCGTTCGCAGGACGGGCCCGCCGACGGGTCGGGTGCCGGTGCCGGTGGCGGGGTGTCGTCCGGGGGTGCCGGGCTCGCCCAGACGCAGGCCGGGGTGCCGGTGGACGCGCCGGGGGCGTTCCCGGGGGCGCCTGCCGGTCCGGCGGTGCCCGTGTCCGGTGCCGCCGCTCCGGTGGACGTGCCGTCGGGTGCGACGCCGTGGGCGGGTACGGACACGAATGCGGACGGCGGTGAGGAGGACCGGTCGGTTCCGTTGCCGGCGACGGTGTTCGCGCCGCAGGTGAGTGATGCGGAGGCGGACGGTCCGCGGCCGCCGGCGGCCGAGCCCGATGCGAAGACGGCGTTGATGGCGGGTGGCAGTCAGCTGCCGCCGACGGCGGTGGCGCCGGCGCTGGATGCGTCGAACGTGCCGGGCGCGCAGGGTGGTTCGCCCGCGCCGGCAGGTGTGCCGCAGGGCGGTACGCCGCCGCCGGGTGGGCAGCCGTACGGCTATCCGCCCGTGCACGGCACTCCGCCTCCGGCGGGTCCGGGTGTGCCGCAGGGCGGTACGCCTGCGCCTCCGCCGCCGGGTGCGCAGCCGTACGGGTACCCGCAGGGTCCGGGTGCCGCGCAGGACGCGGAGGGGTACGGCTGTCCGCAGCCGCCGGCGGGTCCGGGCGGGCCGGGGCGGCGCCTCGCGCCGAACGCCGGTGACATCGCGGACGCCGCGACGAGCAAGGCGGCGCCGCCGCCGAGGAAGCCGCGGGGCGGCGCGGGTGCGCCGCCTCCTCCGCCGGGTGTTCCGGGCGCGCCGGGCGCGCGTCCGGGGGGTGCGGCGGTGCCGCCCGCTCCGGGTGCGCCCGCGGGTGGGTACGTGCCGACGCAGCTCGTGTCGTCGCTGGGGCCCGACGGGCCCGACGGCGGGGGTGTGCCGGCCGTTCCGGGTGGCTCGCAGGGAGGGCAGGCGCCGGGCGCGTCCACGCCGCCCGCGCCTCCGGGTGTGCCGGGCGGGGGAACTCCTCCGGGCCACGTGCACCATGCGGCCACGATGCTGGCCGATCCCGGTCGGATGGGCCCGGGCGTGCCGCAGCCGCCGGGTGTTCCGGGTGCTCCGGGCGTGCAGGGCGGTCCGGCGGCGCCGGGCATGCCGAACCCGCCTGCCGCTCCGGGTGTGCCGCCCGGCCCCGGGGCGCCGCAGCCTCCGGTGGCTCCGGGTGTCCCCGGTGCGCCGGGCGCTCCGGGTGCTCCCGGTGGTGCGCGTGGTGCCGTGCACCATGCGGAGACGGTGCTGGCGGCGCCTCCCGTGGCGGGCCCGGGCATGCCTCCGCCGCCGCCGGCCGCGGGTTCCGTGCCGCCGCCGGCCCCGGGTGCGGTGCCGCCGCCCGGTGCTCCGGGGGTGCCGCAGCCGATGCCGCCGGGTGCGATGCCGCCGCCGGGCGCGCCGGTGCCGGGGCAGCCTCCGGCGTACGGGTATCCGCAGGCGGGGCAGCCGACGGTGGGTCCCGGCTACCAGGCCGTTCTGCGCTATCGCGCGCACGACGGTTCGGAGCAGCAGCTGATCCGGCGTTCGGCGCCGGGTACGCCGCACCCGGAGTGGCAGATCTTCCACGAGCTGCGGGCGATGAACGTGCCGCCGGACCAGGTGCTGGAGCTGCACACGGAGCTGGAGTCGTGTGCGTTGCCGGGTGCCTACTGTGCGCGGATGATCCGGGAGCAGTGGCCGCAGGCGCGGATCGCGAGCATCGCGCCGTACGGCACGGATCATGCGAGCCGGCAGCAGGGCATGCAGCAGTTGCTGGCGCACCAGGGCGAGTTGCACCAGGTGGCCGACGGTCCGGCGCGTCCCGCGCCGGTGCGGGCGCCGCTGCCGCCGGTGCAGGCGGTGCAGCCGCTTCCGCCGGAGGGCGTCGCGCAGGAGCTGGCGGCGGCGTTCGGTCCGGGGGTCTTCCGGTTCGAGCAGCAGGCGGTGTCGCGGCAGGGTGTGCCGCCGGTCGTGGCGCACACGCTGGTCGTGGCCGGGTTGCCGGTGGACATGGGTCCGTTCTTCTGGGCGCAGGCGCAGCCGGGCCGTCCCGTGCCGACGCTGGCGGAGCTGGCGGCCGAGCGGGGGGTGCAGCCGGCGGCGGACGCGGGGTCGTACCTCGTGATGGGTACGGACTTCGGCAAGGCGATCTGTGTGCAGTACGGCACGGCGAACATCGTGGCCGTGCCGGTGGAGGCGGGGCCGGGCGGTGCTCCGGTGCCGCCGCAGTTCGTGAACAGCGGGCTGCTGGAGTTCGCACGCTGCCTGGCGCTGCTGGGCCGTATGTGGCGTCTGAGGTTCGGACTGAACCAGGAGCAGGCGGGCCGCTGGACGGTCGACTTCCAGGCGCAGCTGGCCTCCTTGGATCCGGCGGCGCTGGGTTCGCCGGAGAGCTGGTGGTCGGTGCTGCTGGAGCAGATGTGGGACGGGCTGCTGTAGCGGCGCCGGCCGGGTGTGAGCCCCTTCGTGCCCTTCACGCGTGCGTGAAGGGCATGATGGGCCGGTGGACTTCGAGCCGTACCGGGGCGAGCTGGTGGCGTACTGCTACCGCATGCTGGGCTCGTTCCACGAGGCCGAGGATCTGACGCAGGAGACGATGCTGCGGGCGTGGAAGGCGCGGGAGAGGTACGACCCCGGGCGCGCGTCCGTGCGGACCTGGCTGTACCGCATCGCGACGCGTGTCTGCCTGAGCGCTCTGGAGGGCCGTGCCCGGCGCCCGCTGCCGTCGGGTCTGGGGGCGCCTTCGGAGGATCCCGGGGCGCCGTTGACGCCGGCGGTGGACGTGCCCTGGCTGGAGCCGTTCCCCGAGGCGCGGTGCGAGGTGGAGGCGCGCGCGGACCTGCGGCTGGCGCTGGTGGCGGCGCTGCAGTCGCTGCCGGCGCGGCAGCGGGCCGTGCTGGTGCTGCGGGAGGTGCTGGAGTTCTCCGCCGCCGAGGTGGCCGGGCAGTTGGGCACGTCCGTGGCGGCCGTCAACAGCGCTTTGCAGCGGGCGCGTGCGGCCCTTGCGCGCGGGGGCGGCATCGATGCGGTGGGCGAGCCGGTCGATCCCGGGACGCAGGCGGTGGTGGGGCGCTATGTACGGGCCTTCGAGGCGGCCGACGTGGCGGGGCTCGTGCGGCTGCTGACCGAGGACGCGGTGCTGGAGATGCCGCCGGTGCCGCTGTGGTACCGGGGGCGGCGGGACTACGGCCGGTTCATGGAGCGGGTGTTCGCGCTGCGCGGGACGGGCTGGCGGGTGGAGCGGGTGGCGGCCAACGGGCAGCCGGCGCTGGCGGCGTACGCGCCGGAGCGCGGGGCCGGCCATCGTCTGCACAGCGTGCAGGTTCTGACGGTGGCGGGCGGCCGGGTCGCGCACAACGTGGTGTTCGCGGACCCGCGCGTGCTGGCCGCGTTCGCGCCGTCCCCGTAGGCGTCCGGCGCCCGCCGGCTCCTGGGGGCCCGCACGCGCGCGGGTGACGCGGGCGTGATCGGCCTGTTCGCCGCGCCCTGGTGCCCGGCCGCCGGAACAGGTTCGTCTTTCCGCGACGGGGAGCGATGAGTCCGGCCGGTGCCGCCGGTATGTACCGGTGAGCCATCGAGTGGAGGGACCGTCGTCATGAGTGTCGTCGTCATCGAGTTCATCACCCTGGACGGGATCGTGTCGGATCCGGACGGGTCCGCGGGTACGGCGTACGGGGGCTGGGCGTTCCGGTACGGGCCGGAGGCGGTCGCCGGGGACAAGTTCCGTCTCGGCGCCGTCCTGGACGAGGGGGTTCTGCTGCTGGGCCGTACCACCTGGGAGCTGTTCGCGCGGCTGTGGCCGGGAGGGGACGACCCGTTCGCGGCGCGGATGAACGCCGTGCCGAAGCTGGTGGTCTCGCGCGGCGCTCCGGACGTGTCCCGGTGGGCCGGTTCGCGGTTGCTGGAGGGCGATCTGCCGGCCGCCGTGCGGGCCGAGCGGCGGGACGTGGTCGTGACCGGGAGCCTGGCCGTCGTGCACGAGCTGATGGCCGCGGATCTGGTCGACGAGTACCGGCTGCTGACGTTCCCGGTGGTGCTCGGGCAGGGCCGGCCGCTGTTCCCGGCCGGAAGTCCGCCGGCCGGTTGGGAGTGTCTGTCGGCCGAACGGGTGGGCGCCGCCGTCCTCACACGCTACGGGCGGGCGGCGGGTTGACGCCGCGGTGCGGCATCACGACCCTCCGGTGACCACGGAGTGTCGCGTTATGAACACTTACGTCCGATCCATCAAGATATGCGCGAAATCATCCCGTCGTGCATGTCCGGTGGAGAGGGGTTTCCCGGATGAGCAGCGCATCGATGCCGCCGCAGGGATTCGTGACGGCCCGGGGGCGCGGCTACCGCCCCGAGCAGGTCGACGCCCGCCTCACGGCGCTGTGGCGTGAGCGGGACGCCGCGTGGGATCGTGCCGCGCGGCTGACCGTGCTCGCCAAGGACATGGAGACAAAGGCCGCGCGGCTGCGGGAGACGGTCTCCGGGCTCGCGCCGCAGGACTACGAGACGCTCGGCGCGAGCGCGCGGCGGTTGTTCCGGCTCGCGCTGGAGGAGGAGCGCGACATCGGGGAGCGCGCCCGGCGTGCGGCCCACGAGTGCGTCGCGCGGGCGGAGGCCGACGCGGAGAAAATGCTCCGCGCGGCGCGCAAGGCGGCCGACACGCTCCGTGCCGAGGCCGACGAGCACGCCCGTCGCCGTCTGCTCACCGCGCGCGCCGAGGCCGACGGGCTGCGCGTCGGCGCCCGGCGCGAGGTGCGGAAGGGACGCGGGGAGGCGCTCGCTGCGGTGCGTGAGGTGCGCCGGCGCACCAGCGGCCTGCTCGACGGGCAGTCCCGGGAGCACACCGGGCACTGGGCCGGGGCCGAGCGCGAGGAGAACGACCGGGCGGCCGGCCTGGAGGCGCGGTACGCCGAGCGGATCAGCCGTGCCGAGGCCGTGCTGTCCGAGGCCGGGCGGGCACTCGCCGACGCCGAGGCGTCCGCGCGGCGCGTCCAGGAGGAGGCACACGCGCGTGCCGCCGGGATCGTCGCCGACGCACGCGCGCGCGAGGAGGGCATCGTCCGCCGTACCGAGCAGGTGCTGCGCGAGCACGGCGAGGCCTGGGACGGCGTACGGGCGCACATGGACGAGGCGCGCAGCGACCTGACCTCGCTGACGGGCCCGGCAGCCGCGGAGTAGCGGCGGCCCGGCCCGCAGGGCGGGTCATCTGCGGACCGCGCCGGCCAGGATCCACCCCTCCACGGCCTCGTACTGGCGGCGCTGCTGCTCCGCCTTGGCGCGGCCGGAGACCACCGTGCCCAGCCAGCCGAAGAAGAAGCCGGCCGGGATGGAGACGATGCCGGTCGTGGTGAACGGGAACCAGTTGAAGTCGGCGTGCGGGAACGCGGAGACCGGTGACCCGGAGACGAGGTTGGTGCCCGGCATGAGCAGCAGCACCGTCAGCGAGCCCCCGATCAGGGTGCACAGCAGCCCGGCGCGGGTGTAGCGCCGCCAGAACAGGCCGTAGACCAGGGCCGGTGCCAGGGCGGACGCGCCCAGGCAGAAGGAGAGCGTCACCAGGGGCTGCAGGCTGTAGTGCTGCACCAGGGTGGCCAGCAGAATGGTCGGGATGCCTATGGCGAGCGCCGACAGGCGGGCCAGGCCCATCTCGCGGGTGGCCGGCATCTCCCGCACCCGGGCGGCGAAGACGTCGTGGGCGAGGGAGTTGGCGCAGGCGAGGATCATCCCGGCCACCGAGGCGAGCAGGGTCAGGAAGAGCGCGGTGGTGACCAGGGTGAACAGGAAGGTCTCCGCCGTCGTCACGTCCGCCCCGAACACCGCGCGCGAGCCCAGCAGGTAGGCCGTGTTGCCCTGGGGGTCGGCCGCAGAGATCACCGTGCGTCCCACCAGTGCCGTGGCGCCGAACCCCACCACCGTCATGACCAGCACGAACAGGGCGACGATGGACACCGCCCAGGACATCGAGCGGCGTACCTGGCGGGCGCTGGAGGCGGTGTACATGCGCATGGTGATGTGCGGCAGGCAGGCGCCGCCGAGCACCACGGTCAGCTCCGAGGCGATCATGTCGAGGCGGGAGCGGCCCCCTGACCCGAACTGGAGCCCGGAGTGCAGGAAGGCCGGTCCGGCCCCGCTCTGCCGCGAGGCCGCGGTGAACAGGGCGCCGGGGTCCCAGTCGAAGCGGCGCAGGATCAGCAGGGCGATCACGGCGCCGGATCCGACCAGCATCACGATCTTGAAGATCTGGATGAGCGCGGTGCCCTTCATGCCGCCGATCGCGGCGTAGGCGATCATCAGGGCGCCGAGGCCCACCACGCAGCCGGTCTTCAGGGACTCGTTGGTGAACCCCAGGATGAACGCCATCAGCTGCCCGGTGCCGGCCAGTTGGACCAGCATCAGCGGCAGCAGCGCGGCGATCGTCACGGCGCACACCGTGATGCGCACACTGCGGCCGGGCAGCCGGCGGGCCAGGGCGTCGCCCATGGTGAACCGGCCCGCGTTGCGCAGCGGTTCGGCCAGCAGGAACATCAGCAGCATCAGCGACAGGGCCGTGCTGAGGGCGAGGACGACCCCGTCGTACCCGCACAGGGCGATCACTCCGCCGGTGCCGAGGACGGTGGCGGCGGAGATGTAGTCGCCGGCGATGGCGAGGCCGTTGCGCAGCGGGGACAGGGATCCGTAGCCGGTGTAGAACTCGTCGAGGTCGTCGCGGTCGGGGCCGGTCATCACGCACAGCAGCAGGGTCATCGTGGCGACGGTGGAGAAGGCCACCAGGGACATGGCCTGGGCGGAGCCGCTGAAACCGGTGAAACCCGGGCCGGCGGGGGAGCCTGCGGCGATGGTCATCGCATTCCTCCTCGCCGTGCGTCCAGTTCGGCCTGCTTGCGGATGCGGTCCGCGAGCGGGTCGACCTGCCGGCGTGCCGTGTGCTCGTACAGGGCGATCGCCAGCCAGGTGACGGGGAGTTGGAGGAGGGCGAGCAGAAGGCCGGCCGGAATGCCGTCGGCGACCGTGCTCGTCATGACGCCGGGCGCGCAGGCGGACAGGACCAGGAACAGGGTGAAGTAGCCGAGCGCGGTGAGCGTGGCGGTGCGCCGCTGCCAGCGGTAGGCGCTGCGCAGCAGGCGCAGATCACTGTGGTGGCCGAGGGGTTCGCGGGCCGGCCGGCGGGCGGGGCGGGGCGGTTCGGGCGGGGCGGGCTGCCAGGGGTAGGTGTACGACGGGTGCGGCGGGTCGTAGGACATCCCGGGGCTCCTTGCATGGCTCGGGTCCGTGGCGGCGGACCGCAGGGAGGTGGGGAGCGGAGCCACGCACGCTACTCGCGAGGCGCGCATCGCGCGGCGTTTTCGCCAAACTGGCCAGTCGGTATGCGCTTACTGCACGAACTCGGGTGCGGGACAGAGGTGTTACCACCGTTAACCTGCGGGAACGCCCGTCGCCTCGGTGGCACCGGTCGCCTCGGCCGCCCCGGACTCAGTCGTCCAGGACCGGGAATCTGCGCGGGGCCACCAGCAGCAGCACCAGGAACGCCAGCACCGCCGCGCAGGCCGCGCCGAGGTACACCGCGTGCACCGCCTCGGCGATGGCCCGCCGGGTCGCCTCCGGTGCCGTTCCGGCGTCCCACGCGCGCGTGACGGAGTCCAGGTCCCCCGCGCCGCCGAGCCGCGCGGCCAGCACCCCGTTGGCGACGGCGCCGAACAGGGACGCGCCCACGGTCTGCCCGGTCTGCCGGCAGAACAGCACCGACGCGGTCGTGGTGCCCCGCTCCGACCAGCCGACCGTCGACTGCACCCCGACGATCAGCGGCAGCTGGAACAGTCCCAGCGCCCCGCCCAGCAGCAGCATCAGCAGCGTCGGCTGCCACCACGACCCCGGATACGGCAGGAACGGGAACGCGCACAGGATCAGCGCCGCGAGTCCGATGCCGGTCAGTGCGGTGTCCCGGAAGCCGATGCGCCGGTAGACGTGCTGGCTGAGCGCCGCCGACAGCGGCCAGCTGAGCGTCCACACTGACAGCACGAACCCGGCCGCCACCGGCGCGAGTCCGAGCACCGACTGCGCGTACGTCGGCAGGAACACCGCCGGCGCCACCATCAGCAGCCCCAGCGCGCCGAGCGCCAGATTGACGGCGGCGATCGTCCGCCGCCGCCACACCCACCCCGGGATGATCGGCTCGGCGGCCCGCCGCTCCACCGCCACCACGACGCCGGCCAGCGCCAGGCCCGCCCCGAACAACGCCAGCGGCGGAGCGGACAGCCACGGCCACGCGACCCCGCCCTGCACCAGCGCGGTCAGCAGCACCCCGCCGCACGCGAACACGGCCAGCGCGCCCGACCAGTCCACGCGCGCGCGGGGCGCCCGCCGCCGTTCCGGCTCGTGCAGATGACGCACGACCAGCCACAGCGCGGCCGCGCCGATCGGCAGGTTGACCAGGAAGATCCAGCGCCAGTCGGCGTACGCCGCGAGCACCCCGCCGAGCCCGGGCCCGGCGACCGCGGACACCGCCCACACCGTGGACAGCCTGGACTGGATCTTCGGGCGTTCCGCCAGCGGATACAGATCGGCGGCCAGCGTCTGCACGGTGCCCTGCAGCGCCCCGCCGCCCAGACCCTGCACGATCCGGAACGCGATCAGCGCCCCCATGTTCCAGGCCGCCGCGCACAGCAGCGAACCCAGCAGGAACACCGCCGCGCCCACCACCAGCACCGGCTTGCGGCCGAAGGTGTCGGACAGCTTGCCGTATACGGGGAGCGAGACGGTCACCGCCAGCAGATAGCCGGAGAACAGCCAGGAGAAGACGGAGAAGCCGCCGAGATCGCCGACGATCTGCGGTACCGCCGTGGAGACGACGGTCGAGTCGAGCGCCGCCAGTGCCATCGCCAGCATCAGCGCGGCGACGACCGCTCCACGCCGCCGGGTGTCCGGCCGCCGGGCCGCGCCGCCGCGTATCGCGGGTGTCGTGCTCCCCACCGTGTCCCCCCTGCCCGCCCGCGGGGCCGAGTCGCGTGCCCCTTGCATCCGTTTCCGGTACGACAGCTTCCCACGCGGCCCGCGAGTTGACCCTGACGCGACGGGAGGGTGGAGGCTTGCCGCGCCGAAGGGTGGAGACGACCCCGAGTCCGCCTCCACCCGGCGGTGGAGGACCCCTAGGGGCACCTCCTTACTACGGCTCGGGGAGGGTTCGTCCCGGCGGAGGACGAGCCGGTGCGGGTGCGGTCCTTAACCTGGCTTTACGCCGCAGGGGGGCGGTCGGCCGTACCGGTGGGGGTGGGGTTTTCCCCCCGGAAAGAGGGGGCTCCGCACCAGCGCGCGGCACCCCCGCAGGCCGAGAGACTCATCGACGTACCCAGGACGACGCTTCGGCACACCGGAGCACCGAGCCACGCACCTGCCATTCGACATAGGAGACTTACCGTGACATCGGCTGTGACCATTCCCAGGCACGGGGGCACTGGAGGGCGTACGGCCGTTGCCGCACGGGCGCGGCAGGTCGTGAAGGCGTACGGGTCCGGCGAGACCCGTGTCGTCGCCCTGGACCACGTGGACGTGGACATCGCCCGCGGCCAGTTCACCGCGATCATGGGCCCCTCGGGGTCCGGCAAGTCCACCCTGATGCACTGCCTCGCCGGCCTCGACACCGTGACGAGCGGTCAGATCCACCTGGACGAGACCGAGATCACCGGCCTGAAGGACAAGAAGCTCACGCAGCTGCGCCGGGACCGGATCGGGTTCATCTTCCAGGCGTTCAACCTGCTGCCCACGCTGAACGCGCTGGAGAACATCACGCTGCCCATGGACATCGCCGGCCGCAAGCCGGACCGGGCCTGGCTGGACCGGGTCGTGGAGACGGTCGGGCTCGCCGGACGGCTCAAGCACCGGCCCACCCAGCTCTCCGGCGGCCAGCAGCAGCGCGTCGCCGTGGCCCGCGCCCTCGCCGCCCGGCCGGAGATCATCTTCGGTGACGAGCCGACCGGAAACCTCGACTCGCGCGCCGGCGCCGAGGTGCTGGGCTTCCTGCGCCGCTCCGTGGACGAACTCGGCCAGACCATCGTGATGGTCACCCACGACCCCGTGGCCGCCTCCTACGCCGACCGTGTGCTCTACCTCGCCGACGGCCGCATCGTCGACGAGATGTACCAGCCGACGGCCGAACAGGTCCTCGACCGCATGAAGGACTTCGACGCCCGGGGGCGTACGTCATGACCGTCCTGAAGACCTCGATGCGCAACTTCTTCGCGCACAAGGGCCGCATGGCGCTGTCGGCGGTCGCCGTGCTGCTCTCGGTGGCCTTCGTCTGCGGCACCCTCGTGTTCACCGACACGATGAACACCACCTTCGACAAGCTGTTCCAGGCCACCGCCTCGGACGTGACGGTCAGCGCCAAGGGCTCCTCCGACACCGGCCAGACCACCTCCCGCACCGGCAAGCCGCCGGTGATCCCGGCCTCCGTGATCGGCACGATCCGCGGCGCCCACGGCGTGAAGTCCGCCGAAGGCACCGTGTTCTCCACCTCCGTCACCGTCGTGGACGGCGACAAGGACAAGCTGTCGCCCAGCAGCGGCGCGCCCACCATCGTCGGCAGCTGGAACGGCAACGACGCCCGCACCATGAAGATCACCACCGGAGCGGCGCCCAAGGGTCCGGACGAGGTGATGGTCGACGCCGACACCGCCGACAAGCACCACCTGAAGCTCGGCGACGACATCGGCCTGATCTCGGCCGTCGGCACCCGGCACGCGCGCGTGTCCGGCATCGCCGCCTTCAAGGTCACCAACCCCGGCGCGGCCATCTTCTACCTGGACACCAAGACCGCCCAGCGGGCCCTCGTCGGCGAGAGCGGCGTCTACACCAACGTCAACGTCACCGCCGCCCAGGGCGTGAGCGACGCGCAGCTGAAGAAGGACGTGCTCGCCGCCCTCGGCCACGCCTACAAGGTGCAGACCGCCAAGGAGGTCGCCGACGCCAACCAGAAGAGCGTCCAGAGCTTCCTGAACGTCATGAAGTACGCGATGCTCGGCTTCGCCGGTATCGCCTTCCTGGTCGGCATCTTCCTGATCATCAACACGTTCTCCATGCTGGTCGCCCAGCGCACCCGGGAGATCGGCCTGATGCGCGCCATCGGCTCCTCCCGCAAACAGGTCAACCGCTCCGTGCTGCTCGAGGCCCTGCTCCTCGGCGTGATCGGCTCCGCCCTCGGCGTCGCCGCCGGCGTCGGCATCGCGGTCGGCCTCATGAAGCTCATGGGCCAGATGGGCATGCACCTGTCCACCGATGACCTGACGGTGGCCTGGACGACCCCGGCCCTCGGCCTGCTCCTCGGCGTGGTCGTCACCGTCCTCGCCGCCTACCTGCCCGCCCGCCGCGCCGGCAAGATCTCCCCGATGGCCGCCCTGCGCGACGCCGGCACCCCCGCCGACGCCAAGGCCGGCATCGTCCGCGCGGTCGTCGGACTGGTCCTCACCGGCGCCGGTGGCTTCAGCCTGTACGTCGCCGCCACCGCGGACAAGGCCACGACCGGCTCGGGCTGGCTGGGCCTCGGCGTGGTGCTGACACTGATCGGCTTCGTCGTCATCGGACCGGTCCTCGCCGGCGGCCTGGTGCGCGTCCTCGGCGTGGTCATCCTGCGGATCTTCGGCCCCGTCGGACGGATGGCCGAGCGCAACGCCCTGCGCAACCCGCGCCGCACCGGCGCGACCGGCGCCGCCCTCATGATCGGCCTGGCCCTGGTGGCCTGCCTGTCCGTCGTCGGCTCCTCCATGGTGGCCTCCGCCACCGACCAGCTCGACAAGACCGTCGGCACCGACTTCATCATCTCGCCCGACAACGAGCAGCTGATCAAGGCGGACGAGGTCGCGGCCGTCAAGTCCGTCCCGGGCCTCGCGCGGGTCACCGAGTACCGGCCGACCAGCGCCGCCTTCACCACTCCGGACGGCAAGACCCTGGAGAAGACCGACATCACGGGGGCGGACCCGTCCTACGCGACCGACCTGCGGACCAAGACGGTCGCCGGCGACCTCAAGGACGCCTACCTGCCCGACTCGATGTCGGTCCACGAGAAGTTCGCCGAGGACCACGGCATCCACCTCGGCTCCCGGATCACCGTCGCCTTCCAGAACGGCACGAAGGCCGCCCACCTGACGGTGCGCGCGATCACCAGCGACGACACCGTCATCGACAAGGGCGCGATGTACACCTCCGTCGCCACCATGGCCAAGTACGTCCCCGCCGGCCGGATGCCGCTCAACCAGCTGCTCTTCGCCTCCGCCGAGGACGGGCAGCAGGCCACCGTCTACAAGGCGCTCAAGACCGCGCTGCACGACTACCCCGAGCTGACCGTCCGCGACCAGACCGACTACAAGAAGGCGCTGAAGGACCAGATCGGCCAGCTGCTCAACATGATCTACGGCCTGCTGGCGCTCGCGATCATCGTCGCGGTCCTCGGTGTCGTGAACACCCTGGCCCTCTCGGTCGTCGAGCGGACCCGGGAGATCGGCCTCATGCGGGCCATCGGCCTCTCCCGCCGCCAGCTGCGCCGCATGATCCGCCTGGAGTCCGTCGTGATCGCCGTCTTCGGCGCCCTGCTCGGCCTCGGTCTGGGCATGGGCTGGGGTGCGACCGCGCAGAAGCTCCTGGCCCTCCAGGGCCTGAAGGTCCTGGAGATCCCGTGGCCGACGATCATCGCCGTCTTCGTCGGCTCGGCCTTCGTGGGACTGTTCGCCGCGCTGATCCCGGCCTTCCGGGCGGGCCGGATGAACGTGCTGAACGCGATCGCGACGGAGTAGCCGCGCGGGAAGACGACCACCGCACACGGGGGTTGCGGGGGAGTGCCCGGTGCCGGGAAGTCCAGCCAGGACTTCCCGGCACCGGGTTTTCGGCCGTCGTGGGGCCTTCGTCCACACGGCCGGGCACCCGCCACCCGACGGCGGAGTTGTCCACAGGCTCCGACGGCAACGCCGACGGAGTCGTACGCTGGACAACCCCGGCCGTCACACGTGTCGGGTCGTTCGTGTTGCCCACCCATCGGGACGGAAAAAACCCTCCATGAGTCTGCACGGTCTGCTCGACGCCGTCGTCAAGGACACCGCTCTCGCGGAAGCGATCAAGGCCGCCGCGGACGGCAACCGCATGCACGTCGACCTCGTCGGCCCCCCGGCGGCCCGCCCCTTCGCGATCGCCGCCCTGGCCCGCGAGGCCGGCCGCCCGGTGCTGGCCGTGACGGCGACGGGCCGGGAGGCCGAGGACCTCGCGGCGGCCCTGCGCTCGCTGCTGCCCCCCGAGGGCGTCGCGGAGTACCCCTCCTGGGAGACCCTCCCGCACGAGCGGCTCAGCCCCCGCAGCGACACCGTGGGCCGCCGCCTCGCCGTGCTGCGCCGCCTCGCCCACCCCCGCCCCGACGACCCCGAGACCGGCCCGGTCTCCGTGGTCGTGGCGCCCGTGCGCTCCGTCCTCCAGCCGCAGGTCAAGGGCCTCGGCGACCTGGAACCGGTATCCCTGCGCACCGGACAGAACGCCGACCTGAACGACGTCGTCGAAGCCCTCGCGGCCGCCGCCTACGCACGCGTGGAGCTCGTCGAGAAGCGCGGCGAGTTCGCCGTGCGCGGCGGCATCCTCGACGTGTTCCCGCCCACCGAGGAACACCCCCTGCGCATCGAGTTCTGGGGCGACGACGTCGAGGAGATCCGCTACTTCAAGGTCGCCGACCAGCGCTCCCTCGAAGTCGCCGAGCACGGCCTGTGGGCCCCGCCCTGCCGCGAACTGCTGCTGACCGAGGACGTCCGGGCACGCGCGCGTGCCCTCGCCGAGGAGCACCCCGAGCTCGGCGAACTGCTGAACAAGATCGCCGAGGGCATCGCCGTCGAGGGCATGGAGTCCCTCGCCCCCGTCCTCGTCGACGACATGGAGCTGCTGCTCGACGTCCTGCCCAAGGGCGCCATGGCCGTCGTCTGCGACCCGGAGCGGGTCCGCACGCGCGCCGCCGACCTGGTCGCCACCTCCCAGGAGTTCCTGCAGGCCTCCTGGGCGGCCACCGCGGGCGGCGGCGAGGCACCCATCGACGTCGGCGCGGCCTCCCTGTGGTCCATCGCCGACGTCCGCGACCGCGCGCGCGACCTGGACATGATGTGGTGGTCGGTGTCGCCGTTCGCGGCGGACCTCGAACCGGACGCCCTCGACGGGGACACCCTCAGACTCGGCATGCACGCCCCCGAGACCTACCGCGGCGACACCGCGCGGGCCCTCGCCGACACCAAGGGCTGGCTCGCCGACGGCTGGCGCACGGTCTTCGTCACCGAGGGCCACGGCCCCGCCGCCCGCACCGTGGAGGTCCTCGGCGGCGAGGGCATCGCCGCCCGCCTGGACGCCGACCTCGCCGCCCTGAGCCCCTCCGTGGTGCACGTCTCCTGCGGCTGCGTCGAGTACGGCTTCGTGGACCCGGCGCTCAAGCTCGCCGTGCTCACCGAGACCGACCTGTCCGGGCAGCGCACCGCCAGCAAGGACGGCGCCCGCATGCCGGCCCGCCGCCGCAAGACCATCGACCCGCTCACCCTGGAGCCGGGCGACTACATCGTCCACGAACAGCACGGAGTCGGCCGCTACATCGAGATGGTGCAGCGCACCGTGCAGGGCGCCACCCGCGAGTACCTGGTCGTCGAGTACGCGCCCGCCAAGCGCGGCCAGCCCGGCGACCGCCTCTACATCCCCACCGACCAGCTGGAGCAGATCACCAAGTACGTCGGCGGCGAGGCCCCCACCCTGCACCGCCTGGGCGGCGCGGACTGGACCAAGACCAAGGCCCGTGCGAAGAAGGCCGTCAAGGAGATCGCCGCCGACCTGATCAAGCTGTACAGCGCGCGGATGGCCGCCCCCGGCCACGCCTTCGGCGGCGACACACCGTGGCAGCGCGAGCTGGAGGACGCCTTCCCCTACGCGGAGACCCCCGACCAGCTCACCACCATCGCCGAGGTCAAGGAGGACATGGAGAAGTCCGTCCCCATGGACCGCCTGATCTGCGGCGACGTCGGCTACGGCAAGACCGAGATCGCCGTACGGGCCGCCTTCAAGGCCGTGCAGGACGGCAAGCAGGTCGCCGTCCTCGTGCCCACCACCCTGCTGGTGCAGCAGCACTTCGGCACCTTCTCCGAGCGGTACGGGCAGTTCCCCGTGAACGTGAAGGCCCTCTCCCGCTTCCAGACCGACACCGAGGCCAAGGGCGTCCTGGAGGGCCTGAAGGACGGCGCGGTCGACGTCGTCATCGGCACCCACCGGCTGTTCTCCTCCGAGACCAAGTTCAAGGACCTGGGCCTGGTCATCGTCGACGAGGAACAGCGCTTCGGCGTCGAGCACAAGGAGCAGCTGAAGAAGCTCCGCGCCAACGTCGACGTGCTGACCATGTCGGCCACGCCCATCCCGCGCACCCTGGAGATGGCGGTCACCGGCATCCGCGAGATGTCCACGATCACCACGCCCCCCGAGGAGCGGCACCCGGTGCTGACCTTCGTCGGGCCGTACGAGGAGAGGCAGATCGGCGCCGCCATCCGCCGTGAACTGCTGCGCGAGGGCCAGGTCTTCTACATCCACAACCGGGTCGAGTCCATCGACCGCGCGGCGGCGCGCCTGCGCGAGATCGTCCCCGAGGCGCGCATCGCGACCGCCCACGGCCAGATGTCGGAGTCCGCGCTGGAGCAGGTGGTCGTCGACTTCTGGGAGAAGAAGTTCGACGTCCTGGTGTCCACCACGATCGTCGAGTCCGGCATCGACATCTCCAACGCCAACACCCTGATCGTGGAGCGCGGCGACAACTTCGGCCTGTCCCAGCTGCACCAGCTGCGCGGTCGCGTCGGCCGGGGCCGGGAGCGCGGTTACGCCTACTTCCTCTACCCGCCGGAGAAGCCGCTCACCGAGACCGCGCACGAACGCCTCGCGACCATCGCCCAGCACACGGAGATGGGCGCGGGCATGTACGTCGCGATGAAGGACCTGGAGATCCGCGGCGCCGGAAACCTGCTCGGCGGCGAGCAGTCCGGGCACATCGCGGGCGTCGGCTTCGACCTGTACGTCCGCATGGTCGGCGAGGCCGTCGCCGACTACCGGCGCCAGCTGGAGACCGGCGAGGCCGAGGAGGAGGCACCGCTCGAGGTCAAGATCGAGCTGCCCGTCGACGCGCACGTCCCGCACGACTACGCCCCCGGCGAGCGGCTGCGACTGCAGGCATACCGGGCCATCGCCTCCGCGAACTCCGAGGAGGACATCAAGGCCGTCCGCGAGGAACTCACCGACCGCTACGGCAAGCTGCCCGAACCGGTGGAGAACCTGCTGCTGGTGGCCGGGCTGCGGATGCTCGCGCGCGCGTGCGGTGTCGGCGAGATCGTCCTCCAGGGCACGAACATCCGCTTCGCGCCGGTGGAGTTGCGCGAGTCGCAGGAACTGCGGCTCAAGCGGCTCTACCCGGGCACGGTCATCAAACCGACCGCGCACCAGGTGCTGGTGCCGCGCCCGAAGACCGCGAAGGTCGGCGGCAAACCGCTGGTCGGACGCGACCTGCTCGGCTGGGTCGGGGAGTTCCTGGCCTCCGTGCTGGGGTCGTAGGGAGGCGGCCGGAGGGCGGGACCGTACCGTCCTCCGGCCGGGGCCGGCCCACGCCGGCGTCAAGGCCCGGGCGCCGGCCGGTCAGTCCTGAGGCCGGTCCGGGCCGGCCGAGTGGAACAGCATGCCCGCCAGCGTGTGGAACACCTCTTCGGGGTCCCGGTCGCCGACGGCCGTGTCCAGATTGCGGCCGAGCAGCAGCGTGGCGAAGCCATGGGCCAGGGACCAGGCGGCCACCCCGGCCAGGCCGGCGTCCTGGCCGCGGTCGCCGGGATCGACCGAGGAGACCGCCGTGCGCAGGGCGTCCGCGGCCAGCGCCCGGGCGGTGGAGAGCTCCAGGTCGTCCCCGCGCAGCAGCCCAGGAGTGAACATCACCTCGAAGTGCGCCGGGTGCTCGCGGGCGAAGCGCACGTAGCGCACGCCCGCCTCCCGAAGGTCGCGGGCGTCCGCGAGCGCCTGTGCCAGAAGGCCGTAGCCCTCGGCGGCGATCGCGGTGAGGAGCCCGGCGCGGTCCTTGAAGTGGTGCGCGGGCGCCGCGTGCGACACCCCAGCCCGGCGCGCCAGATCGCGCAGGCTCAGGGCCGAGGGGCCGTCGGCCGCGATGACCTCCAGCGCGGCCGTGAGTACGGCTCGGCGCAGATCACCGTGGTGGTACGACCGCTGCGACGCGGCCGGGGACTTCGCGGGACTCATGGCAAGCAGCGTACGCCGAATCTAGGCATTGACAAGTTCGACCCGGCCCGGCAATCTAGTCAGTGTCAAGTTCAGGTGCGGTCGAACGGGCCGCGCACGGGGGAGGAGACGCGTCATGTCCGAGCGGACCGGCAAGGGGACGGCTACGGGGGCGACGGCCGCGGGTGCGGCCGAGAGCGCGGCTGTGAGCGCGGAGGCGGTGCCGGTGGCGCGGGCCCGCCAGTTGTGGCACCTGCTGGAGCCGCTGCACGCGCTGCTGTACTACGCGCCCGAGGTCTTCGAGGAGTCGGCCGCACTGGGCTACGACCCGACCGACCGCTGGCCGAGCTACTTCCCCCTGCGTGCGGCCCCGTTGGGCGCGGCCGGACCGGAGCGGGTGACCTCCGCCTTCTACAGCTTCGCGCCGCACATGGTCGCCGAGCACATCGAACCCGCCTGGGACGTCGCCAGTCCGGAGCAGGTGCTGGACGCGCGCCTGCGCGGCATCGACCGGGCCTACCGCGCGATCCTGGGCGACCGGATCGACCGCCCCGAACTGGCCGAGGCCGCCGCCCTCGCCCGGCGCGCGGCCGAGGCGGCCGGTACGGCGGGCCGCCCGCTCGCCGCGGCCAACGCCGCACTGCCCTGGCCCGAGGCCCCGCACCTGCAGTTGTGGCACGCCGCCACGATCCTGCGCGAACACCGGGGCGACGGCCATCTCGCCGCCCTGCTCCTCGCGGACCTCGACCCCGTCGAGTCCCTGGTCTCCTTCGCCGCGATCGGCGCCGCCTCCGCCGAGCGGTTCGAGAGCCGCGGCTGGCGTCCCGAGCAGTGGTCGGCCGCCGGTACGCGCCTGGCCGGCCGCGGCCTCCTCACCTCGGACGGTACGGCCACGGAGGAGGGCCTCGCCCTGCGCCGACGCGTGGAGGAGGACACCGACCGTCTTGCCGCCGCCCCCTGGCAGACCCTCGGCAGGACCGGCGTCGACCGCCTCACCGAACTCCTCGGCGACTACTGGGTCGCCGTCCTGTCCACCGGCCTGCTCCCCTCGGAATCCACCCTCGGCATAGGCAAGGTGTGAGCGGGCGCACGCAGCCGGCAGCCGTGCCCCCCTGTCGTGACGTCAAGTAACCCCACTCGGGCCCGCCTTGCCCGCCAATCACCCCATTGCGCCCCATCCTGCGGCAACGGAAGGGCGGTTACCGTGGGACGGAACGATCCGCCGCCGGCCGAGGGGCGGACAGGGCGAGCAAGGAGGGCGCACCGTGACGCGTCTGAGGGGCGGGGCGGTCACAGCCGTGGCCGTGCTGGTCGCCGTGACCGGCTGCAAGGTCGAGCAGACCGGTGGGGCGTCCGGCCCCGAGGAGACGGGCGGCAAAGGAGCGGCCCTGAAGGCCGCCGACTCACTCGCCGTCAAGGGGCGTGCGCCGAAGACCGGTTACGACCGCGAGCGGTTCGGCACCGCCTGGGCGGACACCGACTCCAACTCCTGCGACACCCGCGACGACATCCTCAAGCGCGACCTGAAGGAGGTGAGGTACACCGGCGGCACCTGCAAGGTCACCTACGGCCAGCTCGACCCGGACCCGTACTCCGGCAAGGAGATCACCTACCGGCGCGGCCGCAGCCAGGTCGACATCGACCACGTCGTCGCCCTCTCGGACGCCTGGCAGAAGGGGGCCAAGTACTGGGCCCCCAGCAAGCGCATAGCCATCGCCAACGACCCCCTCAACCTCATCGCCGTCGACGCGAGCACCAACCGCGGCAAGGGAGACGGCGACACGGCCACCTGGCTCCCGCCGAACAAGACCTACCGCTGCACCTACGTCGCCGCCCAGGTGGCGGTCAAGAAGAAGTACGGCCTGTGGGTCACCGCCGCCGAGAAGACCGCCATGAAGAAGGTCCTCGACACCTGCCCGAACCAGAAGCTCCCCTCGGGCGGCAACCCGACCGAGGCACCGAAGCGCTTCCGGGCGCACTGAGAACGCCCGGCGCGCCGGTCCGGTCCGCTGCGAGCCGTAGTGCGTGCGGGCATGCCGCCTGCGTCGAGCCCGGCGCAGGGCCACCCGTTGTGACCCTGCGCCGGGCGGGGCCGGGCGTCAGCCGCCCAGCGCGTCCAGGTCGATGACGTCACCGGCGGGCTTCCGCGCCGGGACCGGCTTGCCGTAGTCGGTGAAGGACAGGTGCTGCGGCCCGTCGGAGCCGGAGGTCTTGTCGATACGCACCAGGTACGGCTTGCCCTCGGTCGCCACGTACGCGGTGTACCGGTCCTTGCCGTCCTTCTCGTGCAGCGTGATCACCGGCGTCCCGTCGGACTCGGTGGTCTTCCCGCGGGCGGTGGTGCCGTTGCCGGTGTCGTTCATCCCGCCGAGCACCGAGTCCAGGTCGCACAGGCTCGCCATGTCCTTGGCGTCCTGCCCCTTCAGGGACATCTTGGACCACTTGCCCGCCAGCATCGCCACCGCGGCGTCCGTGCCGGCCTTGGACTCGCCCTTGCTCTGGGCGCGCAGGAACGCCTCGTCGTACTTCATGTAGACGGTGTCGCCCGTCTTGATCAGATCGGCCTTGCCCTGGCCGCCCATGCTCATCGTGCCGGCGCACTCGCCCTTCTTGTCGAGCGCCAGGTCGATCTTGATGGTGCCCTTGCTCTCGTCGTCGGTGACCTCGCCCTTCATTCGCAGCGAGGGGGCTGCCTTGGTGGCCTTGACGGCCCGATCGGCGATCTGGCCGCCGCTCAGCCCGGCGAACGGGCCCTTCGGCTTGCTGTCCGCCGAGTCCTGCCCCGGCAGACAGCCGGTGAGTCCCGCGGTGGCCGCGGCGGCGAGACAGAGGGCGGCAAGTGCGGTACGGCGCATGGCAATTCCTTGTGGAGAGAAGTGATGAGCGGTTGAGCGGTGCCGCCACCGTGCGTGCGGTGGCGAGCGACCCGGTGGCCGGGGAGTGCGAGCCCCCCGGCGTGGCGGTGTGAGTGGTGCGGTGAGCGGAGGCCCGGGTGATGGAGCGTGTGGTGGAGCCTGCGGTGGATCGGGCGGTGCGGTGGGCCGGGCAGCGGGTGGTGCGGACGGCGGTGCGGCGGGTGGTGCCTCGGTCGGTGGAGCGAGCGCCGCGGCCGGTGCGGTGGGACCGGGCTGGCGGCATGCGCGAGGCGGGATGCGCGAGGCGGGATGCGCGAGGCGGCGGGGCGGGCCGGGGCGCCCGGCGCGGGGGCCGGGCGCCTCACCGTGTCCCGACGGTGGCCTGCGCGGTCAGGCCTTCTTCCAGTCGCCGCAGCCGGCCGACTTGAAGTAGGCGTCCGTCGCGCTGATGGTCACGACGGCGCTGCCGGTCACGTTGTTGTTCGCGATGATCGAGTTCAGCCCGTGCTCGGCGTCCTTCGTGCGCTCCCAGTAGCAGGAGTCGTCGGCATTGCCGGTGGACCGGTAGGTGCCCGGCGTGATGTCCGTGCCGACCCTGAACATGCCCCCGTCGCCGTCCATCGAGGAGGCGGGCTTGCCCTTCGCCTTCGGGTCGACGGCCTCCCAGTCCGCGCAGCCGCTGGACTTGAACAGCTTGTCGGTGGCCTTGATGGTCACGTAACTCGTGCCGCTGACGTTGTCGTTGGCCAGTAGCGAGTCCATCTCGCCCTTGGCGTCCTTGGCGCGCTCCCAGTAGCACATGTCGTCGGTGTTGCCGGTCGTGCGGTACGTGCCCGGCTTCACGTCGGAACCGACCTGGTACTCCCCGTCGCCGTCGAAGGCGGCCTTCTTCTTCTCGGCCTCCTTCGCGCCCCCCGAGACCTTCTTGCCGTCGGTGTGCTGCCCGGCGGAGGCCGAAGAGCCCGAGCCGCTGCCGCCGGAACCGCCGTCCTTGCCGTCGCTGCCGGCGTTCGCGGACACGGCACCGATGACGACGATCCCCACGACGGCGCCCAGCGCGACCTTGGCCTTCATGCCCATGGCGAATACCTCCCCAAAGCGGCGGCCGCCCCCTCCGGTGACCGCTCGTTCGCTGGGTCAATAAGAGCAGAGCCTGTGAACCGAGTCAACACGATTCACACAATCCAGTGTGTACACGGCCGTGAATGCAGGGATCACAAGTACGCCGGTATGCTCGGCGCACACAGGGACGAGGGGAGCGGGGCCGGTGCAGGACAACGCGACAGAGGTGACCGCGGCCGGGATCGCGCGGCTCGCCGGAGTGGGCCGTGCCGCCGTCAGCAACTGGCGCCGTCGGCACGCCGACTTCCCCAAGCCCGTCGGAGGTACGGAGACCAGCCCCTCCTTCGCACTGGCCGAGGTCGAGGCATGGCTGCGCAAGCAGGGCAAGCTCGCCGAGGTCCCGCTGCGGGAACGCGTCTGGCAGCAGCTCGTCGGTCATCCCGAAGGCCCGTTGACGGCCCTGGTGCACGCCGGCTGCGTACTGCTGCTGATCCATGAGCGGCCCACCGTCTGGCTCGACGCCGTCGCCGGCTCCGACGAACGGCTGGCCGCGATCCTGCCCGGCGCGCTGGACCAGGTGCTGACGCCGCGTTTCGGTGACGCAGCAGGCCGCGCGGTTCACGGCGGCCGTCCCGCGAGCACCTCCTCGGCCGTGAACGCCGTCGACGCCCCACAGGTTGTGAACAGCGCGCCGGACACACGTGCTGTGAACGCACCACACTCGGTGCCGACTGTGAACACGCCGTCCACCGCGCCCGCTGTGAACGCGGCCCCCCCGAGCGCGGACGTGAACTCCTCACCGGCAGGCCGAGCGGCGAACACGCAGACGCCCACGCCAACCGTGAACACCCCCGCTCCCACGCAGCCCGGGAGCGCTCCGGCAGCCGCGCCCGCCGTGAACGCCCGCGCATCCGCGCCCGCCGTGAACGCCCCCGCAGCGCCACAGCCTGTGAACGCCCCCACGGCCACACCCGCCGTGAACGCCCTGCGCACCCCCACCGGCCCCCAGCTCCTCCCCTCCGTCCCCCTCCTGCGCGGTGCCGCCGAGCTGGCCGCCGATCTGGGGGCGCGGCAGGCGTTCGAGTTCCTGCTGGGCCGGCACCTGGACGCCAACCCCCGCCAGTACACGCTCACCCCGGCCGACCTCGCCGGGCTCATGGCCGACCTCGCCGGACCGGCCCGCAGCGTCCTGGACCCCGCCTGCGGCACCGGCGCCCTGCTGCGCGCGGTCGACCCCCGCCCCGGGCAGGAGCTGTACGCGCAGGACGGCGCCCCCGACCTCGCCGCGCTCACCGCACTGCGGCTGGCGCTGCACTCGCGGGCCGACGTACGCGCGGCCGTCGGCGACTCCCTGCGTGCCGACGCCCGGCCGGGCCTGCGCGCCGACGCGGTCCTGTGCCATCCGCCGTTCAACGAGCGCAACTGGGGCCACGACGAACTCGCCTACGACCCCCGCTGGGAGTACGGCTTCCCCGCACGCACCGAGTCCGAGCTGGCCTGGGTGCAGCACGCGCTCGCCCGGCTGACCGACGGCGGCACCGCCGTCCTGCTCATGCCGCCGGCCGCCGCCTCCCGGCGTTCCGGGCGCCGCATCCGCGCCGACCTGCTGCGCCGGGGCACGCTCCGGGCCGTGGTCGCGCTGCCGGTCGGCGCGGCACCGCCGTACAACATCCCGCTGCACGTGTGGGTGCTGCGCCGGCCCGACCGGACGCCGGCGACGCCCGAGGTGCTGCTCGTCGACAGCGGGAGGTTCGCCGCCGAGGGCCGGGGCGGCCCGGACTGGGCGGCGGTGAGGGACGCGGTCCTGGACGCCTGGCGTGCCTTCGCGCGCGCGGGCCGGCTGGACGAGCGGCCGGGGCTCGCCCGTTCCGTGCCCGTCATCGAACTCCTCGACGACGACGTGGACCTGGCCCCCGCCCGGCATCTGCCGCCGCCGGCCGTAGCCGACGGCGCGGAACAGCTGACCGCGGTGCGTGAGCGTCTCGGCGCGACCCTGCGGCTGACCGCCGACCTCACCCCGCCCCCCGCCGACCCGGCACCGGCCGCGCGCTGGCCCCTCACCACCGTCGGCGAACTCGCGCGCGGGGGCGCCCTGGTGATGCGCACCGGCGGGAACGGCGGCCACGCGCGCGTGCCCGTCCTCACCGACCATGACGTCCTCGCCGGCTCGGCACCCTCGGGCACGCTTCCGGAGAGCGAGGAGGAGGCCGTACTGACCGAGCCGGGCGACGTCGTCGTACCCGTGCTCGGCGGCGGTTCGGTGGCGCGTGTGATCGACGACGCCACGGCGGGCGCGGCCCTCGGGCGCAACCTCGTGCTCCTGCGTCCCGACGGCACGGCGCTCGACCCCTGGTTCCTCGCCGGCTTCCTGCGCGGCACCGCCAACAACCGGCAGGCCAGCAGCTACGCCTCCACCGCCACCCGGCTGGACGTGCGCCGACTGCAACTGCCCCGGCTGCCGCTGGACGAACAGCGGCGCTACGGCGCGCGGTTCCGCGCGCTCGACGAGTTCGAGCGGGCGCTGCGCCACGCGAGCCGGCTCGGGGAACAGCTCGTGCGCGGCATGTACGACGGGCTGACGGACGGGACGGTGGCACCGGACTGACACCGGCGGCCCCACCGGGATCCCCGCCGGTATCGCCACCGGGGGCTCCAGCCCCCGACCGGCCCTCGCCCGCCCTCGCCCGCCCCCACCGGCCCCCACCGGCCCGGGGGCGGTCGCCGTCCGGAGGACTCCCCTCCGCCCGCGGCCGCCCGCACGCGCGCGATCCCGTCGTGGTCCCGCGAAGTGATCGGTACGACAACGGTTCGGTGCAACCCGTGACCGCTCTCACGCGTCGGCCTATACGCTCGAACTCCGACATCAACCGTCGCTCGCTCGTCCGTCCCATCGGCATCACCGGTCCAGGAGCAGTCATGTACGGCCACGGCGCGCCGCCGCCCACCCGCAGCGCGAGTACCGTCATCACCCTGCGCGTGCTCTTCGCCGCCGCCGGTTTCCTCTCGTGCGGCCTGCTCGCGTGCGTGCCGCTGTTCCGGGTGGCCTTCCTGCGCGGCCGGTGGTTCAACTGGACGGCGGCCTGGGCGAGCCTGCCGCTGGCCATCGTGTGCTTCGCCGTGGTCGGCTCGGTGAAGGAGTCCGACCACCGGGGCGACGCCGCCCTCGCCGTGGTCCTGCTGCTCGGCGCCGTCTCCAGCGCCTACTTCCTGATCATGGACATACGTGCGGGCAACCAGGGCGGGCCGTACGCCGGTTACGCGCCCCCCGGAGCGGCGACCGTGCCGGGCGCCTCGTACGGCTACCCGCAGGCGCCGTCCCCGTACGCGGTCACCCAGCCCGCGCCGCAGCCCTTCGTGCCCCAGCCGCCGGCACACCGCCCCCCCACGCAGCACACCCCCACGCACCAGACGCCTCTCCACCAGACGCCGGTGCCGCAGAACCCCGTACCGCCGCACCAGACTCCGCAGCAGCCGCCGCAGCGCCCCGCGCCCGCCCGCATCGACCAGGTCCGCGCCGAACTCGACGAGCTCAGCGACTACCTGCGCCGGCAGGACGGCAACCACGAGGACGGCAGGTGACCGTGGCGGCGGGACGTGTCGTCGCCGGCCGGTACGAACTCTCCACCCTCATCGGCCAGGGTGGCATGGGCCAGGTCTGGACGGCCTACGACAAACGGCTCGACCGGCGTGTGGCGGTGAAGCTGCTGCGCCCCGACAAGGTGGCCGGGCAGGAGGCCGACGAACTGCGCCGACGGTTCGCGCGCGAGTGCCGGGTGACCGCGCAGGTCGACCACCCCGGCCTGGTCACGGTGCACGACGCGGGCAGTGAGGGCGAGGAGTTGTTCCTCGTCATGCAGTACGTGGACGGCGCCGACCTGTCCGACCATCTGGCCGAGCACGACCCGTACCCGTGGCAGTGGGCGGTCGCGGTGGCCGCGCAACTGTGCGCGGTGCTGAGCGCCGTGCACGCCGTGCCGATCGTCCACCGCGATCTCAAGCCGCGCAATGTGATGGTGAAGCAGGACGGCACGGTCACCGTCCTCGACCTGGGCGTGGCCTCGGTCATGGACACCGACACCACCCGCCTCACCCACACCGGCTCGCCGATCGGCTCGCCCGCCTACATGGCGCCCGAGCAGGCGATGGGTGGTGCGGTCGGCCCGTACACCGACCTGTACGCGCTCGGTGTGCTGCTGCACGAACTGCTCAGCGGGGACGTGCCGTTCGCGGGCTCGACGGCGCTCGGCGTGCTGCACCGGCACCTGTACGAGCCCCCGCTGCCGGTGCGCCGGATCCGCCCCGAGGTCCCGGAGACGCTGGAGACCCTGGTCCTGCGGCTGCTCGCGAAGGATCCGCAGCACCGGCCGGCGTCCGCGCAGGAGGTCTACGAGGACCTGGCGCTGCTCCTGCCCGCCCGCGGGATACCCACCGGGGCGCCGCTGGACCCGACGCGCCCCTTCCTGCGCCCGCACGCCCCTTGGCCGGACCGGGCGCGGACCCCCGCGCCGCAGCCCGCCCCCGTCGTGCCGGCGCCGCCGGTCGCCGAGAAGCCGGATGTGGCCGCGGCCGTGGACGAGGTCAAGCGTCTGCTGGGGGAGGGGCGCATCACCCAGGCCGTCGACATCCTCGGCACGATCCTGCCCGCCGCCGCCGAACAGCACGGTGAGCACTCCCCGGTCGTGCGCACGCTGCGCAAGCAGTACGCGGCCACGCTCATGGACGACGGGCAGTACCGGCGCGCCCTGCCCGAACTGCGCCGGCTGGCCGACGAACGCGCCGCCGAGGCCGGCCAGGCCGACCCCCAGTCCCTGCGCTTCCGCTACGAGGCCGCGCAGTGCCTGGAACAGCTGGGGGAACCGGCCGCGGCGCTCGCCGAGTACCGCGCGCTGCTGCCGTACTACGAGAACCAGTACGTCTCCGGCGACCCGCAGCTCGCGCACGAGGTGCGCCGGCGCATCGGCCATCTGCTGCTCGCCCTGGGCGACCGGCCGGCCGCGCACGACACGCTCGCGCGGCTGCTGATGGACGTGGAGCGGCTGCACGGACCCGGCCACCCGATGGCCGTGGAGATCCGGCGCACCCTGCAATGGCTGGGACAGGTGCGCGGCTAGATTTTGCCGTTCCCTGGGTGATTCTTGTGCCCTACAAGGGCTTGGGTTTTCCGAAGTCCGGTGCCGCGCTCGATACTTTGCGCTTCGTTTCGGACAAGCGCACGCGCGCGTGAGGCGCCGTGCAAGGACAGGGGTGGGACGCATGGCCGGCCATCGGCAGTCGAAGAAGCGCAGGTTCCTCACGTGGGCGGTGGCCGGTGCGGCCGTCGTCGCCGGGGCGGGCATCGCGGCGCAGACCTCCATGGCCGCCACGGCCTGGCCCGCGCAGAAGACCTTCACGGGCCGCGCGTTCGACACCTGCACCGCGCCCTCGGTGTCGGCGATGAAGGCGTGGCACACCGGCTTCTACGGCGCCGCCGCCGTCTACGTGGGCGGCAGGAACCGCGGCTGCAACCAGCCCAACCTCACCGCCTCCTGGGTGAAGTCGGTCAGCGGACAGGGCTGGAAGCTCATCCCCCTCTACGTCGGCGCCCAGCCGCCGTGCCAGTCCGGCGCCAACCCGGAGAAGCTGACCGCCTCCACAGCGGCCTCCCTGGGCGCGAAGGACGCCGTCGACGCCGTGGCCAAGGCCTCCGCGCTCGGCATGAAGGCGGGCAGCGCGATCTACCTCGACATGGAGGCGTACGACACCACGAACACGTCGTGCAACGACGCCGTGCTGACGTACGTGCGCGCCTTCGGCAAGGGCCTGCGCGCCAAGACGTACCGGTTCGGCTACTACGGCTTCAGCAGTTCCAGCGCCAAGGCGATCGCCACCGCCAAGGACAGGACGGACCTGCCGGGCAACCTCTGGTACGCGCTGTGGGACAAGAAGAACACGACGACCACCGACTGGCCGTGGGGCGCCGCCCAGTTCACCGGTCACAGCCGCGGCCACCAGTACATGGTCAACAGCAAGGAGTCGCACGGCGGGGTCACGCTCACCGTCGACCGTGACGCCTGGGACGCCCCGGTGGCCATCACCGGCTGACCGGGACGTCTTCCGCGGGGCGCGGCGGTGCCCGAAGCGCGCGCGAATCGTTGGTCGAATGGGTTGGCCACAGCCCGCCCACTGCCTACCATCGATCACCGCAAGACTTTGTGCACCGTCGCACAATCTCCTCAGGAGGTCTCCTTGCACCGCCGCCGTCGCACCGCGCTCGTCCTCACCGCCGCGATCGCCGCCGCGGCCCCCCTGCTCACCGCGTGCGGCAACGGCGCGCACCCGGGGGCGGCGGCCGTCGTCGGAGGGCAGCGGATCACCGTCTCCCAGCTGGAGAACCGGGTCAACGAGGTGCGCAGCGCGCAGCGCGCCGCGGTTCCGGACGACGCCCAGTACGAGCAGGTGGTCGCCTCCACCAGCAGCCTCACCCGGGACACCCTGCACAACATGGTGCTCGACCGGGTGCTGCACCGCGCCGCGCAGGACGAGGGCATCTCGGTCACCCGCAAGGAGATCCAGCGGATGCGCGCCGGCCTGGAGCAGCAGGCGGGCGGCGCCAAGGGGCTGGAGTCGGCGTGGCTGCAGAAGTACGGCATCGCCCCCGCGCGCCTCGACGACAACCTGCGTCTCCAGCTGGAGGCGCAGAAGCTCGCCTCCCGGCTCGGCACCGACACCACCCAGCCGGCCTTCTGGAAGGCCCTGTCCAAGGCGTCCGAGGAACTGCACGTGGACCTCAACCCGCGCTACGGCTCCTGGGACGTGCAGAAGAGCAGCCGCGTGGACGCCAAGACGCCGTGGGTGCGGGAGGTCTCCACGGCGGGCGGCCAGCCGCTGACCGCCTGACGCGCCCCTCGCCCCGCCGGAACGGCACGGTGGCGCGGTACGACGGCACGGTACGACGACAGGCCTTCGGTCGTACGATCGCATGATCCCCTCGGCCCTGTGGACAACGGAATCCGTCCCGGGCCGCGGTGGGTTACGTTCGGATCGTGAACGCATCCCGCCCCGAACCCTCCGCCCCCGGCCCCACGGGCCACGAGCCCGCCCACGGCCGCATCGTCCTGCTCACCACGAGCCACCGCGTCGCCCCCGGCCTGCTGTCCTGGCCCGCCTGGCAGGCCCTGCGCAGCGCCGACCTCGTGCTGTGCGCGGACGGCGCGCACCCGCAGCTGCCGTATCTGCGGGAGGCCGGGACGGCGGTGCGGGAGGCGTCGCCCACCGCCGAGGAGCTGGTCGACGCCTGCGCCGGCGGGCGGACGGTGGTCGTCGTGGCCACCGGCGAGGGCGAGCCCGCGCTCACCGACGGTCTGGCCCGGCTGGCCGGTTCCGGGCGCGTCTCCATGCCGGAGCTGGAGCTGCTCCCCGCCTCCTACGACCTGCCCGGCGCCCGCCTCCTGGACCTGGTGCAGGTCATGGACCGCATCCGTGTCGAGTGCCCCTGGTCCTCCCGGCAGACCCACCTGGGCCTGGCCAAGTACGGCATCGAGGAGGCGTACGAACTGGTCGAGGCGATCGAGGCCGGCGACCGCGAGGAGCTGCGCGAGGAACTGGGCGACGTGCTGCTCCAGGTGGTCTTCCACTCCCGCATCGCCGAGGAGGACCCGGAGGCGCCCTTCTCCGTCGACGACGTGGCCGCCGGCATCGTCACCAAACTCATCCACCGTCACCCGCACGTCTTCGGCGAGGAGAAGGCCGAGACGCCGGAGGACGTCAAGGAGCACTGGCTGCGCACCAAGGCCGAGGAGAAACAGCGCACCTCGGTCACCGAGGGCGTCCCCCTCGGCCAGCCCGGCCTCGCCCTCGCCGCCAAGCTCGCCTCCCGCGCCCGCACGGCGGACCTGGACGTCCCGCTGCCGCAGGGGGAGGGCGTCGGCTACGAGCTGCTCGCGCTGGCGGTCCGCGCCGAGGCGTCCGGCGTCGACCCGGAAGCGGCGCTGCGCGCGGCGGCACGGGTCTACCGGGACGCGATACGCGCGGCGGAGGGCACGGGCGGGGCGGACGGCCCGGCGCCGCAGGAGGAGTAGCGGGGCCGGGGCGGCCCGAGGGTACGGAACCCGGCGGCGCGGGGCACGACACCGCGGGCGGGACGGCGGGCCCGTCCGGATACCGTCGAGGGGTGACCGACCAGCCCCGCCCCTCGACCGCCCCCGCTTCCGCGCCCGAGCTCTTCACCTGGGAGTTCGCCACCGACCCGTATCCCGCCTACGCCTGGCTGCGCGAGCACGCGCCGGTGCACCGCACCCGCTTGCCCAGCGGTGTCGAGGCCTGGCTGGTCACCCGCTACGCCGACGCCAAGCAGGCCCTGGCCGACCAGCGGCTGAGCAAGAACCCGGCGCATCACGACGAGCCCGCGCACGCCAAGGGGAAGACCGGCATCCCCGGTGAGCGCAAGGCCGAGCTGATGACGCACCTGCTGAACATCGACCCGCCCGACCACACCCGGCTGCGCCGGCTCGTCAGCAAGGCGTTCACCCCGCGCCGGGTCGCCGAGTTCGCGCACCGCGTGCAGGAGCTCACCGACCATCTCATCGACCGGTTCGCCGAGCGTGGCTCCGCCGACCTCATCCACGAGTTCGCCTTCCCGCTGCCCATCTACGCCATCTGCGACCTCCTCGGCGTCCCGCGCGAGGACCAGGACGACTTCCGGGACTGGGCCGGGATGATGATCCGGCACGGCGGCGGACCGCGGGGCGGGGTCGCGCGGTCGGTGAAGAAGATGCGCGGCTACCTGGCCGAGCTGATCCACAAGAAGCGGGCGGCCCTGCCCGCCGAGCCGGACCCCGGCGAGGACCTCATCTCGGGCCTCATCCGCGCCTCCGACCACGGGGAGCACCTCACCGAGAACGAGGCCGCCGCCATGGCCTTCATCCTCCTGTTCGCCGGCTTCGAGACCACGGTCAACCTCATCGGCAACGGCACCTACGCCCTGCTCACCCACCCCGAACAGCGCCGGCGGCTGCAGGAGTCCCTGGCGAGGGGGGAGCGGGACCTCCTGGAGACCGGGGTGGAGGAACTGCTGCGCTTCGACGGGCCGGTGGAGCTGGCCACCTGGCGGTTCGCCACCGAGCCGCTCACCGTCGGCGGGCAGGACATCGCGCCGGGCGACCCGGTGCTGGTCGTGCTGGCGGCGGCCGACCGGGACCCCGCGCGGTTCGCCGACCCGGACGTGCTGGACCTCGCCCGCCGCGACAACCAGCACCTCGGCTACGGCCACGGCATCCATTACTGCCTCGGCGCGCCGCTCGCCCGCCTGGAGGGCCAGACCGCGCTCGCCACTCTCCTCACCCGCCTGCCCGACCTCCGGCTCGCCGCCGACCCGGCCGAACTGCGCTGGCGCGGCGGACTCATCATGCGCGGCCTGCGCACCCTGCCCGTGGAGTTCGCTCCGGCCACCCCGGCCACCGGGGGAACCGGCGAGGGACCGGCCCGGAGTTCGTAGAACCGTCAACACGACAGGCGTTCAACTCTGTGATCTTCACGTGATCTGCGCGGCATGAACTTGTGACAAGTGATCGTCTGCCGATACGTTCCTCCCTCAGCGTGGCGACGAGCACCATCCGCCGCGTCGGTCCTGCTGTCGCACGAAAGGCTTCCGCATGCTCTCCGGGAACGGCCGCCATCGTCGCCCCCGTCAGGCTCCAGCTCTCCTCGTCGCGGCCGGAGTGACCGGCTCCGCCATCGCCATCCCGCTGCTCGGCGCGGCGAGCGCCAACGCGGCCGACGGCACCACGTGGGACAAGGTGGCCGAGTGCGAGAGCGGCGGTTCATGGAGCGCCGACACCGGCAACGGCTACTACGGCGGACTCCAGATATCGCAGGAGGACTGGGACAAGTACGGCGGCGGGCAGTACGCCTACAGCGCCGACGAGGCCAGCCGCTCGCAGCAGATCTCCGTCGCCGAGAAGATCCTGGCCGACCGGGGCACCACCCCGTGGGCCACCTGCGCCCTGCTCTCCGGGCTGACCCAGAACTCCGGCTCCCTGGACGTGGACACGGGCGTCGACGAGTCCGGGAACGCGCAGGATTCGGGCGACTCGTCCGGATCGGGTGACACCTCCCCGTCGTCCGGTCTGCCGGATTCGTCGAAGTCCGACGACTCCTCCGCCTCCGACTCCACCGGCTCCTCCGGCTCCAAGGCCGACTCGGACTCCTCCGGTGACGCGCACGGGAAGTCCACCTCCCACCCGGACAAGGGCGGCAAGGGGCACGGCACCGAGGGCGACTCGACCGGTACCAACGCCCCCAAGTCGGACAAGTCCACCTCCCCTGACACCGGTGACGCCGGAAGCTCGCAGGAGGGCGGCGGCTCGCCCACGGCCGTTCCGGATGCCGGCAACTCGGACAATTCCCAGCAGAACGCCGGATCCTGGAGCCTGGTCGACACCGGCGCGCTCAGCAGTGGCGGACGTCACCGCGGCGAGAGCGCGGACGAAAACGTGACAAACGGTCAGGACTCCACCTCGACCGGCCGTCACGCCTCCCGTGGGGAGGACGACTACACCGTGCGTCAGGGCGACTCGCTCGCCTCCATCGCCGAGTCCCTTGCGGTCGAGGGCGGGTGGCGCGCCCTCTATGCCGACAACAAGAAGGAGATCGGGTCCGACCCGAACCGCATCACTGCCGGTCAGACCCTGGAAATCGGTACCGAAACGGACGCCGGATAGCGGGAGTTGGCGCCCCACTTGCGGCGCTAATGTCCGGTTTGGTGAAAGTGTGGGATGAGTCTCAGAAGCCCTGATCGTCTTTGAAATTCCGCGGATCGCGTGTCTACGGTCAAGGCCGCTCGTCACCACGAGCCCCGGCAGTCGCAACGCCGAATCCTGCCAGCGGTTGCCCGGGAACAGTCGTCGCGTCATGCGCCGTAGGCAGGAGCGGGGGACCCAAGGTAAGTGCCGTTGCCGGCAGTTGAGCCGGCACCGGCTTGGGGTGAAGCCGCACTCCGCGCAAGCGGGAGTGCGGCCGGGCAACTCAACCGGCCCGAACCCGACAGCTCACCTCGCAGGCGTCGGTGAGGGGATCGATCCATGCTGTTCTCCAGCAAGGGCAAGCACCGTCGTCCGTCCAAGGCCGTCCGCGCCGTCGCGCTCGCCGGTGTCACCGGTGCCGCCGTCGCCGCTCCGCTGATGGCGGCCGGCAACGCCTCCGCCGCCACCGCCTCCCAGTGGGACGCGGTCGCCCAGTGCGAGTCCGGCGGCAACTGGTCCATCAACACCGGAAACGGCTACTACGGCGGTCTGCAGTTCTCCGCCTCCACCTGGGCCGCGTACGGCGGCACCGCCTACGCCCCGCAGGCCAACCAGGCCGGCAAGGCGCAGCAGATAGCCGTCGCCGAGAAGGTCCTCGCCGCCCAGGGCAAGGGCGCCTGGCCGGTCTGCGGCACGGGTCTGTCGAGCACCCCCTACAACGGCTCGACCGGCTCCACCTCGACGACCGGCTCCTCGTCGAAGACGACCACCACCACCCGCTCCACCGACACGCAGGCCGCCTCCCGGTCCGCCGAGCGTCCGGCCGCGAGCAAGACCGTCACCACCCCGACCGGCAAGAAGGTCAAGAAGGGCGACGGCGAGTACAAGGTCGTCAAGGGCGACACCCTCAGCACCATCGCCACGAAGCACCACGTCCAGGGCGGCTGGAAGAAGCTCTTCGAGCTGAACAAGGACATCGTCGAGGACGCCGACATGATCTTCCCCGGTCAGCAGCTGCACCTGAAGTGACACCCGGCTCCCGGCCGGACCACAGCGCCCTCACATCCCCGGTGCGCACCCTGGAGGTGCCCACCCCGAAGACCCCGTGAGGGTCACCCCCGTCCCCACGGGCTCCCCGCCCCGGCGCGTCTTTCCCCCGTACGCGCCGGGGCGGGGTTTTTCGTCTCCCGGTCCGCTTCCGGCCCTTTCCCTGTTCTTCATCGCTCCCCCCTTTGTTCCGACGGTGAACAATGGGTACCGTCTGCGTGTCCCGCCCTGTCCACGGGGCGGTCGGTCGGTGGCCGACGGCCCGTGGACGGATAGGCTCTAGGCGCAAGGCCCGGAGCCGTGAGGCACCCAGCCCCGCACTTCCAGCGTCACATCCAAGAAGGAGATGCTCGTGCCGTCCATCGACGTCGTCGTAGCCCGGGAAATCCTGGACTCCCGAGGCAACCCCACGGTCGAGGTCGAGGTCGGCCTCGACGACGGCAGCACGGGTCGTGCCGCCGTCCCGTCCGGCGCCTCCACGGGTGCCTTCGAGGCCATCGAGCTGCGCGACGGTGACCCGAACCGCTACCAGGGCAAGGGTGTCGAGAAGGCCGTCCTCGCCGTCATCGAGCAGATCGGCCCGGAGCTGGTCGGCTACGACGCCACCGAGCAGCGCCTGATCGACCAGGCCATGTTCGACCTGGACGCCACCGACAACAAGGGCTCGCTCGGCGCCAACGCCATCCTCGGCGTCTCCCTGGCCGTCGCGCACGCCGCCTCCGAGGCCTCGGACCTCCCCCTCTTCCGCTACCTGGGCGGCCCGAACGCGCACCTGCTGCCGGTGCCGATGATGAACATCCTGAACGGCGGCTCGCACGCCGACTCCAACGTGGACATCCAGGAGTTCATGATCGCCCCGATCGGCGCGGAGTCCTTCTCCGAGGCGCTGCGCTGGGGCACCGAGGTCTACCACACGCTGAAGAAGGTCCTGAAGAGCAAGGGCCTGTCCACCGGCCTCGGCGACGAGGGCGGCTTCGCCCCGAACCTGGACTCCAACCGCGCCGCCCTGGACCTCATCCTCGAAGCGATCAAGGAAGCCGGTTACGTCGCCGGCGAGCAGATCGCCCTCGCGCTCGACGTGGCCGCCTCCGAGTTCTACAAGGACGGCAAGTACCTCTTCGAGGGCAAGGAGCGCTCCGCCGCCGAGATGACGGAGTACTACGAGGAGCTCGTCGCGGCCTACCCCCTCGTCTCCATCGAGGACCCGCTGTTCGAGGACGACTGGTCCGGCTGGAAGGTCATCACCGACCGTCTCGGCGACAAGGTCCAGCTGGTCGGCGACGACCTGTTCGTCACCAACCCCGAGCGCCTCGCCCGCGGCATCGAGGACGGCGCGGCCAACGCCCTGCTGGTCAAGGTGAACCAGATCGGCTCGCTCACCGAGACCCTGGACGCCGTCGAGCTGGCCCAGCGCAACGGCTTCAAGTGCATGATGTCCCACCGCTCCGGCGAGACCGAGGACGTCACCATCGCCGACCTCGCCGTCGCCACCAACTGCGGCCAGATCAAGACCGGCGCCCCGGCCCGCTCCGAGCGCGTCGCCAAGTACAACCAGCTGCTGCGCATCGAGGAGATCCTCGACGACGCCGCGGTGTACGCCGGCCGCAGCGCCTTCCCGCGCTTCCGCGGCCACCACGAGGTCTCCAAGGGCTGACCTCCACCGGGCTAAGTCTTAGCCAGTCGTACGTACGTCCCCGTCCCCGGTCCCGTACCGTGTCCGGGGACGTACGCACGTGAAAGGGGAGGCGGAGGACCAGATGGCCGTGAAGGACCGGGACCGTTTCTCCACCGCGACCAGGCTGCGGCTGCTCGGCGAGCAGACGGCGGCCCGCGTCTACCGCTCCCAGACCAAGCGCCAGGCGCGCCGCTCGCGGCTCACCGGCCGCGCGGCCCTGCTCGCGCTGGTGCTGTGCTCGATGATCGTCGCCCTCGCCTACCCGATGCGGCAGTACGTCTCCCAGCGCGCGGAGATCGCCGACCTGCAGCACCGCCAGGAACAGGCCCGCCGGCGCGTCGAGCAGCTGCGGGACCTCAAGGCGCGCTGGCAGGACGACGCCTACGCCGAGCAGCAGATCCGGCACCGGCTGCACTACGTGAAGCCCGGCGAGACCGGGTACGTGGTGGTGGACCCGGGATCCGCCAAGCAGTCCCGCACCGATCTCCGGGCCGCGCACCGGCCCTGGTACGCGAACGTCTGGGACGGCGTCGACAAGTCCGACGCCTCCGACCAGTAGCCGGCCCCGGCCGGTCACCGACAGAAAGCCACCCTGAAAGCAGTCATGGAAACGCCTCCGCCGCCCACTCCGCACACCGAGCCCACCGACGCGGACGTCGAGGCCTTCAAGCAGCAGCTCGGCCGCCCGCCGCGGGGCCTGCGGGCCATCGCGCACCGCTGCCCCTGCGGCCAGCCGGACGTCGTGGAGACGGCGCCGCGCCTGCCCGACGGCACGCCCTTCCCGACGACGTACTACCTGACGTGCCCGCGCGCCGCCTCGGCGATCGGCACGCTGGAGGCGAACGGCGTCATGAAGGAGATGACCGAGCGGCTGGGCACCGACCCCGAGCTGGCCGCCGCCTACCGGGCCGCGCACGAGGACTACATCCGGCGCCGCGACGAGATCGAGGTCCTGGCCGGCTTCCCCAGCGCGGGCGGCATGCCGGACCGGGTGAAGTGCCTGCACGTACTCGTGGCGCACTCGCTGGCCGCGGGGCCGGGCGTGAACCCGCTCGGCGACGAGGCGATCGCCATGCTGCCGGAGTGGTGGAGCAAGGGGCCGTGCGTGACGCCGTCCGGGCCCCCGTGCGGTGAGGAGTGGCAGGTGGACGCCACTGAGGACGGCTTCTTCGCCGCCAGGCCCGTCGAGGAGGACGGCAAGTGACCCGGGTCGCCGCCATCGACTGCGGTACGAACTCCATCCGTCTGCTGGTCGCCGACGCGGACCCGGCCACCGGCGAACTCGTCGACCTGGACCGGCGCATGACGATCGTCCGGCTCGGCCAGGGAGTCGACCGCACCGGCCGGCTCGCCCCCGAGGCGCTGGAGCGGACCTTCGCCGTCTGCCGCGAGTACGCGGAGATCATCAAGGAGCACGGCGCCGAGAAGCTCCGCTTCGTCGCCACCTCGGCCTCCCGCGACGCGGAGAACCGGGACGAGTTCGTCCGCGGTGTCGTGGACATCCTCGGTGTGGAGCCGGAGGTCATCACCGGGGACCAGGAGGCCGAGTTCTCCTTCACCGGCGCCACCAGGGAACTGACGGGGCGTGACGACCTCACCAGGCCCTTCCTCGTCGTGGACATCGGCGGCGGCTCCACCGAGTTCGTCGTCGGCGGGGACCACGTCGCGGCCGCGCGCTCCGTGGACGTCGGCTGCGTGCGGATGACGGAACGTCACCTGGTGCGCGACGGCAAGGTGAGCGACCCGCCCACCGAGGAGCGGATCGCCGCCATGCGGGCCGACATCGAGGCCGCTCTCGACCTCGCCGAGCGGACGGTTCCGCTGCGCGAGGCGCACACCCTGGTGGGCCTCGCGGGCTCGGTCACCACCGTGTCCGCGATCGCCCAGGACCTGCCGGAGTACGACTCCGCGCGCATCCACCACTCCCGCATCTCCCACGACCGCGTACGCGAGATCACCGGACGGCTGCTGCGTTCCACGCACGCCGAGCGCGCCGCGATCCCGTCGATGCACCCCGGCCGGGTCGACGTCATCGGAGCCGGGGCCCTCGTGCTGCTGTCGATCATGGAACGGATCGGCGCCGAGGAGGTCGTCGTCAGCGAGCACGACATCCTCGACGGCATCGCGTGGTCGGTGGCGTAGCTCTCTTCGGTTACTGACCGGTAGCCGTCGGCTGAGCAGGTCGGATAACGTCTGAGCGGGGCTGAGGGGCCCTTTCGGGGCCCCTCGGTGACGGCCGGTCGGGAAAGTTCGTGAAGTTCTTCACAAGAGATTCCGTCCCGCAGGGCCGTGGAAGGGGGCCGATCGGCCCTTCCGGGGGTTCCCGGGGTGTTTGAACATGTTCAGTAGGTAGGTGCGCGAGGGCCCGTGAGGGGGGTGCTCCGGGGGCGTTGCGAAGTGCTCACGACGACCCGCCGGACGAAGAGAGGCAGCTCACGCGGCCTTGACAACGGGTCAGACCGCCCAGCGGTTCCCCCCGGGTGACATGACCTGCGTCACGCGGGCCGCGGAGTTTAGCACAGCACCTGCCGAAGCTTGTGAAGGGGCGCACGAGCACCCCTGTCGAGGCGGGTGGATACTCGATGGCATGAGCACCACGGAGCGTCCCAGGATCCTCGTAGTAGGCGGTGGGTACGTAGGCCTGTACGCAGCTCGGCGCATTCTCAAGAAGATGCGCTACGGCGAGGCGACCGTCACGGTCGTCGACCCCCGGTCGTACATGACCTACCAGCCCTTCCTCCCCGAAGCCGCCGCCGGCAGCATCTCCCCTCGCCACGTCGTCGTCCCGCTGCGACGCGTGCTGCCGAAGGCGGAGGTCCTCACCGGTCGGGTCACCACCATCGACCAGGACCGCAAGGTCGCCACGATCGCCCCGCTCGTGGGCGAGGCGTACGAGCTGCCCTTCGACTACCTCGTCATCGCGATGGGCGCGGTCTCCCGCACCTTCCCGATCCCCGGCCTCGCCGAGCAGGGCATCGGCATGAAGGGCATCGAGGAGTCCATCGGCCTGCGCAACCACGTCCTGGAGCAGCTGGACAAGGCCGACTCCACGAACGACGAGGACATTCGCCGCAAGGCGCTCACCTTCGTCTTCATCGGCGGTGGCTTCGCGGGTGCGGAGACCATCGGCGAGGTCGAGGACATGGCCCGGGACGCGGCCAAGTACTACAAGAACGTCTCCCGCGAGGACATGCGCTTCGTCCTCGTCGACGCCGCGGACAAGATCCTTCCCGAGGTCGGCCCGAAGCTCGGCCAGTACGGCAAGGAGCACCTGGAGAGCCGGGGCGTGGAGATCTACCTCTCCACCTCCATGGACTCCTGCGTCGACGGCCACGTCGTGCTGAAGAACGGCCTCGAGGTCGACTCCAACACGATCGTCTGGACGGCCGGCGTCAAGCCGAACCCGGCCCTCGCCCGCTTCGGTCTGCCCCTCGGCCCCCGCGGCCACGTGGACTGCGAGCCGACCCTCCAGGTCAAGGGCACGGACTACATCTGGGCCGCCGGTGACAACGCGCAGGTCCCGGACCTCGTCGGCCGCAAGGCGGGCAACGAGAACGCCTGGTGCCCGCCGAACGCCCAGCACGCGCTGCGCCAGGCCCGTGCCCTCGGCGACAACGTGATCTCCGGCATGCGGGGCTTCCCGCAGAAGGAGTACGAGCACGCCAACAAGGGTGCGGTCGCCGGTCTCGGCCTGCACAAGGGCGTGGCGATGATCGTCATGGGCAAGATGAAGATCAAGCTCAAGGGCCGTCTCGCCTGGTACATGCACCGTGGCTACCACGGTCTGGCGATGCCGACCTGGAACCGCAAGATCCGCATCTTCGCCGACTGGACCCTCGGCATGTTCCTCAAGCGCGAGGTCGTCTCCCTGGGCGCCATGGAGAACCCCCGCGAGGAGTTCTACGAGGCCGCCAAGCCGGCTCCGGTCGCCGCCGCGAGCAAGACCGAGGAGAAGGCCAAGGCCTCCTGACCTCAGGTCCCCCGGTCACACCCGAAGGGGCCGCCCGCCATCCGTGGTGCGGGCGGCCCCTTCGGCGTCCTCAGGGACTCCTTCGCCGTCGGCCGGACGGCCGGACGGCCCGGGAGGATCAGGCGGGCCGCGAGGAGTCGCCGGACCGCGCGGCGTGGTCGCCCGGCACCCGGACGCTGTCCAGGACCTGCC